>NZ_JBQFSA010000010.1:0-190740 GCF_056537745.1 Ruegeria sp. C12
AGCGGGGCAAGGCACTGGCTGAAAGGCATAACCCCGGTTTGGAAGAGGCCCTAGAGGCGCGTTACGGCGCGCTTCTACCTGGAATGCCGCAAGACCTGATCAGTTTCGTCTATGGGCAACACTATGATCGACCTGGATTATCGCTTCGTGATCGCAGCCTTGCGACGATCTTCGCCCTTACTGCTTTGGGCGGTCAGACAGCCCCTCAACTTCGCATTCACATTGAGGGAGGGCTGAAAGCGGGTCTCTCTAAAACGAAAATCGCCGAAGCGATCTGGCAAATGTCATTGTATGGTGGCTTTCCAGCCGCCATCAATGCACTCAATGTAGCTCTGGACGTATTCAAGGAGCGCGACGAGGCTGGACAATAACCCCTTGCCAATACCTATGTGCCAAAAATGGTCGAATTCGCGTCGTAGACGAGGGCCGTTTCGAGCTGTACGAGTTTCTGGACGTTGATTTGCACAAACAGGCATTCTCATGGAACAAATCTACATCTATCTCCCAGGCATTCTTCTGGCATACTCCGTTTTCCTGGTTGGGGTGGCTAGTCCAGGGCCCAACATCCTTGCAATCATTGGTACGTCCATGAGCGTTGATCGCCAATCTGGGGTTTGGCTGCCACTCGGAGTGGCTTTGGGTTCGCTGACATGGGGGATGCTGACCGCTCTTGGCCTGTCTGCCCTTCTTGCTACCTACGCATCTGTATTGTTGGTCATCAAAATCGTCGGCGGAGTGTATTTGCTTTGGCTGGCCTACAAGTCCTTCAAATCAGCGGCTTCCGTTTGTGATCTGAGTGCCGGAGCCACAGATCAGCCAGAGAAATCTCCGACCCGTTACTTTCTAAGCGGCTATGCGGTTCAGATGACCAACCCCAAAGCCGCTTTAGCGTGGATTGCCACAATTTCATTCGGGCTTCAGCCGGGATCGCCTGTTTGGGTGGCCGTGGCAATTGTCGCTGGCATTTTTTTGATGTCGGTCATCGTCCATGTACTGTATGCCGTCGCGTTTTCTACTCCGCTGATGGTCGCGGCCTATAGTCGTTCCAGGCGGTACATTCAGGCGATGCTCGGCGTGTTCTTTTCCTTTGCCGGCCTAAAACTCCTGACAGAGAGATCATAGGTTCGAGCAAGCCTCATGGAGGATAGAAACAGTCACGCGTTTTGAGCCATCCGCACGAGATTCTGGAGCGCGGTGGCGGGCATAGTGCAGACCGGGATCACTATAGCCGGAAAGAAAACACGCGCGAAATCGGTAGAATGGTAGATCGCGAACCTGGCCTCGCATTGCCGGGATTCAGCTCAGCACCGTAAGATTGATGCCGAAAAAGGAAAATTGTGAGGCTAGTGCGGCTATGGGTTTTCAGGGATAGCTGGCCCGAACGTCCGCAGTGCATCGTCACGGCCAGACAAACGGGCGCTTTCCTTGTGCTGTCAACGCAAGAAGTTCGGGACGAAGCGGTCGATCATGGCTCAGCCGTGTTCTGCCGCCATCATCCCCATGAACTTAGACGCTGTATCTTTGGACATTCCAGCAGCTTCGAAGATTGCGGCGGTGAAACTAGCTGGATCTTCACGCCGCCATTACGTGCGGCCTCAAGGATGTCGGCCGCATGGCCTGATGCATCATCCATTCCTGAAAGGGCCATTTTGCTGTCTGGGAAGCTTGGGAAATAGTCGTTCTGAATATCGACCAAAATCAAGGCTGTTTGGGTCACGTTATTCTCCTATCGTTTGGTAGTGGTTCCGCTGTGTTTACAGCTTGGGGGCGGACCAATACCATTGGCGTATATGACAAACTCTGTGCCATATGCGCCAAGCGTTGCGATAATCGCATATGATGGCGTTCAGCAATCCGCCCTGCATGGGTTGGGTGAAGTGTTCGATGTCGCCAACAGGCACGTCGAAGAAGAATCCGGCCGGAAGATTCGTCATCAACTATTGAGCCCTTCCACGATTCGGGAGGCTTCCGGACTGAATGCCATCATACTGCCCCCGAACCTTATAGGGGCGAGAGGCGCGGGAGACCGGGACTTGCATAACTGGCTTCGGCGTCAGCATCTTGCAGGGACGATTATGTGCTCGGCATGTGCGGGGAGCTATTGGCTGGGCTACGCGGGCGTTTTGGACGGTCGTCCCGCGACAACCCATTGGGCGCTTGAAGCGAATTTCAGATCGGCTTTTCCCAAAGTGGACCTATACCCCGAACATATCCTGGTTGATGACAACGATGTTGTGACCGCAGGCGGCGTTATGGCCTGGGTGGATTTGGGAGTTCATCTGGTCGGACGTTGGCTAGGGCCGCAGGTCGTATCGCGGCTGTGTCGCCAGATGTTGATTGATCCTGCCGGGCGCGAACAGCAGGCCTACCGCAGTTTTCAGCCCAGAATGACGCACAAGGACGATGCGATCCGAGCCTTGCAGGTATGGATGGAGGGAAATGCTGCATCCGATTTATCGGTGAGCGCATTGGCACGCCGGTCAAGCCTTTCCGAGCGCTCCTTGCATCGCAGGTTCTTGAGTGGCACGGGCTTATCCGTGAACCGGTATGTTCAAGAGTTAAGAGTGGAAAAAGCAAAGGGTTTGCTGGAGTTGACCAATCTCTCGGTCACTCAAATCTGCTGGCAAGTCGGTTATCAGGATGTTTCGGCCTTCAACCGGGTTTTCAAGTCCCTTTCAAGCATCAGCCCGAGTGAGTATCGGCACCGCTTCAAACTCTGTTGACGCAAAACACCGTGGCGTGGCGGTAGCAAGTCGGAGCCAGAGCGCGAGATCGGCGGGGAGACAGATTGTGAACGAGGTCTCAGTTATTGATCTACTGCATATGTTGAAGGGATTGGGGCGGTTTTTTTCGATGCCTTCAGGCCCACTTCTGCTCAGGGGGATGATAGCCGCCCATCAAATCCAAAATCCGGTCGGGAGTATCGTTGAAAATCAATATGTCTAGGTATTCAGGTTTCATGAATCCCTGTTCCGTCATATGGGCGACTAAGGCCTGCATGTGATTGTAGAATCCGTTGATGTTCAGGAATGCTACTGGCTTTCCGTGTATTCCGAGCTGGCCCCACGTCCATTGTTCGGTGATCTCTTCGAGGATTCCCGCGCCGCCTGGCAATGCGACAAAGCCATTTGAAAGCTCAGACATTTTTGCTTTTCTCGTCGCCATGTCTGGCACGACATGCAGCTCTGTCAGTCCCGGATGCGAGATTTCGCGCTCTACCAGTGCCTCTGGCATTACGCCAATGACACGACCACCTGCTTGCAACGTGGCATCGGCAATCTGTCCCATAAGGCCAACCTTGCCGCCACCGTAGACCAACGTGATCGAGCGCTCTGCCAGAGCCGTTCCCAGGTCGATGGCTGCCTGAACATATTCTGGACTATTCCCGGTGCTGGAGCCGCAAAATACCGCTACCTGCTTCATGAAGCATATTCCTTTGTGCGATTGTTTGTTCGGAAGAGAACAAGACTGATTATCAATAATACTGGTCCCGAGAGACCGGCCAGACCAATCCATCCAATCCCGGCGTATAGCGCACCCGACAGAAGCGAAGCCGCTGAAGAAGAGATTGCCAGGATCGTGTCGTTTGCGCCTTGAATGAGTGGGCGTTCCTGATCCTTGAGTGCAGATTGCAGCAAGTGTGTGCCGCTTACGAAACCAAAATTCCAACCAACTCCGAGCAGGATGAGGGCGGTATAGAAATTCAGAAGCTCCAGCCCTGACACGGCAACAAGGGCCGAAAACAGGAGCAGGGCGATCCCGATGGCAGCAATGTGTCCCGCTCCAAAACGCTTGATGAGTGATCCGGTAAAGAAACCAGGGGCGAACATCGCCACTACATGCCAGCGGATCACGTCAGCAGCCTGGTCGTCCATAAAGCCACACCCGATCATCGCCAGAGGTGTTGGCGTCATCATCAGCACCATCGTCGCCTGCGATAGGGCGGCAATACCGATTGCCACGGCAAGTCTGGGATTTCTGGCAATGATGTCTCGGACAGTTGTAGAGGACTTTGGTGCCCGTTTTGCCTCAGCGTTTTGCATCTTGAGGCAAAGAACGGGAACAGCGCCCAATATTCCCAGAACTGCCATAGCTGCGTAGGCCCCTGCCAGCGGTGTTGGCGCAAGGGCATCCTTCGACCAGGAAAACAGCTCTGGGCCAATCAGTGCCGCAACCAACCCCGATGCCAAAGTAAAGGAAATGGCCTGCGGTCGGTGTTCTTCGGCTACCGCTTCAGAGGCTGCGAAGCGGAAATAGTTCACGCAGATCAGCGCCGCACCCAACGCGACATGGGCGAGACAGAGCAACATGAAGCTCTGAATCTGAAGTGCAAGAACAGCGAGAATAGCCCCTGAGATTAGCGCAACCGTCCCTAGCAAGAATCCTGCACGACGTCCAAAACGTCCCATGAACAGCGAAATGGGAGAGGCGACAGCTATCCCGGCAATCATTTGGGCCGATGGCGGTGCGGTGGCCAGCCAGCTTTGTGGGGCCAGCCAGGCTCCAGCGAGGCCGCCCAGGATAATCAGCATTGGCATCGCCGACCCAAGAATGACATTGCCTACAAGGATCAGGGTGAAGTTTCGGTTTAGCATCAACAGGTCCGATATTCAGGAGACGTAGTGCTTTTCTAACTGCTGGCAGTATTGGCGATAATGACATATTATCATCAATTATGGACAAAATACGCAGCATCGACATTCTACTCTTTGACGACCTGAACATCCTGGATGTTGCAGGACCTGTTCAGGCTTTCAGCTCTGCGAATGATGATGGCGTGAACCGTTATCAACTGCGCTATGTCTCGCTCGATGGCGGCGCAGTCACATCATCCTGCGGGTTGCGGCTTCAGGCAGATCAGGTGTTGGAGATTGAAGCCCATCATGACCTGCTGGTTCCGGGCGGCCGTGGTGTGGACCGTATGTTGCAGCGACCTGTACTACGTAAGATTCTGAGCGGTTGGCAGAGGTCTGGAAATGGTCAGAGAGTGATTTCAGTTTGTTCTGGGGCTTTGATCCTCGCCGACGCCGGGCTTCTGGATGGCCGATCTGCAACCACCCATTGGGGACGTGCGAAACAAGTCCGCGACCTTTTTCCCATGGTGAATTGGGTCACCAATGAGCTTTATAGAATTGATGATCTGATCTTCACTTCGGCGGGTGTCACATCGGGCATAGACTTGGCGCTGGAAGTCATTCGTAGGGATCACGGCTCAGCGGTCGCGTTGTCGGTAGCGCGGGAACTGGTGGTGTACCTCAAACGCAGCGGAGGGCAGAACCAGTTCGCCGACATCCTTGAGGCACAATTCACAGAAGACAGGGAGTTGGCCCGCCTGATCTCTGCTTTGCACGACAATCCAGGGGAAGAATGGACACTCGATCTAATGGCTGACGTTGCCGGACTGACTTCTCGTACTCTGGTGCGGCGCTTCTCCGCCATGACCGGCCATTCACCCGTGAAATTCCTGGAGCGTTACAGGGTAAAACGTGCCTCTGATGCTCTTAGCAGTGGTCTCCCTATTGGCAAGAGTATCGAAATTTCCGGTTTCAGAGACTTCCAGCAAATGCAGAGGGCATTCAAACGGCAGCTCGGAACAACCATTGGCAACTATGCTGAGAATTTTGCCAAATGATTAGATTGTAGCTGTTCGGAAGTTGATCTCAGCCTCGCGTAATGGCGCAAAAACGGTCCTTTCTGCTGGAAACAAAGACGGCTGGAATTCTAACCACCTAAACGAGCGCGATTCCTCTGCGCCAGATCGCGCAGAAATTCTGCGACGGCACGGACGCGGCGTGAGTGAACAAGATCGGAATGGGTGACAAGCCAGATCGTCTGATCGACGCCAAGCTCTGCGTTGAGGCACACAAGACCGCGCGGACGCGCCAGAAAATGCGGCAGGATCGCCAGGCCAAGTCCATTTTCACAAGCGACAAACTGTGTCGCCAACGAGGTCGTGACCAGCACAGGTGGGCGACCCTTTAACATGCGTTCAACCCACTGAGCGGCTGGAAGGTTCGCGTAGGCCTCGGACCAGGCAATGAAATCGTCTGTATCAAACGCGCTGGCATCTGATGCTGCGCCGCGAGCAGACACATAATCCACCGAGCCATAGAGGCCAAAGCCCAAGCGTCCCAATCTTTGCAGTGAGACGTTGCCCCGGTCAGGTTTCACCATTCTAAGGGCGATATCCGCATCACGCCGATGCAGGTTAACTGTGGATACGTCCGTCACAATTTCCAGCGATAAGTGTGGGTACTCTGCCTTCAATCGCCCCAGTTCCGGGATGATCAGGCCGGTTGCCAAATTCTCGGCTGTGGCCAGCCGCACGGTGCCCGCGACGGGTGCGTCGTGGTGCAGCCCGGAGGTTAGCGACAGGGCCGCTGCTTCCATCTCTTCCGCACGTTCAATCAGCGCCGCACCATCTGCTGTCAGACGATAGCCGGACTGGTGCCGCGTAAACACAGGTAGGCCCATCGCAGATTCCAACCGTTCGATCCGGCGCGAGACGGTGGCGATCCCGACCCCTATCTGCGCCACTGCTCCAGACAACGTGCCTGTACGCGCCACAGCCAGGAAAGCGCGGATGTCATCCCAGATCAGATCATGGTTGGAGTGCTTTCCGATTTTGGAAATCCTGTTTTCAAATTCACGGATGTTTATACAGATTTGAAAATGCCATCTCTTTGGTCAACAGACAAGGAGAGCGGCATGAAACAACGGACATTGGCGCAAGGTTTCGATGTATCGGCCATCGGCCTGGGGTGCATGGGCATGAGTGAGTTTTACGGCCCGCGCGATGACCAGATGTCGATGCGGGTCTTGAATGAAGCTGTAGATTTGGGGATCGGTTTTTTCGATACCGCCGATATGTATGGCCCGCATCACAATGAAGAACTGCTTGGTGCGTTCCTAGCAAATTCGAAAGCCCATCCGAAGATAGCGACCAAGTTCGGCATCGTTCGCAAACCCGGCGAATACCGACGCAGCCTGGATAACAGTCCGGACTATGCAAGGGCCTCCTGCGAGGCGTCATTGAAACGTCTCGGGGTCGAACGGATTGACCTCTACTATGTGCATCGGATCAACCGTGCGCAGGATATCGAAGACACGATGAGCGGCCTGTCGCGCCTGGTCGAGGAAGGAAAGATAGACCGGATCGGCCTGTGCGAGGTCAGCGCGGATACACTGCGCCGCGCACACGCAGTGCATCCTGTCACTGCTGTGCAGACGGAATACTCCCTATGGTCGCGCGATGTTGAAAAAGAGGTGCTGCCTACCTGCCGCGAGCTGGGGATTGGCTTTGTGCCCTATTCACCGCTTGGTCGCGGTTTCCTGACCGGGCGGTTCCAGATTGATCACGAATTTGAAGATGGAGATTTCCGCGCGTCTCTACCGCGTTTTCAGACAGAGGCAGCGACATCCAACAAGCGCATCGCCGACCTGGCACGCGTCATTGCAACCCGCAAGGAATGCACACCTGCGCAACTGGCGCTTTCCTGGTTGCTGGCCCAAGGCGATGATATCGTCCCAATCCCGGGCACAAAGAAAATCACATATCTGCGGGAGAACATGGCTGCCGCCGAAATCACCTTGAACGAAGAGGATTTGCAGGAGCTTGAGGATGGTCTGGCCACGCTTCCGGTATCTGGCGCGCGATACACCGAAGAAGGCATGAAAGGGGTCAATGTCTGAGCCAGAATCTAAGCGTAGGTTGTTGTTGCAGCCCGCATTGAATGGCAACCGAACAGCGCACCCCTGATCCCAATTCAAACAGAGACAAGATATGAAAAACGCATATGAGCGCGGCAAAGCGCTGACCGAAGAACATAATCCGGGCTTGGAAGAGGCACTTGAAGCTCGGTATGGCGCTCTTTTGCCGGGGATGCCCCAAGACCTGATCAGTTTTGTTTACGGACAACACTACAGTCGCCCGGGTCTAGCATTGCGGGATCGAAGTCTTGCAACGATTGCAGCGTTGACGGCTTTGGGCGGACAAACTGCTCCTCAGTTGCGCATTCACATCGAAGGAGGTTTGAAAGCGGGCCTAACCAAAGTCGAGATTGCCGAGACAATCTGGCAAATGTCGCTCTATGGTGGGTTTCCAGCGGCTATCAACGCGTTGAACGTAGCCTTGGATGTTTTCGAAGAGCAAAGCGGAACAGGAGAGTAACTCGCTGCCAATATCGGCCGTTTTCGCCGGTGACAGCAATGTATGAGTTTTGGCACATCCTGCAGTGCGGAGAAGGTCCGGAACGAGCCCACTCTTACCGTTGCTGCGGGAAGCGCGTGTATCCGCTTAGCAGAAAACTATTTGAAGCAATCTCATTGGTTTCGATTTTCATCCTCGAACCGCTTCAGCCCATGCGCAATCAATCTGTTGATAAGCTCTGGCCCGTCGATCCCGCTTGCGGCCATTAACCTCGGGTACATGCTGTTGTCTGTGAAGCCTGGCATTGTGTTCAGCTCGTTCACAACAACCTCAGCATCAGGACCCAGGAAGAAATCGACGCGAGCCATTGCGTCACACCCGGCTGCGTGGAAAGCCTCTGCGGCCATCACCCGGATCGACGCTTCCTCTTCCTCAGAGAGAGCGACCGGAGCGCTCAGTTCGGCCCCTTCCGGATCAACGTATTTCGCATCGTAGGTGTAGAAGTCGTGTTTGGCGGACGGAACAATCTCTCCCGGCCTGGAGACGAAAAGCGATCCATCTGCGTTTTCCAGAACTGCGCACTCAATTTCGCGGCTTTCTATGAATTCTTCCGCAAGCACCCGTTGATCATGTTGGAAGCCGGCTGCCAGCACAGTTTGGAACTCCTCATCGTTTGTAACTTTTCCTACGCCGACCGATGATCCTTGGGTGGCGGGTTTAAGGAAAACTGGAAGGCCCAACTTCCTTTTGACCAATTCAAAAGAGTCCGGACTGCCCCGATGGAGAACAATAGATCGTGCTACTGGTAAACCCGCTTCGCTCAGAAGTCGTTTTGTGATTTCCTTGTCTAGCGCATTTGCCGAACCCGAAATGCTGCAACCGACCAGAGGCACGCACAAGGTGACGATGGTCCCCTGTATCGATCCGTCTTCACCCCATTGGCCATGCAGCACTGGAAAAATTGCATCAATGGGAGCTAGTTGAGCAATTGGGGTATCTGCCTCCACGTTTAATAGGCGGCCCCGCCCACCTGGGACGGGAGCGATGCATGGTCCTTCAGTTGGTTTGGACAGTTGCCCCTCTTTAAAACTGCTGAGCCTCCAGCGACCGTCCCGTCCGATATAGACCGGCACCGGCTCATGTTTCGTGCGATCCATTGCTGACAATATATTCGTCGCTGAAAGGACTGAGACTTCGTGCTCATCAGACCGGCCACCAAACAGAACCATCACGCGCAGCCGCTTTCTATCTGTTGTGTTCGTCATCATGTTCTTATCCTGCATTGATTGCGGCCACAGAAGGTTCTGGCCTCCTGTCCCATACTAAGACGATGATCGCCGTCGCAGTGATCTGGGCCACCGCAAATACTGCCATTGCAGACAGAAGGCCGAGCATATCCGCAAGTGCGCCGCTGGCGACCACCGGAAGCGAGAAGCCGAAGTAAGCGTATACAAATAGCCCTGCCGTTGCGCGCGCCCGATCCTTCGGAGCACGCAAGGAGACCTCTGCCAGAGAGGCAAGATAAGTAAAGCCGTAGCTGGCCGCGCTGGTAATGCAGGTGCCGAGAAGAACAAAGGCCAGCACTTTCATCCAAACACCTGCCAGAAGAACCAGGAAGCCAAGCGGGATCAGAACGAAGCCGAGGGCAAGGGCACAGCCGTTGGTCATGCGCCGCGCAATCGGCTGACACAGAAAACCTACGAAAATCGCCAGAAAGATGACCAGGCCGGTCCACCCCCCGAGATTGTTCTCGGCCAGCTCCAGTGGAACAACTGCGATGGTCATCCCGGTTGTGGACCATGCCAGCGCCATAGCCGCCCCAAAGACCCATGTTCCAGTGGGGAACACCGGGAGGCGCAAAAGCGAAACCGGCTTTGGCTTGTCGACGCGGGGCAGTGCGAGGGCGATCACAGCTAGAACTGGAGCCATTGCGAATAAGGCAATATAGCTGGCCGGTAACAGCGTATGACCTTGCAGGCCGAGACTGATACCAGTCGCCAGTGCGCCGCCGCCAAAACCAAGAGACGTAGACGAAGTCACAATAAGGGCCGCATTCTTAGCACGGTCAGCACCCAGGATTTCTGTCATGTAGGCGGTTCCAGCTGTTGTCGCGAGGCCGGTGCCAGTCCCGAGCATGAAACGTGCGATCACCAAACTAATCCAGCTTGGGACTTGCACAAGTAGCGCTGTCGCCGTGGTGCCAAGGATCAGTGCCAAGGCAATCGGAAACCGCCGTCCAATCCGGTCCGAAAGACCTCCGAGCAACAACAGCGTCGGCATAAGCCCCCCAACATAGGCCGCAAATGCTATCGTTACGGCCGTCGCACCCACATTACTTTCCGCCGCATAGGCATCATAGAGAGGGGCCTGAAGATTTACGGCAAATGTCACAGTGAACAGACCAAGGGCGAGAAATGATACCGGGATTGCTTTGAGCATGGGTGGACCTCGGAGATTGACTTGAGATCGAAATGCCACGAAGAATAATGCATGACAATTTATCTATTGTACTAGATACAGTGAGAATATGAAGAAACCCAGATATGTGCGTTTGGCAGATGTGCTTTCCACCGCGATCCAGGATGGCAAGTTGGCTCCGGGCACAAAGTTACCGACACATCGAGCATTTGCGGAACAGGCTGGTGTAGCTCTCGCTACCGCAACCAGCGCTTACAGAGAACTTGAAAAGCGGGGCCTGATTATCGGCGAAACGGGTCGCGGTACGTTCGTGCGCGACCACGGATTGCCACCAACGCTCGGCGTTCAGCAAACTGCCACCGATGGCCTTGTTGATCTGATCTTCAATATGCCAGGCGCTGCATCTGATGCCGATATGCTTCGTACAGGACTCCGCCGACTCGCATCAGCGGGCGATCTTGAGGCGATGCTGCGCTATCAACCTCACGGCGGGCGAGCGCATGAACGCCGGATCATAGCCGAAAGCCTCGGCAGCATCCTCGGCCCCATTGATCCGGAATGCCTTCTGGTGACATCCGGCGGACAACATGGGCTGGCGACCATAGCTCTCGGGCTGTTTCGTCATGGGGAGGCAATCGCGACTGACACCATAACATATCCCGGCTTCAAATCCGTCGCGGCGCTGAAGGGTCTCGAACTCATTCCGGTCGAAGGCAGAGACGGCGTGATGAACCCGGATGAATTGGAACGACAATGCCGCGCGCGCAAGCTACGGGCGATCTATCTCATGCCGACAGTCCATAGCCCTTTAGGCACAGTCATGGATGATGCGACACGTCTGCGTCTGGTCGAAATCGCCTGCAAGCATGACCTTTTGATTATTGAGGACGCAGCCTATGCCTTCCTGGAGCCTGACCCACCGCCAAGCCTCATTTCCCTTGCGCCGGAGCGGACGGTTTATGTGGGGGGGTTCTCAAAAAGTATTGGGACGGGATTGCGCCTCGGATACGTGATTGCTCCTAAATCAAACATCGACAGATTACTTGAGGTTATCAGAGCGACGACCTGGAACGCTCCGGCTTTGATCTCCGGGCTGGTCACGGGCTGGATCGAAGACGGCACGCTCGCCAAATCCGAAAATACCAGGAAGCGGGATGGCGCAGAACGCCAGCAGATTTGTCGGACCGTTCTGGGTGAATCGGCTATTCTGGCGCATCGAAATGCAAGCTTTGCTTGGCTGCAATTCGAGAAGGGTATCAGAGCCGAACCTATTGTCACGCGCTTGAAGGAACGCGGCATCTCTGCGTCCGGAGCAGAGCCATTTGCTACCACGGTTGCTGTACCACAGGCACTTCGGCTTGCTTTTGGGGGTATTCCAATGGAGGAGTTGGAAGGGGTGTTTCAGATGGTTCGCTTTGCTGTCGAAGAGGCTTCAGGATCATAGGCACTACGGCGGACACAAACGGTCCTTTTAGCCGCCCTGCCGCGCCCCACGAACGATCAAACACATAAACCGGTCAAAAACCCCCAGCGAAATTCAAACAGTTTTGACAGGTTTGTGCCGCAAGTGATCAATGTCGTTAGTGTGGGACTTTGCAGACATTCAGACAACGGCCCACTAGGCTCAAGAAATGAAACCGTCAAATGATCTTGGGTTGCTGCTTCTTCACGCCTTACCGTTCGATAGGCGAATGTGGCAGAAACAGCTTCGGATCATGCCCGAGCGGACTGTTGCACCTAACCTGTATGATTTTGGGAGCGACATTGAACAATGGGCCGCAAAGAGCCTGAACCTTGTTTCACAAGATCGCTTTGTTGTTGTCGGTTGTTCAGTAGGCGGGTCATGTGCATTGGAAGTTGTCAACTTGGTACCGGACCGCATTGCGGCGGCTATCTTGATTGGAACCAAGGCGCGGTGTGATCCGAATCCAGTTTCTCATTCTGAGGCACGTAGAACAGTTATTGATCAGGGAGTTGCGAGCGCGTGGGAACGGTATTGGGCACCTCTATTTGAGGGTGAAGATACTGCTGGTATCGCTCAATGGGCTGAAGAAATCGCGTTGGACCAGTCCCCAGAAGCTCTGACACGCGGTCTCGATGCCTTCTACACACGCAGCAGTTGCGAGCATGTAGTCAATGAAAGCACCATTCCAATTCATGTCGTAACAGGCGACCGCGACGAACTGCCGGGTTTGAGCTATTCATGCCGACTTGCAGAACTATCGGCCAATGCTTGCCTGCATGTGATCAAAGACAGTGGCCACTACGTTCCGATGATGCAACCAAGCGCGCTGAACAATCTGATCTCCGACGTGGTTAGAGAGGCCGACATAGACTGTGTTTTCTAGGTCAAGTCCAAGCAGGCTGTATTAGCGTTCCTGCGTCTGCATCAATCTGCGTATGAGTGCCAATCAGGACGGATCGCGCATCTGGATCGTGGCCAATCGGCAGCCCACCAAGGATCGGAACGCCAAACCCCTCAAGGTTTTGACGCAGCAACCCGACTGCATCAATCGGCGGGTTCGGTGGGGTGCCGCTGATGTGGCCGATTGCAGCGCCCGCAATGCCTTCAAGATGACCCGCTCTCACTAACATGGTCAGGTCCCGTTCAAACTGGCCGATGGCGACCCCATCAGACTCGATCAAAAGGATTGCCCCGCGCAGGGAGGGTAACGCCCACCCGGCGGCAGTAGCCAACATCGTAAGGCTACCGCCGATCAGCGTGCCACTTGCTTGCCCCTCTGTTGTCAGCGCCCCGGACTCAATGGCGGGATCGGACGAGACCGTGATCGGTTCACTCTCCATCAGGACGGAGCGTAAGGAACGCGCCGCAATATCGCTGAGCTGGTCGTCATCACTGCCGGTAAGCGCGCCGTGGACGCTGGGAGCCGCGCTGTTTCTCCACAGGGCCATTTGAAGCACGGTGATGTCTCTGAACCCAATCAGCGGCTTGAGGTCGCAGGCGATTGCGTCAAAAGGCAGTCGGTGGGCAATACGATAAGACCCCTTACCGCCCCGCGTCGCAAAAACCGCGCGCACCTCTGGGTCAAGCAAGGCTGTGGTGAGGTCGGCAAGACGTACCTCATCTGGGCCTGCGAGATAGCCCATCCTATCGAACGCGTGCGGCCCAATTTCAACCCGCAAGCCCCATGACCGCAAAACTTCGGCACGTCGTTCAATTGCCCGCGGTTCCGCGCGGCTGGCTGGCGAAACGAAGCGCACGAGATCATCTGGTTGCAGCAGGGGCATGATTCAGTCTCCGCCTGAGGGTCGGCTATGCGGGACAAGGCCGAATGGAGGATACTTGACATCAAGCAATGCCGGGAATTCGCTCCGCTTAGAAAGAGTTACGACCGGAACGTTTGGGCCAAAGCGATCAATGGCACTCGCTAAGCGAGGCGCAACTCTCGTCTCAAATGTCCAGATATAGGTCAGGAACTCGCGATCTGGTAACTGCTCTGGGCATTCCTCTGCCATATCGATCCGGACTTTGCCGTAGTTTGCAAGAACTCTTCGCGCGACACCGCCCAATGCGACGCGTCTTGGAACTCGAACCCATATCAACAGATCGGTGCGAGGAAGACGCAAATCGAATGTAGATACAGTTGTGCCGTCCATTACCCATCGATCTCTTCTCACCAAGTCTGCAACAATTTGGCGCTGCTCCTCGCGGTCGCGAACTTGCCAGCCGGGCAACCAGCGGACGTCGCGGTCATACGATAGATACTCCAAGTTGAAGCGCTCAGATATTTTGAGTGAAAGCGTGCTTTTTCCACCTCCTGAACACCCAACCACGAGCACACGTTTCGCCGTTCTAAGCAAGCTGGCTGCGTGAGATATGGGTACATTGTTCGGCATGTCAGCGGGTCCATTCTCGAACGGCATTTTCGTTGATGCGGCAACTTTCACAGAACCCCAAGGTTCTAGTCTGGCTGCGTCATGTTGAAGAGGCCCATGAAATCAATTCGACGGAATAGCGCGATAGCCTTTGACCATCATTCCCATCCCGACCCCGAGCAGACCAAGCCCGCTCAACACCTCGACATTCAGCCAGCGGGACGTCACCTTGTGTACCGCGAGCATCGCCAGCAATGCATAGCCAAGAATGGAAACCGCATCTAGAACCAGAAAGATACACCCATAGACGACACTCTGAAGCAGGATGTTGTGATCCGGAGAGATGAAGTTCGGGAACAGCGCCACGAAAAACACGATGGCCTTTGGGTTGGTCACACAGGCAAAGAACCCGGCCCAGAACGTGACGCGGTGGTTTGTGGCAACAGGCGCTTTGACTGGATGGCGAGAGGCCCTGAAGGATTGGATGCTCATGTAAATGATGAAGGCACCGCCCACGATTTGCAGGAATGGCAGAACCGTTTCAGAAATTGCGATCAGGGTTGCCAGCCCCCAGACAGCAACGCTGATGTGAACCACGGTCCCCAAGGCATCGCCAGCCACAGTGATTGCCGCCGCTTTTGTCCCATGGCGCACGGCCTGAGCCGAGGCGAAGGCCACAGATGGTCCCGGCACGGCGACGAATAGCAGTGTCGTGGTTACAAATGCGGCAAATAGAAACGGGTCCATATCATCCCTTTCAAAAAACGAGCAGCTTCAAAGGAGTACAGGCTTAACGCTATTTGGCGAGCGTCTGGTGCGCAAGACAGACCTTTACTGCCTGATCTTCGATGATAGAGTGTTTTCGCCCATCCATGTGCGGCTAGGGTTCCGCTGATTTATCAGGTCTGGACCGAGCGCCGTTATGAGCCCGTGTACGGGCGGACACCTTAAAGACGAGAAAGCTAGGGGGGATGGACGGGCGTGCTTACGCACGTCTGCTTGAAACTCGTCTTTGAGGAAAATACAATGTCCATCCTTGGCTTCGCGCTCGTCCTGACAGCCGCATTCTGTCACGCAACCTGGAACTTCTTCGTCAAACGCATCAATGCCGGACCGGAGCTTGTCTGGCTTTTCTCGGCTCTGTCGGTGGTGATCTACCTGCCGCTGGCGGTCTGGATCGGGGCGGATATTCCGTTGTTCAACGCTACGCAAATGCTCTTCATCGCGGGCAGCGCGGCCCTGCATCTGGGATATTTCCTACTGTTGCAGATTGGTTATCGAAAGGGAAACCTGTCGCTGGTCTATCCGACAGCGCGAGCCACCGGGCCGCTGCTTTCCACCTGTTTTGCTGTGCTGTTTCTGGGCGAACAGATCACGCCGCAGATCGCCACAGGCGGCGCGGTCATCATCTTTGGTGTCCTGATGCTGACAGGCGGGTTTCGCCGATCCGGCGGCAGTGCGTTGCTGTCTCTCGGTTTCGGGTTGATGGCAGGTCTGTTCATCGGCAGCTATACGGCATGGGATGCCTACGCTGTCTCAGCGTTGATGATCCCGCCGCTGCTGCTGGATTACGTGTCCAGCGTGGGGAGAACGGTTCTGCTAGCGCCGCTGGCATTGCGCCGCCGCACATTGGTCCAGGACATATGGCAGCAACACAAATTTGGCGTGCTGGTTATCGCGGTTTTTAATCCGCTTGCCTATATCCTGGTTCTCATCGCGCTCACCTTCACCCCGGTTGTCTTCGTCGCTCCGATCCGTGAGCTGAGCGTTCTGCTGACGGTATTGATGGGCAGCCTGCTACTTGGCGAAGGCCAGTTGAGACACCGCCTGACCTGGGCAAGCGTCATTCTGGCAGGCGTCGTGGTTCTTGCTCTGGCTGGAAAGCAGGCATGACAGCAATCAATACATGACAAGCCAACGGGACAAAAATATATGGTTTGCGAGACGCCGCTGCCTGGGCATAGCTATCTGTTCTTTTTGAGACGGCCATGCTAAAATTTCTACATGCTACGCTTGGTCCGACATATCTTCTGCTGGCTTAAGGAAAGACGAACCGAGTTATCAGGCATTGGATACATCATCCATATGGCAGGTTGGTTCACGTGTTTGTACCTATCGTTTCACTGGGGCCGGGCCTGGCTACATATGTTGGACACTATCGAAGCTGCGCTGGCTGCATACCATTGGAGCACTTGGCATGGTTTCTACTGGCTCGATGCGCTCATCGCGATACCGGTTCATATCTTCTCTGAGCCAATCTACTGTCTGCAAGTCTTTGCAATCAGCCTCATTTACGCGTTCTTCGTAAACAAAGAAGGTTACTATCGGTTCGGATCGGTGCCGTCAGCTCGATCTACTGCAAGCGGTTCAAGCATGGCGGCAATATACCTGTTCTTCCGACGCTAGGATTTCGCAGCTTTGTTGGCAATTCTATTTTGCCTTCCGCGCTGGCCTTCTCGACCTATCTGCCCTGCTTGCGAAAGCGCCCCTCCTGAAACAGCTCCCGCTTGATAGGACCCCGCGATAGATCCCGCCTTCACTGCATTCGCAGTTTGAGCGCCAAGATCATCGCCCAGCCCGTCTATCCATTTGAAAATTCGGGCCGGAAAGACGTTGATAAGGCTGAAGGACCAATCAATGATAACCACGTAGATCACCGCAACAAAGACCGTAAGTACTGCCAGCACCAAATACGTGGATAGAAAACCGAATGCGTCCGGGTCGGCGGCCATCTGTGAGGTTAAGGCCGCAAACATCATTCCGTTTAGAGAAAACGCTGCAATTCTGAACAAAACCATGCCGAGAAGCAGTCCAAATATCATTAAGAGAGGCGTTAGAAAGAGCATCAAAAGGAGCGACCATCCTTTGCGGGCGATGTTCGATGAAATGCCATGGCCGTCCATGGACAGCATCGCTACAGCCCACAAAGGTGCGGCAAATACAGCCTCGATAACTAACAGCATGAAGGCAAGAACGGCAATCAGCCAGATAATTGCTGGAAGATATGGGAGAATGAAACCAACAAAAATTGCGGCAAAAATTCCAACCTGGAACAATCCGCTGGTCATCGATGCAAGTGTGCTCGGGATAGAGCCGAAAATTGGAACCGCAGATGCAGTCGCGAGCACCGCGACTGCTGCCAGTGAGTAGGTCAGAAATGTCGAGGCAAAAGCCATGAGACCAATCATTGGGTCAACAGTGATCGAACTCGGCGAAAGAAAAGAGACGCCCCGTAGCAAATTTGTGGGAGGGGGAAGGAAATTCTCGGGGGATGACGCATCATCTCCAGCGTATGCACGCTCTGTTATGAATGTCCTCAAACCGGCGTTTGCAGCTGCTTCGTTCCAAGCTCCGACACTTGCATTGTAGCTCGCACCAATTGATGCGAGAATTTTCTCGGCGTCTCGATCCGCGTTGCTTTGAAACCAATAAGAACGACCGAGTTCTGTCGCCAGAGTGTTTTGAACACCCCCGTTGAGAGTTGTTGAGATCAGCGTCCCCGGAGTTGCAACCGGAAACATTGAGGCCACCGCATTGGCGTCACTCGAAACCTTACTAAGCAGCATGTAGTAGGAACCAGCCATCATCCAACCGCCGGTTCGTAGATCACCCGCGATGGCGGTCGGAGCAGAAAGGGCACCCGTCCCGTCGCTACCGATGGACTGAATCTGTTGAGAAATTGGCGTTCCACTTTCAGTCTGGACCAACTGGGACAAGGCGTCGGGATTCACGATTGGGTTTACAATTGCAGAATGGCCCAATCGAAGTTGTTGCATCATCCCGGCGAGGCTCGGAATGTCAGTGACAACAACGGGTTCTCTATTTGAGACCTTAAGAGCAACGGACTCGGCCGGTCCTCGCATCGAAGATCGAAGGTCATCGATCAACTGTCGCATCTGAGCGTTGATCACATCCATATTGGTTGTCGGGCTGATCCGTTTCAGTGAAGGCGTCGCCGACGGCAGTGTTACGGATCCACATGCCGCGGTGATACTCGGAGTTGAATATGCAAGACTGAGAGGCGTGTAGCTATCTATCAAGCCGTTTGCCGGTGCACTGTCCAACGGAGACCAAACACCATCGCTGACCAGCTGTAGATTTCCGCCCTTTGAAACCTCATGGTTGTAAGCCGCGCGACAAAACTCCATCCGCCAAAGTTGCTGCAAAAATCTGGAGTCCGAGGCGATGTAGTCAGAACCAACAATGGGCACCTCATCTGCAATTATCAGGTCAGCGGTTTGGTTCCAAAAGAAGCTTCCCGCGGCCGTCCCGGCTCGGACGACATAGGAGATCCCATGCTGCACGCCGTTATATCCGTTGCCAAGCGGGATCAGGAGTGCGAATGCCGTTAGCACCCGGATCGGCACCCAAATCGTTGATTTTTGGCCGAGAACCACACCCTCATGCGCCGAATCCAGCGTGCCTTGAAAGATGTTGTAGAGAAGGAACAGCGCCCCGATCGCCAGAAAGAGAATGTTGAACGACAACATGAGCAGGGAGATTACGGTTCGATCATTCGCGGCCGGTCCCGGGAACAAACTCCCAAAAATCAAATTAAAGAATGTATTTGACCTGTCGTCGCCATCGCCATTGAAGATGTCAGGAACACTGATCGATTGCGCGACGGCTTTATCACCGAATACCGCAAGCGCGACGACCGAAAGAAAGAGGGAAGCCGCAAACCGTTGAGCGGGAGTCATGACTGTTCTCCCCGGCGGTCAGAAGGTGTTTCTCCGCGGTGGCGTTCAGGCAGAATGATCTGAACGTTGCGCGGCAGGCGGGAGCCCAGATAGTCCAAAAATCCGCCAAACCGGCCCTGTTCCAGAATCCAGGCAAAGAAATCCGCGCGGATCGCACGAAAGAGTGCGAATAGGAACAAGCCCACCAAGCCGAAGACAAGGAACTTTGAGATTTGAAAGAAGACCATGCCGAGCGGGATCGCAAGGACAGCGCCAAGAGCTGCATATTGGAAACACGCCCTCTGAACCAGCCAACCTCGATACTGGTCGCCGATTTGGAACTCGGACATGCCTTTCGTGAGTTCGCGAAAGCGCTCGATTCCGCCATCACTGTAGCGGCCTGAAAGGCCCGTCCGGTCAAATGCCTTTGGACGCACTCGATCACAGAGGTCTGACATGAAATCAGCCCCTCGTCTCGTCCCCTCAAAGGCGCGATTGATGCCGCCTCGGCGCGCGAAGAACCCTGCGGCACGACGCGCGCGGCTTTTCTTTTCTTTGGGTTCTCTCGTTTCATCAGGTGTCAAAGTCAGTTTCCAATCGGCGCTCCGCCGCCAGCACCCTCGGTCCCATCCACTGAGGTTGCGAGCTGAGCGGCTTCAACAGCCGCCACGCGGCGCTCCAACCCAAATCGCATCCAGTTCACATGCAGGTTGAGAGCATTCGTAAGAAGGATTTCTCTTTGCACAGCGTCAGGCGACATCTTGGCGATCGATTGATGCCAATCCGGATTTGCAAAACGAGAATGAACGAATATGTCGACGGCCTGCAGCGACGAAACTTTGTCACCTACCTGATAGGGGTATGCAGGCCCGGCCGCATTTTGCGCCCAACTTGCCAGCTCTGCGCCGCCAGTCGGCGTGGCGAGATCTCCGAGATAGGTGAAGACGGCATGAGATGCAGAGCGGCGCGTCGCATCGATCTGCCGCGCGGCGATACGCGCGAGACCTGTTGGGGTCTCCGCCTCCGATGTGGTGACCGGTTTAGGCGGCAGCGGATCCACCATGTTGTTAACCATTCGCGCATAGGCCTGCGCAATCTCCTGGTTGGACGTGTCCAGTGTGATTGCTTCGGTCAGCAGGCGCACATCTGATGTCGGGTCGGCAAAACCACCGACATTTCTGAGGCGGTCGCGATCAACGCGGATTTCTTGGGCAAGAGCCAGCCCGCCCTGACGAACCGGTTCGCCAGCGGCCCCATTCCCGTATGAGCGATTTCGCGAAAGGTTTGCGATGTCGATTCCGCCGACGCCTTGGCTTGTCTGACCACCGCCGTAGTTGACGATGCCAGAGAGATCGATACAGGCCGAGGCAGCAGGGTCATATTTCCCGCCTTCAGCAGCCGCTCTAACCTTTTGCCTTTCCAGCATCACAGCGTTTTGGTCCTGGGCTTGAGCGATGCGCTGTGCAGCCTCTGTTTCCCTTTTTGAGTATGCTGAAAGCTGGGCGACGCCACGCAGGATGTTGTCAACGATGTAGTTGCCGACTTCTGTGGTGTGGTTGTTCACATTGATCCGCGCATCCCGCACGATATTGGCGACCCCGCCACAGGAGCAGCCGCCGAAGGCGTAGGTCGGAGTTGCAATACAGATTGCTGTTAACGCAAATCCTACAACTTGGGCTTTGAAAGCAAGGGCGACAGATAATTGATGGCGACTACTATTCATCGTTTGATGCCTCATCATTCGCGCGTTCGGTCACACACTCGGGCAAGCCGTAAATTTTGTTGTAGACCGCATCAAGATTGTTGCATGTGACTGTCGTGCCCCGGACAACAATGCCTCCACCAACCTGCGGCTCTTGTTTTCCTTGAGTAATTGTCTTGGGGACTTGAAAGCTCGTGAAGTTGAACAAATAAAAAAGAACCACAGCTGCTAGGACCAAGGCCGCTACAATCCACTTTGTTAGCGTCATTTTTGCTAGGAACTCACTGGCCATTGTTGCCTCCGTAAATGCGCTCATAGACTGCATCCAGGTTGTTTGGTGCGTA
The DNA here is from genome assembly GCF_056537745.1 of Ruegeria sp. C12. Taxonomy (NCBI): domain Bacteria; kingdom Pseudomonadati; phylum Pseudomonadota; class Alphaproteobacteria; order Rhodobacterales; family Roseobacteraceae; genus Ruegeria; species Ruegeria sp. C12. The sequence goes on from NZ_JBQFSA010000010.1 coordinate 21,130, forward strand.
TGTCGTACCCCTTAGGGTAATACCCCCTCCGGTCTCGCCACCGCCAACGTTGAGATCAACGCCACCTATGGCTGTGGTCGAATTGCCTGTAAGACCGCCAATGGGCAGGAAGTTGAAATCGGGCAATTGCAGCAGCGCGTTTACCTCCGCGGTAAGCTCGTTCATCTTCTCCTGAGCGAAGCCACAGATCCGATCCTGCACCATTGAAACGGCCTGGGCGAAAATCGCCTGAAGATTTGGCACCTGAATTGCGATGTCCAAGTTCACGTCGAAGAGGTTGTCGAGGCACCCCAACGCGCTGATCGAATGCGGTGCTTTGAGCGCGTCTTCAGCCCTGAGCACTTCGGCTTCGATGCCCGCGCGAATGGCTTCAGTGAGGTTGATCCTCACGGTATCGGTGCAGCCTTGTCCGCCAGAGGGAAAGAGCTGAAGAATCTGGTCATCGACGGATTGCGCAAATGAAGTTGTTGCGGTTCCCGTGAGTGCTGCCGTTGCTATCGTAAGCGTTGCCAAAAGGGCTCTTGTTGTTCTGAACAATCGATACATCAATTCACTCCAAGCGTTGCGCGTTCGCCCTGGAATGGCGGCGTTTCGCGAATAAGGACGGGACGTTTAGCTCCAAGCCTGGGGAACCCATCAGTCGCGGCATAGGTGCCACCCACGCCACCTGTGTAGGTCGTGCCATTGGGCCCGCCGATCCGGTTCATCAGATGAGCCTGCAACTCATCATAGGATCCAAATCCGTTGGCGGTCAGGTACTCGGGCGGGAATACGGTCGGGTCAAAGCCACTCGCGACCCATTCATTGAGTGCGCCTGCTCCCAAAAAGTGTGCGGCTGTTAAAAGCCCTTCTTGAGTAAATGTGACCCCATTGACCGTCTGACCAACAAGCCCTCTGGTTTGCGACGAAAGAGACGCCAGGTTGCGGTCAGTCAATTCCGTGAAAGCTCGATCCTGCAGCGAATGGCCTGCGCTGCTGTTCAGGAAATCGCTGAGCGAGTTCACACCGGCACTGCTTGCCTGACTGGTCCAGCTATAGTTGGACCAGCTGCCGCGCGATCCACCATTGTGTTGCACGTAGCCGAGGCTTTCCAATGTGCCGGCTGTAATCTGATAGGCCCCGGCCGCTGTGCCACCTTGAGTATTCAAAGCGCCATAATTTCCACTGGATTCCTGAGAGCGAATGAGATCGGCATAAGTAGAGGCCAAAGCGGGGCTGGTAAGCGCCAGACAGGTGATAACCAAAAACTGCGCGAGACGGATCATCGAGACCTTCCCGCAACGTGGATCGCTTGAACGGGGACTGATGACAGAAGCTTGCCACTGGTAGAAGAAACAATCGAGATGCCATTGCGCGTCAGCAGCTCGATCCCGCGAAAGCCTTGCTCATCGCGATGCGTCCGGGAAAGCCCCACCTCTCCTTCAATAGAGCGCAGTACCCGGAAGATCTGATCCTCGCCGTTGAGCAGATAGATCGGGCAGGTAGATTGACCGCAGACAGCAGGTGACCGGACGGCAATGATCTTGCCAAGGTATCCGTTCATGTCGACGTCATAGACATCAACCTTGGGAGGCCCAAACGCATTTAGGCCATCTGATCCATACACGCCGCTCAATTGCTCGGCGACGACACTCAGTTCCTGCTCTGTCGCATCTCTGCGATCGATACTGTCCTGGATCGGTTCTGGAACATAAGCCCTTGCATTCCAGGACCATACGCGATCATCGGCGATGATGGATTTCATCCCCGTGGGCGACACTTCTGATAGAGCAAGCCGGTTTGCCTTGGGTTGGCGAAAAATCTCAAGCCATTGGTCGTTGTAGAAAAGCGCAACCTCGATGCAGTCGTGCGCGCAATCTCGGCCGTTTCCCAGCTCCACCATCAGCTGCTCGGGGTCGTTGCTTGGCGGCTCCAGCCACACCCGCACGGCCCTTACATGGGAAAACTCTTTGCCGTACATCTGCCGGGCAATACGAGTGGCCTGAACGTCAGATTCGTCAAAATCCACTATTTCCGTGGCGATACCGCCATCAATTGCCTGAGCATAGAGCGGCATTGCCGCAAAAACGGCGATCCCCAAAGCGCTGATGTAGGTAGCTAGTCTATTGGGCGTCATGCGTAGGCCCCTTTCGCGAGTTCTTTGGCAAAATTGGCAATAACGTTGCCGCGCGCGGTTTCGTCGATGGTTTGGCCTGACGCCATCAGCTGCTCGAGTTCTGCTTCGATCTCCGGTTTGGCCGACCCCGATGGGAAACGGCGCGCGAGAATGCGTCTGGCTTCTGGACTTCCCAATTGCTCATACAGAAGGGCCCTGAGCGCCGTGTCTTCAGCCGTCGTCGACAATGCCCACAGCTCAATCGGGCCCAATTGGTTGTAAAAGTGCTGAACGTAGGTCTGGGATTTGAGCTTGAAGATGCCGACAATCGGTGCGCCAACACCTGCTTCGGGCCCGCTCAAGCGCGATATCACCGGCTGAAGTGTCTCGGGCAGATCGTAGGTGTCCATAACGGCCCGGACGGAATCCGCTGTTGGAACATTGCAGAGGAAAATATTGGTGGCCAGTTCGCGAATGGAGTTGTCAAAGTCTCCGATGAGTTGGCTTGCCAAGGAAATCTGCACACCGGCTTTTCGGCCAACACGCACGTCAGACACCACCTGGTCTCGGATACCAAGACCTCCTGTCAGATGGTATTCATCGATGCATATCCGCTTTGGCATCTGTCGGTTATTCTGACAGCGAAGCAGATGATGCGCCTTAATCCGTTCAGGCAGATTTGAGGCTTTGATCTCGTCCTCGTCGAGCCAGAAATCAGAAGTCAGGGTTTGGCGCGCCATCATATACATGACAGCCGTTTGCTTGCGACCGCGCGTGCCGGTCGCCTCGGTAACGCCCGCCAGATCGAAAGCAATAATGCGCGCGTTTGAGACATCAAACCGCGTTGGACTTGCCAGAATAATATACTGCTTGATCGCAGCAGTAATCATGCGTTGGAACGCGGCAATCATCGGCTCCTGGGTCGATTGTACCCGCATCTCGACAAACGGCTCCCGAATTGTTTCGGCGTTAGAGATCGGGATCAAATCGCCCAAAACAGGCACCGCCAATCGCTGTGCTAATGCTGCGCCATGGAATTCGCCTCTCTCGAAGAGGAAATCTACGATTTCCCACCAGCTCGTGGCCGTATCGGATTGGAAGCCGTGCTTTTCGAGAGCCTCGTCGACTTTGAGATCCATGGCCGGCGAATAGCGCTTTGGGCTCACCTCGTCGGAATAAACGCGAAAGGCCTCATCGATGCAGGATTCTGCGAGTTGCGATACCCCGTCATAAGTTGTTTCGCTGTCTTCCGGCGTGCAGATCAGTGAAATCAGATTGACCAGGAAAGCGCGCTCGTGGGCAAAGGGGAATCTGCACCCTAGTTGCGTATCAAACGGGTTGACCGCATCCTTGTCGATCATCCGAAGCCGATGAAACATTGCCTCATGGCGACGCTTTGGTGGCAAGGCATCTCTTATCAAGCTGATCAGTCCGGAAGATGACGGTCCGATATCAATGATCGAGATGCGCGGAAGGAGTGCGCCATCGTCTTTACTGCTGCCCGATTGCGGGGAGAGCGCGACCCCCAAATTGATTGCGTTCATTAAGACTGACTTACCCGAGCCCGGCGTGCCGATCATAATGTCGACACTGGCGTTCTGCTTGGAACTGCCCGGCTGATAGGGGAATGGTTTTCCATCTGAGGTGCGGAAGACTATGGAGCCGCGTTCCCAGGGGCAGGCAGGTCTTGCCAACGGTGCCATCGCAAGAACGTCAAGCAGATCAGCAGCGCAGCTTTCCGCAGTCGAAGCCGTCGAAAGCCCAAGCGCCGAGGACATAACACAGTCCAAAGGATCGCCGGAGATGGAGTTGGTCTGACTGTTGCCCCAACTGCGGACCATTTCCTGCAAAGTTGCTATGTGTCCGCGCAGCGTTGCGATTTCATCAGCAGGTGCCCAAGCGCAGAAAGAGGCCCGCCACCTGACGACTGTGTTGCCATCCCCATCGGTTTGCCTCAGCCGGTCGAAGCTTTCTTTGATCCTGCCGTTATGATTGGGTGCCGTCCAAACCAAGAGACGCGATAGTTGCTCGCGGAGCACCTGACCGGCAAACCCACCACTTTCGACCAGCATGGAACACCGCCACGAGATCTTCGTCCCGTTGGTTACGACCCTTCGGATAAGATCGTTGAACGGCACCACGATTTCCGGAGGCAGTGTGATGTCAAATCCGGAGAAAACCGAGTTTCCGATCTGCACGATCTTGCTGTCTATCACCTCCGCATGGTCGGAGAAAATCTGCTCGGACAGGCTCGGCCAAATGAGATTTGAGATGTCTTTGCGTTTGATATGACGGTCGAGCGTTGGCATCCGGCGGCGCAGATAGTCCCCGGGAAGGGTTGCGCGCCATGGGTGTTTCAAGCCGAGTGTTTCAGGTGCAATGACCTTGCGGATGGCATTGAGCGCCGTGTAGCAATCCAGTGTTTCAACAACGATCCCTGCCCCTCCAAACTCGCGACTAAGGGCTGTGACAAGGCTCTCGTGACGCACGGCCAACCCTTCGAGCGCAGTGCCTGGTATTTGCCCCAGCGTCAGAGGCGGCGCAGCACGCAGCACGTCGGATCGTTTCTTGATACTTTGGGTTCGATCGTCGCTTGTTAAAAGCGAGGGCTTCGTCCAAAGCGCCAGATAGCACCGCTCCCCCTGAACACTGTGCGGCAGCAATTGCCTGCGCTCCACAAGCAAGTCTTCAAGGTCAAGCGTGTTGCTGTGCGCGATGCTTGCCGTATCGTCGATGATGTTTTCGATCTCGCGCCGCCCCAGCTCAGGGGAGTGACCAAACCAGAATTGCAACGCGAGACCAGGCTTGGAGAAGAAAGGCGAAAGTCCCACGCGCAATCGGTCACAGGCTTCTGTAATGTCCTGTTCGCCCGGCAAAGACCGAAACCCATCAAGCCGAAATAGGGTGACCATAGAACCGTCATCAGCCAAAAGGGCATGCTCACCCTGCCCGCTCTCCAGACGACAATAGGCGTCCAGAGAGGTGTTGAGCGCATTGCGGCCCAAATAGGCCGCCGCCTGATGCCAGAACGCCACCACGGTCAAAGATCCTTAGTTCAAGGACCGGAGTGTTCCGTCGACAGTGGACTGATCTGCGCCAGTACCAAAGATTGAGGCCACGCCCACATTCAGGAAGGTTGGAATCGCGATCATACAAGCTGCGGCGAGCGACAGCATGAGGATGCGGCTGACTTCGACGGAATTGTCATTCATATTGCGAGATCGCTTGATCATCGCCATGACAGCCATGATCCCGAAAGCTACGCCCAGTACGAAAGATATCGTTCCAAGGATGTCGGCGGCCGGACCAAGCTGACTTGTGCGTACTTCGGTGAAGATGTCACCAAATGTTTGAGCGGACGCGGGCAAAGCAAGTGTGCATGCGAAGAGGAACGACGACGTTGCGGAGATGACGCGAATGGGCGTTGCTCTTGCTCGAGGGCAAGCTATGCGGAGATTGGGCATAGGGATATTCCTTTCAGGGTGCAAAGAAGAGGTTTTCGAAAAGGCCGACGGTGCGTGGCAGATCTACTGCCATGACGCCGGCGATCATGTGGATGGAGCCTTTGCCCATAAGGCCGCTGCCAGGCATGTCTGTTGACTTCACGCAAAGGAACAGACCGCGGACGACAGCAATGAGCCCGATAAACTGAGCCACCCGTACGAGCGCGATCAAAATCGCTTCTCCCGGCGCCCCAGCAACCGGAGCCAACATTTCCGGAGCATAGGCCATGATTTCGCTGGCCGCGCTTGCCGTTGTGTTTGCCGACCCAAAGAGCGATGCGATCCACGCCGATAAAGTCAGATCGAGGGAGATGATTAGAAGTCCAAAAACAACGTAGGCACCCGCCTGCCAAAAACCGTGGCGCCGATGATGTGCATGGGCCCTTTCTTCGGCCGTGATCAAAAAAAGCCGGACGCCCATGACGACAAGCACAATCCCGAGCACAAAACAAAGGACCGCAACGAAGGCCTGGGCAGGCGACAGGATTGCCGTCACGCGCTGAAAGAAGGCGGTCAGTTCGTCCATTTGCGCACGCCCATATCACTGCCCCTGCCCCACCGAAGTCTGACTTTGATCTGGCGTGACAATCACCCTTTGGGGTTGCTCTGCGCCTGTCACATTCACGGGGGTCACTTGGATGGGTCCGGATGGAAATGTCCGAACCTGTGCCGCTCCGTTGAAGTCATCTAGGGACCGAGGCCCGTTGTCACCGTTGCTGAGGATCTGATGGAGAGCCGCCGCGTGGGCTGCCTCGACGCGGCGGCTCTCCCCGAGTCGTTCGATTATCCGCGGGAGCACACCCCCTGGCCCTGAGATACCATCGAACTCGTTACGCAGCTGTGCATTCGCCTGCCCCAATTGGATGAGCCTTTGCTCCAGCGATTGCAGAAGGATCCGGTGCTCCTCGAGAGAAGCGACATCCGTGGGTTCAACACTGCCCCATTGCTTCCAAGAAATGACTGATGCCGTGCATGCAAGAATGAGAAAACCGGACGCACCAATGAGCATCGCGATGCCCGGCGCAGTCCACCGTGAGCGGTTTTGGTCTTGCTCAGTTCTCGACATTCAAACTCCTTGAAGGCAACCGACCCGAATTGAATTGGGGATGACCGCCTAAACGACTCGCAATAGCGCTAGCGGAAGTGATAATAGCGCTATATATAGCGATGTTTATAATGATATGGGAGTCGGCGCAATGCTTTTTGTCACAAGAAGAAATCAGCCCACAGGTTTCATTCTCGAGAGAGTGCCAACCTATCTTGCCTTGGCTATTGCGTTGCCTATCCTGGTGACGTCGGCATCCGCCCAAGATGAAGCGTGGAAGCAGAACTTCGCTGCATGTGCCGGAAACTCCCCGTTCATCGAAGGTCTGCTCAAACGGCACGAGCAGGATCATCGCCCACTCATGCGCATTGGTGAGATGCAGGCATGGGCAATCAAAGACGAAAATGGTGAGCCAACGATTGCTCTGACCACCAATGATGGGCTGACCATTATCGGCGACATAATCGGTCCGCAGGGAGAGGACATTTCTGCCGCTCTACTCGCCACCATGCCTTCGCTGGAGGAACAGGGCACGGCCACACCACATGCTGCACTGGACAACGCGCCTCTGTCGCCTAAGGCAAGTGCACCGCTGCCGCAATCTATGGCCTCGACTCCCCAGCCCGAAGCTCAGTCGACCATGTCTACGGCTCTGAGCAATCTCACAAGGCCAACCCCACCAAACACACCGGAGAACAGCAACGAAACGGCTGCGGCGTCAGAGCCGGCAACCGCACCGATCACAGCCTCGGCAGCACCGAGTGCAGAAGCACAGGCGGGAATGAACACGATCTTCAAGCAAGCAACTGAGGAACGCGTCTGGTTCTCTGCTGCTCAAGCCAGAGATGGCGCGCCAGTTGTCTATATGTTGGCTGATCCCGAATGCCCCCATTGCCAATGGACAATCGACAAGATGCATACGCAGATTGTCTCAGGCGATATTGATCTGCGGATCATCTTTACGCCAATCACCGGTCCGGCTGGCCTCAATACGTCGCTTTCCATCTTACATTCGGGCGATGTCGCACCGACTTTCCTGTCGCACATGACGTCCAAGACGCGCGGCACCCCCGCAGTAGCCCAGATGGATACCAGCACTGCAGATCGCGCAGTTATCCAAGGTATCGTCGACAACATCAACTGGATGAGAACCAACCGCATGCCTGGCGTCCCGTTCTTTCTTTATATGACCGATGAGGGTGCGCGCTTTGCCTTTTCTGAGCTGCCATCGAACATCATGACGGAGGCCAAGCCTTTCTGATGTCAGGTGACAATGAAAATTATGCTGTATTGGAAGCTATCCTGCGCAAAGCGCAGACGTTTGAGGCAGCTTACAAAGCAATGTGCTGGATAGCCCTGGGTCTTGGTGCATCGACCGTGGCGCTCGGCATGTCCACCGCCTATCTGGCAATGTCGAAACCCGAACCGCGCTACTTTGCGACCACGACCAACGGCCAATTGCTTCCGCTCGTACCGTTGGACAAACCACACCAGACTGCCGCGGAAGTCAGCAATTTTGCGGTGCGCGCGGTCACAACATCGCTCACCTATGATTTCGCCAACTACCGCTCTGATTTTAACAACGCCCTAGAGTATTTTACCAAACCCACGGGCTGGAACCAGTTTGTTGACGCGGTTCAGAAATCTCAGATGCTCGACCTGGTCCAGAGCCGCCGTCTCAACACCACAGCGGTTGCAAACAACGCGGTCATCGTCCGCGAGGGCGTGAATTCTCGGGGGGTCTACGAGTGGATCGTCCAAATACCACTACGCGTTACCTATCAATCCGCGTCTGAAGTCACCGGTCAGAATTTCCTGATCACCGTAAACATTGAACGGCTGCAAACCTACGAGTCCCCCTACGCTATGGCGATTTCTCGGTTCATCGCGGCTCCAGGAGGAGCATGATGCCCCGCAAACTCACCATTTCCACTCGCATCCTTCGATCAACAACAGCCCTCGCGTTCGCAGTGGCACTAATGCCGGCGACATTCAGTGTCGCACAGCAGACCATCCTCAGGGACGCGACCGGAGATGAAACCGTGCCGCCGAGCACAGCAGTTCAGACACCCCTGCCCTCTCCCACAGAGCGCCCCGTGGCGACGCTTCCCGGCCAGACCCCAGATACAACTGTGGTTACCATTCAGAACGGCGGGCAACAAAACCCCCCTGCCTTCCCCACTGGACGCGATCCAGTATCTCAGAACGAACTCAATCAGCAGCGACAACCTTCGCAGGCTCCACCCCAAACACCGGTCGGTGACTTTCCCGTCATTGGGGCCACTGAGTTACTGCAGAGCCTTGACGAGTTGGACCGTCCGCTCACACCTGAAGAAATAACCGCCTACGGCACGGCATTGCAGAGCCAGTTTCCGATGACTCCAGAAATGATCCGCGATTATCGCCGTAGACTTGATGAAAGCCAGAAAGCCGCCGCAACACCTCCGTCAGGGCGTTTTCCTAATGCTATCACAGACGCCGCACATATTTACCTCGGGCCCACTCAACGGCCTGAGGTCCTGCTGACTGGGCCTGATACCGTAAGTGTCATGGCATTCTATGACCGCAGCGGTGCGGCCTGGCCCATCGCTTCATACGTCATCGGCAAGCCGTCGAGTTTTCAAGTCTACGCGATGCAGGAAGGCTCAAACCAGCTCGCTGTTACGCCCCTTGTGCCCCATGGGTTCTCAAACATCATTGTCTCGCTGGTTGGCGAAAGCCGCCCCTTGGTCTTTGATGTCCGTACCAATTCCCTGAACACGCACTACCGGCGAGACTTTACGATCGACGGGATGGGCCCCAACGCTGAGAGGCAACCTGTTTCCGTAAGCGCTAGAGAGCCACGTGTTCGTGCATCCAACAACGTGATGATGGCCTTCGCAACGGGTACTGACATTCCAGGCAATGCTGTTCGGTTGGGTACGGACAACCCTGCTGTTCGCGCCTGGAGCTACGACGGCGCAATCTATCTCCAGTCACGTGAGACGGTCATATCCCCACCTGCCTCACAAATCCTGACAGCGGCCGGCCAAATCAAAGCGTACAAAATCAGACCCACGGCAATCGCACTCATTTCTGTAGGTGGCGTGGTCTCAAAAGTGAGGATTGCGCAATGACAGAAGAAGATATCTTGGGTGGCAATGGTTCCGAAGGGAATGGTTCGGGCGGATCTCGCCGCGTCGAGCGAAAGCAATCGAGAGTCCTGCTTTCGTTTCGAAACATTGCTCTCTTGAGCATCCTGGTTGTAGGGGGTGCCGTCGGGTATGAGTTCTGGCGGAACCCTGAACTAGGCGGAGGCAGTCGCGTAGCTGGCGCGCCAAGTCTTGATGCCACACCTGCTGGCAATCAGCTGCGCACATCCGAACGCTATGCCGAAAACTTGCGGCAACAAAATGAAGATGGCGCTCGGCAGGCCGTCGAAAGCGGAGATTCCTTCGTGGCGGTACCCGACGAACCTTTGCGGCAGATTGATGAGCCGGCGCCTGACGTCGTGACCAACCAAAACCGCCCGCTACCACCTGCAAATACACGCCTGGAGCCAACTCCCTCAGAGCCTGTTGTCGTCGAACGGCCACAGGCACCGGTGCGCCAACAGGCCCCTGCCCCGTCTCAGCCTGCACCCGATTACAGTCGGATCAACCAACTTGCTCAGCTGATGGCCTCTCAGCAACAAGGATTGATCCGATCCTGGCAGGCACAACCATCTGGCGTCACGGTTGTTGTCGAGCAAGATTTGCTTCCCACGGACGAGCCCACCACGGTAGATCAGTCAGGATCTCGCGGTGCGGTTGCCAATGGCAATGTGACACCCACCGCAGATCTCCTAGCACGTGCAGGTGATGTCGTCTTGGCGGCAACGATCGTTACCAATGACAGTGACACCCCAGGACCTGTCCTTGCCGAGGTGCGCCGCGGACCACTACGCGGTGCTCGTCTTGTGGGGGGGGTCCAGCCGAACCAGAACAACACGCATCTCATTGTTCAGTTCAACAATGCGGTGCTACAGGATGGAACCGAGGTTCCCATCGCGGCATATGCCGTCGATGCACGCCAGAAGTCACTTGCGGTTCGTACAGATTTGGATCGCCGCCTATTCCAACGATACGCGCCGAGGGTGGCTGCCGCATTCGTCTCCGGTCTCGGAGACGCGCTTTCAGATCCGGGGACGAGCTTGGTCGATCTCGGCGGTACCACCGGCATATCGCGGCCGGCCGCCACTTTCGAACAGGGCGTCTACAGCGGATTGGCTGAGGTTGGCAATGATCTTGCCGGAGAATTTGTGGCGGCAGCGCCGCGTGGGCCACTGATCTCTCTGCGCTCCCGCCAGATCATTGGCGTTCTCTTTACTGCCAACGTCACGAGGCCCTAGGTCGCGCATGGCAGATGAGCGATACAATATCTTTAGATCACCGGTGCATTGGCGTTACTCGATGGCCCGGCCGCAACTGGCATTCTTTGATGCGAGGCTGGTCTTCTTTGTCGGGCTGTTCGCGTTCCACATACGCTGGTGGACTTTCCTATTGTTGATTTTCGCACTCACCCTTTTGGCAGCAGCGAACCAATTGAGTTATTCGCCTGAGAGTCTGTGGCGATTGTTGAAGTCCAAACTGGCCGGTTCCAGACGCCCAGCAGCGCCCTACACACGAACCAGGCCCATGGTCGACTACCGGTCTGATTGACAAACAAATACGCCAACTGCTCTAAGTGGCGGGAATTCAGCGAGAAAACCTTCCTTTTGACTGCAGTCAACATGCGTCAACGCTATTCTGTTATATCTCGTGGTGTGGGTTGGTTCTTCTACATGATCATGCGAAAATGTGACCGAACATCCGATTCATAGGCCGGTTAGTTCCCGCTCAGAGCCGTTGTTACAACTGTAAATCTGACAAATTCTCAAGCATCGATGAAGGCCATCTTTTGTTATGCAGTCGGCAAATTTCAGGGGATACGAGAATTGACAGCCGTGCAGAATCCGGAAAAACCCTATTATTTCAGTTAGTTGCTGAGGATGGCCCTCTGAAAAAGAGACCTGACAAATTATCTGCCACTTTAGAATGCAATCACCACTATATCTGGTGTGGACCACACCATTTGCGGTGCACCTGGTGTGGTGTGCCTAAATACTTGTGGAATCACGGGAATCGGTGTAGTGACGTTTTTAGAGTATAATTCGCGGTAAAAGCGATACTAGAGAGCAGGACGCCGATGAGTGACGCACCAGTTGTCGCAGAGATGAGCAATCTGCACTTTGACGAGATCATCCTCGGTCAAGGTGAGCTAATATCCGATAAGCTCAATATCCTGCGTCAGGAACAGTATCCACCAAATGCCCAAAAAGGTCTACGTCACTTCTCTCTCGCTGAGGTGGCCTATTTCCTGGGTGTAACTACTTCGAACATCAAAAAGTTGCACCTCGAAGGCAAGGGCCCTACTCCGGAAACATCCTCTTCCGGTCGCAGAAGCTACACCGCGGAGCAGATGCTGGAGTTGCGAGAGTACCTCGACAAACATGGTCGACCAGGGAAGAGACCCTATGTTCCGCGCCGTAAGCCAGGCGAAGACTTACACGTAATATCCGTTGTGAATTTCAAGGGTGGTAGTGGCAAGACCACTACCGCTTCGCATCTCGCACAGCATCTTGCACTGAAAGGTCATCGGGTTCTTGCGGTCGATCTCGATCCCCAGGCTTCTCTAACAGCTCTGCATGGCATTCAACCCGAGTTAGATGACGTCCCTTCGCTCTATGAGACACTGAGATACGACGATCAAAGGGTTCCGATTTCGGAGGTTATTCGCCCTACCAATTTCCCGAACCTAGATATCGTACCGGCCAATCTCGAGCTTCAGGAGTATGAGTACGATACGCCGCTAGCCATGACAGCAAAGGATTCGACTGAAGGTCGCGCGTTCTTCACTCGGATCTCCTCGGCCTTGAAAGAAGTTGATGAGCGCTACGACGTCGTTGTCATCGATTGCCCACCGCAACTTGGATATCTGACGCTGACCTCTCTAACGGCGTCCTCGTCTGTTCTTGTGACGGTGCACCCGCAAATGTTGGACGTGATGTCGATGAGTCAGTTCCTGCTCATGCTAGGCGGGATCATGAAGACGATACGATCAGCCGGTGCGGAGATGAAACTCAAGTGGTTCCGTTATCTTGTGACACGCTACGAGCCGACGGACGGACCACAAAAGCAGATGGTTGGCTTCCTTCAGGCCATGTTCCCAAATCAAATGTTGCAAGCTTCAATGCTTAAATCCACGGCGATATCTGATGCAGGTATCACCAAACAAACACTCTACGAGGTGGAGCGCCAACAGTTTGTGAGGACGACCTATGATCGTGCCATGGAATCCCTCAATGGCGTCAACGATGAGGTCGCGGACCTCATTCACAAAGCTTGGGGGCGGTTCTGATGAAAATTGACAGCCGTGCAGAATCCGAAATTTTGACGATTTGTCAGATGATTAGCATCGCAGAAGGGGGGCTCTGATGGCTCGGAAAAATCTTCTCGAAAGCGTTCTTGGCACAGAGACTGAGCAAAATCCAAGCGCAAAGCGGTCCGACTACGCTCTGAAAGGCGCTTCAGGCAAAATGAGAGCGTCTCTCGACAGCTTGGCAGATGATGCGAAGAAGATGTTGGAGGGCGAGACTATTGTCGACGTCGACCCTCAACAGATTGATGTCTCATTCGTCAATGATCGTTTGTCAGGCGATGACGAGGAGTTTCAAGAGCTCAAGGCGACGATCGAACGCGACGGCCAGAATACTCCTGTTCTATTACGGCCCCATCCAAAGGGCTCTGAGCGGTATATGATCGTCTTTGGTCACAGACGGGTACGTGTTGCAAGGGAGCTTGGGCAGACCGTGCGCGCCGTCATCAAACCAATGGATGATCTGGCGCACATCCTGGCACAGGGCCAGGAGAATTCTGCCCGATCTGATCTGTCATTCATTGAAAAAGCCTTGTTTGCGAAGCGTCTCGTCGACCTTGGCAACCCAAAGGATGTTGTCCAGGCCGCGCTTACAGTTGACGCCACGCTGCTTTCAAGATTGCTGTCCGTCTCGCAGAAGATCGATGAACAGATCATCGAGTTCATAGGTCCCGCAAAATCGGTCGGTCGAGATCGATGGGAGACGTTCAAAAAACTCGCTGTGTTGCCAAGCAACCGAGGCAGGGCGCTTGAACTCATCCAAGAGGCCAGCATCCAGGATCTGGATAGCAACGCTCGGTTTGAAAAGCTCCTCGCTACATTGCAGAAAGCGAACGCGAAACCGAAAAAGTCAGGCTCGAAAGCAACGACAACCCGAAAACTTGGAGAGGTTGGCTCCATGACGATTGGGCCAGCGTCAGTCAAACTAACCTTGTCCAAATCTCACGCGGCAGGGTTCAGCAAGTTTCTCGAGCGAGAGATGGATAATCTCCTCGCCAAATACAAAAAGGGTCTCGAGAAACAGTAACCCGCAGTCGCTCATACAACTTCAGGAGTTCCACTGGGGGATCATAACGAGTTGAAACAAGGAAACGAGCAGAGAAAGAGAGAGATACAGGCAAAAGAAAAGCCCTCCACCAAGCGGTAAGAGAGCTCATCTATCTGTTTAGCACCTCATAGATAGCACCCTCCGCGAATCACTGTCAACGCAGAACACCGATTCGGTGAACGGATTTCTATTGCCTTCTTTTAAGCAAAGGAGGTCACACACCCATCATGACACATACAGGTTGGCGCAAGCCAACGCCGGGTCTTGTTCAGGCTGAAAAGTATGCACAAGTCGGCGAACGGCTATCTATACCCAAATCACAGGCTATTGTAGCGGCGAAGAAAGTCGCTGCGGCGATCGGGCTCAAGTCCCAGGACCTGTTGCTCCTCGACACCTTCGGTGCGGTCACGCAAGCCCAGGACTGGGAGCAGGGCAGGCGGCCTATCGTCTGGGCCTCAAACAATTTCCTTATGGAACAGACAGGGTTTTCCCTGGCGACACTCAGACGCCATGTACGCCGTCTTTGCGAGAGCGGCGTCATTTCGATGAAGGACAGTCCGAACGGAAAGAGATGGGGCAGGAGAGACGAAGAAGGGGTGATAATTGAGGCCTACGGCTTCGACTTGGCTCCTTTGGCGGCGCGTACCGAAGAGTTTGAAGCGCTCTATGCGCGTTTACAGGAAGAGCGCGAGTTCTGTGCTTCGGTGCGCAACACGATCACTGTCACACGGCGTATCATCCGGGCAAAGATTGAAAAGGCGCTTGAGAGCCGCCTCAGAGGGCCATGGAAGGAGCTGCGGGAAGAATTCGGTGTCTTGCTCGAGAGCCTCCCAAAGCGCTCCACAGGCCCAGACAAGCTCCTAAGTATTCTGGACTGGTTCAAGGAGCTGCAGGACCGTGTTGAGCGCGCCTTCGAAGCCGCTTTCGACTGGCCGAAGGAATCTGATGCCACAACGTCTTCTCAGGAGACCACATCCAGTGCCAACGTCGTGTCTATTTCTAAAAATATGACACCCTCGAGTCTCGAAAACGAGACCCACATACTAACTACAAACCAACCTAATCCTGTATCTAGTAATAGCTTTGAAACAAAGCCCGCGGCGGGCGCATCGCCCCAAGTGGAACCGCATCAACCGGTGGAGAGGCCAGATGAGATTGATTTAGATATCAACTGGAGCACCCATACCCAAAAACGGGGATCAGAGGTCGATATACCAATGCTGATGGCCTCGTGCCCGCATTTTGCGGAGATGGCGCGCGCGGTTCAGGGCTACTTGAAGGACTGGAACGATGTCCATAGGGCCGCTGCGCAGCTCAGATCGATGGCGGGCATCTCAGAGGACGCCTGGAACGTAGCAAACCGGGTGTTGGGACCCGCGATTGCTGCAGCATCCATCGCATTGATCTTTGATAAACACACCGATGGAGTGGTGAGGTCACCCGGCGGGTATCTTCGAGGGCTCGTCGAAAAGGCGCAAGCGGGCGAATTGCATCTGGATCGTAGCTTCTATGGTCGATTGAATGAGCACGCAGGGCGGCATTGATGTGTATCGGTTATCACCGAGGAGTGAAATATTGGTGGATGGAGATCAAGATTGACAACTAAAGGGGATCAAGACGCACGAACTAAACGCCTCGAAGCGTGGAAAAAAAGTGACGAGCTAAAGCGTGAGATCAGGTATCGAGCAATGATCAACGAAGGACTGCGGATCAGGCGAAGTTCACAGCTTCTCTCGGTGGCCCTTGCCATCGCCATCGTAATTGGACCCGGTCAATCCAATATGCTTGTAAATGTGTTGGGCGAAGGTAGCACTTACGAGATCATGGTCTTTTTCGTTTGGATCGCTATTGCATATAAGACACTCGTCTCTGTGATCTGCTATGATGAGACCGCTAATGGGTTACCGGGCCCAAGGGAAATGTCATTGAACGCACTGTTTCTTAACAGAGACTATACGCCTTCTTTGGGTTCTCATCTCATCAGCTCAATTGCATCCATCCTAAGGGCAGGTGTTCCTCATTTCGCCGTTGTCGGGGTCCTTTTATTGGCGGGAGAAGTCGCCTGGGAAGGTTTCAAGGAAATTGTCAACATTGAAAACTGGTACGCGTTCGCACGCCTGAGAGAAATGTGAATACTCAATAGCTTGCTCCCGAAGTCCTCAGGCAAGATCGTCCGAATGTGTCTGAGACATGTTGGCAAGTATTGTCTGTTTGGGTCAAAACATGCACCTCGGGAAACACCCATTTTGGTCTCTTCAAAGCCCAGCTGCTTTCGTCAGGTTGACCCGGAACCTATCTCGCCGCCGTTGGTAGCGTCGGGTCATCTGAGGGGAGGCGTGTCCGAGCTGCTTCTGAACATAGCGTTCATCCACTTCTGCATAGGAGGCGAGGCCCGCGCGCAACGAGTGACCGGAGAAGAGCTTGAGCCGCTCCGCGTCAGGCACATCAGGTCGTAGCCCCGCCTCGAGCATGGTTCGCTTGATGAGCCGCGCGACATGTTTGTCTGACAACCGATCTGACTGAACTCCGGAGTTATCTCGAAGCACTCTGCGAAAGATCGGGCCAAAATCGACCTTTGCGTAGTACAACCATTGTTCGAGCGCATGGACCGGACAGGTCAGGTCGCTGGACCCGCGTGCTACTTCGGCTTCCTTCCAACCCGTCTTTGTTCTTTGAATGATCACCACACCGCCGTCCTCGATCTCCACCCAGCCTTTTCCGTCATCGGTGTCGTCTCGGTGGACATCAAGGTCAACGATTTCCGACCGTCTCAGACCGGCAGCGTATCCGAGAAGCAAAATTGCGCGATCTCGCATATCTCTGAGACCGAACGTTAACTGTCCAACCATCTCCAAGAGCTCTTCCGGCGAAATAGGCTCCTTTTGTTGAGGTGGGCGGGCGTGTTTACGCCGGATCCCGGCGAGAACAGTCGCTATATGACGATCCTTGCGATCGAGGAGCTGCCCGCGTTGCTGATAGTTCCAGGACAGACCCGACAGGCGACGTTCAATCGTCGAAACAGATAGGGCAGGGGACCCGTTCTGAGGCGCGGCCATCTCTGTAATGTAGAGCCCAATCAGCTGCGCGTCTGGCACAAGGTGGTCCGCGCCACGGCGCCGACACCAGCTCGAGAAATGCGCCCAGTCGTGTTTGTAGGCGGCATTTGTGTTTTCGGCCGTTGCCTGGGTCGCATAATCGCGCGCAGTCTCGACGAGCCGCTCCAATGAGCCAGAGGCGACGACAGACTCTGGAACATCGATTTTTTGGCAATCAGCGTCGACTGGATCCGGCCAGCCGAGCTCGACATGGATCAGATCAGGTTTTGCAATGACTCTGGCTTCGAATGAGCTGTTTTCCAGCGCCCGGCCGATCTCTTCAGATGCATCAAGGTCGGAAACGCTCTTAGTGTTCTTGTCCGAGCGAGCTCTCTCGTCGAGTTGATCCGCGTTTGACGGGATAGGGGTCTCTGAGCTCGAATTCTCGGCCTTTTTAGGTGGTTCGCAAGGCATATCGGCAGGGTATTCTTTTACGTCCGATAATGCAAGATTATTGGACCTAGAAAAGCTGTTTAAGGCGGGGCGGTTTATACCATATTTTGTGGACAAAAGCGCCGCGATAAACCAGACTCTGTGGCATGACCTATGAGTCGCCACGCATCGTTTCGGACCGAACCAACCTAGCGGACCTGCCCGCCTGGGTCACCTCTTGTCCGGGCGAAAGTACTCAGAACGTTGCCTTTTTGTCGGGCGCGACGTTCGCCTTGCTGGACATGATCCTAAAGCAAAAAGATGAATGTGTGCCTAAGGTTCTCCTGGCAAATACGCTGGCGCTGCAGGCGTCGGCAGCAACGTCGAGGCTTGAAGGCCGAATGGCACGCGAGGCAGATATCCGCGATGCCTTTCATCTGACGCCGGCCAGTGATGCGCTCGGGCCAGATGGGGACATGTTGGCCTTTTGGCGCGCAACCTTGCGTCTGTCGCTTCGTGGAACTGACTGGATTGGGAAGGTTGCCGCGCAGGTAGACGATCATCTAGCAGATGATGTCCCGTTCTGGATCGCCGAAGCGATTGATGCGGCTAAACAGAATGGACCCTTGGCAGCCGCGCGCGATGTCATTGGCACTGTTGTACGGGCCGACGATCGCGCGGAACGAATGGCCTGCTTCCTCGCCGATGTGGTGCTTGCGAAGTCCTTGGGATGGGCTCAACCAATGCCGCTGACGGCACACCATTTGAAGAAAGCGATGCTGCGGGAGCTTCGCGACAGCAAGACCGGGTCAGATACTGCCGTTCAAGAGGCCATTACAAAGGGAGCCCAATCAGCTTATCAGATGGCGCGCACCCTCGCGTGGCGCTCCGAAGTGCTGAAAACAGTGGCTCCCAAGTTACGGACACGAGGATCAGAGGACGCGGTGGCTCTGTTCCTGCGCGAAGATGCGGTGGCGCCATCCAGCATGCTCGCCCCGCGCATTCAAGGCACCAACACACCGATGACCGGGCGAGCGGCGCGCCGGCTTTGTGACCGCCTGGTCGAGCTGGGCGCTGTAAGGGAACTCACTGGCCGTTCAACGTTCCGGCTCTATGGGATCGCGCCATGAGTGTCGCGGCCGCAAGACGATCACCATCTACAGAGGGCCGTGCGCTCTTCGACCGCGAGCTCGACGACTTGCCAGCAGAGCTCAGGTGGCGCGAATGGATGGGCCGTATCGAGGCTGTACTGTTCGCGAGTGCCTCACCGGTCGACCGTGAGGATTTGGCGTGCTTGGTGGGGCAGGGGGTCTCAGTCGAGATGCTGATCGACGACATTCGGGCGGAACTGCTGCAGCGCCCGTATGAGTTAGTTCACATTGCTAGTGGCTGGATGTTCCGAACCAAGCCTCATTTTGCCGAAGCAATCAAATCGGTGGCTGATCTTGGAGAGCAGCAGATAGGCTTCACGGAAACCGAAATGGCTGTGCTTTGCGCCATCGCTTATCATCAGCCTATCGATCGTGCTGGCCTGGCCGACATATTCGGCAAAGAGGTCAGTCGCGACTTAATCTCAAGGCTCAAATACCAAAAGCTGATTTCCAATGGGCCGCGCGCGCCGCGACCCGGTGCGCCCCACACCTTTGTCACCACGCCAGAGTTTCTAGCGCTGTTTGATCTTCAGAGTCTCAGAGATCTGCCTGAGTTAGACTTGGAAAGGGTGACATTGCCCTGAGCACATGGAAACAGATCGCATAGGATGTCTTCTGGGGGTCGACTCCGGCTCGGTGCAGAATAGGGCGTTAAGCTCTGATCAAGGTTCTGGAACAGCGCTCAAGCTTCGTTTTCGGTGAGATAGCGGTAGATGGTGGCCTTAGAGAGGCTGTATTCAGCCATGAGGTCTTTGATCAGAGTACCGTGTTTGCGTTTGTCGCGCAGTTCTACGATCTGATCATCAGTAAGCGCGGGGCGTTTTCCGAACTGAACACCTCGATCCTTGGCCTTCTTGATCCCGTCCATTTGCCGTTCGGCTCGAATTTCAGTCTCGAACTGGCCTATGCCCCACGAATGCTGGATACGTTGGACATAACGGGAGCCAGTGTGGCTGAGCCTCTGCTGGCGGCGACCGATGTGATCCGTGATAAACGCGATATTCCAAGTCGCTCAGCCTCCTTTCTTCAGCCACAGTCGAAATGGCGAAGTCACTTGCGGAATCCGGAAACCAATCGAGACCGTCTATGGGTTGTTGCGGTGCTGTTCCATCTACGTGACGCCTTCAGATCGGGAGATGTTTGGCTTGCCAATTCCCGCCGCTACAGCGACATGAAACAGGCCTTGGTTCCGGTCGATACCGCTCAGACTATGGGTCTGTCGATGCCATTGGAGCCAGAGGTATGGATTGAGGATCGCAAGCGGCGCTTAGAAGACGGACTACAAAGGCTCGCAACGGCGGTCAGAAAAGGAGTCCTTCCTGGCGGTGTCATCGAAGATGGCCGGTTGCGCGTAAAGCGTCTTGAAGCCGATATTCCTGCCGAAGCGGATAGCCTCATCCTTGATCTTTATCACCGCCTGCCGGAGGTGCGAATCACGGATATCCTTATGGACGTGGACAATGATACCAAGTTCACCGATGCCTTCACCCATCTGCGCACCGGGGCACCGTGCAAAGACAGGCTCGGATTGCTGAACGTCATTCTGGCAGAGGGTCTGAATCTCGGCTTGAGCAAAATGGCCGGGGCCAGCAGCACGCATAGTTTTACTCAGTTGGCACGGCTCTCGAACTGGCATGTCGAAAGTGAGGCCATCAATCGGGCATTGGCCATCGTGATTGAAGCGCAGGCACAGCTACCAATGGCAAAATACTGGGGTGCTGGCGAGACTGCTTCCAGTGATGGTCAATTCTTTCCCACCACGCGACAGGGTGAAGCGATGAACCTGATCAATGCGAAGTACGGCCATGAGCCCGGCCTGAAAGCCTATACTCATGTATCAGATCAGTATGGCCCCTTTGCCACGCAAGTCATTCCCGCCACAGTGAACGAAGCCCCATATATTCTGGATGGGTTGTTGATGAACCCAACGGGCAAACGGATCAAAGAACAATATACCGACACAGGCGGTTTCACCGATCTTGTGTTCGCCGCCACTTCGCTGCTTGGCTATCTGTTCATCCCGCGCATCCGGGATTTGCCGTCCAAACGGCTGCATGTCTTTGATCGGCGCAGTGTCCCGAATGAACTTAGAGGCTTGGTAGGAGACAAAATCCGGGAAAACACCATCATTGCCAATTGGCCAGATGTTCTGCGGTGTATTGCGACAATACTCTCAGGCAGGATGCAGCCCAGTCAGCTTCTGAAGAAACTGGCGGCACGCCCACGGCAACATGATCTGGTAGTTGCTCTTCGGGAGATCGGGCGCGTTGAGCGGACATTGTTCATCATCGAATGGCTGCTCGATGTCGATATGCAACGCCGTGCCCTGATCGGGCTCAATAAAGGCGAGGCGCAACACGCCCTGAAGAATGCACTGCGGATTGGTCGGCAGGGGGAAATCCGGGATCGCACCACAGAAGGCCAGCACTTCAGGATCGCAGGGCTGAACTTGCTGACGGCAATCATCATCTACTGGAATACAAAACAGCTCAGCAAAGCGGTCGCCGCGCGAAAAAAGACCGGGTTGGATACGCCAGCCTATCTTCTCGCGCACATCTCACCCCTTGGTTGGGCACATATCATCCTCACAGGCGAATACAGGTGGCGGAAAATGAGGGCGGAAATCCTGTAGGAGTTCCTATTGTAACAACTCTGTCTATTCCAGCGCCAATCAGCAAGTTCGGGCAGAGAGCCCAATTTGATTGATGCTGCGCATTAGATGCGCGGTTGCCCTGACGGTTTCGCAGATGCTTTTCGCAAGCTCTTGTGATAGCGAGGCATCATGCCATCATCTCATCTTGTCCGTCAGTCTTCTAGTGCTGTGCTGCGCGCTGTAGTTTCCCAAAAACCTGTTGTCGTGCTCGTAAGGCAAGGATGCAAGAGCGTCATTTCTAATGATACAAAGCTGACAATTCTCAGTGGCAGCGTGGGCGTTCTCCCTGCGAGAGTGCCACTTACGATTGAGAACAAGCCGAACAATGGTTGTTATATCGCGTCGGCCATTCTCCTCGATGAGAAGCAAATCGAAGAATCCGCGATACCACCGGGCGTTCCGACAGGTACATCGCGCGATGATCGTACAGTTGCGGCATTTGAGCGGGCGGTGATCGCATTGGACGACCCCCTAACTCCGAGCAAGATAAGTGAACATGCCGTGCGGGAGGCGTTGCTTTGGCTGGCAGAGGCCGGAATTGGTTTTGGGCCAACGCGACCGATAGGCTTTGTAGACCGCTTACGGTCGCATATTGCAGCTGAACCCGATGTCCTGTGGCGGTCAGCGGAAGCCGCGCGGGGAATGGCGGTCAGTGAGGCCACCATGCGTCGGAAACTGGCTGCGGAAGGCACCACGTTTGGCGACTTGTTAGCTGATGTTCGAATGACACAAGCCCTTGGGCTTCTACAAACTACAGAGTTACCGATCAATCGGATCGCACTGGACGTGGGATACTCGTGCGCCTCACGTTTCGCACGGCGTTTCCGCGCTCGCTTCGGTGTTGCGCCCTCTGCTATTCGTGCCAGCCGCCACAAAAACATGACTGTATCGGCACATTGATTGAGCGCGGCGGCACTGCCGCACTCTGGCAAAACGTCTACAGTATCTCGGGAAAAGCTACCCCGGAGACGTAAACAATGAGAGAGCCTTCAAAACACATCCAAATCATTGCTACTCTTACGGTATCTGCATTTCTGGCCTCGCCGACTTTTGCTGACATGAACCTGACTTCCCCCGACATTGCAGAAGGGGAATTCATGGACATCGAGCAGGTCTTTTCAGGATTTGGATGTGAGGGCGGTAACCTGTCGCCGTCGCTCACCTGGTCTGGAGCACCGCAAGGTACAAACAGCTTCGTAGTGACTGCCTACGATCCGGATGCTCCGACTGG
This sequence comes from Ruegeria sp. C12, assembly GCF_056537745.1. Classification (NCBI taxonomy): domain Bacteria; kingdom Pseudomonadati; phylum Pseudomonadota; class Alphaproteobacteria; order Rhodobacterales; family Roseobacteraceae; genus Ruegeria; species Ruegeria sp. C12. Next base: position 43,758 of record NZ_JBQFSA010000010.1, read on the forward strand.
CTCTGGTTTCTGGCACTGGTCGGTCTTCAATATCCCTGCGTCTGTGTCCGCCCTGCCTGAAGGGGCTGGAACCGTCGCGGCTCCGCTCCCGGAAGGCGCTGTACAGGCACGCAATGATTTCTCACAGAACGCTTTTGGAGGTGCTTGCCCGCCCGAGGGCAGGACGCACCGATATGTATTTACAATCTATGCGATGCCGCAGGACACGTTGCCAATCGACGAGACCGCATCCGGAGCTCTTGTCGGCTTTTTTGCCAATACTAGTAGCCTTGCTAGCGCCTCGATAACAGCCGAATTCGGGCGCTGACTGTTTTCCATTAAAGGGTGAAATGACCACCTGGACGTTGCACAATGGGGCGGGCGGCACGCAAGACCGCCCCATTTTTCGAGCAGGTCGGCCAACTATCGCAATAAACGTGCTTGTCCGACAAACCATCAAGCTTTGATATTGACCAGGCTAATCTAGCAATGGAACTTTGGATTATCTTCACGCTCGCGGCGGCATTCCTGCAAAATGCGCGGTCAGTGTTACAGAAGCAATTGAAGGGGCAATTGAGTACAGCGGGGGCCGCATTCAGCCGCTTTGTATACGCTTTGCCGCTGGCACTGCCGACGTTGCCATTGTTTGCAACATTGACAGGGGAACCGGTTCCTGCGGTTCATTGGCCGTTTTTAATCTTCTGCGCTCTGGGCGGGTTGAGCCAAATTCTGTTCACAGTGGTTTTGTTATGGATGTTCAGTTTTCGTAGCTTTGCTGTAGGGACCACATTTTCAAAACTGGAAGTCGTAATGATCGCAGGTCTTGGCGCTGCCTTACTCGGAGACGAGATTTCCCCTTTGGGAATAGTTGCTATTGCACTCGGCGCAATGGGGGCACTGGCGCTTGCCTTTTCGGAGGCGAAACTGACTATTGGCGGTCTTTGGCGTGGACTGTTTGAAAAGGCTACAGCGGTTGGGCTGTTAAGCGCTGTCCTCTTGGGCGCGTCCGTTGTGTTTTTCCGAGGCGCTACGACCTCTTTGGAGGGGGCTTCGGTCGGCATGGCTGCGATGACGGCACTGACGGTCGGATTAACAATGCAGACGATCATGATGGGTGCTTGGTTCTTTGCCTTTGACCGTGAGGAAGGTAAGCGGGTGTTAGAAAAATGGCGCGTAGCCTCGCCTGCCGGAGCCGTTGGTTGGCTGTGCAGTGTTTGTTGGTTTACCGCATTCACGCTACAGAATGCAGCCTATGTTCGTGCAGTTGGTCAAGTTGAGTTGATTTTCACGTTTCTAGCAGGCGTTTTTGTGTTCAAAGAACGCACAACGCGGATTGAAGCGATTGGCATCGCTCTGGTTGCGATATCAATTCTATCGCTGCTTCTGCTGAGGTGACCGTAAAAACCAGCACGCATCCCAGCCAAGCCCTTGACCTGCTACCCAATTACCTGATCGCCTCAGCTTAGGAATACGGGCACACTATCGTATAAGAGTTTGATCGCAGTAAGGACCAAGAAGCCGTACACCACCATCACAAACTTCCTCTGGTCTATGTATTTGTGGAGACTAAACCCCAAGACAACACCAACAAGAAGGACCGGAGCAAGCTGCGCGCTTACCTGCAAGCTAGGGACAGAAAGTGTGCCAAAGGCTCCATAGGCCAGCGTTTTCAGGAAGTTCAGCGAGAAGAAGAACACAGTGTTGGTTCCGACAAACCAAGATTTTTCCAGTTGCTGTTGTAACAGGTAGCCCTTCACCGGAGGTCCACCTGCATGGGCGATAAAGCTGGAAAATCCAGAAATGACGCCTAACCCGAACATGATGGGCTTGGGCGTAAATGCAGACGTTTTCCTTCGCCGCTGTGGCAGGATAAATTGCAGCACAAAGAATGCCGCCAGAAGTCCAATGAAGAACTTAACGGTATTTGCATCCATGTATTGGAAAGACAGGCTGCCTAAAACGAGGCCAACTATAGCGGCGGGAAGAAGGCCCAGGACAATCGCCCGATCCCAGGTTGCGCGATACCGCCAGACGATCAGTATGTCCATTGTCAGGAGAATAGGCATCATTACGGCAGCGGCAAACTGAGGTGTCACGAAGAGCGACATCATGGGAACAGCCATCACACCCAGACCTCCGCCAAAGCCACTCTTTGAAAGACCGGTCAGTAATACGGCTAAGATCGCAACGATGTAGAATGTAGTTGTGTGGTCCATAACGCTCAGAATCCTCTTTTCCGAACCGAGCGCTATCAGCTATTCGTAAATCTAAGAAACGATTACATTTGGCTCTAAAAATCGGAGAAATAGATTTTGCTTGATCTTCGGGAACTGCAAACCTTTGCTCTGGTCGGTGATGATTTGAACTTCACGACGGTCGCAGCGCGACAAAACACCGTTCAATCCGCGATCAGCGCACAGATCAACAAGCTTGAAACAACCGTCGGGCAACGCCTGGTCGAGCGAGGGCGTGGACAAAGTATGTCCCTGACGGCGGAAGGGCGGGCCTTTCTCATCTATGCAAAACGCATCCTTGCGCTCTCTGAGGAAGCTCTGGAAACAGCGCAAACCGCGAATGCCCGGCGGGTTCTTCGGCTAGGTACGACGGTCACTTTAGCGATGTCGATTGTTGCCGAAACCCTCGGCAAGTTCGCGCACCAGCGACCAGACGTCCAAATTCAGATCCAATGCGACCGAAGCGACCGATTGCTGCGACGGCTGGAAGATGGCGACATCGACATCGCCTTTATGATGGACCAGGGCCGTCACAGTTCTCGGCAATTTGTTCACACAATGGAATTGAGCTGGGCCTGTTCGCCGCAGTTTGTAATGCCATCCGAGGGACCTATTCCATTGGCGTTTTTGACGGATGGGCGTGATCTTCGGCACTACGCACTCCGAGCGCTTGATGTTGCGGGAATGAAAGGGCGTGTGTCTCATCTAAGCCCACATCCTGTCGGGGTCAGAACGCTCGTGCAGGCAGGATTGGCCCTGACCGTGATGCCATCCCGAACAGTTGTGCCGCCACTTGTACCGGCGGCAAAGACGCTGGGCTTACCTGATCTCGTTCCGATTGCGCTTTCAGCGTACAAAGAAACGCATGACAGTAAAAATGGTGGCGAGTTATTGGTTAACCAACTCACCGCCGCGTGCCGGACAAATTGATTGCCGGCGTTGGCTAGTCAACTGCTAGTACTTAGTGATCAGCACATTCGGGAATTTCCTAAACGCCCTATTTTGCACTCAGCCGGAGTCTACCCCTTCTGGGGCACCTGTGCTGAAAGGGAACAGACATTTGGACAATATATTTTTTACGAGGTTTGCGCGAGAGACTGACAGCACGTCCGAGATCGAGGCGGCAATCAAATTTCATTCTGTCACGTCGCACTCAATCGTGCTCCCCGTTGATCAGCTAAGGTTTGAAGCATCCCGCAGAATGCTCCATCGCCAACCGAAACTCATTACAGATGGCGTCATCAAGTTTGTCGTTGGCAGCGACAAGGGCGGTATCGCCGAGTATCTGGGTGAACGTCTCACTGGAATTGATGCAACCGGACGGGAGGTGATCCAAACCATCGAGACAACCCCTGACGCGCTTCAGACCTATGAGCAACCGGACACGTATCTGACGTTTAACCAGCTGTTCTGGGATCAAGTTGAAGATCCCGAGTCGTTCGTTCGACGCTATGGCGTTGTCTCGGCAGTAGATTGTGATGCGCTCGTTGCCGAGAACAATGGGGCCGGGATAAAGGGGCGCCAGCTTTATGAGTTCATTGACAAATCCTTTGAAGGGGAAACCCGGCTCTTCTTGAGAGACTTGGCTGAATACATTTACCTTTATGCCGGCGCGAAACACTCCGGGTGCCGGTTGATCTTACCGCAGCAAGAGCTCATTGACTGGTCCGATGCAGAGTTTGCCCCCAATGAAAGCGAGATCTCTGAGCAAAACCTTTTCTTTGATGTGCTCATTGAGAACATATTGCTGCTGGCTGACGATCTTTCAGATCTTGATCATATGGGCTTGGTCACCGACACCAACTTCGAAGCGCTAACCTATGATGACGTCTTTGCCTTAAGGGCTGGGATCAACTTTTCTGGCTTCCTCGGCCGATATGTTGAGATCATCAAGAAATGCGAGGCTCTTTCCAAGAACTTCGAAGATGACAGGGTCTTTCGCGACATCGATGAAATTCTGCAGCTTCGCGAAGAACTGGTGAAGGTATTCAATGAGGAGGCGACGCAAGATGTTGCAGCCTACCGCATGCTGAAGGGCGCTGAAGGCTTTGTCGCGTTCTTTGGCAGCGTCCTTGGTCTATCCTACGGTGTGCGTGCACTGTTAAACTCATTCGCAGTGGTGATGAAACGTGAGAAGGAATTCAAAGACTGGCAAGACAGGCGTCTAAAGCGCCTTCGCCAAGCATCGTCCTGGGGACGTGAAAAGATGACCGGTGGCAATGTCATCCCCTATCTGTTGGATGTTGAGCGGCGTATTGTCGATCGTCTCGCTGGCAAGTGAGTTCCGGCCAGAAGTCTAGAATCTCGCACGCCGTCGCCGGTACCGTACGGTTCGACGGGTGGGCGCGCCAAACAACACATCAGGGAAGGGCGTACTTTCAGAGATATGTTCGACCAGCGTGTGTTTCGGATACTGAAACCCATATACCCAGTCGTTCTTGATACGGCGGAGAACCCAAACCATGTCCTCCCCAAAATCGAAAGCGACGATCACCCCGACATGGACCCATTCCTTCAGCAGGCGTGAATCATAAATCCACAGTTGCTGTACAAGACCGTCCTTGGTCGGATGTTTCACGCCACCCCTCAACGCGTTCTGAAACTGTTCCCGATCCGTCTTCCGCCGCGTTCCATCCACAACCCAGAACATCGGATTGTGAAACTCCGTTCTCTTACGGGCCTCTGTCGGCTTGATGTAAGAGTGCTGAAATTCGACAACCAAACCCTTTGGCGTCTTGATGTCTGCGATATGAAGTTCACCCGCTTCATCTCGTGCTGGGATCTCCTGCCAATCAGACGGGAAGTGGTTCTTCCAGTCCCGATGCCACTGCGTTTCGTTTTCCCACCAGTGGTCGCAATGCCGCTGACCTTTATGGGCCCAGTGCCAAACTTTCTTGGTTCCGCATCGTGCGATGAGTTCTGCACCACATCCTGGGCATTTGCCCTTGGCGCCGGGGGAGGCTTCAACTCGTTTGCCGTCGTCTAAAGCGAAACGCATCGATACGCCCTCACCTGTGCGGGCCATGTACCGCGATACCCCGATCGCATTATTCGCTCGCAAGCCATTTGTGTCATTCCTTTCTCTTGTTCGGTGATTGCGGCCGCCCACCCTTGCACCAATGAACCTGACCCTTTTTGACCCAGAAGTGGCATCCACAGTCATTTTGCTGATGCACCGACGGGCGGAGTGTGGGTCTCTGCCAGAAATCTGTCTTAATGCTCCAGCGAGGTCGGCGATCTGGGTTGAGAGACAAAGCGATCCTCTCGCCGCAGCCGCCAGGGCAGGAGAGACAGGCCCATTTTTGGATCGTGCCGCTCTCGACCAGGATTAACTCGGCCGGTTCTGTTTCTGGCGTTTGCGGGAAGGCGTCTTGCCTGCTCACCAGATAGTCATACCTCAGCACTCCAAGCTGCCGAAGCATGTTTGCCATTAGCTTTTTCATCTCACGTCACCATGTCCAGAAAGGGTGTCATGTCCCCCCGGCCCAGCGTTTCAGTTGCATCACAACCCGGGCAACCCGGCCGGGGCGAAATCTCAGGAAAACGCTCATCGCGCGCATGAAAACGGCGCATCCGCGTCGGTACCATTCCGTTTGTTCCGGCAAACCCGGTGATACCGGTCAGCCATTCATTGACCGCCATGGCACCCGCCTCTGTCGTGAAGGTCACAACGGCAGGGGAGGGGTCACCCTCACCAAGCAGATAGGCTTCCTCTTTCAGTTTTTCATAAGCCTCCGGATCGGTCCGCTGCAGGACTTCCTCGCGCGCGCGTTGCGGGTTGATGAACCCGCCGCAAAGCAGACAGGGGTGTCCGGGCACAAGGGTGGTAACCCGGGCAAACAGATCGAACGACTGAGCATCGCGACGCTGCATTGCGAGACCGACATCGATGACCGCAATGCCATAGAAACGGGCGAAGCGGTTCAGAAAGAGCCGACCGGCGTGATCATCCGTGCAACAGAAAATCACATCACAAGACTTCAATGCGTCCCATGTGCATGGCTCACCGGCCCAGGCATCGATGGTTACCAACGACATGCCAAGATTGGCCTCCGCAACTGTCCGCGCATGAATGTCGGCCTTGGCTCGAAGAGCATCAACATCCTCCTGTCGTGCGCCGTGGAGCCTGTTGAGATTTGTATCTTCAGCATGGTCCTTTTCGAAGAGGACCGCCTCGCGCACGCCAAGACGCATCAGCAAGGGCAACACTGCGCTTCCCGTAGCACCTCCTCCGGAAATACCGCAGCGAAACTGAGTGATCATTGCATTGGCCTGATCGCCGAAAAGTCGGGTTTGACGGTCCAGGAAGCCCAGCTCGCTGCCGCTCTCCGCGGTGAGGGCCAGACGCGGCCCAGTGTGAAGAATACGCCTGATGGCCGTCGGCTTGTGGGCCGAGCGCCAAATCCGCACGGCAATCTCGCCGTCGCTCGCAATCAAAACGCTGATCAGACCGGGTGCACCCTTGATCAGGGCGGTCCGCGCAAGTTCCGCTTCGTTCCGGTCATCTTGTTTGGAAAAACGGGCCCGGCCCTTTGGATGGGTATGAACGATGGCGGGAACCAGGCCATTGGATTTGGCGCGCCCAAGCAATCGCATGAAGCTATCGGTTTGCCACGTCACGTGGCTCTCGGAGGCTGAGACCACGTCGTCATCATCGAGGTCGATGAAAGCGTGCGAAATGAGCCGGGTGCGAGCAGAGTCCGTCCAGGGGTCTTTCTCAATCGCCGCTGTGCCAAAAAGCATGTAGGCGGAACGCTCGGCACCGGCACACTGCGCGAGCAGGGACCGGATACCGGCTTCGTGCGGATCAGCCAGAACAATATCCAGCGGGCCCTTCATGGCCGCGCCTCGGCGAGAGCAGTTTTGATCCGCGCCACCATCGTGCGCAAACCATCAATCCCGGGCCGCCAAGCGTTGTTGTGGCGCGACCAACGCTGCCAAACACGACCTGCATAGGTGTGTTGCACCGTGCAGGCTTTCGGGACCTGACCGCTCGCCAGCGTCAAATGCGGAGAGGCATAAAACATATCAGGCGCGCAATCGGGATATCCGGCTGGCAGGAGTACAAGGATATCTGCGGCTTCGACATTAAATTTGCCTTCCGGCAGGTCGAGCGACTTCAGGATGATGCCCGTTTCACGGCCTTGCTGAACGACGTCGAACTGATAGCCGTGGTCCACCAGAAAAGTCTGATCGAACGACGGAAGGGTGTCCCCCTCCGTCGTCTGATCGATGAGCGAGATGAACCGCTCCACACCCTTGGCATCGAGATTGATGACATCGCTGTCTGCAATCTTGCGGTCCTGCTGGCCCGGGATTTCCTGCCAGAGATTGTAGTTTTCTGGCAGGTCCGCAAGCTTACGCAGAACAAATCCGCTGATGCACGCGTGCGGCCATTCAAGATCCTTGTCGTCGATCTTAAACTTGAAGACACGGTCAGTCCGCGCGACCAGCACTTTCTCAGCACCGCGACCGCGCAGATCATAGCTTTCGTCGAGGCGAATGTCTTCGAAATCCCCATTTGGCAAGATGGCGATTGCCACATGCTCATCAACAGGATGTCCGCCGGCAGCTTCGATCAACTGGCGACCGAGAACCTTTGGGTCATCGAAAACGTGTTTTTTGTAGTTGAGGCCCTCATCAGCGATGAAGACCGGGAAGCGAGGATCATTTCCTTGCGATTTCATTGTGTTCGTCCTTAAGAAGTTGGCGGACGCAAACCTCATGTCTGCGCCTTCACAAGGACAATCGCGGCGTCAGGAGGAATCCGGTAAGCCTGATCCGATTTTTTTTCGGAGCGTGCCTGAGGGCGGTTCGTTGCAGATGAAGAAATATGCGCAGCGGGCGCAGCGATCAGTGCGTTTTGGGGGAAAGTGCCCTTCGAGGATCGCAATTGCAGCTTGAGCGATCTTTGTTTTCCGGTTCCCCAACTTCGTGCTGCTCATGGTCAATCGGTCCTGCGTGGCGCCGGTCAGGAACACGAATTCTGCCTGGCCGTGGCCTTCAGCGGCGAGCTGAAAGGCAGCCGCATCTAAGGACTCGACAGCGTTCGTGGTCTTGCGTCCTGTTTTGATGCGCCGCAATACCCGGCCAGACCCTGCATCGACTTCCTCATGTGCAGATACGACAATCTCTGCCTCACCGAACTTCAAGGAAATTGGGGTTGGTGCGCGCCGTTTCTCGCCTGTTCGGACCAACCGGAAGAAACTCAGCAGCTCGTCTGAGATTTGACGGTACTCGGCAGCGTAACCATGATCCACCGGACCATTTTCCACCCACGCCTTATCCATAATGGCTGCGAGTTCTGCATCGCTTGGTTCATCGTTCAAACGAGACGTCAGCTCATCGACAACGCCCTGGACTGCGTTGTGCATACGCATAAGGGGCGACTCTGCGCGACGACCGCCGACTTGTAACACATGTGCAAAGAAAAACCGCCGTGGGCACTTTTCATAGGCCGCGAGCTGGGAAGGCGATATGCGAGCGATGCCATCAACCTCCAACCTTATTCCGTTCGCTGATACCGCGCCTTCAGCCGGTGCAGATTGCGGAGCTTCGCTCAGAACATGACCAGAAATGTCATCCACGAACTTCGATCTCTTGCTGTAGGCATAAAGTATCAGTCGCTCCTCCGCTCTGGATAAAGCGACGAAAGACAAACATTGCTGCTCCTCGTCATGCCCAGACGTGAGCGCATCACAGCCCTTAAAGGGCGCACCCTCGATCATGCCGTCAGGAGGCGCAAGGCCGCGGTTTTGCTTAGCTGACAGCGGAATGGATCGGCTGGTTAATGCCGGCAAATGAAGGACTTTGAACTCAAGCCCTTTGCTGCCGTGAATGGTCATGATCCGGACGGCGTCGAGGCTTTGCGCAGCTTCAGGCAGATCGCGTAAGTCACGTTCATCTGACACTATAACAAGGCGCCGGATGTGATCGAGAAGATCGCGAATGGGGTACCCGGATTTCTTCGGCAGTGTCGATCTCAGAAAGTTCTGAAACTGCCACAGCGCAATCGCAGGATTTGCGTTGCCTGATCTTGCTTCCTTCGCAAATTCGGCTGCCAAGCGCGTCTTGTCGAGATAGAGAGTTGTAATCACGCGCCAGGCCGATGAAGTTGGTTCAAACTCCCCAAACACCTCAATCAACCTTGAGAGGGACTTCTCACCCTCCTCGCTGATGTCGTCTAGGCCCGAAAGCGTCTGCCTCCAGTCCAAGGGCAGCGTGTTCTTTGCGGCACGAACCGCATCAACACAAGCTGAAACATCCCCAATCGCCATTTGAAATGGGCGGAGAGACGCGACGCAGGCAAGTCCCATGGCGCGTGGATCAACCACAAGGGAAAGGACGGAAAGCGCTTGCTTGATTTCTGGTCGGTCGAAGAGGGGCCCAAGAAACAAGACCGGAATACCCCGCGCCTCTAAACCAGCGGCGATTTCTGCCAGTCTCGCATTGCCCTTACAAATGACGGCCTGATCACGGAAAGACGTGGTCTCGTTGCAGGCGTCTTTAATTCGGAAAGCGATTTCATCGATTTCGCGGTCCTTGGCATTAACACCCACAAATACGGGACTAACCCCACTGGCACCCTTAAACGCCGTGGCTTCAAAGCCCGCCCCGGCCGCCGCCATGCGCGTTTGAGCGAAGCCCTTGAATGTGTCACAAATTTCTTGTGATGACCTGTAATTGACATTGAGCGGGAGATTTTTGCCTCCGGAGAAATCCTCGGTCTCAAATCGATCGATGTTATACGAGGAAGCACCTCGAAACCGGTAAATTGATTGTTTGGCATCTCCCACCACCCAGAGGTTGGTGCCGTCAGGTTTCAGCGCTTTCAACAATCGCACACTGGCCCGGTTTACGTCCTGATACTCGTCCACCAAAACATGGTCGTAGAGTTGTTGAAGTTTCTCGCGAACATCCGCGTCACTTTCGACGAGCATTGTCGGCCGGGCGACCAGATCACCAAAATCGACTACGCCGCGTTCCGCCTTGAGTTCTTCATAGAGATCATAGACAGCTGAGATCTCCAGACACTTTTCTGCTGCCTCGATATCCGCCTCTGTGACCGCGGTCTCCATCATTTTCTCGGCGAGCTTACGGTAGTGGTTGTTGTCGACCACCTCATCCTTGGCCCGTGAAATGGCTGAAAGGAGAGAGCGCAGGGTATCTGTCGGATCCCAAAGTTCATTGAAATGCTTCAAACGCAGCCGTGGGAATTCATCCTCCAATAGGGCTATGGCTTCGGTCGTATCAATCATACGTGGATCCGCGGGAAGACCCATGCAGTCATGAAACCTGCGCAAGATATCAAGCCCAAATGAATGAAAGGTCCCAATCCAGGCCGCACCAGCCGCTTCCGGCCAAACACGCAGCGCCCGATCGGTCATCTCTCCTGCGGCCTTGTTGGAAAATGTCAGAAGCAGAATGGATTCTGGCTGCACATCACGGTCTCGTAGCACAGACAGGCGGCCAACGAGCGTCTGGGTTTTGCCCGTCCCGGGTCCCGCCTTCAGCAGAAGCGCTTTTCCGTCATGATCCGCAGCAAGTTGTTGCTCACGGTTCAATGGTTTGGGCGCGCTTGTGATATCCGGCGTTTCCTCCACCACCGGTAACAAAAGCGCATCAAATAGCTGCACCGCAACCATATCGTAGGGGGCGCCAAGACGCTCCGAAATCTGCTTTGCGCCAAGGTTGTTTTCGACATGCCAGGACCAGGCCAAACTGCGCGGAAAGAGGAACTCCCGCGCAAACATATCCATCTGGACTTCCTGGCGGGCACGGTTGCTGTAATCGACAACGCGATCCGCCCCAACGGAAGCTGGATCAGACGATCGTGCCGGATCGATGTTCACCGTTGGCGGGACATCAATACCTCCGCCAAATTCATCATGACCTAGCTCATGGGCAACAAGAAACGCATTTAAAAACTCATTGCCCGTATCCTCATGCAGGATAACTTTGGCTCTCGGCTGCAAGAGCGCCCGCCCCCCTTTGAGCTGGGGATGGTCCGGAGCGAGCTTGCGGACTTCGTAATCCCGATCTTCTGCCTCTTGGAGAGCAAATGAATAGGGCTGGGTTGGATCGCCTCCCTTGCTCCGACGCTCAGTATGAAGATGTGCGGCGCATCGACGAACGGCTTCAATTCGATCCATCATCTGCAAGCAACTCTTGCAATGCGCGTTGCTCCTCCTCGGTCAATCCAGCCTGGTCTACATAATCTTGGAATTCGATGGCCGGTTGCGCTTCAGGTTTCACATCAGATTTCATCGCAACGGCCTGTTGATCGCCAATTTGCATGCCGCTGATGACATCCTGCAGTCTCACATTCATCAGTTTTGCGAGCTTATTAAGGAGCGAAATCGGCATCGAGCCGATATGGACTACACTTGCTTGCAACCCCATGAGGAAACTCCGCGGCAACCCCAACGTTTTTGAGAGTTCACGAACGTCGGCGCCGTACAGTGCTTGCTCGACCTTCTGAACCCGCAAAATGCTGGTCTTCATAGCCTTGGTCTCAAACGGGAGACTTGCCTCGACCGCTTCCATGTCGCTCATTGTCAGCTCGTGGAACAGATCCAGGAGATCGTCTGCAAATTCAGGGTATTTGCTCAAATAGGTTTTCAGCACGGCAGACGACATTTCTGGCTCAATCGTAAAGTCGCTGAGGACATCTTCTCTATTGGTCATCATTGTCCTCCAGTTTGAGTGCGCGTCTGATCTTTTCAAACGCACGATCACGCCTATTTCGTACGGTTTTTTCGACGCAGCCGAGCAGCTGGGTCATTGAAGGTTCACCGTCTTTGTTCGTCTCAATGGGAATCTCTGCGAGCATCAAATCGATCACCTTTCGTTCTTCCTCGGGTAAGGCGTCAATCGCGCGACGTATGCGAAACCGGTAATCAAAATCTTCTTCTTTTGTCAGGCCTGACTTTTTGTATCGCTCAAGCGCCTCTTCGACTTCCTCGCGGATATCCTCGCTGCCATCATGGTGCACAACGGATTCGGTGGCATTTTCCCGACCACTTACCTGACGAAATTTGTCTATGCGAACGGAGCGAACGGCCCGGTCAAAAAACACCTCGTATGCGTCAAGCTGTTCTACGTAACCCTGCCGGTCCTCAAACATGAGCTCGGTGACACGTTCTATTATCTTGTCGCGGATCTCGGCGACGCGAAAATCCTCGACGTCCTTATCGCCGCGTCGGCTATTGGGCCGGGGACAGGCAGCTTCAATCCGATCCAACAAAATGTTGTAAAGTGCCACAAACCGGCCATCCGCATTGTCGGTCTTGGTTTGTCTCAGGTGATAGAGCAGCACTTCGGAAGGCACGTAGTCGGCGTGCCGCCGATCTCGCATCGCAGCTTTGTCCAGCAGCTCATCAAAGGGCCAATCAAGGCTCAAGCGGATAAACGCACTAATCTCCTCCCGTCGGGTATAGAGCTCTCCGCTTACTGTTCGTTTTCTGAGGGGTTCAATGCACATATCAAGTTCATAATTGTCTTAAATCAATTCGTTAGTTCGGCTTCTCCAGCGCGTTCCCTTCTTTGCTTTTACCTTGCAAACCGTCAGAAAACAAGCTATATATCTGACACAAAGGAGCTGACATGCGAACCACGTCCGAAGCGATCAAAGCCTATGCAGAAGGGTTGCCGGAAGGCGCGACCCTTTGTGCAAAAGAGCTTCTCCACCTTGGAGAGCGCGCTGCAATCGACCAGGCCTTGTCTCGATTGGTGAAGCGTGGCGAGCTCATGCGCGTAAAGCGTGGTCTGTTTGCTCTGCCTGTAAAGACACGCTTCGGGGCGCGTGCGCCATCTGTCGAGGCTGTTGTTGAGAGCATCGCAAAAACCACAGGAGAACGTGTGTCCTTAAGCGGTGCCTCCGCGGCCAATATACTTGGTTTGTCGACGCAGAACCCCTCCCGCCAGATCTACTGGACGTCCGGTCCCAGTCGCTATCTGAAGCTTGGGGCCCAAAACGTGGAATTGAAGCATGTTCCAAGTTGGCAGCTACGTGCGCCAAACAGCCGGGCCGGGCATGCCTTCAGGGCATTGGCTTACTTTGGCAAAGCAGAAGCAGGCAAGGCTTTGGGGCGGATCAAGTCCCAACTGAGTGAAGACGAGCGGCGTGAGCTACTCGCCTTACGCGCCAGCGCGCCAACTTGGATGGCGAAAGAACTAAGCACCCTAGCCGCGGCGTGATGACACGAACCCCAAGCTATTTCGATCTTACCGAAAGAGACAAAATCGACGCGCTCGAAGCGGCTGCCTTAAATTTGGGGCGGCCCGCTGATCTCCTCGAAAAAGACATCTGGGTCGTTTGGGCGCTCAATGCTCTTTTCGAAAGCGAATGGAGCGATCATCTCGTATTCAAGGGCGGAACGTCGCTGTCAAAAGTCTACAAGGCGATCGACCGATTTTCCGAAGACGTCGATGTGACCTATGACATTCGACAAATCATTCCCGATCTCATCTCAGACCCCGAGACCCCATATCCACCAAACCGGTCCCAGGCAAGGAAGTGGACAGAGGCTGTGCAAGAGCGCCTGTCCGCCTGGATCGAGACCGACGTAGCACCTTTGTTCATCGCTCAATTTGAAAGCCAGAAGCTCCCCGCATCACTGCGGCAGGACAATGACCGGCTCTACCTGGACTACGAAGCTGTGCGCGGCAACAACGGATATGTGCGACCCGCGGTGCTCCTCGAGTTCGGTGCACGCTCAACGGGCGAGCCTGCCGAACGGCACAAAGTAACCTGCGATCTTGTCGAGGGGGTCGAAGGGCTCACGTTGCCCACGGCCCACCCAAGGGTCATGATTGCCGAACGCACATTCTGGGAGAAAGCCACTGCCGTTCACGCCTATTGCCTGCGCGGAGCCTTTCGCGGTGGCGATCGTTATGCGCGACATTGGTACGATCTTGACTGCCTGGATCAGATCGGGATTGCCCAAAAGGCCTTTGATGATCGAGGGCTCGCCAACGCTGTAGCCGAGCACAAGCAACATTTCTTTCGGGAGACTAACCAAACAGGAGAGGTGATCGAGTATGCGACAGCAGTATCCGGTTCACTTTGTTTGGTGCCCGAGGGAGAACCATTGGAGGCGCTTCATGAGGATTACCAAAAGATGATTGATGCCGGGCTCCTGCGATCCGATGCAATCGGCTTTGATGAACTCATGGAAAGAATGGCCGATCTGCAAATCCGCGCCAATAAGATGGTGAAATAGTGTCTCGGTCACCGAACGAAAATCCGTACTGGCACGAATTCAAAAAACCACTCGCCTTTGATTGCGACGCGATCGAATCCATGTGCCTTGAAGCATTCGAGATCGCGCTCGCAACGAGAGGTGTTGAGGCCTTTTGGAATGATGATCTTCAGGAATTTGGCGAAGATCCCGTGTGGTCGCACCCATTGCTGGTCAAACGGCACCAAGACGCAGCCGAGGAGCGACTATCGAGGATTCTATTGACCGTAGCGGCGTCCTACCGCGCGCTCGATGACCAGTTGCGAGAGGAACGAGAGTTCCAGATCTTCAAAGCCGAACAGCTTGCCGCACATGGCGGGTTTCTCACCATCTATGAAGGCGAGGAGATCCCCGAAACACTTCGCGAATGCTGCAACAAAATTATTCACACCGATGACTTTCGCCCCGTCTATGACAATGGATCACAGCCTCGAGACGAGGGCATTTGGTCGATGATCGGAGACATTGAACTCGAAGGAAAAATGCGGCGCAAACCCTGGCAAGTTGCATTTGACCTTTTCAGCTTTCTAGAGGCCATACTCGAGACGGTCGAATACCTCACAAAGACGCATGGTAATGCTCCGACCTGAGTTTTTGGCCAGCAAAATTGATCGAAGCCGCAAGAGCGGTTGTGGAGCGCATAACGCCGAAACCGCAGTTGAACCCCAGTCGTGGCGGCTCAACGGTTTGCAGGGTCAGTTGGGGTTCTTTTGCCGAGCGCGTTCTGAGCGGAGATCGCCAGTTGATACGCTGCCTTCCAGCTCCTCATCGCGGCCATCGAGCTCTCTTAAGAGCTGACGCGCGCATTCGCGAATGCGATGTTTTGCGAATTCATCAACTTCCGCGTCATCCTCGGCAAGAAGAAATACGGCCTCTGGCGGCACAATCGCTCCGAGAAATCGCCCATACCGGTCAAAGCCGGTAATCGTCTTTCTGCCATAGGAATCTTGGATGAAGTCAGGAAACCGACGACGTCCCTCGGTCGTCGGAAAAACAATAGTCTCTGTGCCACTTCGCACCGAGCGATTTGGTTTTGGTTTGGCCATTCAAAGCTCTCTTCGTTTTATTGGTGATCATGCGGAAGATTGTCTTTGAGCATGATCTTTATTGCAGGCGGCATCAGCGAAAGCTCCGGCGTGATGTCCGCGGTTGCGCTGGCCGTCGGATCGCAATTGCGTATCTCGGCGGAGCGAATTTCAAGGCCCGTAATAAATCTCTCAGTTCTTACAAAAGCAATCTCGAAATCACTTTGTAAATTCTCAGAAGAATTAATTTGGGCTATTTCAAACTCTATTCCTGTATCAACATAACTATTACCCGTTAATTCAAACTCAGAAATAACGTGGGTGCCCGGCAGTATTAATATCCAAGTCTGCCTGTTCGGACGGACGGGCTCTTCTTCCAGATCCTTGGCGTTAGCAAAGAGCTGCCGCAACGCGTCCGGCAATACCGGGAACACGTTGCCGGCAGGCGTTGCCCAACGACCAGCAAACCGACCGCCGCCAGGAGGCAGCCCGTCTGGGTCGCCGTCCTCGAAGATCTCAACAACGACCCAATGCTTGGAGGTCGGCGTCTTGCGGACGCAGACGAAAGCATAGGGGTGGACGCGGGTGATGGCCGAAAGCGCGGTTTTGTGCTCGCGGCTGAACGCATCTAAATCTTCGGAAAGCTGATCGACCAATTCGAGGACCAAATTGAACGCATCATCTTCAAGACGGCGAATGCGCTCGCCCATCTTTTTGCTGATTGTGACTTTGGTTTCCTCGACAGTCATAACGGGCATCTTAGTACAGAAAGGACAACATCGCAAGTATGGCGCTATTAGACAGTGTTGACAGTAACTTGCTATTTTAGCGAATGTCGTCTATGTTGTACAACATGTGCAATATTCTTCAATCTCCTCCAAGGACGCTGAAGCCGCTCGATGTCGACGGCGTGATCTTCCTTGCAGATATGATTGATCCTACAAAACGCAATTCGTCCTTTGCAAACCGTCGTGATCTGGAGAAAACCACACCAGAGACACGTGATGAAGTTCTGAACGGCCTGCGCAAGGCCGGATACACCGCAGTTCACATGCAGCATCCCGCTGATTTGACACAAGATATTGCTAAGTCTCAACGCCATATTGTCCTGTCGACCTATGGCGGTGAGGTCCATCGCAGCCGTACCACCTGGGCGCCGGCGATTTGCGAGGCTCATGGCATTCCCTATGTCGGTCTCGACGCCTACGGGCAGGGGATCTGCCACAGCAAAATGGCCGGTAAGGCGCTTGCGCGAGAGGCAGGGCTCAATACACCGCGTGCACGTGAGTATCATAGAGCTGCGGACCTGCGCCATCTCGGCGACTGGGCATTTCCGGTCATCGTAAAGCCCTCGGCCGAAGGCTCTTCAATCGGAATCAGCCAAAGCAGCATCGCCCAGAACGCGATCGAACTGCGCATGACGGCCGAGGCGCTTTTTGCCGAGCTTGACGCGGCTGTGATGGTGGAAGAATTCGTCTCAGGTCGCGAAGTATCCTTTGCCGCCATTCAAGCCCAAGAGGGCCTCTATGCCTCCTTCAATGAAGTTATCGTTGAAGGTTCACCGGATTACTTCGAAACGCGCGTATGGGATGCCCAGGAGAAATATCACGGACATCTGCCTCGTCGCGTCGTGTCCATTGACGGCGAGCTGCATCCCGATGACTGTCGCGCGCTCATCCGATTTCTGACAGCTCTCGGCCCCTTTGGTTACATCCGGTTGGATGGGCGCCTGACGAAAGGGCGCTTGCATTTTTTGGAAGCCACACCGGACGCCTGGCTTGGCGAAGGCGGCCAACTGAGCCAGGGGTTTGTCAACGAAGGCTGGGCCTACCACGAGGTCATCGGCGCTATTGTGGAAACAGCGCGCGCACGACTTCCCAATCCAACTGCCACTGGCTGAGGAAACTGGGATGGTAGGGCTTTTCCATAATCTCCGGTGCGTAGATATCGGGACGGGCGTCGCTCAACCCGAAGCGCCAGGACCAATAGACACTGCCTTCTATATCGATTCCAAAGACATCGCGAACATGCACAAGCACTTTGCGGGCAGCCTCGGCGTCGCCAGCGTCTTTCAATATGACAAACGCCGTGTGACCCACAGTGTCCGCCAGAAGGCTGGTAGTTGCGTCAACCACTCGGATAATGCTCAGCGCCTGTTCGATGGTCCCAAGGGCGGCGCGCGCGCCGCGTCCTTGCCAGATCGCAATGGCAAGATTTTGCAGGATTGTCAGGTCGCTGAATTTGTCGCGGCTCAACAAGAGCGCGCTTCGCAATTGGGCTTCCGCTTTTTCAAAATCAGGCCCCTCATCGAGCAATTCCACTGCGGCCTGGTTGTTGAGAAAAAACTGGCGCGAACTAGCGGTGTCCCTGAGGCTTTCGCTGGCGGCATCAAGCATGGCCTTGGCAGAATCGATCTCTCCGCGTCGGGCAAGATGGCGTGTGACCGTAATGCGAGATTGCGCTGCGGACCGCTCGAGACCGGCTTGCACGTAAACGCGCGCACTTCTTTTGCAATAGTCAATGGCCGCTTCGGTAGAAACTGCGCTTTCCAAAAGCCGGTAGATATGGCCAAGCAAAAGGCTGTTGCGGCGCTTGGCAACCTTGGCCGCACTTTCCAGGCGTCGGGCGCAGGTCTCAAGATTGTCTTCCACAAGATCAAGATTTCCCAAAATAAGATCGCTGACGAGATCGGCATCGGGGTAGGGGAGATCGGCGCGCAACACCGAGGCAATCTCACGGGCTTCAGGTTCCCGAATCTCCTCAATCAGGCTGTGGGCGCGGACACAGTCCCACATCGGTCCAACGAGTTGGCCGATCTCAATCGCTTTAAGAGCGAGGTCGAAATTACTGGATCGATAAGCATGACGCGCTGCCCATTCGGCAAGCGATCGGCGCTCTCCGGGTCCAAGATCAGCGGTGTCCCGCAAACTGGCGATGACCTGATCGACATAGAGCGTTGGATCGCCTTTGGCTTCGATCTCGCCATCGAGCCGTTCGAGCAGCTCTTCAAGGAGAACCGGATCGGGAATAAGGGCGGCGAGGCGCGTCGCATGGCGTGTAGAGATAGCGCGGCTGATGCTGCCTTCATCAGCAGCGCGCGCGGCGTCATTGTAGTGATTAAGCAGCAACCGCCGGGCGTCGCCACTATAGAGTGCGGCATCGGGCAGTTGGCTGATCGCGGTGGCGACATCGTCATTATTGAGGCCGATTTGCGTGCTGGAGACAGAAAGAAAACTCTCGGAAAGGCCCGCAAGGGCGTCGGGCAAACGCAGCGGCAGGCCGCGGGCCGGATCGATCGTCTGCCAGAGGGCATCAAAAACCTCGCGAGAAATCGGTTCGTTATGCTCTTTCAGCAGCGCGAGAACAAATCGTTCCGCACGCCCGAGTGCCGACATCCGTTCGCTGATAGCTTGAACGGCATCGTGTGGAATCGCCTGAGTGGGGTTTGTTGGAAAGTTGCCGGTTCCGAAAGCCACGCGATATTGCAGATCCGAGACGGTACGCAGATTACCGTCCCATTTGGCGCGAAACTCACCAATCACGTCCTGATCATGCTGTCCGTGCCGTTCGAGAAGTTCGGCAACATAGGGCCAGGGCAACACATCGATATGCCAGATCTTCGGTTCGCTGAACTGTTCGATTTGCGCTTGATGGCGTTTTTGAAACGTTTGATCTTCGGTTGTGTACTCAAGCAGGGGAAAGAAGCGACCACCTTCGCTCAAGCATTGCAGGATGTGTCGCAAACTGGTCGTGTCGCAATGCTGCGCCTCCTGAACGACCAGGACAAAGTCAAACGCGTCGGCAGCTTGGCGAAAATACTCGGCACACACTTCGATCGCGAACCGATCATCGCTCTTGAGGAGAACCTCAGGAGAAAAGCTGCCCCGACCTGTGACCCGCTCGGTCGCATCGATGGCACGGCCGACGAGCTTGTGCGGGCTCACCGCATCCCGTGCAGTTCCTTTAACATCAAAGCCTTTAAGGTTCTTCCAACCGCGGTTTCTGACGAAACTCTCAAACGTTTCAAAACCCGGTTTCGCCACCTTGATTTGTTCGGAAACGGCTGCGACGCAGTGCTGCAGGAAATATCCCTCATAGGCACGATGCGGGTCCCGGTCCCCGCCGCGCAAATAAGGATCGACAAGCGCGACCGGCACAGACATTTGGATTTGTTTGGTGACAAATCCGGTGAGAGAGGACTTACCGACACCAGTGGGCCCCAGGATGATCAGCAGTTCCGGCGCCGTCGCGACAGGCGGCAACGACGCAAGCAGCGTTTCCCGCTCGCCCTCGCGATCGAGAAACACGATGTCCTGAGTATCATCCATGCCAGCTTTCAACTGCAATCCTCAAATTCATTTTCGCCCCAAGCAATATCGACAAGGTTGGCCCAATGACAAATGTATTGGCCTTCAATTCAGAGCCCGGCGCATGCGATTATGGGTTGATTTACGATCTTAATGCCCTTGCACACAACGCTAAAGTCGTTCTGTCCATCGCAAACGCGTGTCAGTTCGAATTGCGCGCGGTTCTCAAAGGCGGGTATGCTGATCCAAATATTGTGCACCATCTGAGTTCGATTAAACGCTTGCCTCTAACCATCGGTCATTCAGTTGGTGCGTTTGACGCGACGTCCAAGCACGCCGATATCGCCACACTTTACCCAGGACAGGCCGCGGTCTGTCCTGAGTTGACCTACGTGCGCCGCGTGAGCGAGGTATCGCTTCCCGGCATCGCAGAAGCGCATCGACGGTATGATCACCCAGAGGTCATGCTTGTTCTCAAGACATCTGAAAACCGAGAAGGCCTAGATATTCGCGATGTGCCTGGCTTCATCGAAGAGATTACGCACAGGTTCGGCGGGCGCACTGTGATCCGCGGGTTTCAGCTGAACTACGGCTGCGTTGTTGAGGCCGCTCCACAGTTGGCCGAGCTTACCGCAATATTCGAACGGCTATCGGACTGGGCTATCCTCTCAAAACTCGCCACCGAACCCATTTTGTCGCTTGGCGGCTCGGTTCTTTTGCCGGTCCTCGGCGAGATTAGGGTGCCGTCCTGCTATCTGGCAGAAATCAGGATTGGCGAAGCTTTGACCACAGGAACAATACCTGGACAACGCTCATCCTTCGGGTTGGAACGAACGGCGCGGTTAAATGCCAGAGTTTTGCAACATGCGGAACGTTCCCTTGACGACTTTGAACGCCTCGTTGTGGATGTGGGAAGCCAGGTTTTGAGTGAGAACCGTGAGACGGTCTGGCAGGATGGTCAGATAGTCGAATCCATGGGATCGGAGATTTCGGTCGTTCAGAGACCCGCAGGTTCTGTCCGGAATCTGAACGATCCGGTGTCCTTTGTCCTGAACTATTCGGAGACCGAGAGGGCCTTAACGCGCCTCACCAAGAGCAATGCCGCACCATCTATTCACTGGGCGGGTTCAGGGGCTGCTTCCTGATGTCCCGCACATTCAGTATCAGGCAAGCAACCCCCGAGGACGAGACGCAATGGCGTCGGCTGCTGGCGGAATACGGGGCCGAGAGCGAGACCACGCTCAGCCCCGATACCGTTGATCGTCTTTGGTCCTGGGTTCTCGACTCGCAACACCAGACCAGGTGTTCCGTCGCTGCGGATCCCCAAGGAGGTCTCATCGGATTTGTCCATTTCCGTTCCTTTGAGCGCGCATTGACTGCTTCGACCGGGATTCACATTGAGGATGTTTTTGTAATAGTCCGCGCCCGAGGTGGGGGTGTCGTCGATGCGCTGCTCAATCACGTGTTCCATCAAGCGGCAGAGGCGGGTTCCGATCTCGTGACCTGGATGACGTCCGAAGACAATTACCGCGCACGCGCGGCCTATGATCGGCATGGAGAAACATGTGATTGGGTAGTCTATGAGCGCGCAATCGATCTCCTACCAGCCTTAGAACAAGATTCTCGTTCTTACAAATAGGGTAGAGGGCGAGGCAATGCTATTGAACTGAGGTGGTGAGGCCCGCAGCGCGCGAGGACACGGTTCAGACTAAAAGAGTTGCCTGAGGGAGAGGGCAGCGCCCTCGCCCTGACCGCTAGGGGCGTTCGGATCGTCCAAATCCCGCTGGCCCACATACTGAATGTGGAGGGACTTTTGTTTTCGCCTCAATTCAATGTCTGTTGATCGTGCAAACCTCGCAAACGCTGACGGGCAATCTTCCGCCAAGGCTAGAGTTTCGTATTTTCGAATCTTGTTGCGTATAGTATATTACAGTTAACTCGCCGAAAGATTGTACGCAAATGCCTCAACAAATAAAGATTTCAGGTCCCATCCCGGCCATCGTGACGCCCTTGACAAATGACGGGGTGGATTTCGCAACAGCCGCCACACTTGCCAAACGCGCCGCGACCCATGCCCAAGCAATTGTAGTGGCAGGCAGTACGGGTGAAGGTACGTCGCTTTCGGATGCAGAACGGAACAAACTGTTAGAAGCCACAAAGAAGGCCATCGGTGTAGATTCAACCTTAATCGCCGGGATCTCGGCGGCCTCGACCCGGCAGGCTGTACAAGCTGCTGTTGAGGCAGAAGCGGCGGGCGCTGATGCGCTTCTCATGTCAACACCATACTACGTGAAGCCGGAAGAGGATGGTGTTCTTCTTCACTATCAAGCGGTTGCGGAAACTATCACGATCCCGCTAGTGCTATACAATATTCCCAGCCGCACCGGCACCAACTTGAGCAGTTCGGCGATTATCGAACTTTCAAAGCGCGGCACTATTGCTGGCCTGAAGGAAGCAGCTCAAAATGCCCATCGCATCGGAGAGATCGCCGCACAGGCCGATCCGTCGTTTGCAATTTTCTGCGGTGACGATGTTGCCTCGCTTGAAATGCTCTCAGCCGGTGCGTGCGGAACTATTTCGGTAGTGGCCAATCTGTTACCGGAGCTTTGCGCCGTCGCCCATAGCCATTTTGAAAATGGAAACTTCTCCGAGGCCGAAGCAACGTTCATGCGGATGCGGCCGCTCGTGGAGCAGTTAGGGCGCGCAGCAAATCCGACGGCTGTCAAACACGCCATGCACCTGCTTGGCCTATGCTCACCAGAGTGTCGGTTGCCATTAACCAGCGTGCCCCCTGACGTCGCTCGTGGAATCTCCAAGGCATTAACACGTTTTGAAAACGACAAACTTCAACAAGCAATAGATGGAGCAAATCAATGCAAACCCATGATTTACCTATGAACCTTGAGGCGCTGGCAAACGGTTCTGTCGTTGCCGAAAGCATTTTCTCAACCATTTCCAACGAAGACGTTGCACGACTTATTTTTTCTCGCTTCGAAGACGACGATGACCAAGCCTTCGCACTGGGTGAGAGCATCCTCGAAGGGGATGTTGCCGGTCACTTGGTGCTGAGCAAAGGGGTCGCCAAGGCGATTAATGAAAACAACGATTCAGACGGATCGACTGGATACATTTACTCAGTAGCAGAGGGTGACATTGATGACTTCCAAGCCATCAAGCACTCGTCCGCGTTTTTCACCAACAACCCGGGGAAAACCACGTTCTCACCTGTTCAATCGGTTTCGGAAGGGAAACCGACGATCATTTCAGTCCCCGTTGAATACCATGAATCCCCGGACGAAGTGGAGCTGACGTTTCAACGCTCTGATGGCACATCCTGGACAATAAAAAGCAAGAAACGGTGGATCACTCTCGACGCATCGGATGGGAGCCAGCTAACAATTGCCGAAGGCAGCCCGATCTCTTTGGCCTGTGGCGAAGGCAAAGTATTTTCTGGCAACCGGCCCATGCGACGCTCAGACATTGATGATGTATATACATTGCTGGCCCAGGCATACGCAGAATCCGAGCGAGAATTTGGGTCTGAACGGGCGTGGAAGAAAATATCAGACACCAAATACTTTGAAGGCATCGCCGCAAAGCTTTCGAAATTGACCAACAACGACCTGTTTGCAGGCTTCCAGAAACTCAGAGATTTCGCAGTTGATCGAACCCCGCTGGATGTTTTGGTCAATGTGCACAACACCAGTTGCGTTGTGAAAGCGAAGCTTCTCGCCTCAACGGTTTGGATGGAAAATGGCAAGTGCCAGATTGTCGATAACGGGCTCAACTATGGCGTCGGACTGCTACGCGACGAACGGATGTGGACCGACCCGGAAGATATCGACATGCTGCGCATTATTCTTCTCGGTCCAGATTGTACAACGGGTGAGCGCTATGAGCAGGCCGTGACCGATTACAAAGAACGACATGGCGCAAAGTATTACTCGATCTTCTGTGCTCAACCTGGTGACACCTGCGTTATTCGCACACTCTGCATGCCGTTCAGCAAGTTTCTGCCAGACACCTTCGACATTGAGGCGTTTTGCCAGAGGCAGGGGCTCGACGCCGCAATTGTCTCAAAGGAGTTTTCCCGGATATCTGGCGAAAAAGAGGTCTATCATGGCTGTCGTGGCATCCGCCTCTTCTCCATCCGCCCCGATCTCCTGGAACTCTGGCTGCGAACCGTCCTGACAGCTTTGAAAAAAGCACATGATGCCGGGATTCCGACCGACGTTCGGTTCCTGCTTGCGACCCTCACACTTCCAGAAGAGGCCAAGATTTTCATTGAGGCGTTGGAACCGATTGCGGCAGATATCTTCGGGTCGGCCGAGGCAGCTCCAATCATGGGAGTTGCATCCATGCTGGAAACAGGCGGTGCCTTCATCGCACTTGAAGAAATTCTCTCGCAGAAGGGGAATACCTTCAAGGTGAACGGTGGTTTGATCGGGTCTAATGACTTCACGACCGCATGCCTGAACATGAACCGCGGCGACGCGCCGAAGTATCTTATCCCAGGATATGTTGAAAAAGGCATCTTCCCGGCCAGCCCCTTCAAACATGTATATGCGCCCATCGTGGGCAAAGCCATGCAAGGCGCTTTGCAACGATCGACACAGCTCGGCCTCGGCACCGATCAGAAACATCTCTGGGGGTTGGCGGGCGAACTGACAACGGATTGGGAGTCGATGAAATGGCTCAGCAAGCATCTGGCACCCGTTGGCCTGGACTACGCATCGACCAGTCCCGAGACTATTGTGCAGGCCCTGTTCGCAGCAACGTCCACTCTGTTTGAGAATAGGGGGCGCAGCGCGAGCGAGAAATCACACGCCGCACAGGCCGCCTAGTTAAGTCGCATAGCCACTAAGAAACTGGCGGCAAACCTTGCCGCCAGTTTCGAATAAAACACTCCGGAGACACTATGACCTATTTCGCACCAGTCCCTTTGATATTGCCTTTTGTCCTGTTGCTCGGACTTAAGCAAACAGGTCTCCGGGCTAGCTTGATTTCAGCGCTGGTCGCCCTCATCTTTGCCGCATTGATCATCGGGGATCTTGACCAGATCGTTCAAACCAACGCCGACGCGATGCGACGCGCGGTGGGTATTTCGTTTGGCGTGTTAACCGTGCTTTTCCCCGGTCTGCTTCTGTACAAATTTCAGTCCGTTACCGGGAATCTCGAAAAAATCGTCGACCTCCTGACGAGCCTGATGGGTTCCAAGGAGCTGCAAGTCGTCGCCCTGGTGATCGGCGTTTCTCCGTTTCTGGAAGCTATCAGCGGATTTGGTGTCAGTGTTTTGCTCGTCGCGCCATTGTTGATGGCACTTGGGTTTTCAAGCTTGAAAGCGGGGATACTCGTATTGCTCAGTCAGATCAGTGTGCCCTTGGGCGCGTTAGGGGTTGGCACGATGATTGGTGCCCAACTGGCAGAAATCCCGCAGAATGATGTTGGCCAGGTGTCCCTACTTCTTTCCGCACCACTGCCCGCGCTGTTCGCAGTGGTTTCTCTGATGGTGGCCTTCGGTACTGACAGCGCTCGTCGGTTTGCACTACCCGCAATTCTTGCCGGGCTTGTTAAGGCGATCGGAGACTACTACCTCGCAGGCTATGTCGGCATCGAAGTTGCCGGCTCACTGTCATGTCTGTTCGTAATTGCGACTGTTGTGCTCTATGACGTGATGTCGCCCAAGATTGCACATGAAGCCCGTGCGTTCCGCGTCGAAGGTGCGATGCGCGCTTGTTTACCTTACTTGTTCCTCATCCTCGCACTAGTGGTTACGCGGATCATCCCGGCAATCCAGGTTCCGCTTTCGAAATTCTGGAATGTCGACATTCTCGGCAGTGGATTTGCTTACCCACTCCTTTACATGCCGGGGACATTCGTACTCGCCTCGGTGGTTTTGGCCGTGCTGGTCAATCATGTTTCTTGGAGCGCCATAAATTCTACCTTGCGGCAAACCGTCAAACAATTCATCCCCGCCGGTTTGACGATCTTCTTCTTCATTCTGCTGTCTCAGATCATGATCGTTTCGGGAATGGTCGCCCAGATCGCAGAACTGGGAACCCACATGGGTTCAGCATATGTGCTGCTGGTTCCTATCCTGGGTGCTCTGGGTGGGTGGTTAACTGGATCAAACTCAGGCGGAAACGCCATGTTCATGCCAATGCAGGTCGAAATTGCTGGCAATATCGGGTTATCGGAGAAGTTGGTCGCCGGCGCACAGAATGCGTCTGCATCCTACGGAACCATGGGGTCGCCAGCACGTATCGCCCTAGCCGCTGCCACCCTCTCCGACAAAACTATTGAGGGTGATCTCACTCGAAAAATGTTTGCGTATGTGGTTCTTGGTGCCGTGATCATCGGGGCGGCATTTGCATGTTTCGTCGCTTTTGGAACTTCAGTTTAGGAACTTAGTCATGTCTTATTCCCCTCCCAGAGAATTTGTTGAAAAGATGGTCGATGCCGGTGCTGAGAAAGTACACATGAAAACAATGCCAACTCTGATACGGGCCTATATGGCCGGAGCGATCTTGGCCCTTGCTGCAGCCTTTGCAGTGACGGTAACCGTCCAGACTGGAAGCGCGATTTTCGGTGCTATTCTGTTCCCTGTCGGGTTTTGCATGCTCTATCTGCTGGGCTACGATCTTCTGACCGGGGTGTTTGTACTGACACCTCTTGCCCGGGTCGACAGGCGCCCGGGCGTGACCTGGCCCCGAATATTTCGGAACTGGGGTCTGGTGTTTCTCGGAAATTTCGCGGGCGCCGTTACCGTCGCTCTGATGATGAGTGTCGTATTGACAGTAGGATTCGCTGTTGAACCGAATGCCGTTGGCGAAAAACTGATGGATATCGGACGGCAACGAACCATCGGCTATGCTGAATTTGGCGCAGCTGGTATGCTGACCATCTTCGTTCGGGGCGCAATGTGCAATTGGATGGTGTCAACCGGTGTGGTGGGTGCCATGATATCAAACACCGTTGGCGGGAAAGTGATCGCAATGTGGATGCCCATCATGGTCTTTTTCGCCATGACTTTCGAACATTCTGTGGTCAACATGTTCTTGTTCCCGGCTGGCCTCATGCTCGGCGGTGACTATTCATTCATTGATTATTTGGTATGGAACGAAATACCGACCGTGCTCGGCAACCTGATCGGCGGACTGTGTTTCACGGGTTTGGCACTCTATTCGGCTCATGTGATCAGATCTGACGAACCGGGTGAGCCTCACATCGGCCACCTGCGAGAAGCGTCGTAGTCGGCAAATTTTTTGGCGATGTAAGCTAGGTTTTCAGGCCCAAAGCGCCAGAACTCATGACCAATATCCAGGTCACGGGCAGATCGGTGTCGTTGCGAAAAGCATGCGAAACACTTGCGTCATAGTAAAGACATTCACCCTCCCGGACCTCAACCGTCTGATCTCCGAGAAAACCGGTCAATACGCCCTGTAGAACGAAGATATGTTCTTCAATACCGGGGCGATGCGCGGGAAAGATCGGCGTCTCGGATTGAGGTTCGAGTGTGTTGTGAACAAACTCAATGCTCCTGCTCTCAAACGTCGGGGATAGTGTTCGCCTGACAAAACCACGTTCGACATCCTCAATGACGGGCTGCTGTTCAGGGGCGTGTAGGAAAAACTTCTTACGCTCATCAAGCTGCAACAGATCTGAAATGCCAACACCTAGAGCTTCCGAAATCTTGCCTAGCGTTTCCACAGAAACTCCAACTTCCTTGCGTTCGATTCGGGATATCATCCCTTTGCTGACACCAGACTTATTAGACAGAGAATCGAGAGTTTCCCCACGGGCGGATCTGATTTCCGCCAAACGCGATGCTATTGTTGATGATAGGTCTGTAGACAAAATTTTTCACCTTCCTAAGGATGAAACGCAGCTTACAACTACAATGAAGAAAGAAAAATCGTTTACTGCGATCTATTGTTTCAGAGCATCGACCAGATAGCGCCGCCAGGGAGCCACACGCGGCGTCACAATTTTGAATCCAGACGGCAGTCGCATCGAGGCTGGCCAGGATTTTCGAACACCCGGCCCCGGCATTACCATGACCCAAAGCGGGCGCATTTTTGTTGTCGACTACGGTGGGACTACCGTACGAGAAATACTCTTGAGCGGAGGTTCAAAAGTTATTGCGGACGGCTTTTCCAGTCCGGTGGGTCTTGTCGTGACACCTGATCAAGATGCATTGATGACAGCAACTTGGGGTCGAGATGCTATATTCCGTATTCCGCTTACAAAGTAGTAAGCACTTAATTGCGGACTGAACTAAAGTCCTGCCATCGGGCAATCCTCTATCTCACCTTTGTGCGAGACAACAAACCGTCGCGCCGTCATTCCACGATTAGCATAGCACGGTCACCCGATATCGTACGTACCCAGCATTGCTCGACCAGCCATCACAGCCGGGCCTCTAAGGTCCGGTGCTGGTCGCTTTCCTGGCTAAGTTTTTGAATCCGGCTGATCCAATAGTTTGCCCAATTCATTGTTCTCGTCTTCATGCTCACCGACATATGTGTCATGGCCATCTTTTGCCGTTCTTTGCCCCGGGAGGCCGGCCCGACTGAGTTGATCCGGATTTGACGCATGATTATTCTTGAACAGCGAAGGCGTCGCTAAACCTCTGCTGCGCCAAGTCTTCAGCTCTTATGAAGAATGCGAGTGAACCGCTGGCGTACTCAAAGCCCCAGCTCGGATCATGATCAATGGTCAGTAGTCTGACAACGCCTTGGTCGGGGGTTCCCACCGTTTCGTAGCCTGTGACACCGCTCAACAGCCGGTGCATGCTATCTTGTGCGGTTGTTGGTTTCCCATTCTGTCTTCTGAACCAATTTGAAAGTCGGTTAGTTGAGTTCTGACGGGCAATTATAGTGTTTTGCAGCTGTTTGCATTGCAATACGTATGCACGACAGGCGATTTCATATGCAGCATGGTCAGTGTTTTCGTTTTCAGTCAGCAACGCATTCGGGTCGATAGCTTGATACTCGACTAGTTCCACCGGGCATTGATCAAAAGACGCCCTGGGATTTCTAGCCCACCAGAGCATTTCAGAAATACTCTGAAGTGTTTCAGGCATTCTAGGTGGCGTTCTTAGTGCAACGTCTGCAACATCGTCCTCAACGTAAATAACAGAGGATTTCCTATTCTCCACGTCCTCGACATAACTTGCAAAAAAGTACAATGCCCCGCTTTCCGGTAATCCACGCTGGAAAGCGCTCTTTGGCAGTTGCGCAAGATCAAACTGCCCAAAAAAACTCATTGGGTACTTAGGATCCTCGCCATCAAACACCCATGGCCAATCGATATATTCTGGCAATTTTGGGCAACCACCCAACCAGCAGCCCGGAGAGCCTTCGGATTGCATATTTGGTGTCTTCGAAAGAAAAACTGCTGGCACAAGCGTGCGAGAAAGAAGTGCATCGAGCTCGGCCAGCTCCGGCGACAAATTCGTTCTGTCTAACTTGAGCCAAAGCTCCAAGGTATTATCATCAATCGCCGACATATTTCGTCGCTCCAGTGTTCTACTCACCTGGTTAAGATAGATCCAAGTGAAGTGGCAAAAGTACGGAAAATTCAAGACGTTACAACTAGTGATCGTGGTTTCGCCCTTTAACTGGCTTCAACGACGCGCGCGCGGCCAAGCGTGAACGTTCATGATACTACAATGAACGTCACCCAATCTCGGCCCAAATGTCGGAATAGTCGATGCCATTGGCCATATTGCCTGGCAAAATCGAGAGTCTGGTTCCAAGCTGACACAATTCGATACACGATGAGAATGGGTCATCGGACCGGATGACAAGATTGCCTTTCAGCAATAGCCCTTTATTGCCTTTTTCTTTTGCGACTTAGGAAAGGACGGTGCCAGTTCCGGCATTCGTCTGCGTGCCCATTGCCCAAGACTGATCCGTGGTCGGATGAGGCATACTCAAAAAACCTGTTTCACTTGGATGATAGCCGGTCGCCGATATAGTCGTGCGAAGCGTTTGCCCTAGCCTGACTCCTTGCCCCCTGTGTTTCTTGAGGGATGGGACGTGGCAGAGAACCTCATTCGGCAAAATCACTAAACAGCTCCGCTGCTCCAGCCACTCCCGTGTCCTCGGGTCCTCTCTGCGTTCGTTTCCTGCGGGCCGCACCACCCGTGGCTTCCGGTGATTGTGCCGTCTGAGAACACTCTGCCTTGGCACGACCCATCGAAACACGAAGAACCAAGGAGACAGACATGATCAACTACGCAACCTTCCGCATCATCGGCCGCATCGGCAACATCAACGCGCACGAAACAGTCACCCACATCTCCGTTGCCTCTGACCGCCAGGTCAAACGCGACGAGGAATGGGTCACAGAGACAGACTGGAACACCGTCACAATTTTCCACCCCGGCCTGCGCAAACGCATTTCAAACGCCAAAGTCGGGCAGAAAGGCAACCTCGTCATCTTCGAAGGAACCATTCAATCCAACGCCTATGAAAAAGACGGCGACAAGCTCTACCAGACCTCACTCATCGGCCAGTCCTTCGACGTCCTCGCCTTCAAGCGTGACGCGCAATGAGACGGAGAAATTGGTGGCCTATTGGCCACCACCTCCTCTCGGAGGCCTCAATCGATCAGACCAGCTTTCAAGCCCGTCTCAACGCGGCGGAGCGCGATGCAGATCGAACCCAGGAACTTCTCGAGGCGGCGCATTTTGCTGGCGCCGGTCTTGAAGAGCTCGAGACCCTCGCGCAAGAGGCGATCAAAGCACGCCATCGATACTACGCAGCCCTCAATACGGATCTGGCTCTCTGAGCCAGCTTCGCTTCTGACCCCTCAACCAGTTCTATTCTAAATCCGGTTCTCGCTCGGGTTTCCCGCATTCACCTCAAAAACGACCTAACTCAGGTCCTCCCTGAGCCGCTCGCTCGTTTGATATGCTGATCCCTGCATTTTCTCGCGCAGTTAACAGTTTTAAGGAAGGTCACGTTTCGGTCTTTGGGCGCGCCGTACCGGCCGCGCTCTACTCGCTGCGCTCCCGAAGCCCATCCTGCGCAGGCTCCGGTTGGTCTTCGCCATTCGGTAACGATCGCTCACGCGTAACCACTGCATGGAAAGTTGATATAGCGCACAAATATCACAATATTTTCTTGCTATTTTCCAACATTGTTTCTCACTCGCGATTGCGTTTTTCTCCATTGCGCGACATATTCAGCCTGCGTTTCCGGCAGGAAGCGTGAGGCTTAGAAACCTCCCTTCAGGAACCAGACGGCCCACTAAGTTGCGGCCGGGTGGCGTTCGCTATGTCCAGGGTGCTTTCGCCTAAAGGCGTCCGCGCCTTTCCTGAGGAAGGTTTCTAACGCCCGGCTTTGGGCGTTTGGCCTCGTTCGTAGGGAGGTCGCGACGTGGGACAAAGAACACTTTTAACGCCCGAAGAGGGAAGCATATTGCAGCAATCGCTCGCGCGCGGAGATGCAAATAAGGCATTCGTTCAGTTGGCAGCGTTTCTCAAGAAGAACGATCTTCGCCTCTCCGACGCAACCCTGCGCATCTACATCGAAGATGAACTCTTCGATTGTTTTCAAGATCGAGGTCACGGACTCGCAACGCTGATGGAATCTCTTCGCAGTTGATCGTGAACCTCCTTGGCGAAACGGGTCGCTGATCTACAAATGATCAAACCGTTGTCGGCAAACAGATCTCGACATGCGGCAACTGCAATCTTGAAGCGAATGTCGATAGGCGATTTTCTACCACAATCTGTTTATGCTGCTTCACTTTACCGCCACATTGGTCTACAAAATACCGCTATATATAGCGGTATAGAGATGATGAAAAACCTCCCTCATTCTGGCGGTAAGACAGTACTTTCTTTCAGAGACAGTTTGATCAAGGCGCTTGATGAGGAGAGATTTGACGATCTCTTGCTTCTGCTCTCCAATCGTCTTCGTTTGCGCCAGCAAACTGTCAGTCCGCACGCGCGAAAGGCAATCCCAATTGATACCACCAAAGCATCGCCACTTCGCAACACAAAGCTCACCACCGACGAAATCAACACCTTCGACATACGCGACAGAGGGTGGCACCTCATCGCACTTAAAGACCACGCGATCATCGGGGCCGAGAGATTTCCGGTTCGACACGATGATCCCCATTTCCGCAAAAGTCTGCTCGAATATGTCGAAACCATCGTCTCATACTACGGCAAAGATGCGCTTGTCGTTGCCGCTTACCACAAGGATGGCATGCTGATCGAATGGCAGTTTCTCAACGACTTTACGGCCGAACCGGTACGTTAGCGTTCACGGCCCTTCTTGTCTGGGCAAGTCCTCAAGTCGCAACGCCTGAGACGATCTGGCGTGTCTGTCAGCCTCATGAAAAACGCATCACATGTATCGTCGACGGCGATACATTTTGGTTCCAAGGTGAAAAAATGCGCCTTCTTGGTGTCGATACCCCAGAAATGGACGGCGCCTGTGCCCGCGAGAGACATCTTGCGACCAAAGCAAAATATCGTCTGCTGGAGCTGGTTTCGACAGGCATCCTCACCATTACCCGGCATGGTCAAGACGATTACGGCCGCAGCCTCGTCAGTGTCGAAACGCGCGTCGGAATGGTCGGTGACCTTCTCCTCAAAGATGGCCTTGCCGATCGTTTCGGAGACGACCAACTACCAAGATGGTGTGGATGATGCCAGGCTCCTTCACATGGACCGCGAATGTACGCATTGGCTCGCTAAAGCCCTACGAGCAAGCCCTGGTCATTACGGTCGTTCATGAGCTCGAGCGCTTCACCATTGATCATGGCTCCACCACCACGCCCTGTTGGAACACCGTCGTTTGTTTCAAGCAGACCCTGAGAACGCAGCTTGAGGCATCCCTTGCTCCCGGTGATCTGGTTCATTTCCAAGGGTTCGTTCGCACAAGCTCTTATACCGATGACAAAAAGGCAAAACGCCGAACCGTTGACCTCGTCATCACGCAGTTCGATATTCTGCATAAACATATCGAGGGTCCGGTTCCAGCCGAGTAGTTTGACCGGGTCCATCGCCCAGTCGTCGGCGTCACACCCACCGTAGCCGACGCGCTCGTCGCCATCACGAACCCGGGCCGCGCCTTTTCAACGCGCTTTGCCGCGACAAATTCGATCCAAGGGACATCTCAATGCCAACAGTAGGGTCCCGGCGAACCCTTGTTCGTCAATGGGTAGGGCAGGGCAAATGCTCAGGGCGTCTCCTCCTTTCACTTGAGCGACTGTCTGGCCCATATTCCTGATCGGCGCCACTGGGCATGGGCGCTCCAAAACGCAATGTCGAAAGCCCCTCCCGTGTCCTCGGGCTGTGCCCTGCGGGCCGCTCCATTCGGGTCTTTCTCGTTGCGTTTTCTCGGCTCTCCCCATGCTTTTCCAGTGCCATCAGGAAAATGGATCCTGACAACATTTGAAAGGAACTGACCCATGAGCAACAAACTTGCATCCCTCACCAAAAACGAAAAAGGCATCTTCACCGGCACGCTCGCCACAATGGCTGTTCGCACCCGCATCACTGTTGTCCCGAACGCCAAAGCCCATGGCGAACAGCCCGACTACCGCGTCTTCGCAAATGGCGACTACGAAATCGGCGCCGCTTGGTCGAAGACATCGGAAACGACTGGCAACGAGTACCTGTCGGTCAAACTGGCAGCGCCCGAACTCGGCGGTATGGCTATCTATGCCAACGTCATTGCCCTCGACGAGATCGGAGACGATGGCGTGACCCATCTGATGCTATGGTCCGCGCGAGAGCCGCAAACAGGATCCTCCCAGATGGCCGCCTAGGCCATCACCGGAGAGCTGACGGCCATATCCGTCGGCTCTCCACGAAGCCAGATGACACAATCGAAGTATCACGATATATTCACGCTATCGTCCACCGGGTTCTTGACTCGACAATCACATCGGCGGAGCGGATCAAAGGAAGTCACAGCGAGTTAATAATAGCCATGCAATTCGATCCCAGAGATTTGTTCGACGACGCCTATGTGAAGTTTTTCGACGGCCCGCCTAAAGCCTCAGACCTCAAACCAGGACAACTCGGAATCAACGCTGATCTCTTCAAACAGGTAAAAACACATTACAGAAAAGCCCGCGAAAACAGCGCCTGCCGCGTTCTCGCTGATATCTGTCAAGACATCCAGGGATCAGGTTATATCGGAACACTCGAGGACAGTGCGATGCGCGTGGGAACGTCGTGGACAACTGTACAGCGATGGCGCTCAAGATTCTACGATACCGGTCTTCTCAAGCAGCATAACCGTAACGGACTTTATTCCGTCGACCCTAAAGTTGCGATTAAACTTGGTGACGACGGCAAGGTCTTAAAGCCCAATCCGAAGAACAACGGCATCTTCACCTTCTAGCGACTGACCTGTTATGCCAGCTGACGTTCAGGGTGTCTAAAAGCAACGCCCCCGCGCGCTTGGCACAAAACTACCGATCAATTTCTAACCCTTTGTCGCCCCTCTCGATCTCGCCAAATCGCATTTCTTCTTGAGCTGTGATCTCCTCTTGATGCGCAATTGCGTCTTCATCGTCAAATATCTCTCGTAACCGTAACGTCCATCCCGCCGCGCGTTCCGCGACCCGGAGCTCCTTGCTCTTGGAGTAGGGCACCATAACCCGATAGATGTATCGTCCGATCCCACTGACCAAGACATATACGCCCCGTTTGTGTAGCAGGGGGCCGAGCTCAGTCTGAAAATCAGTTCGATGCATTGCAGGTTCACGCTTTTCATCCCGGATCCATTTCAGACGACCCGAACCATCCGTATCGCGTCGATGAGTGATCAGGATTGAGTTGCCGAACTGATCCTCGAGGCGTCGCGCAGTTTGCCCAACATTGATCTTGGCGATCACTTTTGTACCGATCAGGGATTCAATTTGATCGGCAACCTGCTGCGAGTACTTGGCAACCAGTTGCTCCAATCCCTGAATCCCGAGAACGACGGCCAGACCCTTGGATCGACCGGTTTCCAGCATCGCTTCAAACCGATGAACTTTGGGAAGCTGAGCGAATTCATCGACAAATAACCACACGCGACGCTCCTTGCTTTCCCCAAAAGAAATGTCGGACACCGACGAAGACATCACCGTCAGAAACGCCGAAATCCACCCCTCGGACTGATCCTGAAACCGCCCCGAGCGCTGCAGGATCAACGTTCGGTGCGGCGTCTCTTCATCAAGCAGCCATTGCCTCAAAGAGAAGCTCTGCCGTTGGTTCTGTTCCTTGCGCCAGCCATAGGCCAACATCCGCACAGCCCCCAATCCAGCGGCCATTGTCGATATGGTCGCCGCCACCTGTCGGTAGTCCGCATTGAGATAGATCATCGCGTCCCGGTGATAGCGCTTGGCAAACCCCTGCAATGTATCGAGGGGCATCTGGGTCGTTTCCATAAGCTCCCACCAGGTCCATTGCCGCGGCTTTGTCTTCATCAATGTGATCATACAAAGTGCCAGGATTGTGCGTGCTGAATCTGAAAAGAACCGATCTTTGCTCTCTGGAATGATGCGGTTCGCCACTTCGATCGCGTCTTCTTCAACCACCAGATCATTGGCAACATCCCAGATCACCGACCTATCATCATGCGGTGCCAGGATGAGCGGCTCCGCAAGCTCGGTTTTGCCTTTCGGCTTGGAATACGCCATGCGAGTGTAGTCACCTTTGAAGTCAAAGATCACCACTTTGTCACCCCGCTCCATCACGGATCGCAGCAGCGGTAGGATCGTTTGTGTTTTGCCGCCACCAATCGCGCCATAGATCAAGAAGTGGTTCACCTCACGCAATCGGCTTAGCTGAAACGGACCAAACCATGGCAGCCCGGCCACGTCCTTTTTGATCTCTGCGCGTGACGCTTGACCCAGTTCTTTCTCTCCGGCGACCGAAAGACCTGTCTTGACGATGAGCGGTCTAACTCTCAATCCCCACTCCCAAACGAGGTAGACAAAGGCACCAATTGCGAGCATCGCCAATGCCGCAAATGTTGTCACACTGAGATAAAATTGTTCGGCCGAGCCTGCACTCATGGCCTCTCTAATCGTACGGCAGTACGCCTGATCAAACGGATTGAGGCATGCTTTCACGTAGTCCCATTGAATGGGGATGGGCGCGCCCTCTGGCGTATCGTAAGACAAATGAGAGAAGCCGTACCAACAAAAGAGGGGCGCCGCTGCGCCACCTCCAAGCACAAGACAGATGATCAGCCCGTAGTTTGGTTCTTCAGGCTTGCGGATCATGATATTCGTTCCGATCGCTGCCTAAGCGCGCCGTAAGATTTGTCTGAGGTTGTCCTTGACGCGCGCTCGGGAAAGCTGGTTTCGAGATAAGATGACAAAGCCTCTATGATGTCGTTGCGGCTCAAATGCGCAGCGCCGGCGGCTTCAACTGCTTCCCCCAGTTCCAAACGTCTACGTGTTTCAACCCGTCTTTCTGCGTGCTTAGCTTGTCGCATTCTCTGCTCCGCTCGCGCGCGCTTGGCCTGAATTTGAAGCAGGAATAGAGGCTTTGGGAGGTGCGCGAAATCGTTCTGCAATCGCCTTGAACTCCCTCAACAACTCCGCATCCGAGATATCAAGCATGTTGAGTTCGGCTTTGGCCGCGATCTTACCGATCTGCACCGCACGGCTTTCCAAGGCCTCTTCTCGTTGCGCCTGAAGTGCTGCGATTTCTTTGTCGATGTCGGCAACAGATTTCGATTTGCGTGCCATCTCGGTCATCTCCTTTCCGGTTGGGGTGGGCGGCTCCACTCAGGATGTCGCAATGACTATACCAGATTATATCGTTTACATATAGCGATATATATGCGATAGGAGTTGAAAACAACGGCGCACTTATACGTCGCATGCGACAGGTGCGGCCCGAGGAAGGGCCGTTTTGGGCGAATTGAGCGGTCTGGTCAGCGATTGCGGGACTGGTTGCGCGTTGTGATTTGGCCAAAGCAGGCCAAAGAGGAGAAAGCGCGGTGGCGATTTACCATCTGTCGGCGCAGATCATTGGAAAAGGGTCCGGGCGGTCTGCTGTGGCCGCGGCCGCCTATCGTCATTGCGCTAAGATGGAGCGGGAAGAGACATCCGAGGAGATCGACTACTCCCGAAAAGGTGGCAACGTCCACTCCGAGTTTGCGTTACCAAAAGAGGCACCATCCTGGATATCTGATTTTGCTGAAAGCCATACGGTGGCTGAAACCAGCGCCTATTTCTGGAACGCGGTAGAGACATTTGAGGCGCGGCGGGATGCGCAATTGATGCGCGAGATTGTTCTGGCGCTTCCAAACGAATTGACCACAGATCAGAACATAGAGTTGGTCCGGGATTTTGTGTCACGGGAATTGAGCGCGCATGGGATCGTCGCCGATTGGGCCTATCACGACATGGACGGAAATCCTCATGTGCATGTGATGACGTCGCCGCGACCGCTAACCGACAATGGGTTTGGAGCGAAACGTGTACCGGTCTTGGATGGCGATGGTGCACCCTTGCGTGGGTTCGAAGGCAAGATCCGCTACACGCAATTTACGGGCGGCATGGAGCGCCTCAAGGAGATGCGTGAGGCTTGGGCGGACATCCAAAACCACCACCTGGCAAAGCATGGTCACGACATTCGGGTGGACCACCGGTCTTTTGAGGAGATGGGCATCGATGCGGTGCCGTCGACCCATCGGGGGCCGGCGGCAGACAATATGGACGCGCGAGGTGAAGCCTCAGAATTGGCGGAGAAAGCGCGCACCGCCGCGCGGGAAAACTATGAGCGCTATACAGAAGACCCGAGCCTCGTCCTGCAGAAGATCACAACGCAGAAGGCGGTGTTCACCAAGCATGACATCGCTCGGGAGATCCACAGGACAGAGTGTTCTGCGGCCGAGTTTCAGGCGCTTTACTATCGTGTTGGCGCCCATGAGGAGCTTGTTCCAATCGCTGCGCCGGCCTTTGATCCCTTCACGGGAGACGAGACCAGCGATGCTTTGTTCTCGACCAAAACCATGGTCGAGCTGGAGCACCAGATGGTGCAGAACATCCAAGGGATTGCTCAGAAACCGGGGGCAAATCTCTCACAGAAGGTTCTGGGGCAGGCCTTTGAGGCGTTCGAGCATAAGCGCGGCTTTGCCCTTAACGATCAGCAGAAGATGGTGGTGCGCAATCTGACCGGCGAACAGGGTGCAGCTGCGCTGGTGGGCTATGCAGGGGCGGGTAAGTCGACCGCAATTGATGCGACGCGTATGGCATTGGAGGCGCAAGGCCACACTGTGATTGGGGGTGCTTTGGCCGGAATTGCTGCGGATAATCTGCGCGCGGAATCAGGCGTTCAGTCGCGGACACTGGCCTCCTGGGAGCACCAATGGGCGCGTGATCGGATGCTGCCCGATGCAGGGACCGTTTTCATCATGGACGAAGCTGGCATGGTGTCCTCAAGCCAAATGGAGAGAATTACGAGGGTCCTTGATGAGGCCGGCGCGCGTATGATTGTCCTTGGTGATGCGCGGCAATTGCAGCCCATCCAGGCCGGTGCCGCCTTCCGGGCGTTTGTGGACGTGACGGGGTATTCGGAACTCGACAGCGTTGTGCGTCAGTCTGAGCCCTGGATGCGGGACGCCGCGATTGCCTTCGGGTCGGGCGACGCCGATGCGGGTGTTGATGCCTATATGGCGCATGACAAGTTTGCCTGGGCTGATACGTCAGAGGATGCGCGCTCCTCCCTCATCGCCGATTGGATACCACTCCATCAGGCAGGTGCCGACGTCACCATCATGGCACATCGCAACAAGGACGTGATCGCACTCAATGTCGAGGCGCGGGAGTCCTTGAAGCGGGCAGGGGCGCTTGGTGAGGATCAGAGTTTTGCAGCCGAAAGGGGCAAGCGGGATTTCTCCAACGGGGATCGCGTGCTCTTCCTCAAGAACGAACGCAGCCTCGATGTGTTTAACGGATCGACCGGAACTGTCACCAAAGCGGACCGCAACAGGCTCGATATATTGGTCGACGGCCATGCGGATCCGATCACCATTCGGGCCAATGAGTACAACCACATCGACCACGGCTATGCCCGGACAATCCACAAAGAACAGGGCAATACGGTTGACCAGAGTTTTGTTTATCTCTCGCCAACCATGGACGCGCAGCTTTCCTATGTCGCGCTGACCCGCCACCGCGATGATGTGCGGCTCTATGCGTCTCACGAGGAATTCCGCAGCTCAGGTGAGATGGTCGAGCAGATGACCCGCGACCGGCTGCAGGATTCCACCGCGCTTTATCGACAAACTTATGACTACCAGGATGTGGTCCGTGGATTTGCTGAGCGGCGCGGCTTTCCGACAAGCCAAGTTCTCTCCGATTTCGTCAAATCGAATCTTGCTTATTTGCGCGAGCGCTTTGACAGTTTGGCGGCCGCTTTTGAAAAGCTTCGCAAAGCCGCGCCGGACCATACCCTGCGCGACGAGGCCATCCGCGTGCGTCACGCAGCGCCCGCGCCGGCCTTGCGTGTGCCGTCATCGCCCCCCGAACTGACGCCGCAGCTCAGCCAATCCATGTCGCGGCTGTCCCATGACCTGGCCTCAGAAACTCTAAAAGGACGCAAAGCGCGAGGCTTTAAACGCAGCGCTCACTACGAGCTTAACATGGCCGGGTCCGCCGCCGAGCTGCGCAGTTTCAATGAGCGCATTCGCCGGCAGATCAGCGGCGACGCGATCCTGACCCATGGGTCCCATCAGCCAAAGGAGGATGCCGCAATTCTGCGTGGCCAACCGGAAGTTTGGTCGACGTTCGCCCGGGAAAACTGGGACGCGATCTTCGCAGCTCAATGGGCTGAGACCCTAGCCAGACTGCAGCCTCTCATGACAACAGCCCGACCCATCGAACCCGAACGGCAAGCGAGGACAGCGATGCCAGAAGACCAAAGACCCGCGCAAAGGCCCCTCATCGAAGCGATGCCCGAACTGCCACCGCTCCCAGAAAGGGAATTGAGAGATCGCGCAATCGCAAGCAAGATGATTGGCCCGACGATGGCCACCGCATCCGACGTGGCTGGTCGCATTTACACCAATGGCGATGCTGCCGCCGCCGCGATAGCGGCCCGATACGCGGAGCTCGGGAACGCGGATGCTGTAACCTCTGAGGTCGAACGCAAACCGGCGTCATTTGGTGAGCTGAAAGGTGCGACCCGTCTCGGTATGGCGAATGCGGAGCGTCGCAATGCGCTCGAGTGGGTTCCTCAAATGGCGGTCCAAGCAGGTAAGGTGATTGAGGCGGCCGGTCGCGCCGAGAGGGAAATCACAAAAAATCACGACGCTATGCGGACGGC
This sequence comes from Ruegeria sp. C12, assembly GCF_056537745.1. Taxonomy (NCBI): domain Bacteria; kingdom Pseudomonadati; phylum Pseudomonadota; class Alphaproteobacteria; order Rhodobacterales; family Roseobacteraceae; genus Ruegeria; species Ruegeria sp. C12. Next base: position 83,853 of record NZ_JBQFSA010000010.1, read on the forward strand.
GAAAGCAAAGCCATTGCCGGATCTTTCGGAAAATGCCCAGCACTTCCTCGCCCGGGTTGATGCTGTATCCAAGCTGCCCAAGGGGGAAGCCAAGGTGGATGAGATGAAGGTGCTGCTCAAAGACAGCGCAGCGATCCAGGAAGTGCAATCCTTTAGGAAGTCGCTCTCAGATCGCTATGGCCGCGGCGAGGGGATGATCAGGGAAGGTGTCGCCGCGGACCCGGGTCTCAAACAAAGAAGTGCCCCGGATCAACAGATTGCCCTAACCCGTATACATACCGTCCTGTCTGGTTTCCCTAAGATTGGTGAGATGCAGACCCAAGTGAGGTCACAGGATCGCGCACATGATCGTAGCAAGGATCAATCCAGAAGCATCGAGAGGTAGGTCCTACTCTGGAGTACCGATTTGGCTGATGGGTGATCACTTGGGACAGGCCAGCGAATCTTCTCGCGCATAATTTACCGCTCGGATGGGTGAGCATCACCTTCACCGGGGAACATTGATGACGGCCGACAAGCGCAGAAACAAATTGAAACCTCTCGTGCCTACAAAAGCTGGCACTTGTGCATTGCGCTGCGGAAGCGAGCGAATGAGCCCAAAGTGTCCGATGCTGCACGCGACACGAATGGCCGCTCTATTGATCCGGGTCGTTCTTGGCCAGCCAGATTTCAAAGGCTTCGAGGATGTCATCCCCATTTCTTTCGAAATGCGTTTCCGCTTCCAACCCTTTCAAACCGATGAACGCATCGTCTGGAATATGCCATCTCAATTTCTTGCCCTCTGAAAGCGCAGCGTGCATCTTCGTTTCGTAGGCGAGGACACGTTCTGGCTCTGACGGGGCGTAGTCTCGCGACGCAAAGCTCGCAGTGTTCATACGCTTTAGGATGGCATCATTGCGGTGCACGTCTGCCTCAAATATCCCGAGAGGGTTTTTCTTGGCGTCGTTTTCCCAGAGATACTCTTCGATCGACATCGGTGATCCAGAGCCGAGAAACAATTGCCATCCCGTACCAAGATCGCATTTCGGGTGCAGCAAGCAGGCCATCGCCCAGTCCTCATCGAAAGGACCATCATAGTAGATGTTGCTCACAAGATAGTGGATATCCCCCGCATCCAACTTGGCCAGAAAAGCACGACCTTCCTCGCTGTCTGGCGTGATTACGCGCAGGTTCAATACGCACGCGCTATCAAGCCATTTCTGCCTGTGTTGCGCATTTTCTTGGCGGCGGCGACGCAAACTAATCTGTTCCTCTGACATGTTTGCTTCCTGGATTTTTTGAAATGTATTGGCGTCATTCAATTGCCGAAGAAGGCGACCTCGCCTCCAACCTTGAAAGAACTTCATAAAAAAATTCACGCCGTTGGCCCCTTGCTACCCATGTCTTCCTTTTTTGGCCAATCAAGCCGGATGTACGGCTAATTGTCGTCAGTCGATCTCTTGCCGTCCAATAGATTGGTGGCCCAGGCTCCGACCTCAAGCTGGACGATGTTCATCTCCCAGATGCGACCAACCACTTCCTTGACCCCATCTCTGAACTGTGTCGGTGAGTCCCAGCTTGCCCTCATCTGAATCAAATGAGCCAAGACGCTAACTCATAACCAATAGAACACCGGAGACACGACCGCGACTTCTGCAAAGTGAACGATTTGAAACGCAACGCCTTGGTTTCCCGTTTCATAGTTTAGTGATCCAGCTTCTGGTAGTCGTCATGGAGCTTCCTCAGCCGCGGTGGCGACGATAACATCATCGAACTCTCTTCCGTCGGCAAGGATGGCATATCTTTTCTGATACCAACCGTTACTTTCATTAATCAAAAGGTTCAAAACTGGACGGGGTTGATATGACTGCAAAAGATTAAAAACAAATCCCCCAAAGAACACCTTCCAACCTAGTAAAGTTACGTCGAAATGTTAGGCGCAAAAACCTCGAAGTTCATGAGCTGTCATTCATCCCGCGCTCGGCATCCGGCAGATCAGGCGCTCCTGACATTTTTGGAGCCAACTAAGTATATGCTTCTGCGAATGTTGAAAACCTTGAAAGCACCTGCTCAAGATTTCTTAGCACAGGTAACTCTCCGGCTGACTGGAGCGTCATATCCGAGGGGTCAAACAGTATCCCAAGATCAGCGTCACGTAGCATATCAAGGTCATTAAACCCATCCCCGATTGCAAGGAACGGTGCTTCTCCCTCGGGCAGGAACTCATAAATCCGGGCCTTGCCTTGCCCGATATGCCAGTAGAAACAGTCAGCGGCAAAACCGTGACAATCGACCGTCAGATGGTTCGTGAAGACGCGGCTCACGGAAAGCGCCCCAAGTGCGCTGGCGTTCATCGGTGCAAATGAATCTGTGACAATCACGACGTCAGCGAAAGTCTTGAGCGTTTCAATGAAGTCAATGGCCCCGGGCAGAAAAGACAATCCTGATACAATCTCCTCAACCTCAGTAAGTTGGACCCCATTGCAACGCAGGAGCTCAAGCCGTTGTGCCATAAGCGTCGGATAGTCAGAGACTTCACGCGTTGTAACTTCGAGTCTCGTATCGCCTATGGCCGATGCGATTGAGGGCCACATTTCAGGAAAGAGCACCCCTTCCAGATCGATCAGTGCGACTGGTTTTGGCATGTCAAATCCCCAGATCATTTTTTAGAAGCAAGAAGCACCCCAGCAGAAGCAGGACAAAGCCGATGGCGATGTTAAATGCGCGCTGGTTGTTGAGTATGCGAGTGCGGATGGCAGATGCAGACATGAACATGGAAACAGCGCTGAACCATAAGAAGTGAGAGATTGCGATAAACGCACCCCACAGCAATTTGGCTTCGAGCGATGTTTCTGGCCCGATGACCTGGCTGTATAGGCTGATGACAAATAGCGATGTCTTTGGGTTCAGGCTGTTGGTTAGCAACCCCATCCCGAAGTAACGCCAGTTGGTGAGTTGATTGTCATCTCCATCATTTGCGCTCACCTGAACTGGCTGGGAGCGCACCATCGCCAGACCCAGATAAAGCAGATAACCAGCGCCGATGATCCGAACATATTCAAAGAATCCAGGCACATATTGCGATATGAGTGCCAGGCCTAAAATCGCATACGCGACGTGAACAAAGCACCCGGAGGCAATACCCACCGAAGACGCGAGTCCCGCACCGTGGCCGAAGAGCGACGAATTTCTTGAGACAACGGCAAAATCTGCCCCAGGACTGATGACTGCAAGCCAAGTAATGGTTGCGATCACCCATGCTTGAGTGATGTCCAAAGCTAGGTTCCTTTCATAGGCCCGTCACCAGCATGGCTGGTGACGGGCGGCTTACTTGCTATTTTCTTTTGAACGTGACGACGAACATGTCACGATGACCTTTGAGCTCGGCCGACGCCGGAAGAATGGCCGAGACGCCATGTGCTACACGAAGATCGTTCACCATGACGGCCTCAAACGGCTTGGTGAGGGTGAACTGTGCAACTTCGTTGTTGTCCGCATCAAGGACACGCGTGGTCCCGTTGACGACATTGTGCCGGTCTACGAGAACCATGAGGACATAGTCAACGCCGTCGCGGTGAACGCCCTCAGGTGTCGGCTTTCCTCCGGTGGACAGGGCGTTGATGCGAAACTGATGTGTCTCGATATGCCAGTCATACATTGGTGACAGCATCCCAAAGCTGCGCGACGCGAACTTCAGGATACCATTGAGAACTTTTCCGTCGGCCACGTGATCTTCCAGCGGTGCAAAATATCGTTGGACGCCGCCGTTCAGATCGTTGAAGGTTCTGGTTTGGTAGTGCGGCTGGTGCGCTTCGTGAGCGATACCACCCCCTGCGCGCGTCGCTGAAAAAGTGCCGTGACGCCGCTTGCGGTATGTACCGCCGTCAGCCATGTGTTGGTCAACTTCAAGATTGTTCCAGCTATCGCGAAAACTCTCCAGCTCGTGCTGCGGCAGGTCGTTGATTTCCCGCAGAAAGGCTTCCGGGGACATATGCACAAAGTCATATTTCGCCAATTTTTCGCAATAAATCGGGTAAGTCGTAACGGGGGCGGATGGGGTCGCCAATGCGGCCGGGGATTGCATTTCCAATTCCTCCAAAGAGCAAGTTATACTGGATATGTTGCACGCTGAAATTGAGGCGCGACCGGCAAAATTACAAACGAGTAAAGGTCATGCAGTACCAAGAGTTTTTTTCATGAAAGATCAAAGACGGCAAAGGTACAAATGGAGCCTGAAAGCAATGCGCACGTTCGAAGTGTGTGCAAGGCGAGGAAGTTTTGCAGCGGCGGCTGAAGAACTCAGGATCACCCAAGGAGCCGTCAGCAAACAAATCAAAGGTCTTGAAGAAAACTTGGGATTGCCACTCTTTTATCGCCAAGGCAATCGTATTGATCTGTCAATTGAAGGCTCGGAGCTTGCTGCGCATTTGTTCGAGATGTTCGAAGACTTGGATAGTCTTGTGAACAGGCTGGCACCCGACCATGCGACTACTCCTCTTGTTGTTTCCTGCGAACCCACGATTTGTCTTAAGCTATTGATTCCCCTTGCACCAGTGATCGAAGAGGAAACCGGTATAAAGCTCAAAATTCTCTCGGGTGGCGGTGCGGTTGACTTTCACAGGCACGGTATCGATCTTGCGATCCGCAGAAACGACTTCGACCTTGAGCCAGACCTGCATATCGAAACAATTGCGAAAGAATTTGTCGGACCGGTCATGAACCTGGATCTTTCCTTTGGACGGGGTTCAGAGCCGCAAAATCACACACGCATCAGGTCTTCTAGCCGCCCTGACGCCTGGCTGAACTGGAACGATCAAACCGGGAAAGACACGCTGACTCGCGAGGTTGAACACCAACATCATTTTCTTGCTCTAGAAGCAGCTGAGAATGGGCATGGCATTGCAATGATGTCGCTCTTTATGGTTGCCCGAAACATGGAAAACACTAGGCTGACGGCGCCTTTCGGCTTTGTTCCAGATGGTTCCAAATACCTCTGTATATCAACTCGGCCTATTGACAACGACCCACGCAAGCGTGCTCTCGTTGATTGGCTGAAGAAGAAATTTCACGACTATAAAAACTACTTTGCCACAGAGGCTGCTGGGCATCGTGACCGAAGTTCATCATCGCGATGAGCTGGCCGCGAAACGCCTACGTGAACTGCTACAACGGACCTTCGTGCAGTCTGCAGCATTGGTCGAGATGGGCTCTTTTTCCTCTTTCGCGGCGTGATTTCTGACGGTTGCTCACAAGAAAGGGGCTTGGAGTGCCGTTTCGCCCGGTGTGCAAACGACCCCGCTTTGGTGATCGTGTCTCAATGAGCGTAGAAGCTGAGACCGCTCGCCTGTCGGGTCTCTTTCAATGTCTCATTGGGCGTTTCTTGCATGACTTTAGAGGTATTGAGCCGCTTGACGATACACTGCCGCAGAAAACTCTTTACCGCCCTATTCTGCACTGAGGCACACGCTCCAGAGGCAGTCGAGCAGGATGAGCAAGGCAAACTTCATTACGTCAGCGCATGTTCAGAAATAGTTTGGCCGCAAATCCGATCAGGATGACGCCGGAAAATTGTCGGAATCTGTCATACCGAGCCCGCGTCATGAAACTGCTCGAGAAAAAATGTGCAAGCGCCGAATAGGTGGCGAGCGACAGAATGGACAGGCCACAATAGGTCAGAATGAGAATGCTCGCTTGTGGCGCCAATCCCCGCTCCAAGTCCAGAACTTGAGGGAACAGCGCCATATAGAACAGCAGCGCCTTGGGGTTGGTGGTTGCCAGTAGAAATGCCTCTGAAAACAAAACGCGAGCTGGCACCGTTAGGTCGGCCTGAGAGTTCAGAGACAAGGTTTCTCTACTAACCAATAGTTTGACCCCAAGCCAAACCAAATAGGCCACTCCCACCCATTGAAAAAGGGGCCAGAGCAAATCTGATGCCATCACAAATGACGTGATACCCGCTGCACAAATGGCTCCGCCTACAGCAAGACCAAGGGCATTGCCAAATATTGTGGGCGCAACCTGCTTCATTCCCAATTGCATCGCGCGCCGCACAGTATTCAGGTTCGCCGGTCCTGGCGTGACAATGTTCACAGCGGAGATTGCCGCAAAGGATGCCCAAAGTGCCCAGTTCATAGTCTCTCTCAAATTTTAATATTGCTTCCATGTAAAGATAAAACGTGATTGCGAAAATGTGCTTCTGGAAATAAAAGCAGATAGATGGTTTTAAGCATGGAAAAGGAAGCATTTTTGGGTATCTGCATTGGAATGGAAAATACTTTAGACGACCTTGATCGCGGCATTCTCACCGCATTGGTGGATGATGCGCGCATCAGTTGGAAAGACCTCGCCGCTGATCTGGGGGTCTCTTCGCCAACAATCCGTGATCGTGTCAGGCGATTACAAGACAGAGGTATTGTGCAAGGGTTTTCGATCGAGGTTTCACCGGTAGCCCTGGGGTATGCTCTTGAAGCTGTTGTCAGATTTCGCCCACTACCCGGTAAGCGCCATGTGCTGGAGCAGCAGATTCAGGATACGGATAGAATCGTGCAGTGCGACAAAGTTACGGGTGAGGATGGGTTTGTGGCCCGGTTGCTGCTGAAAGATATTGGTGAATTGGATCCACTGCTTGAAACATTTGGGCGGATGGCAACAACGAACACGTCAATCGTGAAGTCGAGCTCCGTCAGAATGCGACCCCCACCGTTTTGAACCAAAGCAGACGTTGGAATGACTGTGCCGAACGCCCGCTTCGTCCGCGTTCGACCCCGACGCTATGAATGGCCAGTTTCAAGCTAACTTACTCAGAAAACTTCGTACTGCCCAATTCTGCATTTAGCCTGAAGCAACCCCTATTGGTCTATTTCCCGGAGCGAGACGTCTCTCAAAGTGCGCTCGATTTTGGTGATCGAGCATTGCGAAATATCAGCCTTTGCGCCACGTGAATTCGGTGACGGAAGGAGGCCGCGCTGGTAGGCCATGTGGCGATACACAAGGTCGCGTTCTTCAGGGTTGCGCTCATTTATGAGCGCAACGATTGGCGCGAGCTTCGTATGCAACGCTTGAGCATCAAAGAAGCGACCTTGTTGTGTTGCTTGATACAGGCTGGTGACTTCATATGGTGCAATCATGGCCAAACGAGAGAGGACTCCGTCACCACCAGTATTTAGGCTGTGAAACAACGCGCCTTCAGATGACGAAAGAACTGCGATCGGTCGGTTCACTGATTTGAGCGCATAGTAGTGTTGATCATACATCACGACGTCGTCTTGGTCGCCAATGCCAAATCCAAGAACGCGGCTACAATTTTCCGCGATGCTCGTGACTAGTGTCTGATCTGAATGCGAGCTTCGCTTGTTCTGTCGCAGTGCGATCACGACTGGCAAGTCCATTCGTTCTGCGAGACTTGGAAGTTGTTTGAGCCATTTGTGCCTAGGGTCTGCGGCCCCGCAATCAGTAAGAAACACGATAACCGCATCTGCACCAACAGAACGGAACTCTGAGCATCTCTCTAAAACGTCGTCCCCGAATTCTCCAACGCAGGCAAGAAGAACCTTTTCTTTCGAGAGACCTAACCGCGTTGCTGCAACGACCTCAAGACTCTCACTTTTCGACAGGTTTGCACGATCTCGAACCGGTGTATTGACGGCAATTCCTTGAATACCGCTTATCCGCGACAATCTTGTCGCCTGCGCGCTGATCACCTCTGGCGCCAGTGACAAGTCTTCGTTAAAAACCGCTAGTGTTGAGACAAACACGCCGCCTGAGATTGATTGCGATGTCAGTCTTTGTGGAACGTAATTCAAATACTCAAATGTCCTGCTCAGTTCGATGTAATGTGTACTGCTTCGTCCAGGAAGCTTGGGCTAAGATGTGCTCATCCTGACCCAAGACGTATACCTTGGCACGAGGCTCTTAACTCTTGTCGTTCACCTCTGATGGCTTGTTCACTCGACTAAGTGGAACTCTTGTGGATGGATTTACGTTTCTAATAACGTGGTTCTCCGGACGCTAAGAAACGTTGCTGCTTGTCGCTTCCAAGTGAACTCTAAATCCATTGAGAAAAGAGCGTGCACGGCATGCGATGAGTGACTCCAACTCGACTTGCGCGGGCATTTTGAACACCCATTGTCGTACGCCGAGATAAAAAAAGCTGGAATGAAACCCCCAGATCAATTCGAGTGCCATCTCGCGATCCGCTGGGTCGAGATCGGTTTTTCTTCCCATCTCTTGTAAAAGCTCGTTCAGGAGCGGTTCAAAAATGCGCTTGCGCAGAAGTGCGATGTACCTTTGCGAGATCACCGGGTCATCAAAGGCGGACAGCAGAAAAATTCTGACCCAATCCTTTTGCAGGACCACCTTTGTATAGTCTTGAAGATACTTAACGAGACGCTCTTCAACAGAACGGCTCTGGTCAATCAGAGTTTCATCCCATTCGGGGTCCCAACGTCCAAGATAGACGCGTTCGTAGATTTTCTCCACGATATCGTCTTTGTGTTCAAAGTAGCGATATAGAAGGCTCTGGCTTATCCCCAAATGTTTGGCGAGGTCGCGGGTAGAGAAGTTCAACCCTCGATCTGCTACAAAATCAATTGCTCCCTTTACAATTTGGTGCTCGCGCTCTTGAGGTGAAAGGCGTTGTCGCTTCTTGGTTTGCGGTTTTGTTGATGTTTCTTTCTGTACCATAAGTCTCGAACTGCCTCTGCTTTGTAACCCACGTTGTTAGCTCACGTGCCCTATATAGCATGTGCGGAGGATGCCACCCGTCGAAACGGGTGGCATCTTCGTTTTATCGCAAAGCGTAGGGAAGCCAGGTCGAGATTGCCGGAAAGAAGGCAACGATAATGAGGACCAGCACCTGCAAGCCAATAAAGGGTAGCACACCAAGATAGATATCCTTTGTCGATATCTGAGGAGGCGCTGCCGAGCGGAAGTAGAACAGCGCGAACCCAAAGGGTGGCGTCAAGAACGATGTCTGAAGGTTTAGTGAGATCAAAATGGCAAGCCAGATCGGATCGATCCCAGAGGCCAGAAGCACCGGTGCAATCGTCGGAACAATCACAAAGATGATCTCAATGAAGTCCAGAATGAATCCCAGCAAGAACATCACTGCCAAGACGGCCGCAAGCGCGACATAGGGGCCACCTGGAACACTTGAAATCAAATGCTGAACCGCTTCATCACCACTAAAACCGCGGAAAACCAAAGACAGCATTGCCGCGCCGATCAAGATCATGAAGACCATAGCGCTCAATCGCGTGGTTTCAGTAGCTGATTTGACAAGCGCTGATGATTTCGCCGTTTTTACAAGGGCCACAAAGAAGAACCCAAAAAAGATGATCACTGGAATGCCGACGATGATACGCTCAGCGAACAAGGAAACTTCGACGTTTGCAAAGACAAGCTGTTTCAACAAGACTGCAAGCCCAAGAAATCCAAGGGCGATGTTAGCCCGAGCTCGATGCTCCGTGCCAAACCCGGCTAGAAGAACGGCGCCAGCTGCACCAATGGCTGCTGATTCGGTCGGAGTCGCTACACCGCCAAGGATAGATCCGAGTACACCTAGAATAAGCGCCAATGGAGGCACGAGCCGAGCCAAAAGAGTTGAAGCTGAGATTGTCATCTCATCTGCTTCGCGCTCCGGCGGAGGAGGGCAGGTGTTCGGTGCAAAAAACGCCAGGCAAATCTGATAAGCGAGAAATATCACCACCATCAAGAGACCTGGAAGTAGCGCGCCAGCAAACAGGTCCGAGATCGAAACTGTGTCAGGCGAGAAGTTCCCCATCTCCAGTTGCGCCTTTTGATAGGCAGACGAAATCGTGTCAGCCAGCAGAACCAGAACCAAACTCGGTGGAATGATTTGGCCAAGCGTCCCCGCCGCGCAGATAGAACCGGCCGCAAGTTTTGGGGAATATCCCCATTTCAACATCACGGGAAGCGAAAGCAGAGCCATCGTGGTCACGGTTGCGCCGACAATTCCTGTGGAGGCGGCCAAAAGCGCACCTACAAGCGTAATCGCGTACCCGAGCCCACCCCGACGACGACCAAACAAGCGGCCGATGCCATCAAGGAGTTCTGAAGCGATGCCACTTCGTTCCAACATCGCACCCATGAAAACAAAGAGTGGGACTGCCAAAAGGATGTCGTTTGTCATGGCGGCATAAATTCGTTGCGGAATCGCAGACAGGAACGACGCATCAAAATGTCCCAGCAAGACTCCGAGCCCACCAAGAAGAAGGGAGAACCCGCCGAGCACAAATGCGACTGGGAATCCCGACATCAAGAACAGAAGCAAACCAACAAACAGAGCGAGCAGGTAGAGGTTGTGAACATCAATCATTGGTCTGCCCTCCAAGCCCGATACAGCGGGCAAAAATTGCAAGGGACTGAACAATAACCAACACCAATGCCACTGGGATTACCGTTTTGAACAAGAAAACACCCGGCAAACCTGTCGCTTCGCGAGACCCCTCAAAAGAAGCCCAGCTGTTGAGAACATATTCTCGCGAGCTCCAAAGCATGAAGAGGCACAGGGGCAGCAGAAATATGACGATCCCTGCCGCGTCTACGAAGCGCTTTTTTCCTTCAGAGTATGTGTGATAGAGCATGTCGACGCGAACGTGCCTATCCGCTGCAAGACTATCGGCCAATGCAAGCATGAACATTGTACCAAACAGGTACAGTATCGCTTCCTGAGCCATCACTGATCCCGCATCGAATAGGTATCGGGCAACGACAACAAAAAACTGTAGCAAGACCATTGCGACCGCCAACCAGCGGACAGCTTTGCCAAGTTTTTCGATAATGAGGTCGAGCCAACTGCTACCGCGCATATGGCCTTGGTACTCGGACATTTTTTCCTCCCTGAAGTGGTGCCAGGAAGGTCCGTAAACCGGAAGCCCTATATGCAATACTGGCACTTAATAGATCGAATGTTTCACCGTCGAGGCCAGGAAATCCGTAAAACCCAGCCTCGACGATTCTGCTCGCTTCAGCTTTGGGCTGAAGGAACTGCCTGTATGGATGCTAGGATTAACCCTGTTGCTTCAGGCGTGCGTTGGCATAGTCGCCGATTTGACCCCATTCGCGCTGCGATTCACGGAACGCAATCCAGCTTTCGTGAACCTTGCCCGCGATCTCGCTTTTTGCGGAATTCTCGGCAAGCACGTCAGGCGCGATGCGCTTCATCTCGTCGACAATGTCGCTTGGCCACTCATGCAATTGGACGCCATGGTCATCAACCAGTTGGTTCAACGCGGACAGATTGCGTGCATTGTATTCAGCGAGCGAGGTCATGTATTCGGCATCCGCTACGGATTGCAGAATTTCACGCTCTGAATCGCTCAATCCTTCCCAAACATCCTTGTTGATGTTGGAGCCGAGCGTGTGACCCATTTCGTGGAAGCCGGGGTAGTAGTAGTGCTTTGCGGTACGATGGAAACCAAAAGCCAGGTCATTCCAAGGCGCAATCCATTCCAAACCATCGATTGTCCCGGACTGCAACGCAGTGAAAAGCTCACCACCAGGGATGTTGATCGGAGTCGCACCAAGCTTTGAGAGCATCTGCCCACCGAGACCCGGGTAGCGAACTTTCAGACCCTGCAGATCGGCAGCTGACTTGATTTCCTCTTTGAACCAGCCGCCCATCTGAGCACCGGTGTTCAAGCTTGCAAGAGGTTTGACGCCGTGTGCGGCACCCAACTCGTCCCACAGTTCCTGACCGCCACCAAATCTCAGCCAGGTGAAATGCTCGTCCGCGGTCAGTCCGAAGGGGACGGTCGCAAAATAGACGAAGGCCGGATCTTTGCCGAACCAATAGTAGGGTGTGTCATGGGTCAAATCGCCTGCACCCGAAGCGACTGCGTCGAGGACTTCGAACGGGGCGACAATCTCGCCAGCACCGAAAACCTTAATCCGGAGCTTCCCGCCACTTGCCGTGGCAACACGTTCCGCGAAGCGTTCCGCGCCCGTGCCAAGCCCTGGAAAGTTTTTTGGCCAGCATGTGAGCATTTTGAGCTCTGTTCCACCTTCTGCAAGTGCAGGTGCTGCAAGCGCTGTAGCACCTGCACCCAAGGCTGCTGTTTGAACAAAGTTACGACGTGAAATTTTGTTGGTCATGAGACCTCCCTTTCATTTGATCTGGATGAATTGACATGAGGCCGCTGCAACTGATCACGAGCAGACGAGCCCCGATCCAAAGCACGTGAGCAAAAAACACAGTTCCCTGCGAACGCGAGCCATTCTTCATGCCGAAGCGTCTCCACGCGTCAATCATCTCCTCCTTAATGGCCAAACGATCAATAAGCAGACTTTTGTGTTGCGTCAACACACAAAATGCCCTTACAAAAGCTGTTTATATCGACTACTAAAATGTTCGAACGATCAATAGAATCAAGTTTTGATGAAGGAGGAGCAAATGCCAAACGACATGAACCCAGAAAATTTCTCGAACTGGACAGAGGAGTTTCGTGCTGAGATCAAAGCCAACTGGAACAATCGTCAGGTGGGATCTCGCGTTGTGTCAGAGACAGAGACTTTGCGGATTTGGCATCTTGAGCTGGAACCCGGAGAGCGCGCTCCGTTTCACCGGCATGAAGAAACCTATTTCTGGACCGTGACCGGGCCCGGAAAATCGCGCTCTCACTATCATGACGGTTCCGTGCGCGATACTGACTACCAAGCAGGTGACACGCGGCACTTTGAGCTCGAGGACGGCGACTTCTTTGTCCATGACCTTGAGAACATTGGCGACACGAAGCTCACTTTCGTGACGGTCGAGTTCAAAGCGAACTGAACAAACGAGGCTGCCATTGGATCGTGAGAAGCGAGGCCAATGGCAGTCATTGCAACTCACGAAAGTAGTGGAAACCTTGTCAGGCGCCTCCCAGATGGAAACTCACGTAGTCAGTGCATACGACCGCACAGAAATTGCCAAAATAGAGCAGTTGGACTGGTCGCAGGTGGAAGCCGCGCTGGCGCGAGCGCAGAATATGCACTGTTCGGCGGATCAAAAGCTCCCTCGCTGGAAGCGCATCGAAATATTGGAGAACGCAGCTTCGATAATTTTGGCTCGTAAGGCGGAGCTCGCGCATCAAATTGCACTGGAGGGTGGAAAACCTTTGGTGGACGCTCTGGTGGAAGTCGAGCGCGCCGCCAGTAGTACCAAACTTGCCGCGTCGTTACTGATTTCTGAAAGAGGCGACGAAATCCCGATGGGGATTACGCCGGCAGGTGAGGGGCGGATTGCCTTTACCCGTAGAAAGCCTATCGGGCCGGTGGTTGCGGTGAGCGCCTTCAACCATCCGCTCAATCTGATTGCGCACCAAGTTGCACCTGCAATCGCAGCCAACTGCCCCGTAATCATTAAGCCCTCGATGCTGACACCATTATCCTGTCTCGCCTATGTCGACATTCTGCGGGAAGCCGGATTGTCGTCCGAACGTTGTTTCGTCGCGTTGTGCGATAGAGAGACATCGGAACGTTTGGTTCGGGATCCTCGAACCGCTTTCTTTAGCTTTATCGGCTCCGCAAAAGTCGGCTGGTACTTAAGGAGCAAGCTTGCTCCAGGAACACGTTGCGCCCTAGAGCATGGCGGAGTTGCGCCAGTGATCGTAGACAGCGACGTCGATCAGGAAGAAGCCATCAACAGCATCTGCAAGGGCGCCTTTTATCACGCAGGCCAAGTCTGTGTCTCTGTGCAACGGGTGTTCGTCGTCGGGGAGCAAGCGGATGGTTTCATTGAAGCCCTGACGGCCAAAGCAAAAACACTGATTGTTGGTGATCCAACGCACCCTGATACTGATGTTGGCCCCCTAATCGCGGACGCAGAAGTTGATCGAGTGTCCGATTGGGTCTCGCAGGCAATTGCCGAAGGTGCAGATTGTCGTTGCGGAGGCCGAAAGCTCTCTGAGACGTTATATGAACCTACCGTTTTGGTTGACCCCCCCGACAACAGCAATGTTGCGCAGCGGGAAGTGTTTGGCCCGGTGGTTTGTGTGTTCAGGTGTCGCTCTCTGGAGGAAGCCGTTGAGCGCGCCAATAGCGTGGATGCCTCCTTTCAGGCAGCCGTATTCACTCAAAATATAAACACTGCAATGCGTACAGCTGATGCATTGAACGGGTCCGCCGTAATGGTGAACGACCACACAGCCTTCAGAGTTGATTGGATGCCATTTGCCGGCCTCGGCACCTCTGGGCTCGGTGTTGGCGGCATCAAAGGCAGTTTCGAAGACATGACCTACGAAAAGATGACGGTCATTCGCACTTGAGGGCGAAGTTGCCCCTTCCGCGAATGACAAATGGATAAATTGGAGGAACCAATGAAAGCAGCAGAGCTGTTCGTGAAGTGCCTAGAAAATGAAGGTGTAGATTATATCTTCGGGGTTCCGGGCGAAGAAAACATCGACGTGATGGACGCCCTGATCGATAGCCCAATCGAGTTCGTGACGACCCGTCACGAGCAAGGTGCCGCGTTCATCGCCGATGTATATGGGCGGCTGACTGGGAGAGCTGGCGTGTGTCTTTCGACACTCGGTCCAGGGGCGACCAACCTCGTTACAGGTGTTGCTGACGCGAATATGGACCGGGCGCCCATTGTCGCGATCGCCGGACAAGGCTCGACCGATCGCCTGCACAAAGAAAGCCACCAGATTCTTGATTTGGTTAATCTCTTCGAGCCCATTTCAAAATACTCGACACAAATTCGAACACCGGAAATCATTCCGGAAATCGTTCGCAAGGCCTTTAAACGCGCTCAGGCAGAAAAGCCGGGATGTTCGTTTATCGACCTGCCGGAAAATGTGGCTGGAGACGACTTGGACGCTACCCAACCGCTGAAAGTTCAAGCTCCTGTGCCTCCAACGGCGCCTGTCGGAAAATGTGCTTCCGTCGCCGAAATAATCGGTAAAGCCAACGCTCCGGTCATCATGGCAGGAAATGGGGTTATCCGGGGCGGAGCGTCTGAGGCCATGGTTGACTTTGCCGAGAAGATGAACATCCCAGTGGCGACGACATTCATGGCGAAAGGGGTTATTCCGTTCAGCCATTCATTAAGCCTCGGTACGATTGGGCTGAAAGCACACGATTTCGTGTCATTTGCGTTTGATGAAGCAGACCTCATCATCTGCGTGGGTGTCGATATGGTGGAATACCATCCCGCGCTTTGGAACCCCGAGAAAAGCAAAAAAATTATACATATCGACGAAAGCCCGGCCGAAGTTGATGCACACTATATACTGGAGGCTGGGGTCGTCGGAACGATTGAAGATTCATTGTCGCGTATTGCTGCACGGTCTCGACGTCGCCCAAACACAAAAGTTCACAAGCTGCCTGCCATCATCAAAGAGCAGATCGCAGAGCACGCAAATGATACAGAGTTTCCGGTTAAGCCTCAGAAAATTGTCTGGGATCTGCGCCAGGCGCTCGGCCCAGACGACATCACAATTTCGGACGTTGGTGCCCATAAGATGTGGATGGCCAGAATGTATCAGGCCGAGGCACCAAACACCTGCATAATTTCCAACGGGTTTGCTTCTATGGGGATCGCTCTGCCAGGGGCAATCGCCGCAAAACTTGCGTATCCAGATCGTAAGGCTGTTGCAGTCTGTGGCGACGCCGGCTTCATGATGAACAATCAGGAGATCGAGACCGCAGTTCGCTTGGGGCTGGATTTGGTGATCCTGATCTTTAACGATAGCAAGTACGGTCTCATTGAATGGCACCAAGAGCGCCATTTTGGTCGCTCGACAAAGATAGAGTTCGACAACCCTGATTTCGTGAAATTTGCTGAAAGCTTTGGTGCCAATGGTTACCGGGTCGAGAGCGCCGAAGAGTTGCTTCCAACTCTGCAAACTGCCCTCAACGATGGCACGGTTTCGATAATCGACTGCCCCGTCGACTACCGAGAGAACATGAAGCTGACAGAACAGCTGCAAAACCTGACTTCGCCGATCTGAGGGGGGCGTTCAGATGACTTCGTTTAGTTTTCAAACAACACGATCTGTTCTCGCCGAGATTGGGGCAACCGCCAAGATCGGCAAGATTCTCTCTGACCGGGGTTGCAAAAAAGTTGGTTTCATAACCGACGCGATGATTTTGAAACTTGGGTTGGCCGATCCAGCGTTGGAGGGGTTTCGGCAAGCTGGGCTTGATGTTTGGACATTTTCCGGCGTTCAGCCCGATCCTCCTGAGGATATGATCAAATCCGCCGTCGACCGCGCCCGATCTGAACGCATAGACTGTGTGGTCTCGATAGGCGGCGGGTCTTCGCTCGACACAGCCAAGCTGATCGCCGTTTTGGCAAACACCGATCAAGACTTGGCAGACATGTATGGCGTAAACCTAGTCCGGGGAGAGCGTCTTCCTCTGATCTTGGCGCCCACGACTGCCGGCACGGGGTCCGAAGTCACTCCGATTTCCATCGTGACGACAGGTGCCAATGAAAAAAAAGGGGTGGTCGCTCCCCAACTCCTGCCTGACTTTGCTGTTTTGGATGCTGAACTCACTATTGGCCTTCCTGCACCGGTAACAGCGGCTACTGGTATCGATGCGATGGTACATGCCATCGAAGCCTACACGTCAAAGCGACTCAAAAATGTGGTGTCAGACTGCCTGGCGAAACAGGCGTTAGAATTACTCGGGGCCAATATACACAAAGCGTGTTTCAGCCCGGAAGATCGAGATGCCAGGGGCAATATGCTACTCGGTTCGATGCTTGCGGGGATGGCATTCGCAAACGCTCCGGTCGCTGCCGTACACGCATTGGCCTACCCGTTAGGAGGGCATTTTCATGTTCCTCATGGGCTGTCAAATGCGCTGGTATTGCCCCACGTGCTTGAGTTCAACTTGCCGAACGCGCACTCAGAATATGCCGAATTGGCACCAATCATATTCCCAGGGCTTTCAGGGCTCGGAGAATCTGAACGCGCCGATGCAATGATTGCGCGGTTCCTGGAGCTGGGTTCTGAACTGGGCATGCCGAGCCGGTTGAGTGATGTGGACGTCAGCCACAACCACCTGCCGATGTTGGCAACGGATGCCATGAAACAGGAGCGATTGCTGATCAACAATCCTCGCGAGATGACTTACGAGGCAGCGCTCGCCATTTATAGCAAAGCGCTGTGAGGTCGGTCATGGCAGACAAACCTTCCGAACCTTACCCATTTCTCGATATGTGGTTGCGCTCCCAGAGCGCCATGATTGATGCTCAGCGACCCTTCTGGGAGAACATATCAAAATCACTCACTACGAGCGAAAATGAAGTAAGCGCGCGAATTGCCCAGCAGCTTTGGGACAAATCTGTAACAGCCAGCCAAGATTGGATCTCAGCAGCGTTTCAGAATGCTCGCTGGGAAAATGACGCAAATGACATCGCTAAGACAACGCTTAGCAAAGTAATGGACCCGAGCCAGTTTCTATTGTTCGGTTCAGATGAAGTTAATTCCACTATTCAAAAGCTTGTCGATGGCCCCGGGCATTTTAGTTCTGCAGATCTCAGTGATCTTGGAGCGCAAACGACGAACGAGTGGGCGGCGCTTCGCGAGGCCAGCGCGACATATCGGAACATCGTCCTGAAGGCTTGGTGGGCGGCATATGAGACCTTCCTGAAGGAACACAGCGGTGATCTTTCAAAACTGGGGCATTCGCCAAATGAACTTATTCAGAACTGGCTCCAAATCGCCAACGAAGAACTCACCAAAACCCAACGCACCAAGCGCTACCTCGATGCACAAAGAAAATTGTTACGTGCCGGCGTGGACTACAGGCTCAAAGAGCAGGAACTGGTTGAGAAATGGTGTGAGACGCATTCCCTTCCAACTAGATCAGAGGTCGATGAGCTTCATCGGTCCGTCTACGAATTGAAGAAATCGCTTCGAGACTTGACCAAGCAGATTGCTGATCATGCTTCCGCTCCGCCGTCCCGCAAGAAACCAGGTTCCTCCAAGTCTTCTGGAGAAAAGAAATGAGTGACGAACAAAACTCCCAAATGGGCTTGTTTCAGGATGCGATCAAATGGAATGACCAGATTTCGAAAAGCCTGAAAAACCTGAGCGCCGTAAGTGCCGATGATGTGGATGTTGGCGCAACGCCAAAAACTCTTGTCCTAGAGCAAGATAAGGTCACCCTGCACCACTACGACCCGCTCCCAGACACTGAAGTACAATCTGGTCCTGTAATTATCGTCTATGGGCTGGTTGGGCGATACACGATGGTCGACTTGCAAGAAGACCGGTCTCTTGTGCGCAATCTACTCGGTCGCGGGGTGGATTTGTATGTGGTCGATTGGGGGCATCCGACCCGCGCCGATCAGTACCTGACACTGGATGATTATGTGGACTGGTATCTTGATGACTGCATAGAGAGAATTCGAGAAATCTCCGGCGCCGATCAGGTGACAATCCTCGGCATCTGTGAAGGAGGGACATTCTCGGTCGCCTATGCGGCTTTGCATCCCGAGAAAGTCAAGAACCTCATCTTGACCATTACGCCAGTCGATTTTCATGGTGATCTACAGGATGACAATGAGGCCCATGGATTCATCAATCTTTGGACCCGCAGCCTGGAGGAAGAAGATGTTAATCGCCTGATCAAGGTCTTCGGAAACCTGCCGGGTGAAATTATGGCGAGCGTGTTCCAGATGATGACGCCCGTTCGGACCATGACAAAGTACAATATCGACCTTCTCGAAGCAGCGTCGGACGAAAAGCGACTTTTAAATTTCCTGAGAATGGAAAAATGGCTCGCCGATCGTCCACACCATCCCGGTGCAGCGGCCAAGCAATGGCTTATCGAATTGTATAAGGAAAATCGGCTTGTGGAGGGGACTTTCGAACTCTCAGGACGCCGCGTTGACCTCAAGAATTTGGATATGCCGATCCTCAATGTCTTCGCCAAACAAGATCACATCATTCCACCACCATGTTCAACGGCTCTGGGCAAGCATGTGGGCACCGATGACTATACAGAACTCGCGTTGCCAGGTGGTCATGTCGGCGTTTACGTCAGCAGAAAGAGCCAGGGCATTGTCGGGTCAGGTGTTTTCGATTGGCTGATGGATCGGCAGTAGAGCATGGGACATCCAAGCATCAGTGTTCCTGCTCGAGACGCCATTTCCGTTATACGCGACGGCGACACAGTCTGTGTTTCGGGCTTTGTCGGTGTTGGAACGCCAGACGAGCTCCTGATTGCACTTGAAGAGAGGTTTTTGGAAACAGGCCACCCCAGAGATTTAACTTTGGTTTTTGCGGCAGCCCCGGGCGACGGTGGCGAGCGGGGATTGAACCGCCTTGCGCATAAGGGTCTCATCAAACGTGCCATCGGTGGTCATTGGTCGTTGGTGCCAAAGCTATCAGCCATGGCTGTTGAAAACGAAATAGAGGCATACAATCTTCCGTTGGGCTGCATCAGCCAGCTCTATCGGGAAATTGCTGGTGGAAAGCCGGGCATGTTCTCCAAGGTCGGTCTAAGGACATTCGTTGACCCTCGACAATCCGGTGGGAAAATAAACGACCGGACAGTTCAAGACCTTGTCGAACTGGTACATCATCAAGGGGAAGAATGGCTGTACTACAAAGCATTTCCAATTGATGTCGCGCTATTGAGAGCAACGACCGCCGATACAATGGGCAATTCCACGATGGAGCGGGAAGCCCTCAAACTGGATGCCACAGCCGCGGCAATGGCCGCACATAATTCTGATGGGGCGGTGATCGTTCAGATCGAGCGAATGGCGATTCACGGCACACTGTTGCCCAAGCGTGTCATGATTCCGGGAGCACTGGTTGACTGCGTGGTAATCTCCAAGGCAGAAAACCATCGGCAAACTTACGCCACACCCTACAACCATGCCTATTCAGGTGAATTGCGCTTGCCATTGGATCAGGTGAATTCGCAACCACTAACTGAACGCAAAGTCATCGCGCGTAGGGCTGCTTTCGAATTGCCGATAGACGGCGTCGTCAATTTGGGCATTGGGGTTCCCGAAGGTGTGGCCGCTGTCGCGGCGGAAGAAGGGTTGCTCAACAACGTGACGCTCACTGCTGAACCCGGCGTGATTGGCGGCATGCCACAAGGAGGGTTGGATTTTGGGGCTGCACTAAATCCTGATGCTGTCGTCGCTCAGAGCGCCCAGTTCGATTTTTACGATGGAGGCGGTCTCGATATGGCGTGTCTCGGCATGGCCCAGACAGACCGTTTCGGCAACGTGAACGTTTCGAAGTTTGGTCCGAAATTTGCCGGGGCGGGTGGTTTTATTAACATTAGCCAGAACGCTGGCCGCTTAGTTCTTGCAGGCACGTTCACTGCGGGCGGGCTCAAAACCGAGATTGGCGATGGCAAGATCAAGATTGTCCGCGAGGGGGCTGTCAGAAAGTTCGTCCCATACGTCGAACAAATCACCTTCTCCGGAGAGTTAGCTGCCGAGCGGGGACAACCCGTGCTCTATGTTACTGAAAGGTGTGTTTTCCAAGCTTCGGCGGAGGGCCTGGTGCTAGTCGAAATCGCGCCAGGCATCGACCTAAAGAACGACATTTTGGCGCTTATGGATTTTACACCCATCATTCGCGAGCCGAAACTTATGGATGAGCGAATTTTTCAACGGGAACAAATGGGCCTTCGTGAAGATCTATTTGGAGCATCCGTGGATACACGTGTTCAACTGAATGAGCATACTGGACAGTTGGAGATCAATTTGCGCGGCTTCTTTTTGAGCAAGAAAGAAGAACTGTCTCAGTTGGAGGAACACGTCCGAGATCGGTGTAAAGGGCGAGAAGGATCGATTGACTGCACAGTTTGGTATGACGGATTTGACGTCCATCCAGACCTGATTGATGAGTATCTTCGTTTGACCAGTAAGCTCGACGAAAAGGTGTTTAGAAAAGCGACCAGGATTACCAAGAGCCCGTTTCAAAGGCTCAAGTTTGGCGTGGAACTCGCCAAACGCGAGCTACGATCCTAACGAAAGCTTCTGGGGAAAAAAACGGTGACCTTACGCGCTCTAAAATCAAACGACCAAGTCTCATCATCTGAGGCACAGGGCCGAAGTGTTATATTGAACCATGCAAGAGGTATCAGTCGGCATGGATTTCACACACTGGCCTACCGTGAGTACCCATGCCTTGAACCAACCAGTGATGTAATTTGCGTTCATGGTTTGACGCGAAACAGTCGTGATTTTGATGTGCTCGCCTCACGTCTTTCATCAACGCGAAGAGTTATTTGTGCTGACCTGGCTGGGCGCGGTGATAGTGATTGGCTGACCGATCCATCGGATTACAATCTCCTGCAGTACAACATGGATATGACCGTTGTGGCCGCCAAAGCGGGTCTCTCACGCTACGACTGGATCGGAACATCTCTTGGGGGACTAATCGGCATTGCTTTGGCCGGGCTCGAAAACTCACCAATTCAGCGCCTTATCATTAACGACATTGGGCCGGATATTCCGTTCTCGGCACTTCGTCGGATCACAAGCTATGCGGGACAGACGAGCCAATTTGATAGTTTGAAGGAGGTTGAGAACCACCTTCGGCAAACGCTTAGCCCATTTGGGCCGATGACCGACACCGATTGGGCGCGAATGGCAAAAACCAGCTGCTTTGAAACGTCCGAAGGCTACCATATGCATCATGACCCAGACATTATGCAGAACTTCCGCAACTACTTCATGTTCATGCATTTCAATCTTTGGAAATTCTGGGACAGGATCAAATGTCCTGTTCTGGTGCTGCGGGGGATGGACTCTGATTTCTTGCCCGAAAGCCTGCTGGACAAGATGCTCCGCCGACTACCGAACGCAACTTCCATCGAGTTTCCGGATGTTGGGCATACGCCAACCTTGAACGCCGCCGAACAAATTGAACCCATTCAGAGCTGGCTTTCTGAGACCGACCCCGGGATACGTGAGACAAAATCGTGATCGACCGAGGGTTTGTCGGTTACTGTTCGGCCGCCTGATCGCGCATCCATCTTTTAGAAAACTCAAACTGACAATTCGATGCTTCCAGATTGTTTGGCTGGTGTCATTTCTTACGCTTTGCCGAGCAAAAGGAACGTCAATGCAGTTAGATCACGTCACAATCAGAACAAAGGATCCAGCGGCCGTGAAATCCTTTTTTCTCACGGTCTTTGACGAAATGCAGGCAGGATCGCGGCCTAAAGCGATCCAACATATCCCTGGGTTTTGGCTTTACGCCGGAGATAAACCGATTTTGCATTTGATCGCTACAAATCGATTGGGTCAGGACCCTCAATCTGAGGCTTGGGACCA
Organism: Ruegeria sp. C12; assembly: GCF_056537745.1. Taxonomy (NCBI): domain Bacteria; kingdom Pseudomonadati; phylum Pseudomonadota; class Alphaproteobacteria; order Rhodobacterales; family Roseobacteraceae; genus Ruegeria; species Ruegeria sp. C12. Next base: position 106,093 of record NZ_JBQFSA010000010.1, read on the forward strand.
CGTCGCTTTTCGCCTGAAAGGTTACCATAAGTTTCGAGCCAGACTGGAGAACCTAGGCATTACCTACAGCCCTATGGACCTTCCCGAACTCAGCGAAAGACGGCTGTTCTTTAAGACGCCGGAAAACCTCTTGGTCGAAGCAGTTTTCCGCGAATGCCAATCATGAGGAGCAATAAAATGAGCTTTAACGAGACCACCAAATCGATCGTGATAGGAGGGACTTCAGGAATTGGACGCGCCGTTTGCGATGCTCTGTCGAGGCGTCCGGGTACCGTAGTCGCGGCAAGTCGTTCTACAGGCTTGGATATCTCTGACAGAACCTCGATAGCTCGATTTTTCGAAGAACAGATCGACCTGGATCACCTCGTCATTACAGCGGGCTCACAGGCCCCTGGAGGAGAGATTTCAGCTCTCGATCTCAAAGCCGCCCGACAAGCCTTTGAAACAAAGTTCTGGGGGTCCATTGAGACAGCACAGGTTGCCTCAAAGTATATGCGAGCCGGAGGTTCAATTACTTTGACTTCGGGGTTTTTAGCACGTCGCACAGTTCCGGGGACGTTCACCAAGACCGCAATGAATGCTGCTCTGGAAGCCTCGACGAGGCTACTCGCAAGAGAGTTGGCTCCGCTTCGCGTAAATGTCGTGAGCCCGGGATTGACCGATACAGAAGCCTACGCAGGAATGGATTCAACAGCGCGCTTATCGATGCTCCAGAACGCTGCCAACACGCTTCCGGCCGGGCGCGTCGCCCGAGCTGAAGACCTCGCTGCCGCCTATCTTTTTGCGATCGATTCCCCATCCATGACCGGCGCAACGATTGATGTCGAAGGCGGCGCGCTTATCGTTTGACAGCCAACATTTACAAAAAACCTGACTGCTTAGGTCGGCGACCCAAGGTTGCCGACCTCTTTTGTAGAACTCAGTTTGAGCGGCCAAAGAGCCCAAATTCTTACGATGGCAGATAACAAATATGACGTGCCAAAAAACACAGGAGCATATGTCGCTCTTGTTGTTTCTGTTGTGATGTTAGGGGTGAACTGGCCCTTTATGAAACTAGGCCTAGCCTACTTTAGCCCATTTTGGATGGTGTCTCTCCGGTTTTGCCTCAGTGCACCTGTTGTTGCTCTACTGGTCGTTGTGCTCAAAAGGCGTTTGCCCGTTTTTAACAGGTTGGACTTGCGGGTGATTATTGGCGTCGCACTAATGCAATTTGTCACTCAGATGGGGCTTGTGACGCTGTCGTTAAAATGGATTCCCGCTGGAACTGCGAGCATACTTATCTACACGACGCCCCTTTGGCTTGTCTTGTTGGATCTATTGGTCTTTCGAGCCAGAATCGAAAAACATCGTCTCGCCATTACCGTTGCATCTGCATTTGGGTGTGCCATCGTGGTCTTCAGCTCCAGCCAGGCGATGCCGGTTGTTCCCCTATTCATGGTTCTTCTAGCGTCAGTTTTCTGGTCGCTCTCGATGCGACTGATTGCAACACATAGGTGGTCTGGCGATGTTCCGGATGCAGTTTTTTGGCAATTCTTGCTTGCAGGCCTTGTTACATTACCGCTGGCTTGGTTCATGGATGGATCACTAGCACCTGAAGCATTATCGCTGCCGGGTTTGCTCCTTTTGCTATTTGTTGGTCCCTTTGCGACTGGGCTCGGGTTTGGGCTGATGATCGTCGCAGGACGTTCCCTTCCTGTCGCACGTGTTTCGCTAGTCAGCACGGCTGCCCCACTTATCGGGTTCTTGAGTTCAGCATTGATCCTTAACGAAGCGATTACCGTCTGGGTCGCTTTCGGCGGCGCTGTCATTTTAGCCGCTTTGGTTGCGGGATCCTTTGAGTCAGTCAGGCGTGGCGCCAAAGGCTAGCTCACAAACTGCAAAAGCCGCGCAATGATCGACCTCTCAAGAATTGTAGGCGCTGGCCGAATATCGAGGATTTGTGTCCTCTTACAGAATGCAGGCCACGTGATTTACGTCCATTCTTGGAACAACGCGTGAATCCAATAAGCGTAGTTTACCATTGAAAGGAATGCGAAGATGGCCGCCTCGGACCTACCTACACCCGACTTTGCAAAAAACATGAAACTCATTGGTCATTGTGATCAGGGTGGTCGTCCGGATGGTGTTCAATTGATGATCAACAAGGGCTTTGCCTTCACAGGGCACATGTTTTCAAAAGGCTTCAGTATCATAGACGTACGCGATCCTCGGAACCCTAAGCCAGTGAACTATATCGCCGCCCCGAAAAACACTTGGCATCTTCATCTGCAAACTTACGAAGATCTCTTGCTGGTCATAAATGCGAAGGACATGTTTGCATCGGCTGAGTTTCAGGATGAGAGCGAATACTATAAGGGCGCACTTGGTCGGAAAGTTGGCACTGCGGATATGAACCGTGAACGCGACTGGACCGCGGGGATGTCTGTATACGATATCAAGGATCCGGCAAATCCGCGTCAGATTGGTTTCTTGTCCGTAGAAGGCGGTGGTATTCACCGGCTTTGGTACACCGGTGGTCGATGGGCATACGCATCGGTACTGCTCGATGGATTCACAGACTACATATTCATGACCATTGATATGAGTGACCCATCTAATCCAAAAGAGGCCGGGCGCTATTGGTTGCCGGGAATGAATGCGGCGGCAGGAGAAGAACCTGCAGATGAGAATGCCCGCGGTGGATTGCACCACGCCATTGTACACGGTGATATCGCTTATGGTGCGTGGCGCGATGCCGGCATGGTTGTAATGGATGTTAGTGACCGGACCAATCCAGAGCTGATTGTGCATCGCAATTGGTCGCCGCCGTTTGGTGGAGGGACCCATAATTGCTTGCCCTTGCCCGATCGGGACCTGCTCGTCGTCGTAGATGAGTCTGTTCTTGATAATTGTGAGGATGGTATCAAACACATCTGGATGTTTGATAACCGTGTTCCGTCCAATCCCGTCAGCATCTCTACTTTCCCTGTCCCGTCAGAAGCCGACTATTGCAAGAAGGGGGGGCATTTCGGCCCGCACAATATCTATGAAAACCGGCCCGACGGACTTGTCAGTGATCAGCTGATTTTTTCAACCATGCAGAACGCAGGTATTCGCGTTACCGACATTTCTGACGAATACCGCCCCAAAGAGGTCGCAGCGTTTGTGCCACCAGCACCCAAAAAGCTGGTTGATCACCGGCCAAACCGTCCCTTGGTCATTCAGAATTGTGATGTCTATGTCGACAAGCAAGGACTGATCTACGCTAATGACTACAATGGCGGGCTCTACATTCTTGAGTACGAAGGCTGATATGAAAGACCTGCCACCTCAAGGAATGCCGGATGTCAGTCTGACCGTTACTTCCTATTTTGACAGTTTGAAAAGTCGCGGATTCCTTGGAGAGCTGGCGTCGGATACAGCTAGCCGGATTGCTTGCTCGACCGACAATTCGATCTACCAGATCATGCCGCAAGCGGTGGCTTATCCCCGCTGCGGTTCTGATATCGATCTGCTTGTGCAGGTCGCTCAGGAGGAAGCGTTTTCTTCCTTGAGGTTTTACCCACGGGGTGGCGGAACATCGACAAACGGACAGTCGCTGGGAACAGGCGTTGTCGTGGACACATCGCGTTTCATGCAAAACGTCCTGAGTTTTGACCAAGCCAAGGGTTTGGTGCGTGTCGAGCCGGGTCTGGTGCGCGACAAACTGATTGATTTCCTGAAACCGCATGGCCGCTTTTTTGCGCCACATGTCTCAACCACGAGTCGCGCGACCCTTGGAGGAATGACGTCAAACGACAGTTCCGGGAAAGGATCAGTCGTATATGGCAAGACTTCTGACCATGTTCATTCGATAGAGTTTGTTCTGCCCAACGGAGAATGTGTTGAGATAGGGGAGGTGGCAGAGGCGGGTTTGCCAACCCTCGGTGGCGCAACAGGAGAGCTGGCCCGACGGGTGGATGCCATTCTGGCACCTCATGTTAAGGAAATTCAGAAGCGCTTTCCTGACATGAAGCGCGGGTTTACCGGCTACAATCTGAAAGAAGCGCGGAATGTGGACGGAAGCCTGAACCTTGCGAAATTGGTGGCAGGGTCCGAAGGAACGCTTGGATTCATCAAATCGATCACTCTTAAGGCAGAACCAATTCCGGCCCACACGGTGCTTACCGTTCTGGTCTATCCCAGCCATGAAGCAGGACTACGCGCTGTTCCGGGTCTACTTGAGGCTCGTCCTCACGCGATCGAGTTCATCGACGACAAGATTTTGGGCGCTGCATTGCGTTCGCCCTTCGCGAATGATGTGCGGGATGTTCTGGGAATTGAAGGGGATGGTGAGACGCTGGCGGCCCATTTCTTTGAAATGTCGGATGATGATGGCGATACTCTGGATCGCCGTCTGCAGGAATTTCTGGCACATTTCGAAACCTTACCCGATGCAGGCCTGCGCCCAATCGGCGTCAAGGTGTTGCGGGACCCGGAACAGATCGCTCGAGTCTGGGAGATCCGCCGCGCCTGTCAGGGCTTACTCGCTGGTTTTGATCGCAACAAACGTGCTGTCGCCTTTATTGAAGATTGTGCGGTTCCACCAGAACATCTGGCCGATTTCGTTGGCGAACTGGAAGAAGTGCTGTCAGCAAAAAATATTCCGCTGGGTATGTACGGCCACGCCGATGTTGGCTGCGTCCACATACGACCGCTGATGAACCTGAATTCCGAGGACGAGCGGCGGCAAATCCGTGAAATCTCGGATGCGGTGTTTGACCTCACGCGCAAATATGGTGGCCTTCTGTGGGGTGAACACGGCAAGGGTTTGCGCGGAGAATACTCAGAACAGGTTATTGGGGCCGCGCTTTATAAGGTTATGCAACAGATCAAAGGGGCATTCGATCCTCTCAACCGAATGAACCCTGGAAAAATTGCCCATCCAGATGGTGGCTCCTCGCAGCTTCTTGCTTTGGATGGTGTCACCATGCGCGGCGAATTTGATCAGCAGATTACACCGGACCTCGCACAATCCTTTTCAAACATGCTGCGATGTGATGGCAATGGGGCCTGCTTTAATCAGGATGAAACGCAAGCATTCTGCCCGTCTTACAAGGCGACAGGGGACAGACGGTTGTCCCCGAAGGGGCGTGCAGGAATGCTTCGAGAATGGGCGCGCAATCTGTCTCAGGAGCAAGAGTCACAAGTGTCCAATATGGCTGAGGCCCTACATGAGGTTCTGGATACATGCCTTGCATGCAAAACCTGCGCAGGCGCAGGCTGTCCGGCAAATGTTGATATCCCAGAAATGAAATCACAGTTTTTGGAATGGTATCACCGATCACAACCCAGGCCGTTTTCCGACTTAATGGTGGCCAATCTTGAACGGTTGGCTCCTGTTCTGGATCATTTTGGCGGAATCGCAAACTGGGTTCAGTCAACGAAGATCGTCAAGAAGCTTATGGCAGATCGGGTCGGTCTGGTAGACATACCAAAACTCAGGAGCCGACGAGAGTTTAAAAGGGCGCTCAACAGGCTTGAGGTTCCAGTACTTGCCGCGGAAAAGATATTGGCGATGCAGCCCAGGACCCCCAGCAACACGGTCGTCTTGGTCCAGGATTGTTTTACAAGTTTCTACGATAGCGGTGTTGTTCTCGCCCAAATCCAACTGATAAAAAAGCTCGGTTTCCGCCCAATAGTGCTGCGCTATCGGGAGGGCGGTAAGCCGCTGCATGTAAGGGGCATGCGCGGGCGCTTTAAGTCCGTTGCCACCCGGCAGGCGTATGATCTTGCGCAACTTGATCATGCAGGCTTTACCTTGGTTGGCGTGGATTCAGCCACAACGTTGATGTACCGACATGAATATCCTGACACTCTAACAGACTGCCCGGAGTTCCGGGTGAAAGTCTTGAGTGAATGGCTATCTGGGGTACAGCTTCCACGGTTATCCGGACTTCAAAGCTTCGCCGTAATTCAGCACTGCACCGAGCGGGCTCTCGTCCCAGAAACGTCAGCGCAATGGGTGCAGATCTTTGACAACTTTGGGATCAAGCTGAAAATCGTCAATGCAGGATGCTGTGGGATGTCTGGCCTGTTCGGTCATGAAACGGAACATCAAGATATTTCTAAGACGCTCTACGATCAGAATTGGCGAAGAATTGTTGAAGCGGAAGATCGCCCAGACTTGATTGCAACCGGCTACTCTTGCCGCTCGCAAATCAAACGTTTGTCAAAGGTTACCGTGCTGCATCCTGCAGAAGCGATCCTTCGAGCGTGGCAGTAAACTTCCCCACCAGGCGCGAAACCGATGCAGATCTTGCCGGGCCCACCTTCGTAGGCTCCGGCAGTGGTTTAGGTTAAAGCCCTTCGCGTTCTTTGTTGTAAGGATGATCAGGATCATTCCCAAAGACCGCGCGGTAGGTGTCGTATCTCTTGCCACGATGCTCTCGATACAGGCACACCAGAAATAGACCCAAACTGGAGGCTATAAGGAAAATGGCCAGGGACGGCATTGGATATTGAGACAAACCAGAGCCTACCGCGCCAGCAGCGCAAACTAGCGTCAGGAAGCCTGTTGTTTTGTGGTAGCTCTCCATACGTCTGCGGCGACGCGTCATACTGTAGTGATCCCCTTCCCAAGTATTCGGATCATCAGGGTCGGCAATTTCATAATATCGTCCGCCATGACTGCCGCGGAACAATGCCGAGACACCTTGTAGTATTCCAAGCGCAATGGTGGCCAACCCGAAGAATGAGTGCACCGTTCCCGAGAACCCCTGACTAACTACAAGAGCGACTGCCATACCAGCCAAAGACATAAGGATTGCGATGTTCAGGCCGTATTGATGAATGTGGAACCAAATCCACTCTGGCCGCCATATAGTGCGATAAACGGTAATGCCTGTTTTTGTGGGTTTGGGTTTGTAATAGCGCAAGGACATAATGCATATTGGCACTAGAACAAGCCAGATACCGGTCATGAGTATCGCGTGATAGTTCCAGTGAATCTCGATCGTTCTTCCTAAGAACTCAAGGTAGACCTCTTTAGGTATTTGATGCTCATTGGTCATGCTTTCCTCCCTCGGTGAGTTTCACGTGTCTGCTCCGCGTGGCCCGGCAATGACCGTGAAGCTAGCCTTCGCCAGCGTGTGTTGATGGATAAAGAATCCGGCAAGCGCGCCTGTCGCGTTCTCAGGTACCTCCAGCTTCTCAACGTCTAATGCATGCACATAGAATGTGTATCGGTGTTTGCGTCCAACTGGGGGGCAGGGGCCAAAGTACCCGGGCTCTCCAAAATCAGTGTTCGCCTCTTTTGAACCTTCTGGCTTCGATCCCGTCTCAATCCTAGAAAGGGTTGCCGGTATATCGAACAGAACCCAATGCCAGAAGCCACTGCCAGTAGGCGCGTCCTGATCATAGAGAGTGAGGGCGTAGCTCTTAGTACCTTCCGGTGCATTGCGCCAGGTTAGAGTTGGACGTTCATTTTGGCCGGAGCATCCAAAACCGTTCAGATATTGAGCCGCGGAGATGTCTGCACTTTCCGCCAAGTCTGGACTGGATAGTGCAAATGCTTGAGGTTCGGTCACTTCATTCTCCTCCGTTTCATGTGTCACGCGCCATCTCGATGGCCAACTGGAAGGGCTCTGCGATTACGGCAGAAGGCAGACGCGGTTAAACGTGCAGCAAACAGCTTGATGGTAACTGGCCCAAAATAGCACGCATGGCCAAATTCTGCCATTTTCGGCCAGATGTTGCATGCTGAATTCGGCCAATAAATTTCGGCTATCGGACAGTGTCTGATCAATAACAGGTTTTTTGTCCAATAACCCGGGGTCTGGGCCGAGTGAATCGAATCTTTGGAGAAAAGGTGTATGTTAAGTGTATGATTTATAAGAAATAAAAGTGACTGGCAAATCTGATCCCCGTGCCTTCAAATCGGCGTATGTCGGTCTTAGTTCGCGTCGCTTGTGATTGTTTCTTTAGTGTTGAACCTCCCGCTCTTTAATGTTTTTGACAAATGCGGAAGGTGTTTTTCCGACGTACTCAAGAAATGCATTGGAGAAGGCGGAACTACTGGAGAACCCGACTTCAAATGCTGTTTCCGTTACAGACTTCCGTTCCTTTCGGAGCAAGTCCATCGCTTTGTTCATGCGTATCTCACGAATGAACTCGCGCCAACTCTGGCCGAGTTCTGATTTCATGTGTCGTCTAAGATTTCGCTCTGACATCCCAACATGTGCAGCGACCTCTGGAAGAGAGATGCCCGGCCCTTTTTGACGGGCAAAGTCAATCACCTTTTGCACCGAAGAATTTTCAGCATACGGTGTCCACATGATGCGCTCGTGTTGAAACCAACCAGGCACCATTTCTCCCAAGGTTACAAAAAACGCCTTTGCCTTGCGGCGTTTCCTGTCTTCTTCACAGCTCCATTTCAAAGAGTAATTTGAAAGGTAGCTGGCCATTTCTTGAATTGGTCCAACCCAACATCCGTTGTGGTCCCAGCTCACCTCATTGCGACAGAATTTTATTGTCATTCCTGAGGTCGGAATCCGCACCCGGATTCTGAACATTCGGTCTGAGGGCACAAAAACCATATAGCCCGACGGGATAATCCATTCTCCGTTGTGGCCGTACAGTTCGACTTCGCCGGCTTGGCACAGAACAAGCTGGCCGCAAGGTTCGGCTTGAGACGAAAAATTATGTCTTTCGATTTTGAACTGTGTCGCGTGGCTGTTCGCGAGGTCCTCGACTCGGAATGGTTCTTGCATGTGTTCGTTCCTATTGGGGCGTCGGCTAGTGAGCGTTGTGTCCGCACCGCTGCAACCGTGATCGCAGTGGCCGAAAATGTAGTATATTTGTCCGATATTCGGTTGCAGGACAAGTCCGAAATCGTGAAATATCGAAAAATCGTTGAATTTGGGACAACCAAGTCGGCGATGGGAGGAAAAAACATATGACAACGACTCACGGAAAAGGCGCGCAAGCGCCGGTTCTATCGGTCACGTCGGTCAGCAAGCGATTTGGGGGTACCAAAGCTGTTACCGACGTGAGTTTTTCAGTGTCGAAAGGCGAAATTGTCGCTCTCTTAGGCGAAAATGGAGCGGGGAAATCGACACTCATTAAAATGCTGGCCGGAGTATACACGGCCGACGCTGGCAAGTTCGCGTTTGAAGGCGCAGAGTTTGACCCCAGAGAAGCTCACCCAGGCATCGCATTCATTCATCAGGATCTGGGTTTGATTGAATGGATGACCGTCGCTGAGAATATCGGCCTAATGCAAGGCTCTTTCCCGCGCCGATTTGGGTTCATCGATTGGAAAAAAATGCGGTCAGAGGCGGCGCAGGCATTGGCTGCGGTGACAGACACAATTGATCCAGATGCGCGAGTTCAAGAGCTGACAAGGACAGAAAAGTCGCTGGTCGCAATCGCACGGGCGCTGGCTCGCAACGCCAAGCTTTTGGTGTTGGATGAGCCGACGGCCAGCTTGCCGCAATCCGACGTCGAGATGCTTCATGAAGTGCTGTGCCGTCTCCGGGAGAGCGGTGTTGCGATGATCTATGTCTCTCACCGGCTTGATGAGGTTTTTGCAATTGGAGATCGCGCGGTCGTATTGCGGGATGGCTACCTTGTTGGTGATGAACCTATCGGGAAGCTCGACGGTGACCGACTTATCAATCTGATTATCGGGCGCGCCTTGGAGGAAGTATTCGTACATCCACCGGCAGTCGAAAACAGCCCGGTTGCACTGCGTCTGGAGGCCATGTGCACTGAGGACGTCGGTCCGATTAGCTTTGAGCTGAAGCGCGGCGAGGTACTTGGGTTAGTGGGGCTCAGAGGCGCGGGGCAAGACGCCGTAGGGCATGCTCTCTTCGGCCGCAGCCAAATTACCGGAGGTTCGGTTGTTCTGGAAGATGGCTCTCAATTGAAGACAAGCCACCCAGAGGAATCTATCAGCCAGGGAATTTGCATGGTTGCAGGTGACAGGAACGCAGAGTCTGTTGCGCAGGGCCTAACCATTCAGGAGAATCTGTTTATCAATCCGGCCCTCACAGGCAGAGGGCTGTTTTCGTTCAAGTCGCCTTCCAATGAGGCTGAAGACGCCCGAAAAATCGGAAAAACATTCGACATCCGTCCAAATGATCCCGCAGCACCGATCGAGACGTTGTCAGGTGGAAACCAGCAGAAAGTCGTAATGGCAAGATGGATGAGCGTAGGCGGCTCCATTCTTGTGCTTGAGGACCCAACGGCAGGTGTGGATGTCGGATCGAAAGCAGACATTTATGCACTCTTGGCCAAAGCCTTGGGTGATGGGCTCGCCGTCCTGCTTATCTCAACAGATTTCGAGGAAGTAGCGGCCTTAAGTCATCGGGCCTGTGTATTCCATGATGGCCAAGTAGTCGCAGAGATACCGCAAAGCGACCTCTCAATCACATCACTTTTGAACGCCGCGTCGCTTGATGCCGGGCGTAAGGAGATCCAGCATGCAATCGCTTGAATCAAATGCGCTAGAGCCAACCACGTCACAACTGCGAGGATTGTCCACTTCTCAGAAAATCGTGCGGTTGTTGCCCGTCTATGGTTTGCCAATTCTAACAATTGCTCTGATAATCCTGTTTTCAATACTGCTCCCCAAAACGTTCCCGACATATCTAAATTTGCGGGCCATCTTGGGTGAAAAGTCGGTTATCGCGTTGCTTTCTCTGGCGGCCATGATCCCGATGATGACTGGCCGTATTGACCTGACAGTTGGGTACGGCATCGTCATCTGGCATGTCCTCGCAATCAGTTTGCAGACGGTCTACGGGTTTGATTGGACAATAGCAGTTGTCATCGTTCTTTTGGGCGGATGCACCCTTGGTCTGCTCAATGGCCTCTTGGTCGAAGTCGCACGGATTGACAGTTTCATCGCGACGCTCGGAACCGGCACAATCATCTATGCACTGGCTTTGTGGCACACTGGCGGACGCCAAGTCATTGGCGCGCTTCCCGAAGCCTTTACTGGAATATATGCGCAAACCGTCTTCGGCTTGCCAATTGCAGCATTCTACGTCCTCGCGATCGCTGTCATCCTGTGGATCATCTCCGAGTACCTGCCAATTGGTAGGAACCTGTACGCTATCGGAGCGAACTCGCGCGCGGCGGAACTAAACGGTATTCGCACCAGGCGCTATGTCATCGGAGCATTCATCGCCTCAGGCTTGATCGGAGCTATTGCAGGGGTCGTTCTGGCTGCAAAGCTTCGCATTGGGCAAGCTAGCGTCGGGCTCGAATTTCTTCTGCCTGCCTTGGTCGGCGCCTTTCTGGGGTCCACAACGATCAAACCGGGTCGCGTGAACGTATGGGGCACGATCGTTGGCGTCATCATTCTGGCCGTCGGGATATCGGGCATCCAACAGCTTGGCGGTGCATTTTTCGTCGAGCCGCTTTTCAACGGAACGACGCTCCTGATCGCCATCGGGATCGCAGGATACGCGCAAAGAAAACGTAGCTCGGTTCGTCACGCACGTCTGCCTACAGCGCAGTCGAATAGCGACGGAGGAGACGAGGAGTCTCCAGACGACAAGGTTTCAGAAACTTAAGTCAAAGTGTTCAACAAGGAGGAAACGCAATGAACTTTGGAATGAAAACTGCGCTCACAGTGGCGCTTATGTCGGGGGCAGCTATTGGGGGGCAGGCCGCATATGCAGATGCCGTCAGTGACGCGATCGCATATGTGGAGGCAGCGTCGGCTCCCAACGCTCCTTGGACAGGACCCACGACTGGACCTGAAGCACAAGCGGGTAAAACAATCGTCTACGTTTCCGCGGACCAAAGAAATGGCGGGGCCCTGGGCGTAAGCGAAGGGGTTAAGGAAGCAGTCGAAGCAATCGGTTGGGATTTGCGCATCATCGACGGTCAGGGATCGGTTTCCGGTCGGTCCGCGGCCATGCAACAGGCAATCGCGCTGCAACCCGATGGGATCATCCTGGGCACGGTTGATGCCAATGAACAAGCAGAAGCGATCCGGCAAGCTGACGAAGCAGGTATTGTTGTCGTTGGATGGCACTCCACTGCCTCCACCGGTCCGTCGGACAAACACGCGATCTTCACGAATATCACAACTGATCCACTGGAAATCTCCCGTGCTGCAGCTTCGCTGGCAGTCGCTGACAGTAATGGAACGGCAAACGTGGTGATCTTCACGGACAGCGTTTACGAGATTGCTATCGCCAAATCTGACGCAATTGCGGAGGTGATCAACGCTTGCGAAGGGTGCAAAATCCTGTCGGTCGAAGATACACCTCTGGCGGAAGCCAGCACCCGCATGCCACCGTTGACAAATGCACTGCTGCAGCGTTTCGGCGACGAATGGAATTATTCCCTGACAATCAATGATTTGCCATATGATTTCATGGCACCCGCGCTGATCTCCGCAGGCAAGACCCAGGATGACTTCCCGCGCAATATTTCGGCGGGAGATGGTTCTGAAGCAGCGTTCCAACGTATTCAGCAGAACTTCTACCAGTATGCGACTGTGGCCGAGCCTTTGAATTTGCACGGATGGCAGGTCGTTGACGAAATGAACCGGGCACTCGCTGGCGAAGAGCACTCTGGCTATGTGGTTCCAGTTCATCTCTTCACGCCAAACAACATCATGGAAGATGGTGGCGCTGACCTCTCTTACGACCCTGGTAATGGCTACCGCGATATCTACCGTGGTATCTGGGGCGTAAATTAACACCTCGGCGTTCTCGATTGGATGCTCGAGAGCGCCATTTCAGGATCGATTGCACCGCATTTGATCCCCAGGTTGCCGGATGTGGCTGACTCCCTCCGCATCCGGCAACTTCTCGTCAACGAACGGCGGCCTTACCAACTGCCATCTTTAAGATATTGGTCTGCCAAAGGAGCACCTATGCTATTTGATCTTAGAAAGTACCGAACTCGCCCGGGAACACTGCAAAAGCAATTGGCACTCTATTCGGAAATGGGATTCGAGGCTCAAAAACGTCACCTAGGCGCTCCGCTGTTCTATGGTTCCGTCGAAACTGGTGATGTGAATTCTTATTTCCATATTTGGAAATATGAGAGTGCGGAGGATCGCGAGAAGCGACGACTGGCGCTTTATCAGGATGCCGATTGGCTCGCTTATCGCGAGGCGGGCGCGGAGCTTGGTTATCAGATTGAACAATTCAACACGCTCCTAAAACCGGCTGCATTCTGGAATCCAGGAGAAGAACAATGATGGGACAAACCGTTAAGACTGCCGATTTGGTTTGGGGGGAGAATGGCGCGCTTTTTGAAGTGTTTCTCGAGCCGACTTGCCCGTTTTCTGCCTTGGCATTTGGCAAACTCCCAGCTTTGCGTCGGCAGCTTGGGGAGGACGGCTTTGTCCTAAAGATCTGGCTGCAGTCGCAACCATGGCACCTTTTTTCAGGTATTGTTTGTCGCGCTATTCTTGCAGCGTCTACGGGTCCGGGTGGTAAAAGGGATGCCTGGGCGGTCATGGAGGCTATCTTTGAGCATCGCGAACAGTTCGAGTTCGAGCATCATTGTTCTGGCCCTAACTTGGACGTGACACCGAGCACGTTGCTAAAACGGATAGAAACTGTGAGTGGAGTATCGGTGAAAGAGGCCTTTGGTCAAAAGGATCTGGATCGTGACCTCAAGCGTCATGTTAAGTATGCGCGCCAAAACGGCATTCACGCGTCACCAACCTTCATGGTCAACGGTATCATCGAACCCGGGCTCGGCAGCCGCGACCCAATTGAGAACTGGATGGCGGCACTGACAAAAGCATGATGGGATGGCGGTTCAAACGAACCGCCTGCGATATCAGAGGCTTACTTGCTTGCAAAATTAGGTGCCGAAACATGGGGCGGATAGTTTGAGTATCCCACTTCGGTTCCACCAAACAGTGTATCTGGGTCAAATTCAGCTAGAGGCAAGTTTTCGGCAAATCGTCGTGGCAGGTCTGGATTGGCAATAAAGGGACGACCATAGGCCACGATGTCGGCAAACCCCTCGCATATAATCTGTTCACCTCGTTCCTGTGAGTATTTTCCGGCAACGATAATTTTTCCGGAAAAGGCCTCGCGAAGGTCTTGGCGGAAATACTCTGGTATAGTTGGAGCGTCGTCCCAATCTGCCTCTGATAAGTGGATATAGGCGATGCCAAGGTCGTCCAGGCATTCGGCGGCTTTCAAGATTACTTCGATGATCTCAGCGTCGGCCATGTTGCGTTGTGTGATGTAAGGCGACAGGCGGATGCCAGTCTTCTCGGCACCGATTTCATTCACAACAGCCTCGGTAACCTCGTTGAGGAAGCGGATACGGTTTTCCTGCGACCCGCCATATTCATCAGTGCGTTGGTTCGAGGATCGGCGCAAGAACTCATCTATCAGATAACCATTTGCCCCGTGGATTTCTACGCCGTCGAAGCCGGCCGACATAGCATTGGCCGCTCCCTTTCGGAAATCTTGAATAACATCTCGGATTTCGGCTTTGGTCAGTGCGCGCGGAATAGGGCAGTTCACCATTCCGCCTTCACCAGTAGCAGGATCGACAATCCAAACCTGTGCATCAGGGGAGAGCGCGGACGGGGCAACCGGCTTGCCATCTTCGTGGAAACTCTCGTGGCTCATTCGGCCGACATGCCAAAGCTGCAGAAATATGCGCCCTCCGGCATCATGGACCGCATCGGTAATAAGCTTCCAGCCCTCGATCTGATCTCCTGTGAAGATGCCAGGTGTGAAAGAATAGCCTTGCCCCTGCCTCGAAATCTGAGTGGCCTCAGAGATGATTAACCCTGCGCTGGCGCGTTGAGCGTAGTAATCTGCCATCATTGCATTTGGAATATCGCCAGGCTGACTGGTGCGAGCACGTGTCATCGGCGCGACGGCGATCCGGTTCGGGATTTTCATGCCGCCTAGTACCAGCGGTTCAAACAAATTTTGGCTCATATCAAGGGTCCTTCATTTTCCTTAGGGGAAAGGCACACATCGGACGTGCCAACACTCTGAATGGACCTTCGTTCTTTTAAGAAAATTTGTTAATAATGGGATGCGGATAATACCTTTTAGGGATATCAAATAATATGATTGAAAAAATATCTGACCTAAAACTGTTCAAAAGGATCGCGGAGCTGGGGTCACTCAGCGCAGCGGCCGGAGATTTGGGAATTTCGCCGGGATCCGCTTCACTACGTTTGTCGGCAATGGAAACTGCCGTAGGTGCCACACTTTTTCGGAGAACCACCCGCCAGATGCATTTGACCCAGGCCGGCGAAGATTTCTTGGAAGTGTCCCTCAACATACTAAATGATCTTGCAAATTTTGACGAGAAGATCACTCATGAGAGGCGACAGCTTACAGGCCAGGTCAAAGTCACTGCACCCGTTGACCTCGGTAGGAACTACATTGCACCGGCCCTCGACAGGTTTCTGACGATCAATCCGCAGATGTCGATAGATTTAGTATGCACAGACTTGGTCACGGACCTCACCGCACGCGGTATTGATATTGCTATCCGCTACGGTGCTTTGATGGATAGTAGTCTAAAGCTGAGAAGGATCTCGTCTAACAAGCGAATACCCGTTGCTTCACCCAGTTATGTTGAACTCAATGGCATGCCAAACCATCCCAAAGATCTTGTGCACCACAACTGCATGCTTCTTTCATCACTTGGCGCAAAAAATGACACTTGGACTTTTGTGGAAAATTCTAAGTCTCTCAACGTGCGTGTGTCTGGCTCACGGGCCACAAACGATGGAGAAGTTTTACGCCGATGGGCCACGGAGGGAAAAGGCATTGCATTAAAGTCAGCCTGGGATGTTGCTGACGACATCCGCGATGGTCGCCTTCTCCCGCTCTTGAGCAGCTTCTGCCCTCCAAATGTCGACCTTCAACTGGTATTTCCGCCGATCGCGCGTCAACCAGCGAAGGTAAGACGCCTTTCGGATTACTTAGTCAAGGAGCTGAAGGAGCTCGATCATTGCTTAGAGATGATTGATCTCAAGCCTCACTATCTTTGAGAGCGTACTGCTTCAACATCTTCGAAAGGAAAGAGTGGAATGAAATACCCCGCAATCGCGAGTCCGGCGTGTTGGGTAGGCGATTTGGGTAAGTCGGCAATAGGGCATCTCAAAAAGGTACTTTTAAGAATATTAATACCACTTTAGAGGGCGCATTAGTATTCTAAATCTGCCTGAAGATGTTGGGCGATCTCATCTTATACCATTGGAGAATTCCATGAAAAACCTAGCGGTCACGACTCTTTTGCTCTCACTTTTGACTACCGGCGCTGGCCCGGCGATAGCCGGGGAGGCTACGGGCAAGGTTCTGCGGCAGTTTTGTTCTCAATTTGATCCCGAAAACCCTGCAATACCAAAAGTCTGCCTTAAGCTAAAGTAAGGGGAAGGTTAAATAAGATCACTTACCATCATTCTGATGGTAAGTGATCGCAGGCCAAATGGGAAAAGGCAATGTGACTGTTGCGGATGCTAACCGAACTCAGTGATCAGCATTCACCTTAACCTGAATTCGAATTGATGCCAGTTTGACTCAATCCAACATCTGGCGGCTTCAATAGGCTTTTTTCCTTCCACACATATCTCGTAGTCCAGATTGGAAAGAGCTTTGTTACCTATTCTCAAGCTTTCAAGCATCTTGCGTCCTTGGGTGTTAACTTTGTGTTCGGCGTCGCGCCTAAGCAACAGTGTCGCATCGTCGTGACCGCCAAGCAGTTTTTTAGGATCTTTCAACTCTCTCAACGAGTTATTTTGGTGGAGCCATTGAGGATGCCAAAGTGGAATAATGGCAAACTCGCCTGCTTTTTCGGCATCAAGGAATGCATTTGCACAATCTTCTAGTGTGCCGTTTTCAAAGTAGAAACCCTGTCGTTCTAAATCGTAGTCGTCAATCATTTGACGAGAAAAACGGCTGATGCCTGCACCAGGATTTATCCCTTGAATGCGCTTTCGGAACAACTCCGCAACTTCGGGTTTAGAGAGATCCTCCACGGATTGTATGTGAGATGGAGCGCGCTCAGAAATACCCCATATGCAATAAGGATTGTATAGAACCGCCAGTTTAGCAAGTTGGTCTTGGTATTCCTTGATGTATTTCTCGTGACTCGCTGGCAACCAAGATGAAACCAGGAGATCGATCTCTCCCTTCCCAAGCATTTCATACAAATCTTCATGCGAGGCTTGTTTTACTACGACATCGTGCCCCAACCGCTCAAGGAGTTCACAAACAACTGCTGAAGTAGCGATGTGAAAACTTAGAGCGATTTGCCCAACTACTAAGGGTTCAGTCATTTGCTTTGGTCCTCAACTATTCCAGAGTCTACGTATTCGAAGTGAAGCGCAGATGACCAATTGGCAATTCGGAAATTCCGGAAAACAGTTTTTTCCTGCGCCAAAGAATGACGCAGGCCAGAGCCTCTTCTTTCGAGATCAATAGATGATTGAGATCTTACCGATTGTAGCGCCTGTTTCGATGGATTGATGAGCCGCCTTGAAAGATTCAACGCTCAACCCTGGTAACTCCTGTGTAACGGTCGGACGCAGCCTGCCTGTATCAGCGAGGTCTGCAATTAGAGAAAGTATCTCTCCTTGCCGCGACAAATCGGACGTGCTGAACAAGGATCTCGTGAACATAAGTTCCCATGCGAAAGTTACGGACTTGCCCTGAAGTTTTGACAGATCGACGCCTCCATCAAACTCAACAATGGCACCGATTGTACCCTGCGGCGCAATGAGGTCCGCCATTGCATCCCAATGTCCTTTTGTGTCTGCCGCGTTGAAAATGTAATCGACATTCTCAAACCCAAGGTCGCGCACGGATGACACCAGATCACGGTGATCAGCCACATGATCCGCGCCCATACGCTGAACCCAGTCATGGGTTTCCGGGCGTGAAGCCGTTGCGATGACTGTCATGTTCGTCAGGGCTTTTGCAAGCTGGATCATGGTCGAGCCAACACCGCCAGCTCCGCCAATGATCAGCAGCGAGCCGCTCTGATCTTTGGACAGTTTCATGCGATCAAATAGCGCTTCATAGGCCGTCAAAGATACCAGAGGCAGGGCTGCGGCTTCTGCATTTGCTAGGGTTTGAGGAGCTTTTGCGGTAATCCTAGCATCCACCGCCTGATACTCTGCATAAGAGCCATCGCGGGTGACATCGCCAGCGTAAAACACGCGGTCCCCAAGCGCAAAGCCTGTTACCGCCGAGCCCATTGCTTCAATGGTTCCTACTGCGTCATATCCGAGGACCCGCGGGGTTTCCCTGTCTTGATCCTGCGCCGATCGAATGCGGATTTTGGCATCTGCAGGGTTCACGGAAACTGCATCAATCCGCACAATCAAATCGTGTTCAAGTGGTTCGGGCTTGGGTACTTGGTACTCTTTGAGTGAAGCAGGGTGATCGATAGGGTAAGAGCGGGTAAATCCAACGGCTTTCATTTGGTGTCCTTTTCGTTGCTGTTTTGGATGTAGGCAACGTTCAACGAAGGATAATCTCGGAGGAGCCCAAGTCAGATTTTGGGTTTATGAAACAATCGTTCCAAGGCCAGTTTTGCGAAACCGTTCCTCAAGAAAGCTGGTAAATGCCTGTACTCTTGGTGGAGTGGTCCGGCTGGCGGGGCGGACTGCCCATACCTGCCATTCTGGTGAAACGGTATGACTGGGCAAGACACGTATCAGTCGCCGGGTCTTTAGGTGGTCTGATATGTCCCAGACAGATTTAAGCCCGATCCCTATCCCCTGAAGCGTAGTATCGGTCACCGCCTCGCCAAAGTTTGTGGTGAAGTTTCCGCCGACACGTACTTCTGTAATGTTCCCTGCCTCGTCCTTGAGCGCCCAATTTCGCGTTTCGCCAAGCACGATACAGCGGTGTGATTTCAGGTCCGAGGGTTGCTGTGGAACGCCGAACTTCTCCAGATAGTCCGGCGAGGCGACAAGCAGCCGTGGATTGGGCGCAAGCTTGCGGGCCAACAGCGTTGATGAGTTTAGCATCCCAACCCGGATTGCCAGATCATACCCCTGCTCCACGATGTCGATGATGGAATCATTAAGGTCGAGCTTCAGAGTGACATCTGGGTATTGATTAAGGAATTCGCCGATATGTGGGACAATCTGTGAGCGCCCAAAAGAGGCCGAAGTGGTCACGCGCAGTTCACCTGCAACCTGTCCTTTGACAGTGGAAACCGCTGCTCTTGCTTCTTCGACGCTATCGAGAACCCTTTGCGCATGCTCCAGGAATAGCTCTCCGTCCGGCGTAAGAGACACTGCTCGGGTTGTCCGGTTGAGAAGCTTAGTTCCCAGATCCGCTTCGAGCATCTGTATGCGCTGGGTCGTCGCCGTGGGCGATAGCCGGAATTCTTCGCCCGCCCGTCCGAGGGCTCCAAGAGCGGCCACTCGGACGAACAGTTCCAGCGATTTCAAGTCAAAGGTCATTCTTTGAGTGAGCCAAACAAAGCAGGCAAAATCAACCGCATTGTTTGCAGCGGCGGCATGGCCTCAAACGGTCAAAATGACTTTTCCGGCAAAGCCGCCCTGTTCAGCGAACTCATGCGCGGCCACAATCTGGTCCAGAGGGAAGGACCGCTCGATTTTGAGTTTTAGTGCTCCGGTTTGAAGACATGCGTTTATGTCCTCAATCGCATTCTGTTGCGCTTGGGCGGGGATTGCATAGACAAACACGAACCTGACGACCGCATTTGTTATCAGAAGGGAGCGATAGGGCAGGGGAGCGGCAGGGTCACTGGTAGCATAGTGCGCAATGACGCCGCCCTGTTTGAGGTAGAGGTGGGCCTCCTTCATCGTATCCGACAGGGCTACATCAACAATCCGGTCAATTCTTTCTCCGCCGGTGATGGCCAAGATTGCGTCGGGCAGGTTTTCTTCCCGGTAATTGATGATGTGGTCTGCCCCGGCTTGGCGAGCGATCTCCGCTTTTTCGGGTCCGCTGACCGTGGCGATCACCCGCGCGCCGGCCCATTTCGCCAGGGCGATGGCGCATTGGCCAACGGCACCGGCTCCTCCAGTGACCAGAATCCACTGGTCTTTAACTGTCCCGTCCGCCAACAGCGCGCGATGGGCGGTCATCGCCGGCACACCAAGGCAGGCCCCCTGTTCGAAGGAGTTGCCATCGGGCAGCGGGGCCGCAAGTTCGGCTTTGACCACGATCTGCTCCGCGGCGGTGCCCCTGTTGCCCTGGGCTAGGCCGTCTTCAGTACGGTTCACATTGAACAGCCAGACACGCTGGCCGATTTGGTCGGAGGAAATCCCCTTGCCCACAGCCTCAATGATGCCGGCACCATCTGAATGAGGGGTTACATCGCCATCAGGCAACGGGCCCTGAGCGCCCGAGCGGACTTTATAGTCTGACGGATTGATTCCGCTGGCGTGAATACGCACGCGCACTTCGCCTGATCCAGGTTCAGGTACGGCGCCGTTTGTGATGCGGAAACTGTCTTTTGCGGCTCCTTGGCCAATTGCGGATACGGTTTTCATGTGTGTGTCTACTTCCAAAAAAGGGGTCCGCACGGTTATCCGCGCGGACAAGTTTGGGGAGAGGTGTCAGTGTCCGACACGCCCTGGTGCCTCGGGGCGGAATCGGTAGATCAAATAAGGCGCTTCGTTCTTCGCCTCACCATCGTTGAACAGAGCGGCTTTGGATATCTGGGCTGCAGAAACATACATGTAGCCGTCCAACGCGTAGCTTACGCCATCTGGCCAGGACAAATCCTCTGCCACGGCGTAGCGGCGATATTCCCGGCTGTCTGCCGGGATGATCCCGACAGCGTTGGTTTCCACCTCGGTCAGATAGAGGTTTCCAGCCTGGTCGATTGACAGACCGCCATTGTTGGGCTTGTCGGCATAGCGTTCGACCCGCGCGCCGAGCTCAGTCTCGGTCAGGGTTTCATTCAGAAGATCGGCAAAACGGATGCGATAGATGGCGGAGCCGTTAAGGGGACCGTAGTACAACCATTCGAATTCCGTATCCGCAGCGATACCGTCCGCACCCACCTTGATCACGGCCTGCCCGCCATTGCCATCCGGGACGGTCAACGGCTTGCCATCCACTACGATCGCGACATCCTCGGGCAAGGTCGACACATGACCCTGCAAAACGCGCCGCGTGGCGCCAGTCGTCATGTCGACAATGACCAATGCCGCCGTCGTTCCGTCGCCACCCGGCCCGATGCCTTCGTCGGCGATGACAAACACGCCATCCTTGTGATTGACGACAAAATCGTTGTGCTGGCTTTCGGGGCGCGAGGCCGGGGCGGGAATGTAGTAAATCTTTTCCAGGCGATCCTCCCAGGTGTTCCAGCCCACCAGCTTGGGTGTCAGCCCGGTGCGCTGACCCATGTCGAGGATCCAGACGATCCCGTTTTCATCGCCGCGAAGACCCAGCACGCTGTCGAAATAGCGGTCGGTTCCATCCCGTGGTGTGTTCCATTCAGTGTTGGGAAACGGGGCAAAGGAATTGCCGTCTTCGCCCAGTTCGGCCACCCGGATTTCAGGCGAAAAGAACGGGTGGTGGCTATAGATAATCCGATTATCCGGCGTGAATGTGATATTGCCGACAGATAGCGGGAGTTCGGCAACGACCTCAGCAGTTTGCGGGGCTTCGCTCCAGGCTGGAAAGGCGATGGCCGCACACATGCAGAGCGAGGTGACAAGGTGTTTCATGGAGTCTTCCCTTCTTGGTTTCAGCTAATTCGGGCCAGACGGAGCGGGCGTCCGTTGAGCGCTAGTTCCGCCGCTCTCATGATCGCATCGGCGTCGATGCGGTGAGCGCGGTACAGATCTGCTATTGATCCGGTCTGCCCAAAATGCTCGACTCCAAGAGGGCGAACCCGCTGACCCAAGACCGACCCAAGCCAGGACAAGGCGAGGGGATGCCCATCCGTGACCGTGACGATGGCTGCATCTCGGCTGACCTCGGACAACAACGTTTCGACATGGGATTGCGCATTGGGATGCCCCAGGGCGCGAGCCCGGTCCGCGGCGTGCCACCCCGCGTTAAGCCGGTCCGCCGATGTGATAGCCAGGACCCCGATGTCGCGCTGATCCTGTCCAGTTCGCCCGGCAGCGGCGATCGCTTCGGCTGCTACTACACCGGTATAAGCTATCACGAGGGCGCAACCCGGACCTGGCTTGCGCAGCCAGTAACCACCATTGACGATGTCGCGCCTTAGCCTGTCATCCAATGTGCGTGTCGGCTGTTCCAGCTTGTGGGTGGACAGGCGCAGATAAACCGATCCGCCGGTTTCATCGCGCAGCCAGTCGCCGGGTTCGGGGGCCTCTTCTCCGTCACGCTGCAAATAGTCGAATGACCATTCCAGGATGCATCCAAGCTCGTCCACAAAGGCAGGTTCGAAACTGGCCAGGCCATCTTGCGATATGCCGATCAACGGTGTTCCGATGGACTGATGCGCGCCGCCCTCTGGCGCAAGGGTGATGCCGGATGGCGTCGCGGCCACAATGAAGCGGGCATCCTGGTAGCAGGCATAGTTCAGCGCATCCTTGCCGCGTTCGATGAAGGGATCGTACAGCGTCCCGATGGGAATCAGGCGCTCGCCGAACAAAGAATGCGACAGCCCGGCGGCACCGAGCAGAGTAAAGAGATTCATCTCGGCGATGCCCAGCTCGATATGTGCGCCGTCGGGCGATGCAGCCCATTTCTGCATCGATGCAATGCCCCGATCCCGAAACTCGTCCGCAATCGGGGTCTTGGCAAAAACCCCCTTGCGGTTCACCCATCCAGCCAAACCTGTCGAGGTTGCCACGTCCGGTGCCATCGTCAGAATGCGATCCGATAGAGGTGAGGAACTGCGCGCAAGATCGTCCAGCAGCTTGCCGAACCCTTCCTGTGTCGACAGAGCGGCTTTTGCCAATACAGGCGTCAGATTCGGCACGTTGATACGCGCGGCGGTGTAACGCCGACACCCTTGCGCGATGAAGGGCACCTGATTCAGGAATGCGTCGTATTCGGCGGCGGGGCGGGGCAGACCCTCGAAAAGGTCCCATTCATGGCCGGTGCGAATTTGGTGCGCATCACGCAAGATTCCCAACTGGGCGCTGTTGATCTGGCCCGAGTGGTTATCCTTGTGACCCGCAAGAGGCAGACCATAGCCCTTGACTGTATAAAGGATGAAGCAAACGGGGCGATCATGGTCGATTGAAGCAATAGTCTGCATCAAGCTACGCTGGTCGTGACCACCCAGGTTGGTCATGAGCCTAGCCAGTTCGTCATCCGTGCGGCTCTCAATCAGGCGGCTGACATCGCCTTGATCGCCAAGATCATTCAGCAGTTGTTCGCGCCAGGCGGCCCCGCCGGAAAAAGTCAGCGCCGCATAGGTCTGATTGGAACAGCCATCTATCCAGTCGCGCAACTGCTCACCTCCAGGTTCGGCGAACGCTGCCTCTAGGAGCGATCCGTACTTGAGCTCGACCACCTCCCAGCCCATCGAAGAAAAAACATCGCGAAAAAACGCATTCTGCGCATCTTTCGTGACTGCATCAAGGCTTTGCCGATTGTAGTCGATGAACCACCAGCAATCACGAAGATCGTGTTTCTTGCCCTCAAGCAGCGCCTCGTAGAGGTTGCCCTCGTCCAGTTCGGCATCGCCAAGGATGGAGATCATGCGCCCCGTAACCCGCTTGCCCCAACCCTTGGCGGCAACGTAGTCCTGCACCATCGCAGAAAACACCGCCATCGCCCCTCCCAGGCCGACCGAACCTGTGGAAAAATCCACGTCATCGGCATCCTTTGTACGGGACGGATAAGATTGCGCGCCGCCGAATCCACGGAAGTTTTCGAGGTTTTCGCGGGTCTGTCGCCCGAGAAGGTACTGCCAGGCATGAAAGATTGGAGAAGCGTGCGGTTTTACGGCGACCCGGTCCTCGGGCCGCAGCACCGCGCCATAGAGTACCGCCATAAGGGTTGAGAGCGAAGCCGACGACGCCTGATGACCACCAACTTTGAGAGTATCCGATTTCGGGCGGATGGAGTTGGCGTGGTGTATCGTCCATGTCGATAGCCAGAGTGCCTTCTTCTCGAGGTCTTCAAGAACGGTGGAGTTCGCGCAATGGTCCGACATCAGGTTTTCCTTATTTGTCGGAACAGCCTATGCGCACGTTTCGGCCAGATAATCAGATCAGTTGCGAAATCTATTTTTGGGAATGGCAAACAAAGGCCGACCGAGGGGCCTCGGCCGACCCTGACCCGATCCAATGTGACTGCTATTCCTCGCGCGGTCCGGCAATCACATCTAGTGTTGCGGTGGCGATGGCATTACTATTGTAGAAAAATCCGGCAAGTGCAGCCGAGGCGTTTTCAGGCAGATCTAGATGGTCTGTCGAGAGCGCATATACGGTGTAGGTATAGGTATGTGTCCGTCCGACTGGCGGACAAGGGCCGAAGAAACCGGGCTGGTTGAGGTCAGTGTTGTTTTCAACCGCCGCCGCTGGGAGATCCGCGCTAACTCCGGTTTCACCGGCGGGAATATTGTAGGCGCTCCAGTGCCAGAAACCGCTACCGGTGGGTGCGTCGTTGTCATAGAAAGTGACGGCAAAGCTCTTTGTACCTTCAGGCACATCGGTCCACGCCAACTCTGGGCGGGTGTTTTCCCCGGTGCAGCCGAAACTGTTCCAGTAATACTCGGCCGGAATCGTCTGACCCGCCTGTAAATCAGGGCTTGTCAGAGTAAAGTTGTCCTGTGCATGGGCGGTGCCAGTTGAGAGGGTGATTGTCAGGGCACTGATCAGAACATTGAGGCGCATAGCGACGGTCTTTCTGTGTTGAGTTGAGAACCCTAGCGTAACGCTTATGGCTTCCAAAAAAATCATGTGGTTCTCAAATGCAGATTTTGATCAGGCCAAACAATAAAGCTTCTTGATGCCCAATTGTTTGGCCGCGAAATTCGCTGAAATGTTAAAAAATGCGCGGGGGATTCACCGGAATATCATCCTGTTCCAAAGTGTATTTTGCGATTTCATCTTTGCGCATGAAAACCACGCCTTCATGTTGTTTGGCATAGGTCAGGAACCGATCCAGCGCACCTACAATCCCTGGGGCTCCTCCAATGCGATCATGTGTGCTGATAGACATCATGCGCCGCCTCGTCGCGCCTTCGGCATACAAAACATCAAATTCGTCTTTCAGCTCTTGTTCAAAGCTCGACGCTGTCATGGCCTGGGATGAAAACCGTCCGATGTCGTTGCAGCGCAACGTGTAAGGCACCACAACAAGCGGCTTATCCTGCACCATGGTCAACGCGGGTTCATCGCGGGATAAGTCATCTGTGTGGTACAGAAATCCCAGTTCTTTCAGGATGTCGAATGTCGCTCGTGTCTGCCGCATCCAGAAAGCATTAAAGCCGACTGGGCGCTGACCAGTTATCCGCTCAACAACCTCAATGTTCTTTTGATAGGATGCGCGCTCTTCGTCGGGTGTCATCCCAAATTGAGGGGTCCAGTTGTACCCATGTGCCGCGGCTTCGTGCCCCCGGACTACCAGTTCTTTGGCCAAATCCGGTCTACGTTCAACCGCTTGTCCGACCATGTGAGAGGTCACTTTAACCCCATGGCGATCCCACAGATCAAGCAGCCGGGGAATTCCTTCGTTCATCCCGTACTCGTACCATGTCGGTGTGATCGTATCGACCAGTCCGGCATCCATAGGTGGGAAGGGTCCTTCAGCGTCCTTTCCTTGCGCCCCTGCCTCAAACTGCATCGAAATCGAGATGGCAAGTTGCGCGCTACCTGGCCAGAAACCGGTGCCATTTTGATGTTCTTCCGTCATAACCCTTGTCCCGTGTTTGGATAGATTTGAGTTTTTCAACAGAGACTAGAGGCCATGCACAGACGAACAATTTCAAACACCTGAATTCATTATTTGGCTTTGTTAACGAAACCCGGGCGGTTTTAAGGGCATCTGCAAATGAAAATCACCTCGGTTGGGACTGGCTGTACAGAAATGTCGATGAACCTTGTCGACCGCGCTTGGCATTGGGGAGCAGCACCCAAGTCACGCCCGGAACTAACCAGATAGATAGTAAAACGCGTTACTTCAACGCTATCCTATTTGAACGACCAGTTCCTGCTGTTGTACGTAGTCGAGGCCAAACTGCCTATGGTTTCTGCACTTAGATGATGGTCCCAAATAGTGAAGCTCCGGCATGACTCGTGCGACAAAGCCCCAAGAGAGAAGTATTCGTTGGGAAAGCTAAAAACAGTTTTTGTCAGCCTGAAGTGTGAATCCTGTTTAGAATTGATCTAAATCAATAGGTTTTTCTGGCGTGGAGTGTTTTTTGTTTTTTCGCGAGACACCTACGCAATAGGAAAGACCTAGCCATGAGATCCAATCTTTTTGCAGTTTCCACATTTACCTGCCTAGCAGCGGGAGGAGCTTATGCGGATGAGCTTCGAGAGTTGGCGCTGGAAACCTTTAAGCCGCTACCATCAACGGTTCCGGCAGTATCCGAAAATCCAATTTCAAGCGAGAAAGTTGAACTCGGGAAGGCATTATTTTTTGACCCCAGGATGTCGGCGTCTGGCGTGTTTTCGTGCAATTCCTGTCATAATCTTGCAACTGGTGGGGATGATAACCTTGAAACCTCCATTGGCCATGGTTGGCAGCGCGGTCCTCGCAACGCACCAACAGTCCTAAACGCCGTTTTCAATGAAGCCCAGTTCTGGGACGGTCGTGCAGCGGACCTTGCTGAGCAGGCCAAAGGGCCTGTTCAAGCAGGAGTCGAAATGGCCAACACACCGGAAAACGTGATTGCGACATTGAAATCTATGCCGCAGTATGTCGACTGGTTCAGCACCGCGTTTGAAGGCGTTGAAAATCCCGTGACCTTCGACAACTTTGCCAAAGCTATTGAGGCGTTTGAAGCGACGCTGCTGACGCCATCCCCATTTGATGCTTGGCTTAATGGCGACGACAACGCGATGACCGAAACGCAACTTGCCGGGTTGGAGCAGTTTGTGGAACTCGGGTGCTCTTCTTGTCATTCAGGTGTCAATGTTGGTGGGCGCGGGTATTATCCGTTCGGCTTGATCGAAAAGCCAGGTGCGGAAATTCTGCCTGCGGGAGACAAGGGACGATTCGCTGTAACTAAGACTGTTGACGATGAGTATGTTTTCCGAGCGGCACCACTGCGCAATGTAGCCTTAACAACTCCCTATTTTCACTCTGGTAAAGTTTGGGACCTGAAGGTCGCAGTGCAAATCATGGCTGAATCTCAGTTAGGAGAAGCACTTAGCGACGAAAGCGCTGATCAAATTGTTGCGTTCCTTGAAAGCTTGACTGGTACAATACCAGAAGTAGTTTATCCGGTAGTGCCAACTGAAACGGCAAATACTCCGCGTCCTTCAGGCGAAGTAATTCCCCAATAGAACGGTCGGTCGAGAGGGAACGCGTGCACCCGTCCGGAGAACCTAACCTAATGACAGCGCGAGAGGTCGACCAAGTGTCCACCATCGGCAGTGGACAAAACGATGTACTCTGAGAGCAGGTTTAAGGAACAGTTTCCGGTCGGGCACGGATAAACCACCAACAATTGCGTAGACTATGCTACTTGCCTTCAAACAATTCTTCCTAGAGTTTACCCTCGACCAGTTCGGTATCACCAAGGATGGAGATCATACGCCCGGGCGCGCGCTTGTCTCGTATCCGTCTGGTTTGCCTGATTTGAGTGCCGATAGTGTGTAGGAGGTTGGTTTTTGTTTCACAACCCGAACAGCGATTGGGGTACAAGCTTTTACCCGAGTGAGATCGACTTTTTAAGTGATGTGGGTTATCGATTTGAACCCAGTGCCAATAGCGCTTAGGAAGATTTGAAACGATGAGTAGCCGCGGCCCAACCCAGTCTGACGTAAAGTTTTCCCAAGCGGATGATAGGGCAAGAAATTTTGGTTTGGAAAAAGCGGAGCAGCAGTCTCTGTCAACTCTAAACTCTTCAAGAGTAGTAAAAGTCTTCATACAAGGTGTGAAGCGCTCTCCTAGGTTAAGGGTGAGGTGCCCCTAGATTTGTAGACGCTTTGCTTGGTATTTTTGGAAGTAAAGGAAGACGCAAATGTCAGGGCAAATTCGTTACTCAGATGAGTTCAAGATTGACGCGGTGTCGCAGGTCACCGAGCGGGGGTATTCCGTAAGGGAAGTCGCCGAGCGGCTTGGTATCAGCACCAAATCTCTCTACACGTGGATGATCAAGTTCTCGAAACCGCAAAAGCAAATGGACCAAGAAGCTGAGGTTCGCCGCCTTAAGAGCGAGCTGGCCCGGGTCACTGAGGAGCGCGACATCCTAAAAAAGGCCACCGCGTACTTCGCCAGGGATGCAAAGTGAGGTACGCGTTCATCCACGCGCATCGTCAGCAGCATCCCGTCCGTGTTCTTTGTAAAATGCTCAGCGTTCATCCCAGCGGGTTCTACGCATGGGCTAAAGAACCGTTAAGCCAGCGTGCGTTGGAGGACGCGCGGCAGATCGACCTGGTCAAACAGGCCTGGAAAGACAGCGGCAAGGTCTATGGCTATCGCAAGATCCACGACGATCTGATCGAGATGGGCGAGGCGGTTTCTGAGAACCGCGTGGCACGACTGGCCCGTCTTGCAGGCATTCAGGCGCAGATCGGATACACGAAGAAGCCGGGCGTTTACGGTGGCAAGCCTTCCGTCGTCGTCGACAACACGTTGGATCGTCAGTTCGCTGTCGATGCGCCAGACAGGGCTTGGGTGACAGACATCACCTACCTGCGCACGCACGAAGGGTTTGCGTATCTCTGTGTCGTCATTGATCTGTTCTCACGGCGCGTCGTTGGCTGGGCCGTCCAGTCCCGCCAGACTTCGGAACTGGCGGTGCAGGCCCTGCTCATGGCAATCTGGCGACGAAAGCCCGGGCCAGGCCTGTTGATCCACTCGGACCAAGGGGCCCAGTTCACAAGCCGTGAATGGGCTGCCTTCCTGCGCGAACACAATTTGGAACACTCGATGAGCCGCAGGGGCAATTGTCACGACAACGGTAACCGTCCGGTCTGCCCGCTCTGACGCCATTTGAAGGAGAGTGATAATGTCCATTTTCGATAGTGGACATCTTGAGGCGGTTTATGGCTGGGAAGAAGGGACAGAAGAAGCGGTTTTGGTCGGATGATGAGAAGCGCTCGATTTGTGCGCAGACGACAGTGTCGGGCGTGTCTGTGGCGCAGGTTGCGCGTCGGTATGCGATGAATGCCAATCTGATCCACAATTGGTTGAAGGACCCAAGGTTTGTCCCGGAGCCCGAGATTGCTGAACCGGATTGCCACGGTGGCTTTCTTCCAGTTGAGATCGAAGGCGCGGTTGCTGTTCCATTTTTTGAAGATTCGAGAGAAATGGATTCGGCAGTTTCGGCGCAGCGCGTCGATATCACCTTGTCGGATGGTCGACGGATTTTGATCGAAGGCCCCACGGCATTGTCTGGTGTTCTGGCTTTGGTCGAAGGGCTGATGGTGTGATCCCGGTTCCAGCCAACACACGCATTTGGTTGGCCGCAGGTGTCACAGATATGCGCAAACAGTTTAACGGCCTGTCAGCCCTGGCGGAAAGCGTTCTGAAGCAGGATCCGTATTCCGGGCACCTGTTCGTGTTCCGCGGTCGGCGCGGTGATCTGGTGAAGATCGTGTGGTGGGACGGCCAGGGGGCTTGCATGTTTTCCAAGCGTTTGGAGAAGGGCAAGTTCGTTTGGCCTTCTTCTTCCACAGGCAAGGTGACAGTCAGTCCGGCACAATTGTCCATGCTTCTGGAAGGGATTGACTGGCGGGCACCGCAACGCACTTGGCGGCCCTTAACGGTCGGGAACTTGGAAGCAAATGTAGGGCCTTAGGATTCACATCTGGTGGGTACTCGGCTATAAGCCAAGGCATGTTCGATGCGCCCAAATCCCTGCCCTCTGATCCGGGCGAATTGCGCGTGGCCGCGGAGGGTTTGGTCGAATTGGCCAAGGCGCAAGCCTTGGAAATCGAGAAGCTGAAGCACCAATTTGCGGGGCACAATCGGCACCGTTTTGGATCCAGATCTGAGACCGCAGATCAGCTTAACTTGCAGCTAAGACTTGAAGAGGAAGAAACGGCTGCCGCGAGCACCGCGTCCACAGAAGACGTCAGCGATACGCCCGAGCCGAAGCAAAAACCAAAGCGTAAGCCCCTGCCGCCAGAACTGCCGCGAAACGAGCAGGTGCTGAGCCCCGACGAGGTTTGCAAATGTGGCGGCGACTTCAGGGCCATTGGGGAGATGTTACCGAAGAACTGGAGTACGTTCCTGGCCGCTTCATCGTAAACCGTATCGTCCGTCCGCGCATGGCCTGCAAATGCTGCGATAAAATCGTTCAGGCGGCTCTGCCCTCGCGCCCGATTGAGCGCGGTCGCCCCGGTGCCGGTCTTTTAGCGCATGTGTTGGTGAGCAAATACGCGGATCACTGCCCCTTGTATCGCCAAAGCCAGATCATGGAACGCGACGGGATTGACCTTGACCGCTCTACTCTGGCCGGCTGGGTTGGACAGTCCACAAAGCTTCTGGAACCGTTGGCTGATGCCATCGGTCGGTATGTTCGCGCAGGTGCGGCCATCTTTGCGGATGACACTCCGATCAAGATGCAGGCGAGGAAGAAGTGCACGACAGCCCGTGTCTGGACCTATGTGCGCGATGAACGAGCCTGGGCTGGGGACGATCCGCCAGCCGCCTGGTACAGGTTTAGCAAAGATCGGGAAGGCAGGCATCCCACCGAACATCTGGCCAACTACCAAGGCTGGATCCACGCGGATGGCTACACCGGGTTCAACGATATCTTCGCCAAAGAGGGCGTTCATGAGATGGCCTGTATGGCACATGTCAGGCGCAAGTTTGTTGATATCTTCCAGTCGCAGGGATCGCAGATCGCCGAAGAATCGATCCGGCGTATCGCACTGCTCTATGCCGTCGAAAAGGCCGCGCGTGGTAAGTCACCGGAAGAACGCGTTGCCCTGCGACAGCAGGACGCCAAACCCGTGTTCAACGAACTGGAAACCTGGCTCGACACCCAGTTAAACCGCATCTCCGGAAAATCCGATCTCGCCAAAGCCATTCGATACGCCCTTGGACGCATGAAGAAAATGCGCGGCTATCTGGAAAACGGCTTTCTGGAATTGGACAACAATTCTGCGGAAAGATCGATCCGCTGTGTCGCTTTGGGCCGAAAGAACTACCTCTTCGTCGGTTCCGAAGGTGGTGGAAAGGCCGCTGCGATTGCCTACACCCTGATCGAAACTGCCAAGGTTAACGGCGTCGATCCCCAGGCTTGGCTCACATGGGTTCTTGCCCGCATCGCTGATCACAAGATCACTCGACTGGACGAGCTGTTGCCTTGGCGTTACGCCGCCCAAGCAGCGTAACAGACAGCTTTGCCATGGCACCAGTGCAGTCAGACCAAACGGCTACGGTCAAAAGGGAAAGCCTTGGCCGGAAGTCCCCGTGGTCAAGGATCGTGTTGTGACCCGGTATGATGAGGTTTTGGGCAATGTAGAAAGCCCGGATTCGGAGGCGATTGAGCCCGAAGGTGAGCAACCTGGCTCGGAACTTTCCATATCGCAACAAGCGGCGGTCTCGGGTCCGTGGCCAACACCGATCCGCCCGTCCGTACCAACGGATTATGGTTATTTCGACGACCTTGAAGAAGCTGAAACTGGCGAGGAAACGCAGGAAGATCACAAGCTGAAGCAGGTGATGGAGACCGTCAAAGCGCCGAATCTGGCGGTGAACCTCGGGGATTTGCTGAAACTGGCTCCGATCATCCCCGAAGCCGAAGGCGATCTCGCAACGCTCGCCCATCGCCTGTCACCTGATGAATTGGTTAACAGGTTGGCGCCTCTGTTTGCAAAACCGGACGAGACGATTGACCCAGTCACATGATCCAAGCTGTTTGAATGTACTGAGCTACTCCCCGATCGTTGGACAGGATCTGGCGTAATTTAAGCTACTCTCTGCCGCTGCTGACTAGGTTGGGTTTCGTCTTTTCTCAGCCAATAGACCATGGCAGGAGGCTTGCCGCCAAGGGCGGAATGTGGGCGTTTTCGATTATAGAACTCGATCCATCTGCCGACGCCTGCCTTCGCCTCTGATCCAGTCTCCCAAGCGTGCAGGTAGACGCACTCGTATTTCAGACTCCGCCAGAGCCGCTCGACGAAGATGTTATCGAGGAACCGGCCTTTGCCATCCATCGAGATGCGCACACCGGATCGCCGCAGCCTGTCCGTCCAGGCGAAGGACGTGAACTGGCTGCCCTGATCTGTATTCATGATCTCGGGCGGGCCGAACTTGTGGATGGCCTCGTTCAGCGCCTCGACACAGAAGTCCGCTTCCAGCGTGTTCGAGATGCGCCAGGCCAGCACCTTGCGGGTGTGCCAGTCAATGATCGCCACCAGATACAGGAACCCCTTGCGCATTGGCAGATAGGTGATGTCCGCCGCCCAGACCTGGTTCGGGCGCCCCACCCGCAGACCACGCAGCAGATAGGGGTAGGTCTTGTGTCCCTTCGCTGCCTTGCTGGTGTTGGGCTTCTGGTAGATCGGCATGAGCCCCATCACCCTCATCAGCCGCCTGATCCGCTTTTCGTTCACCAAATGACCCTCATTGCGCAGATGCCAAGTCATCTGCCGCACACCGAAGAACGGCGTTTCCAGGAACTGTTCGTCGATCCGACGCATCAGCATCAGGTTCAGAGCCGTCTCGCCTTTGGGTTGATAATAGAACGACGACCGCGAGATCGACAGCAGCTTGCACTGCTTGCCAATGGGCAGATTGGCATTTGCAGGCTCGATCATTTTCCGCCTCACTTGCCGATCCACGGTTTGAGCTTTCGTGACAAAAAATCGTTGGCAACGGCCAGCTCCCCAATCTTAGCGTGCAGCTCTTTGACCTGTTCTTCGTCAATCTCCGGGGTTTTCTTGCCGCCACGCTCGAACACGCCGGACGCGCCCTCCAGGAGCGCCCGCTTCCAGCTGTGGATCATCGTCGGATGAACGCCAAATTGGCTTGCCAGCTCTGCAACAGTCCGCTCGCCCTTCAAAGCCTCAAGCGCGACCTTGGCCTTGAACTCAGGCGAATGGTTCTTCCGTTTCGACATCTCTGATCTCCTCCGCGTCGAAGATCAACAGACAGCAATTCGTAGCTTACGTCAGTGTCCGAAATTCAGGGGGTAGCTCAGTACAAAGAGAACTTTAGAGCATCCTAGTCTTGATTGCCTCGCGCCCGCGCCATTTCGCGATGGTCGTTAGATTTACGTTCAAAGTCCGACTCCACGCCACGGTAGAAACTTGTGGGCGCTGTATTACTGCTCGTGAGCGGGGCCGTGACGAGCTTGTCTCAAAGTGCATCCTTCCGTTTCCATGAATGGACCGGTCCATCTAACCGCAGGATCAAACTGTACCTAACTGCGCAGGACATTCCCTCCAACGAGAGGCGAAGATTGCAATGGCTGTTCAATCATCTCCGGGACGTGAAATTTTTTTCGCGGCTAAATTCAAAGTTAAAAACTGATCGCTGAAGTGAATTATTAAAGCCAATACTTGCAAATCCAACCCGCCTCAATATCTTCTGAGAACCCACATTATCTGGATGCGCAAATGCAGTAAGAGTAGTTAGATTTGTATTCAGGTGTGAAAATTTTAAACAGGCTTTCGCGAACTCTGTCCCGAATCCAAAACCCCAAACATTACCGGAAAAGAAATAAGCTAACTCTGATCCATACCCAATATCAAATGGATCTTCATACAGCCCGCCCCATCCAACTATCTGCTCGGTCGACTTATCCAATATAGTCCAAGGGGCAATGCCCAATTTCACCCGTTGATTTTCATGTACAGTTAGCCGTCTGTAGCACTCTTCTTCTGACCGGTAGCAATACGTATATTGCATAGCCTTAGGATCGCCCAAAAAGGAAAACAGCGCCGGCACATCGTTGACGTCAAACGGACGGCAAAACAAACGTTTTGTCTCCATTTGGGAAATTTCCCGAACCAACAAGGACTCATAGTTTTGTAGCATAGATCACCAAGCCGACTTGGTTAGTTTTTGGGCGCCCACTGAAACTGCCATATGTGTAGATGTCAGCGAAGCCGCTGCTTGACAGCATTCCGATCAAAGTTTCAGTTCTATATAATCGCGTTTTAGTAGTAACAATCTCAGCCCCCATTTCATAATCAACGGATAATATTCCTGTATCGTAATCAACATGAATCGTCTCACATACTGGACCTGTCTTGCGTACATATTTGCCATTTTCGTTCAGTAGGTGTGCCTCATTGCGATCTATCTCTTTAGAACGCTCAATATCACACACTTCCATCACCAATCGCCCACCCGGTCGAAGTGCAGCAAACCAGTTATCCAAGCAAGCTTGGTCCTGCATTTCTGAGGATAAATACCCAAAACTTGAATAGATATTTAATATTACATCATAGGTGTTCGATGGAACCGCATCCATCTCACCAACAGAATACATAGGGCCAGCATAGTCTTTTCTAGCTATTTGGATTTGCTCTGAGGATAGGTCAATACCATCTACTTCAAATCCTAGGGTGTGCAGTTCGTGTGCAATTCGCCCAAACCCGCACGGCACATCAAGAATCCGGTCAGATGCCTGGATGCTAGCAAGTTGCACGATATCGCGCACATCTTCCTTAGTTGTATTGTATCGGCCCAGTATTTCGTTCATTTCATTAAAGCTGGAAGGAAGCGGTGGCATCACCATTAGTTTACACCCTCTGCTGGTTGCGCATTTTCAAGAATAAAAAATCCATCACCTTCTTCAATCGTGCGAATCGATTGATAGTCTGCTTCAAGCTGTTCAACAGACGGGTGAGTAAGATAAAATACACCGGGCGACGTTGAAATATCCACGGTTACCTCAACACTATCTCCTACATTGCTAAGTGAGTGAATCTTGGAGAAACTCGGTAAAGTTCGGATTTTGTCGATATTCTTCAGGCCAACTACGCGGCCCTTTTTGTGCGAGATTAGTGAGACGCACCGGACAGATGAAAATCCATCTTTGAAATGAATTGGTTTGCTGAACTTTTCCGGAGCGCAGACCGCGTCAACGGACAAACTGACGTGGCTATAACCTATAGCTGATTCAATTAGATCTGGATCAATGCTACCCTGCGTGCGGCAGCCTACCTCAATTAACTTCGGGCCCTCCTCCGTGATGATAACCTCACTATGCGCGGCACCTTCAGCAACGCCTAGAGCATCAAGAACCGACAAGACATAGTTTGACAGAAGCGATTGCACCTCGCCTTCAAGTGCTAATAACTGCTCAAAGCTATAGGCAACGCCATGTGCTACTTCCTGTCTATTGTCCGACCATATCTCACTAACAAGATGCCTGCCACCCGCACTGACCGTGTTTATAATATATTGTGGTCCTTCAAGGAACTCTTGCACTAAAACCGTTTCGTTAAGCGAATTCATGGAGTTCACTTGGCCAATCAGTTGTTCAATTGCTTTCTCTACTTCATGTAGCTTCGAACAAATATGAACTCCATCTGATCCCGCTGCGTCTTTCGGCTTAACTACATACTTTCTAACGTTAATTCTCGGAAAACACGTCAAAAACTCCGAGTAGCTACTCACTTCGATTGATGTCGGCCCACTGATTCCAGCCGCTTGCAACGCAAGCTGCATTTTTTGTTTATCACGTCTAGCAAGTGTCAATTGTGGGTCATTTCCCGGAAGCCCTAAAGAATGCGACAGTTGATCTGATAAGATAACTCCAGATTCGCTGCCCGCTACAATTGCGACAACGTTCTCTTGCGCAAGCTGAGCGACTGTGCTCGCGATCGAGCGATGAACAATGTTTTTCGAGTAGCTTCCTTCCCGGAAGGAAGATATATCAAATGGATTTATCGGATCCTCAGACTGCACGTGAATGCATTCCATCTTCATATCATTGAATTTTGGCGCAAGGAAACTTCCTGTGGAGTAGCCATCTACAATCACTACTTTTCCATCAAGCATGTCTTTGATCCTTCATTTGAAAATATACAACAACAACAACAATTCCCACCAACAAAACGTTGGCAAAAATCGAATGATACGAAATTTCGACACGGGAATCGAAGAGTTGAAAAATCAACGTTAATGCCGGTGCGATTGCGATAATCATTTCGACCGTCATTGGCTCGCACAGTCTAGTCCCCTCTTGCAGGAGAAACAGACTAACTATCACGCCAAAAAAGGAGATGAGTAACATGATAGCAAACTGCTCTTGCAGGAAGGAAAGGAACGTTGCCATGCCACCAGACATAAGAACGGCACCAATTACCAAAAGGTAAAACCGATGTGCCATTACCGTAGCCGAGCTCAACCCCCTATCGTGCAACCTCTTAGAGTACACAGTGGTTGCAGAAAAACTTACCGCTGCAATGCTTGCGTATCCTAACCCTTTCCATGCGCTAGAAGAGTCTTCATACTCAAGGCCGCTATTACCGGACACGACGACCCACGCCAAGTAAGTTCCCACCAGGCCTATTGCTAGCGAACCCAAAATCTCTGTTGGGGCAACAATTGAACCAGGCCGGAGCATCTTGTTTATTATCAGTGTACATATTGGGTTCAACCCGCCAATGAGAGCACTTACCAGTGCCGGCTCCACAAGCGACAGTGAGAAGTACAAAGACAGCCAGCTAACCGCTGTGGTAATATTTAGCCACAGGTGATCCGATGCGCGACCTTTTGGTGCAACGAGTTTTCTCCTATCTGTTATTAACACGGCGCTTTGAAAAAACAGCATCGCAATAAGAAAAACTGACGCGGTCATTAAGTAGGGATTGTACTGACTGGCTTGATTTCCGATTGCAACATCTTTTGCCGCTGCAAACACGTTGTATAGCAATAGCGCGACCACACCGAAGCTAGCCAAGCGGTACTTTTTTCTTGATCCCATAATATTATTTTGCATGTGACATAAAATCCAAGATCGCTTGAACTAAATAATTTATCTGGTTTGGGGAGTGATCGCTGTATACGGAAAGCCGTATACAGCCTTCGTCGGGTGCCCCAGCATAGTTCGACAAAATGGCGATAATGGAGCGATCCTTTAGGTGTCGAATTAGCGCTGCATTTTTTTCTCGATTTCCGAACGAAAATGCAGCGATGGGACTCTCAGATTGATCTACCTCTATTCCAATTCTGGACAATCCAGACTTTAGAAGTCGGGAGTTTCTTTTTAAGTTTCCTAGGATTTTTAAATCTTCTTGAAGCAAGTTGAGCGCGGAAATCACTGCCATCGCTACAGGGACTGTTGGTAGTGTTGTTCCACCATAGATCTTGGAAGTAGATTTGATTTTCTCAGTCAGCGTGCGATCTCCAAAAACCACGCCGCCTTGAAGAGAAAGCGACTTGCTGAACGTCGCCCCCCATACTAGGTTCTCTAGTCCCCTGAATAGCGCAGGACTGCCTCGCCCGCTCGGGCCCACAGTCCCAAATCCATGCGCGTCATCAACTATCAAAACACCGTTTTTGGGGCGCAAGCAACGGGAATAGACATCCAACGGTGAAATACGCCCCGTCGTTGGGGCAACACCATCAGTGAGGATTGCCGGCGCACCTGTAAAAGGAGTATCGGAAATCAACTGCATCAATGCGTAATCTGTTGTTGCGGGGTCGAAATACGAGCAGGGTATCTGCGCCGCACGCAGTCCAAATTCAGCACTGTAATGAGTGCCGATTGGTAGAAAGGCATGTCCAATGCGATCAGAAAATGCTTCGACCGCTATAGGATAGAACAGATATCCAGTCGCAAAGAGTACTGCGTCTTCTGTACCGACAAACTCGGACACCGCTGTTTCAACGAGCCGTAGAACCGGGCATTTAATACCATAGCCTAAATCATTACTGAATCCATACTGCTCTATCCCTTGCGACATTGCTTCCGCAATTTCGTGGCGGCCGTTTAAACCAAGGTAGCAAAAACCTGAGAAATTCAGATATTCAATACCATTCACATGAATGAGAGCCCGATCGGGGCTCTCTATTAACGCATCAAACATAGTTGGGCCTTATGCGAAGAGTTCGTTCATAGTTTCATGGGTTTTTTGCGCCGCCACATCAGCGCCATTCGCATAAACCATGTTCAGAACAACTCGCTCAGCGTCGACTAATAGCGGGGTTACTTGATGCAACAAGATATCAGAGCGAAACAAATATACATCACCAGTCACGTGCTGCTTTGTAAGTATATTTCCTTCATTTTCAGCAAGGATGCTTTGAATATTTGGGTTCTTTTTGTCCCAAGACGTGTCAGGTACAATCTCGAGATTGCCGCCAAATTCTGGCGCCGGAGCCCTTAGCACCCATAGAAGCGAGTAGGCATAGTCATCCCAATGCCATCCATGGGTGTCGCCGGCTTGGTGTAAGCATGTTGCGATGTACCGCTCTTCCTTCCAAGGGCAATCAAACACTTCTTCCGAAACTAAGTATGAGATTAACCCCTTGATCACATTCGATTTGTAAACAGAGTCAATGCCTGGGCACTCGCTTTTTAAGTCAACATACCGAAGATTTGTCATCTTTCTCGGGGTGTTTTGAGTAGCTGGGATATTTAGATCACGTCGCACTCCATGGGCGCTTAGGGCTCGATCGACCTCACAACGCAAGAAATTTACAATCTCCCCGGGTAGTAGGGATGTAACTTTAGCATATTGCTCACGTATGAAGCAATTTTTGCCCTCTTTAGCTAATGCCGAAAAACCCATAGATGTAAAATGATTGGAAAGGGTTTGTTCAATTTGAGACGGTTGGAGAATAGCTTCAAAAAGTTGAATTTCTGAGTCCAAGCCGTCGTTGCGCGCATCTAACATGTTAACCTCATTAGTAGATAAGGAATAAACCTGTGGGTGATGAGTAGTTCTCTAAATCAACTCAAGCAAGATTATAATCGACCAAATTTTTCTCCCTAAGCAAAGTTTCGCTGAGCCGGTTGTCCCCGGCGCGGTTTGTGATCATGAGCAGCATTTATGGCTGCATTAAACCGTTCATATGCCCGCTTATTCTTGATGTGATTAGCTCGCGTTAACCGAGTCACTTGTGTGATTTCTGCCGCTGACCCAAGGGGTTTCTGACGCATTGACACTGTGATCGACTGCTGCCCTGTGTAGATCTCTGAATCTAGTGCTACGGGCCGGGATGGTGATGAGCAGGGTCGGTCAAAATCTACCGAGCGTGCATTATGGCTCAAGCGGTTCAACTGAGTTTCCCCATACCGGTATGTTTGGTCATTTTCCCATTCTGATCATCATGACCGGATTTAGATTTGATATCGGAATTAGAGCAATCGCCTACACCACGAGAAAGAGCGGATCGCCAGTGATATTTGTTTAACGCTCACTTGTTCCGCAGCTCCCTAACCGCAACAGGCCGCCTTTGATCGCCGCTCTTCCGAAACTGCACAATCACGTCAATCATCGAGCGGCAGTATTCGAGGATCTCGGAATAGGTCAGCCCGGTATCCGCCTGCATCACCATCAACGCCAATCGCGACAGTGCCGCCTCCGGCGACGCGGCATGCAGCGTGGAAATTCCACCTAGATGTCCCGAGTTGATCGCCGAAAGAAAATCATAGGCTTCCGCCCCGCGCAGTTCCCCCATAATGATCCGTTCCGGCCGAAACCGCAGGCAGGCTTTGAGCAAATCGCTGCTGCTTGCGTGTTCATTCACAACAAGCGACACCACATTCGGCTGGCGGGGCCGGATCTCCAACACATCCTCAATGGTCATGATCCGCTCAGACGGGTCGACCTCTGCCAGACAGGCCCGCAGCCAGGTTGTCTTGCCAGATGACGTGCCGCCCGACAGGAGGATGTTCCATTTGGCTTTCACCGCCGCCCGCAGGAAATCCCCAAACCCTCCGTTTTCATGGGATTCGAACACGGCGGCATCTGCCGGGTCTTCGCCGGATTTCAAGTCAGCCATGTTTGCGGTGAGATCGGGCAGCCCGTTCATCAGATCATCCAGCGACATTTCCTTGGCCACGGCCCGCCGCAAAGCAAAGGCCACCCCATCTTCCACCGCCGGTTTCATCGCCACCTGTGCGCGCCAGAGCGATCCGGCGATTTCAAATTGGGACCCGGCCAGAGGTCTTTTCGCCGAGATCGGGTTGTCGCCCGCGAGATCCTCCGCCAAAGCCTGTGCATCATCTTCGCGCAGAGGCTCATCCAGCGGCTGCATAGCGGGATCACCGCTGCGCTCAACCCAGACCCGACCGTCGGGGTTCAGGACGATCTCGGACAGGCGCGGATCGGAGAGCAATTGCTCTCCGAACACACGGGTCAAAATCGCTTCGAGGTGGCGGCTCATCGGCTGAATCCCCGATCACCTTTGGCCCGGTCCTCGCGTTCCCGCTGCCTGCGATCCTGAATATCCGGATCGCGGTCGATGCGGCGGTCGATGTTGGTCACATCCCAGGCTTTGCGGGTGACGCTGACCTTCTCGATCTCGTCTGACACCGAATTGCGCCGATCCCGCGTGACCACTTCTTTACCGGCCGCTTTGAAGGTGGCTTTGTCCCCGATGCTGAGATTGTTGCGCTCCATCTGATCCTGCAAGGCGGTGCCCCAGAGGCGTTTGGGGGCCTCCTGCCCGTCACTCTTCACATCCACGTAAAAGGACTGGCTTTCGGGGTCGTTGGGCCGGGCCAAGGCCTCTTTCGCATCGACGATGACGCCGGTGACACCGGTCTGAACGGACACCTCTTCCCGTACCGCGCGTTCGTTTTCCCCCTTCCCGGCCTGCTCATGGGCTGGCCCACGCGATGCCGTGGCTCGATCCTGATCCTGCCCCCGGTCCTGAGACCGCTCTTTCTCACGGGAACCATGCTCAATGTCACTGGCTTTCCAGGCGCGGCGGCGGGTTTCAATCGTCTTCTCTTCGCCGGTCTCTTTGTCTGTCTTTTTGACGGACACCGACAACGCGGTCGCTGAGAGCTTCTTTCAGCTCTTGAAGAGAGAGAAGATCAGGCGACGCAAATATCTGACACGCGAGCAAGCCAGAAGGGACGTGTTTGAATACATCGAGCTGTTCTATAACCCAAAACGCAAGCACACGAACAACGGAATGCTGTCGCCTGTTGACTTCGAATACAGACAGCGCAAACTGAAAGAGGCAGGTGTCTAGGAAACTAGGGGCACCTCAGGAACAGCAATGACGTGCTGCTCGACAAAGTATAGATCGACCATGTGTGATGCAGGTTTGAGGAATCGTCGAAGCATCCTATTGTGCACCTCGAATCTGTAAACCGTTATCGAACAGAATCAGCGATTTGCCGTTCCGGCGTTCCAGCCGAACGCGGATATCCTCATTTAGAAAATCGACCGCGTTTGGGAACTTGAGAACACTTTTTACCAGTCCAAGTGCTGCCATCTCGGATTCAAAGAGTTCATGACATGGCGCTTTGAAGAACTTTTCGGGCAAGAAGTTGCAATGCCCTTGGAACCGGTCGGTGCGGGGTGGAACCGGGTCTAGGAACAAGAAAACCGATGACAGTTGATTGCCTTTGAAAACGATACCCATTCCGTCATCGGTCAACTCCAAATCGGGTCGGTTGATCTCGGGATCGGGGTCAATAAGTACCTCCCGGCTCTTCAAAACTTCCAAAATGTCATCAAGAATGTCACGTGGTTTGAGCCTGATCTCGTCTGAGCCCAATTGAATGATTAAGGTATCCAATGCGCTAAACCTCCGCTGAAGTGGAGATCGGAAAAACACACAGCAGCACATCAATGCGATTGATCTTGTAATCCGGCAAGCGCACGAGAACCCATGTGAGCCATCCAGCTACCACGAAACCATTGCAATCAAGGAAGATACTTCTACTCGAAACACGCCTGTCATCAACGCGAGGTTTCCCTTGGGGTTGCCGAAAGTAAGTTGCCAGACACGACACCCGTGCGTCTGTCAGCCAGAAAAAGCCAGACATGGTCACTGCTCGATTTCGAACCGTGAATCTCGCCGGCCAACAGAAATCAAAGGGTCCTGCCTCTAACGTACTACATGAACGGCACATTGAGCATGACGAACGACGCGCGCCGCAGTGGTGCCAATCAGCAAGTCCTTCATTCCTGGTCTGTGACTGGCGATGACAATGCAGTCTTTGTCGTTTGATTGGGCAAAGTCCAGGATGCCACGTGCAGGATGACCCTCTACAACGATCACTTTTGCATTCTCGATATCCTGAACCAAAGGTGACAAACTCTCAGTTACAGAGCGTCGAGCGGTTTCAAGATGATCGTCGGGCAAGAGATCGCTGGCGTATTGGGGTAGGTACTCCAGCACATGTAAGACCGTTATCGACCCACCACTTTCGCAAAGCGCACGCGCGATCGTTATTGCTTCAGCAGCGTCTCGGTCAGCCTCAAAAGACAAAGGCACGAGGATGTTTCGGTACATTTATTGCTCCATTAGAAAGTTTTGATCTCACTCTAATCGCACAACGAGCCACTAGATACCACAAAAAACGCGGAAAAACCGCTTGTTAAGGGAGGCGCGTCTTCTAAAGTGTACCAGCAATAATACTCGGAGTTCTTCCTACTGGTGAAAGTACTTGACCGTTTCTGCCTTCATTGTGATCCGCAAAGCAGAAAACACTCGACATAAAATGAGTAGTAAGAAGCAATCAATGTCGGACCATCGGCGGAAGGAGGCCTGAAATGCTTCTGCGCGATGGGATGTAATGCATGCGAGACCAAATGGGAGAAGCACAAAATGACGCAAGACCGAGTTTGGATTGGTACGGTTTCTTCAACCACACTTGGTCGGCCCGGGCTGCGTCACAAGTATCCTGACCGCCCTTGGGAGGAGCCATATGAAAACCATGTTGTTCCGCTAAAGGACGGCGAGCAGATGTCTATTTTGAAGAGATACAACTCGGGCCAACACGTAAATCCAGATGAGTTGATAGAAGCATCGGCAATTTACGATGCCAAGTGTTTTGCCCGCCAGAGGCATCTAACCGGAGGGGCCATGGCCTATCTTGTGGACACTGAACTGGCGGGATTGTTGTCACAATTTGATACTGGACCGTACGGTTTGCTACCTCACACGATTTATGAAGAGGATCTTAAAACACCAATTCTAGAAACCT
Source organism: Ruegeria sp. C12 (assembly GCF_056537745.1). Classification (NCBI taxonomy): domain Bacteria; kingdom Pseudomonadati; phylum Pseudomonadota; class Alphaproteobacteria; order Rhodobacterales; family Roseobacteraceae; genus Ruegeria; species Ruegeria sp. C12. The sequence goes on from NZ_JBQFSA010000010.1 coordinate 149,200, forward strand.
GGTGGTTGCTTGGTCTAGGCGTTCAGAAAGACACATTTTGCGGAGCTCGCAGTAGGAATGTTGATCTTATTTTTGACGGTGGCTCAGAACGGGAAAATGTGTACTTTCCATCTTTACCAGATGACTGGGATTATTGGTGTTCTGCTGCCGCCTTGGAAGGAGCAGACTTGTGGTGCGAAAGGCGCCTCTTAAACGCCTTCTTCTTTAGCAACGCCCTTGGTCAATCGCTGAAAGATAATGGCTACGGCGAGCTCCTCGGATTGCGATCAATAGGGATCCTTGGCTAGACTATCTAGCAGTCTTCGTCGAGATTCCGGATTTACGTTAGGGCCTAAACAGGACTACTCCGAACGCTTAGTCGAAACTTGGATGAATGGGCTCGATAAGGTTAAAGCTCATGCACGAGATGACTTATATGCTCTATCGACTTCGTTTTCATAGCTAGTAGCCGACCCGAAATTGACTTTTCGACTCCCATCCCAACTGAACCAAGACCGAAGCGCAGCGTTTATTTCATGGCTTCGAATCGCACGTGCAGCGTCCTCAAGCTCGCGGACGTGTTCGACAGTATGAGGTGTGAAATACTTTTCTGCCATGATCTGAACGCGACTGATGCTAATCTGAAACACCCAGAAGGTAGCAGGTTCTCACTGATTGACCTCACAAATTTCGATAAGCTGAATTGCCCGTGCTGCATACCTCAGAAAACTGACAGGTATCAAAATACTGCATCTGCCTGCAACTAAGGTTGCTGCGCCAACATGAAACCCAAGAGAATTAGGACGGTCCAAAACCGGGTTACTCGGCTAGGAGGAATAGTTCCTTTGAATGAGCTTGCACCAAGTCAGAGGCGCGTTTTGATGCTGCTTTCACCAGTTCAATACTGACTTTCTCGTCAAAAACCGGCCCTGATAGCGAGGAGGACAGCATCGAAATACCGATGGCTGCCAGCGCCATACCATCTTTGCCAAAGATCGGGGCACCAATACAACAAATCTGCGGATCACCCTCACAATTATCGAAAGCAACTCCCGCCTTTTTCACGGTCGCCAATTCGCGTTTAAGAGCGGACATTGTTGTGATGGTATTTTCTGTGTGTGTGGTGAATCTCAGCGACTTTAGAAGCGCGTTTTGTTCAAATTTTGGAACGTTTGCGAGTAAGGACTTGCCAACCGCACTGCAAAAGAGCTCGTCAGCATCACCTGGTGCTTGTCTGATCGTGACTTTGGCGTTCGAGCCGATCGCCACTTCAGCCAGGATGGCATGGTTGTCCTGACGAATGGCTGTATGTGCGATGCGTCCAGTGGTTTCGGCAAGCTCGACAACGATGGGATGCAACAACTTCACCATGCGATCCGTTGTCGAGAAGCTTCTAGCAAGCGCTTGCACCTTATCGCCCGGCCCATATGCCTTCCCGATTGAGAGCCGCGAAACATAACCAAGTTGTTCAAGCGTCTTCAGGATGCGGTGGGCGCTGGCCATATCAAGCTCGAACGCCTCCGAAACATCTTTGAGACGAACTGCGCGTTGGCTAAAAGCAATGAATTCAAATACCTCCAACCCGCGCGCGAGCGATTGAGCGGGAAAAGATTTGGCGACTCGCTTACTCATACGTGTTGGAATCCTTGTTAGTGTTCGTTCAACATCTCAGATAACTAATCTTTGGCACTGAGCTCGGCTCGATTGGGTGTGTTATAGTTCAGAAAGCGCTGCCCCAAAAGCCTCCTAGGTTCAGGACCTTGCTGTCTCGGGACCTCATCAGGGTCGAAGGGTGTGCTTGGTTGCCTTTCCCCAGATCGCTCGCGGGCTCATTTGGTGGAAATTTTCTATGCTGGTCTGTCTATCGGAAGGCTTGTGAAAGAAAGAGCGCCAGAGGTCGCGCCCTTTCAATGTCAGCCACCATACATCAGATTTGGCAAGAACAATGACAACGCAGGTATCGCAAAGATTATCGCAAGAACGATGATTTCGACCTGAAGGAACCACCAGATCCCTCGGTAAATCTCTCCCAAACTGAAGTTCGGCGCAACACTTTTTAGAACAAACGCGTTAAGTCCAACAGGTGGGGTGATGAGCCCGATTTCCAGTGCCTTTGTGACCAAAACACCAATCCAAATCGCGTCAAATCCAAGTGCCGTTAATGCAGGCAGAAAGATTGGCACTGTGAGAAACATCACTGAAATCGGGTCGATGAACAGACCGAGGATCAGCATCAAGACCAAATACATGATCATCAGGACCTGCGGGTGAACATCCAAGCCAACAATCGTTTCTGTGATCGCCGCGGATGTTCCACTGACCGCCAGAAAAGATGTGAAGATCAACGCGCCGACCATGATGATGAAAATCACCGATGTGGTTTTTGCGGTCTCCAGGAAAACGTTTCCCAACACCTTGAAAGAGAGGCGCCGACGAAACAATGCTATCAAAAAGGCACCAGCTGCCCCCATTGCCCCGGCTTCAGTCGGCGTAAAGATCCCGGCATAAATTCCTCCGATGACAAGAAGCGCAAGAAGGACCGCAGCCCAAATGCTCCTGACAGCTTCGACTTTTTCCGCTGTAGTTGCTTTTGGAAGAGGTGGCGCCAACTCAGGATTTTTGAGGACCCTCAAGTAGATCATCACGCCGAAAGCGAAAGCGGTTAGCAGCCCTGGTACAATCCCGGCAATAAACAACCTGGGGATCGACTCTTGAGCAATAATGCCAAAAACGATGAGAACGACACTGGGCGGTATCATACCAGCTAGGGTCCCAACCGTCGCGATGCAGCCGGCGGCAAGGCGACGATCAATTCCAGCGTTCATCATTTCGGGTAGTGCTACCTTGCCGAAAATTGCTGTTGTCGATGTTGTTGAGCCGGAACAGGCCGCAAAACCTACCGCTGCAACCGTTGTCGCAAGAACAAGACTCCCGCGAATATGCCCGACGATCGCGCGTGCCGCTTTGAACATGTCATCCGTTACACCGGACGCGATTGCCATATGCCCCATCAATAAGAAGAGTGGGACGGCACTCAAAGAATATCCCGAGCCGATATCAAATAGCCGAGCACCCAATGTCTTGAGCGCTGATTCCAGTCCCCGGGTCATAGCAAAACCAATCGCGCCCATGAGCAAAAGCGAAAACCCTACAGGCATTCGCAAAGCCAATAGCAAACCCGCTCCCGAAACTACAAAAAGGGGGATGGCTGCATCCATATCAGACCTCTTCGATCTGCGCCTCATGGCGCTCTTCAATTAGTGAATTCCAAAAAACCAACATCACTAGCTGGTTTAGGAGCCGGGTTGATAGGAAAAACAATCCGATGGGAATCATGATGCGTGCAGGCCAGGTGAGAACTGCGATAGCGCCCAGTATTGTGTCTCCCATTGCATAGTTTTCCCAAGCCGAAACGCCGGTGAACCAGGTCAAAACTGCAAAGAAAGAAAACAAAACGAGCAACTGAATTCCCTGTATCAGTCTCCTGACTGGGCGGGGCAGGCGCGCGTAAAGCATGTCGATCGCAATATGCGCGTTTTCGCGTTGAGCAAGAGCGAGGCCAAGATAGATCACAAATACAAAGGCAAGGCTCACGAAAGAATAAGAACCGGGAACATTCCACGGCGTGAGATAACGCACCAGGACATCGATGACGGTGATTACCATCATCACAGCGACAGCTGCGGCTGACACGTAACTCAGAACATTCTCAAACCGGCGTTGGACAACTAACAAAGCGATGCCCTCCATTATGGCAAGTTGGACAATAAGTGGCGACCTGCCCAAACCAGCAGGCCGCCAATTGGAGGAACAACTCAGTTGTCGCTGCCTGCAAGTTGTTGGTACCGGTCCAGCAGGCCTTGGCCATCGACACCAGCATCGTTCATGCCATCAACCCATACGGACCAAGAGGCTTCCCCTGCGGCTTTTAGCTGTTCGGCATCATCGAACTTGACGACGGTCACTCCGAGGTCCTTCGTCAGGGTTTCTGCGGCAGTTTCCTGCTGCACCATCATCAGTTCCATTGAACGTTCGACCATCTCCGTGTTCAATTCTTCGATGATCGCTTGAATATCTGCGGGTAGTTCGTCCCAGGCATCTTGGTTGAAAACCAAAGTCATCGGCATGTAGTACCAATCGAGGCCTTCGTACCAGTATGGGAAGATGTCGCCAAAACCGAAGTCGACCATATCCGATGGCCCACCCATAGTGACAGCTTCAACCACTTTCTTTTCCGCTGCCGCGGGGAGCTCACCGAACGGGATCGCGTAGGATGTAATACCAGCTGCCGTTAGAGCATCCGCAGACCCCCCATGGGCTCGGATTTTGATCTCGGCCAGATCATCCATGGTCCGGACTTCGTCATAGGACATCATTTGCATCCAGATCCATGTTCCGTTGAACATGAACTTTTGGTTCAGCGCATCAAACTCACTCTGGAATTCCTCAGATCGATAGAGTTCATCCATGACCCGATTGTGAGTGAGAACATTGTCAGAAATGAACGGCAGAATACCTACAGTCGCTCGAGGATAGAGTCCGGGGTTGTAGACTGCTGAGACTTGTCCCACATCGAAGGAACGAGCTTTCAACCCCGTCGGCTGACCCGAAAATTTGCCCAAGGCTCCGCCGAAGATGCGATTAAACTTCACGCGGCCATCTGTTCTTTTCTCCACTTCGTCCATCCAGACGCGTGCAGATTCATTGAGGCCAGCTTCACCGAACGCCGCGTGAAAAGTTAGGTTGTAGTCAGCTGCGAAAACGGAGCTGGCTGAAGTTGCAAAAGCTACGCTGACGGCCGTGAGTATTTTCTTTGCTGAGATCATTTTGGACCCCCCTTTTGTTGGCAGAGCTAGAAGCGCCCAAGTCTCCTCATGATGGACACGCTCTGATATTGTTGAGATTGAAGTCGCTCATTTTGAACGACCGAGAGTTTTCGTTGTTTGCTCCTCCTTGATTTGCTGATTGATGACTGGTGAACTTCGTCCTTCGGCCCGTAGGATTGGTGGCTTCCGGGCGATTATCTAAGGAGGTGCATTGGTCTTAAGGGTGGGGTGAGCACGCTCATATTGCTTCGGGTAAGTCAGGGAGACTCCAAGTTCTTCCGCAGCGCGCCAAGTCCATCTTGGGTCGAATAAATGGCGGCGGCCGATGGCAACCAAGTCTGCGGCACCAATTCTGAGTAGCGTTTCTGCCTGAGAGCCGTTCGTTACATGGCCCACAGCAATAACTTTCGCCGTCACCTGCTGTTTGATCGCTTCTGCAAACTTGGCTTGGTAGCCTGGTCCAGCGTTGATCTCTTGAAGCGGGCTTACTCCGCCACTGGAGACATGAATATGATCGCAACCCAAAGCATCAAGTGCCTTTGAAAAGGCAATGGAGCTTGCGATGTCCCAGCCTCCGTCGACCCAATCGGTTGCCGAAATGCGGATTCCCATGGGTTTTTCGTCAGGCCATTCAGCGCGAACCGCTTCAAAGAGCTCGAGACCAAACCGCATTCGATTTTGGAGGGTTCCACCATACTTATCTTGCCTAATGTTGGAGATCGGAGACAAAAACTGATGGATGAGATACCCGTGTGCCGCGTGGAGCTCGATGGCGTCTGCACCGGCGGCATTGGCACGTTTCGCTGAATCCACGAAACTCTCGATGATGTCGGTGATTTGAGAGGCTGATAGTTCAGTCGGAACGGGGAAACCGTCTCGAGCTGGAAGAGGCGATGGAGCAAAGGTCTCTGATCGTTGCTCTGCTTCTAGCGGACCGGCACCCTCCCATAGTGGTTTATGACCCGCCTTTCGCCCTGCATGGCACAATTGCACGCAAAAACTTGCGTCCGTATTCGAGTGAATGAAATCGACAACTCGACCCAGTCCACGAGCTTGCTCATCAGAGAAAAGGGCTAAACACGCGGGGTTGTTGCGAGCATGAGGCTCGACGTAGGTGCTTTCGGTAAAGACGAACCCGACACCAGACACGGCAAACTGACCTAAGTGCATTAAATGCCAGTCACCAGCAACTCCATCGACCGCGCTGAACTGCGTCATTGGCGGCAAGACCACGCGATTAGGCAGAGTAAGCCCACGCAGCTCCAATGGTTCGAATAACAAAGGTGCCATGATCCGTTTCGAAACCATTATCTGGTTTCGATCTCCCCAAAGTCAGGTTCTTCGATGTTCCGTTCGTATGAGCGAACGCTCCCACGGTTGGCCTCCGATGCACGCCCTCATCAATTACATGCGGGATGTATCAGAGGCCTCCCGGGAGGTTCTCAATGAGTGGTTAGCGGTCGTCCACTTGAGCCCAGAGAACGACCAGAGTTGCGCAATCCAGGCACATACCCGGATCCGAATAGATCATTCGAGAATGCCGGCCCTTTGAGCCAAACACTTCGTTGATGAGGTGAGATGCGCCGTTCAATGCTTGGGGTTGTTCCGTGAAGTCAGCAGTAGCTTGGATTGATCCCTCAAGGCGGATGATCCGCTTGATCCGGCTCAACTCCCCAACCGCAGATTTCAGCTGTGCGATCGCGTTGAGTGCTGAAATTCGAAATGACTGATACCCATCTTCCGTTGTGAGTGTGTCTCCAACCCGTCCGGCATATTTCATATCACCATCAATCCACGGCAATTGACCTGAGGTGTAGATGATGCCGTTGGCTTCCGTCCACGGCTCATAGTCACCAACCGCTGAAGGTACCGAAGGTAGCGTCAAGCCCATTTCCAGAAGACGTTCTTCGGGTGTCTTTGTGTCATCAAGCATATTTTCCTCCCTTGTAAAAAGTTTCACTATTAGAAAGAAACGTGAAAATCAAGACGAAACAGCTACCATCAACACAAAAAATTGCGTTATATGAAATAAAAAGTCATGAAAATAGGATGAAAGTGAGGGGCCTCCAGACAACGAGGTTGTTCATCAAGGCTATGAAAAGACGATACTTTTTCGTGAAGTCGATGTCGTTCTCCTGCACAGCCGGGTCGATCCGGTAGCTCGAAGCCCGGCCGCACGCCTTGTGCCAGATAGCTGGCGCCCCATCCTGATGAAACCGCTTCAGAAGCCGGAAAATCTGCCTGCGTGTTAGTCTAGGATGATTGCTGCATTGCTGACGCTCACCCTCATTGAATTTTGGGGTGTTGTGACCTTCCTGAATTGCTCATGGGTGACATTTTAGCTCTTCGGCTTGCGAATCCACTACTTGTGAACTCACATCGCATAATCAAGCTTATGTTAATAGTAAGTGCCCAGCTGTTCGGAGGTGAGATCGATGAGGCAATGCCTCTAGAGCTTAGTCTTCGTCCGAAATAATTGAGAATGAAGACCAAACTGGCATATGGTCTGAAATATTCCGAATGTGGTCGCTCAAAGGTGTGCCCTCGACTTTGTACACGAAGCCGCTGCTTCGGACGAATTCCGATGTGATGCTCGGATTGATCATCACATGGTCAATCAAGGATTCTGATCCCTTTCGGTAGGAGTACTGTCCGGAACCCGAAGCTTTGTAGTCCATCTGGGAATGAAACCCTGCGTCCCGAAGTGGCTCAAGAGAATCCTCTCGAGAGCGTGCATTGAAGTCGCCTACAAGAATGATGTCGTCTTCATCCAGGGTTTCGGACAAGTCGCTTACATGCGCGAGGAGATCTTGCGTCTGACGTTCGCGAATCTCATCAGGACACCAGCCCGGAATTCCCCTAGAGCTCTTGGACTTCAGATGCACCGCAGCGACCAAGAAATCGAATTCACCGGCTCTAAATTGTGCTGCCACAGGTTTGCGCAGACCTTGATACCGACAGCCGTTGCCAAGATTGTATTGGGTTGCGGCGTCTATTTCGACAGGACTGCCGGCAACTAGCTCCACCGTTGATGTCCGGTATAACAGGACAACGAATTGGTTTCGTCCGCTCGTTGTGCCCTCGATGGCGACAGAGTATCCGCGGTCCTCAAGGAGTTGGCTCAGTTTATCCCACTCAGAACTTCCTGTGTTGATCTCTTGAAGTGAAAGAACATCCAGATTGGCTTCTTCCGCGATGAGGTCAGCGATATCTTCAAGATCCTGATCGCTACGTTTCGCGATCGGCGTGTTGTTGCGCTTCCTCGTAGATCCTAAGAGCTCAATGTTGAATGAGCCAACACGTGCGCAAGTGTCCTGGGTGCAGTCGCTCAGTTGATTTGCAAAGGACGGCCCTACCCCACCCAATACTCCGCAAATTACCAGGGCTCGCGTCACGTTTCGAAATTTCATCTCAAACTCCATAATTCCAAATGCGAATGAGCAATAAACACCCTTACCTGCGCCAATACCGGTCAGCCTTGCTGCTTTCGAGTGCATCTTCGAGGGTGTCTTCCATATCCGGGAAAAAATCATATCCAGATACTTCTTCAATCTCGTCGATGGTTGCGATGTGACGCTCCAGGTGAGGCCTACTGCTACCGACCGACGAAAAATTGTGGGGTATTAGGAACGAGATGGTGTCCAGTGTCCCATCTGAGCGCTCGTCGACAATAATCTTGAAAAAGTTTGTCGGTTGAGCAACCCGCTCTTCAAACTGAATTCGGCTTACATCCTCTTCGGCGTCCGGCTTACCGTCCTCGTCTTCGTCAAATATCGGACCAGCGACGATCAACACAGATCCCCGACGCGCCGCCCACAGGCGCACCGACTTCTCGAGATACTGCCATACCCCACGATTATTGCTCGCAGACTGTGGCATCATGTTGGACAGATAAAAGGTATTCACGGATGTCGAAAACTTTCGATGCATGTCACCAACGGGGACCAAGTGCCCTCTGTCAAAGACAGGCTCCTCATAGTCCGCCAATGTCGATCTGGCCTCTTGATCAAGCCGATGATCTTCACGAAAACAATCTCTGCGATCACCGCTGACAATGTCTTCTCGATCGAGCCTATAGGTGGCAAAAACCGGCTGTCTGAGATTGGTGTTATATCCGAGAATGTAGTCATGGTGATGCAGCAGAACTTCAAATCCTGTGTCTTCAATCTGCTCGGGCAGCCCATACTCGGCATGCTCGTCCTCTGCATCGCGTTTTGCATCGTCATCGATCGGGATCAGTAAGTCGAACTGAGCCGCCAGTGCATCTGAAATTTCACATCCATCACTCCCAATGGCCATAGTTCCAACATTGTCCGGGCGAAGTCCCAAGGCCTCTTCGGAAAAGAACTCGATTTGTTCATCGAATGACAAATTTTCATCGGGCAGTTCGATGACGTCAGCGTGCGTAGCACTTGAAAACAGGGCTAAATGAAAAATTGCTATTGTAGAGAGCGTAGGTAAGGTTGTTCGAAAAAATGTCATGTAAAAACCCTCAAATACGATACCCGAAAAGCTTAGACCCAATCGAACAACGAGTCAGGTCTTTTTGAAATATTGAGATCATAACTATTGGTAAATGAACCCGAGCTCACAGCAACACTGGATAGTGTACAAAACAATTACCGCTACTTCGCAAATGTATGCGGCGTAGCCTATGGCACCAAATTTTCTGATGGGGTTCCGTTGGTTGATACGCCGTCTGTCCAATTTTTCGTTCGCGAAAAGCAACCGGAACAAGATTTGGCCAAGTCGCTTCCAAAATTCGTCTATGCGCGCTCGCCCACAGGCTCCATCGATCGATCGGTTCGCATCCCAACCGATGTCATTGAGTTGAGGAACCTCGAGATGTGTTGCTTTGCGGGAAATGAAGTCACGCGTGTTGGCGGATCAACCGGATCGGTGGCTTTGATGTTTGAAAACAAAACCGCTGACCGAAAAAAGCTTGTCGTTACTTGCTCCCATGTTGTCGGCGATTTGGCGGCTGTACCAGCTGACGCCGAAATTCGCGGCGGTGAGCCGATCCCAGGCGGGTGCTTATTCCGGGCCCACGTGATTGCCAGTACACAGGCCAAGAATGGCCAGCTTGACTATGATGTAGCTATAGGTGAGGTCTTCTCGTCTTCGGATTTCTTCGACCTTGCTCTGGCCAATAGCTCGACCATCTTCACTGAGTTTGCAAGAGAGGAAGATCAGGCGCGCGATACCACCGTGGAGTTTCGCTCATCAATTAGCCCGGACCGAACGGGGGACATTACGTCAAGCACAACCACAATCCGGCGCATTCTCACGCCTGAAGGGAACCATGTAACGGTCCACAATTTGATTGCCTGCAAAGGCACAGCCGTCAAAGGCGATTCCGGGGGAATAGCTTTTGTTGAGGATCGAGCGGTGGGCATGCTTGTTGCTCGCGCGGACGACGATTGGGTGTTTATCCACCCAATGAAAGATGCGCTTGCCCATCTCGCTGAAGCATCGGGGCTTCCGATCCAGTGTTTTGACTAGCGCAATCCTAAAGTAATTTATGATCGCCTCATCGCCCGCTCACTCAATCCAGTCATCTGGTTCTAATAATGCCTGTCGATTTGATGGTGGTGGGGTAGATCTTACGCCAGCCCTGCAATCGCTTTACTTAACGGATCTTCCATACCCTCAAAGGCCAGATCATTCAGAAACTGACGACGCCAGAATAAGACGCGGTCAACTTCGCTCAGATTGACCTCTTCACAGATTTCGTGCCAGCGACTGCGGATCAATGCGATTTGATCGGTGACAATGCGAAGCGCGTCCTCGTCTGAAAGGTGAAACTCTGGCGCCGCAGCTAAGCAAAGTGAGAGCTGGCTTCTTCGCTCATTGCCAACAATGCGCATGGCCTGCGAGGCTTCCCTACCCGCGCGCGCCTGTGGGCAGATGTCATATGCGGGGCTTAGGGTCAGCTGGTCGCCATTCCAAAAAGCGGCATGGTTTCGAGCATGATCATCCGTGTTACCGACCAAAATGTTGAAGGTCATGCGGGCGAAGAGCTCATGCAGTGTTTTTTTGGGTTCTGTGAAACGCGCGCGGATCAGCTCTGCCAGTTCCGGATAGCTCGCATGGGCTGCCATGATCTCATCAAGCTCAAGCATGGTCAGAGCCGAAACGAGCATACGTTTTGACCATCCATTTTCTATGTGTACCCGGTCAAATCGCTCAATCAGCAAGACATCCTTGCCGAGGGACTTTGTGAGTTTCACAGGCGCAACATCCAGTCCTGCCAGCGCTGCCAATCGCATCGCGATGAATTCACCTTTCACCACGCTGTAGGTGTCATTCGAAGATGAAAACTTCGCGATGTATTTCTTGTCGCCATCTTCAATCAGGGCCTTTGGACGTGCACCGCCGATGGCCGTGCCGTGTTGGAGGACCTCGGCCAGTGCAGGCGTTAGCGGGACACCTGCATTGACGATATCAGCCGCCTCCTGGAGTTCATCGATCGTCGCGGAACTGGTTTCTCTTGCGGTGTATTCGGTGGGCGAATGCTGGAAATCGAGCGCACCAATACGGTCCGATCCCGACTCGAGCATAAAAGTCAGCTCGTCTAGATCGACGACATCTGCGTCCGCACCTGCTGCACCCGTCAGTCGATTGATGATCACCCGCCGACCCCAGGCATCAGGCGCTGCGTCACGCAATGAGCTCGCCATTTTAAGCGGAGCGATTGGTTCAATCCAGCCCGCTCTCATCGGTAGCTCAGGTAGATAGAGCGGAATTGCCTTGTCTGAGCTCAGGTAAGATCGGCCATAGTTGAAAACATAAAAATCGCCGTCCCTCTCGATCCGGCCCGCCACGACGGGCTCGGTGGCCTCCGGAAGCCACGCCCAGACAAAGGCACCTTCCGGTGCGGCAATCTCAGAAGTCATCCTGCACCTCTGTCTTTGGCTTTCTGATCTTACCGGGCATCAGCGCAAGCTTGTCTCCCATCCGCTCAAGCTCTGGTGCCAGCGATGTCGCATCCGGAACAAAGAGTGGCTGGCCCACCAGCACGGCTGCCTCAAAGGCAAATCCAATATCAACCTGCGGATCCCCTTTTTCGATTTTCTGCAGTGTGCTGCGGGCAATGCCGATGCGATCTGCCAGATCCTTCTCGGACATATGCCGTTCCTTACGGCCAAGCTTAATCTGTATTCCCAGAAGCTTCAGCGCCTGCTTTGTGAGCCGGGAATAGGTCCTCTTTGTCATTGGCTTGTTCTTTCTTCCTTGACTGCGAGCGCGGTCATATAGCCTCTATTGACCGTTCTGGCGGTCATACATCAAACTCGTCGCTTTGTAAAGGAATGACCGTTAGGGCGGTCAATTCGTGGGAATTGCCTGTTGTCGCGGTCAAATTAGGTATTCTTGAACTTCGCATCATCCATTTTTGAGGACGTGTTTGAATTTCCGGCCAAGAAGAAGGAGCGGCAAGGCCTCAGAGAGGTAGAGGAGGGAAAGCCCGGGATGCCGGGCTTGATAGGGAGAGAGAGGCTCTCCCGGCCCGGGTTCGGACGAAAAGGACCCGAAACATGACCAAGACACAATCCAAAGCAAAGACCGACTCTCCCGCGCAAGCCGCAGCTGTCGTCGCGATTGAGATGATCCCGCTTTCAAAGCTTGTCCTCAGTCCCATGAATGTGCGTAAGACCCAGGCGAGCCCCGAGGCGGATGCCGAACTCTATGCGAGCATCCTGGAAACAGGCCTCAAACAGAACCTCATTGTTCACAAAGTGGGTGCCAAATACCATGTCCATGCCGGTGGCCGCCGTCTCGCAGCATTGCAGAAACTCAAAGAAGACGGCCACATCAAAGCAGGCCATGCAGTCCCCTGTCAGATCGAAGCCAAAGACGTCGCTGAAGATACATCTGCGGCCGAGAACATGGTCCGCGCTGCTATGCATGCGGCCGACCAGTTCGAAGCCTTCGCAGTATTGCGTGCAAAGGGCCGGACCGAAGATCAGATCGCGGCTCAGTTTGGCATCACGACCGATCTCGTACGTAGGCGCCTCAAACTCGCATCTGTCGCGCCCGAGCTGATGGAGCAGTTCCGATCTGGCGATATCTCGCTTGATTGTATCATGGCGTTTACTTTGACCGATGATCACAATCGCCAGATTGACACTTGGGAGGCGGTCAAACAGCAATACAACCCGAGCGCCTACGCGATCCGCAATCACCTGACGCAGAAATCCTATTCTGGCCGCTCAAAGCTCGCAAAATTCGTCGGCGTTGAGGCTTACAAGAAGGCTGGCGGGGACGTGATCGAAGATCTGTTTTCGGACAATGACACCGTCCATCTCAAAGATCCCGCGCTTCTGGAACGGCTCGCGCAAGAAAAACTTCAGGGTCTCGCCGATGAAGCGGGCAAAACTTGGAAATGGTCCGAAGCTCACCTCGAAACCGACTATGACAGCTTTCGTCCCTATGGCCGCGTCTATCCCCAACCATTGGATCCCGACCCTGAACTCGACGCCGAATATGAAAAGCTTCAAACCCGAAAAGAAGAACTCGAAGCCGATTATGATGAGGAGACATGGACAGAGGCGCTCCAGGAAGAGGAAGAGCAAATCTGGGATCGCCAACGCGAAATTGAAGACATCCGCGAAGCCAACGTCGCCTTCACTGAGGAAGACCACGCGATCGCCGGATGTGTTGTGACCATCAATCACGCAGGCGAGGTCACCCGACACGAGGGGCTGGTGCGTCCAGAAGACATTCCCGAACCCGCTCAGGAACTCTCGTCGGAAGACGCAGATATCGACGGCGTCGAAGAGAGCCGAGATACCGCAGGTCCAACGATTGAGCTACCGCAATCCATGCGCACCCCCTCCGCACCGGTTGATTCAACGACGGCCACACGCAAGGACCAAGGCATTCCGAGGGCATTGGCAGCTGATTTGCGCGCATCGCGCCATCAAATCCTGCAAGCGCATTTGGCAGCTGGTTATGCGACAGCATATGATGTCATGCTCTATGCCATGGCGCGCTCAGTTGTCGGACGCGGGTCCTATACCAGCCCCCTCGACATGTCTCTGCGACCAGCTATGACGATGGGCTCGCGCGAACTTCTGAAAGAGACCATAGCGCAGCATATGCTTGATGCGCTGAATAACGGTCTGGACATGACCTGGGCAGAAGCACAGGCCCCGGAAGACTTCGCGCTCCTCTGCGCCCTGGCTGAGCCGGAAAAACAAAAGCTCTTCGCTTGGTGCACGGCCTACGCGCTGAAGCAACAGCTTGCCAATGACAGCCAGTCCAACCCAATCATCGAAATGATTGGCGATCGCCTCTCCGTTGACGTCGCTGCCTGTTGGCGCCCCACATCTGAGAACTATTGGGGCCGGGTCAAAAAGGACCATGCTCTATCCACTGCAAGCACACTCGTCGGTGAGCGATGGTCAGATGACAAATCCGGTCTGCGCAAACCCGAATTGGCCAAAGCGATGGAGCAGGCATTCTCAGAGAACCCGACTGAGGCAGCAGGGCTCACGCCCGCCAGCGCCGCGAAAACATCGCGTTGGCTGCCCGATGGTATGAGCTTCTGCGAAGCGACCGCCACAGAACAAGGCGCAGCAGGTCCAAGCGAAATAGATGAGGCAGCCGAACTGCCCGACTACCTGAATTCAGAAGCGGCTTAAGACCCGCACTTATCGAGCCCACTTGGATCGCCCGCGACCCTCCACCGAGGTCGTGGGCGGTCCTTTCTCAATGCCGGCTGAACTTGTGCGGGATGGTCCCGCCTGCACCGGCACGGAGAATATCCATGCCAAATGATGAGATCATCCTCAAAGACCCACCCGCCTTGAGCACTGCCGAAACCGCTAAAATCATTGCGGAGCAAAACGACAGTTTTCGACGTGCTGCTTTTGGCCGCGCCGAAAAAGCCCCCATTCCCCAAGGTCGCGTCATGATGACCGCCGGTGTTTCAGAACGTGGTGAGGCTTTCCGCGCTGCTCTCATCCATGCCGTGGCCGCCTATGACGATTTCAACCCCGATTGCGATCCCTATGGGTGGCACGAAATGGGCGTTATGGAGATTGAAGGCGAGACAGTCTGGTTCAAGATCGACCTCTATGACGAGGCCTATGAATATGGCTCATCAGATCCAACAGAGTTACGTTTCACACGTCGTGTCCTGACACTGCTGCTTCCAAGCGAATACTGAGGCGCAAAATTACCAATCGAAGACTATTCGTTTGATCTTTGGATTGCGTTCAAACATGACGAATTGCTGATCGTTACATCGAATTCTTGTCGGAGCTTTGATCGATACAAGGGTGCTTCAATCGAAATAGGGGCAATCTCTGTTTCCGGCAATGGACGACCGATGGGCAACATCCCGTCGCTGCTCGCATTCGAAAGCAATCAAGCGCTGAAGCGTCATGAAACAGAAACCCTGACGATCGATGCCCTACGGCACGCCTGGGAGAAGTGGTCGCAGAGCGCCGGGATGCTGGATTGTCCGTTCCGCCAGAACTTTTTGCTCACACCTCACCACTTGGCCGGATCCACATCCTGCTCACCGAAGAATACAAACGACCGAAGATGCGGTGAGGCTTCGCCGTTCGCTGCGCCGCGCACCAACTCAACAAATGCGGACAAACCTGACCTTTGTGCTTTTTCCGCGAATGCCTGCTGTGGAGGATTTGGCCGGGCTTGTGCCGTGATCAGCTCGAAGTGCTTAGACCAAATCACCTATTTCACTTTCTTGTTTGTAACTGCGCAGGATTTCATCTGTATCCACGATTTTCGCAAAATCACATTTGATATGCGCCATCGTCACGTCAAAAATCACTTGAGCGGAATGGTCTGATCCTGGCAAACTAAATCCTATCACAGCATCTTCGGCGACCGTGACTGCGAAACCGAGGTCAGACGCCCCCCGGACGGTTGTGTTCACGCAAAATCCAGCAACCGCACCTACGACAAGAAGGTCTGTAATCCCTTGCGACTGCAAGTAGTCCGCCAACCCGGTAGACACAAAGGCCGAAGATGTACTTTTGAAAAAGACTGCTTCTCCGTTAAGTGCGGCAGCACATGGCATCGGTAAGTGCGTTTCAGCCCCTTCATGAAGCGGTGACGCTGGATTGTGATCGCTGTGGCGAACATGGACAACCGGAAAACCCTGCTCGCGAAAAAATGAGCTAAGCACCTCGATACGGTCCGGCGCATCCGCGTTGACGCAGTCCATTCCCGCATCGATCCGGCGCTGCATTTCATTTTGCATGTCGATGATCAGAAGTGCTTTCATCTGACAGTCCTCAATGTTGTAATTCCCATTCTAAGGTGCTTCATCCTTATCTGGCCAATCTGTCAAACAAGGTTTCGAGATCTCTTCGTAAGTCGTCCGTGTCTTCCAGGCCGATACTGATCCGCAGGATTGTGTATTGATGGTCAGGCTCCGGGTACTGCCTGATCCGACCCAAAGAAACCGGAACGATAAGGCTCCGAGTGCCACCCCAGCTTGCACCGATCCGCATCGTTCTGAGACAGTCCAGCCCAGCATCAAGATTACGTTCCTGACATGCGTTCAACACAACGCTGAAGACACCGGAAGCGCCGCGAAAGTCGCGTTTCCAAATGTCATGCTGGGGGAAATCCGGAAGCGCAGGATGCAGAACTTTGCCCACGTCGGGACGCGCTGCGAGGTACCTAGCGAGATTCTCGGCCGTCTTACTGACATGTGCCATCCGAACTGCCATTGTTTCAATCCCGCGCAAAGCAAGGGAAACTTCATCCGGACTCACGCCAATGCCAAGCATCCGCATTGTGTCACGTAGCTTTCTACGCAGGTCCATGTCTTTGACACTGATAGAACCGAGCAACAAATCCGAATGCCCCCCGACATACTTGGAGAGCGCCTGCATTGAAAAATCAAAGCCTAGGTCGAGCGGCTTCATATTCAGTGATGTTGCCCAAGTATTGTCCGCTCCGGTCAGGATACCATGCTTCTTTCCGAGCGCCGCAATCGCGGGCAGGTCTTGGAATTCCATCGTCGTTGATCCGGGTGTCTCCGCCCAGATGAGCTTCACCGATGGATCGATCAACGCATCAATCCCCGCACCATCGGGCCTGTAGACCCGATGCGTGATCCCACGGGGGGCGAGGTAATTGACACAAAAATCGACAACCGGCGGATAAACATTGTCGGGGATCAAAACGCAATCACCCGGCAAAAGAACACTCAGGAAAACAATCGATGCCCCCGCCTGACCGGATGGCACGATGACCGAACGGAGACCGTTTTCGAGCCCGGCTATCTGCGCTTCTAACGTCCTTGTCGTCGGCGTGCCGAAGAGACCGTAGGTATAGCTGTCGAGGTCCCGTTCTGCCCGCGTGGCATAGGCCTGCGCATCCTCAAACACAATTGTTGATGCCCGGTGTGTGGGAACCGTCAGACTCTCATATTCCGATAGGTCAACGGAGGGATGGATCGTACAGGCTGTCGTGTCGCGCATAGTAGTTTCTCTCGCAGTTTTCGCACAATCAGCAGATTTTCTTCTGGCGCACAATTAATACCTTGGCATAATTCTATGCATAAAACTTATAAGTTGCGAGTGACCCAATGAAGTTCAGGCAAATTGAGGCCTATCACTGCGTGATGATCTCGGGATCTGCTGTCCGCGCTGCTGAGTTGATGGGCATCACGCAACCCGCAGTCAGCAGAAGCATCGCAGAACTTGAGACCGCGCTTGGCTTTGCTCTGTTTGACAGGGTGCGCGGGCGTTTGGTTCCTACAACGGAGGGCCAGCTTTTCTTCCGTGAAGTCTCGGCGAGCTTCAAGGGCATGGATCGCCTGAAATCGGCCGCAGCGGCAATTCGTGACTTTGGGTCCGGGCAACTCAAAATCGCTTCGCTCTCAGCGCACGGCGCTGAGTTGGTGCCTAAAGCTGTTCAGAATTTCAGAACGAAACACCCAAAGATCCGAATAATGCTCCAAATCTTGCCCTCGGCACAGGTGCGCAATCAGGTCGTCGACGGTCATTTCGATATCGGCCTAGCAGCGGATGAAATCGATCGCTCCGGGCTGGATACAACTCATTTTGCTGGGGTGTCTGGTGTAATCGCTATGGCGTCAGGCCACTCGCTAGCAGAGAGGGATATCCTGAGCCCCGCAGATCTCAAACATCAGCCAATGATTGGGCTGGCACCCGAAGACAGGGCACGCCACCGATTTGATGCCATCCTCCGCGAGGCCGGGGTAACACCAGAGTATGTGATTGAAACACCATCATCGACCACAGCCTGCGCCCTTGCGTTGTCAGGTGACGCGATCGGCCTGGTCAATCCGCTTGTGGCAGACGGTTTTGTTGCCAGGGGTCTGGTTCTGCGCCCATTTGCACCCGCCGTTAACTTCCGCTCATTTCTTTTATTCCGACCGGATGTGCAAAAGTCGAAAATAGTCCGTGATTTCGCAAGATGCCTTTTTGAATTGCGCGATACGCTTGGTTAGAAATTGCACCTTCGCGTGACCGCAGCGAAGCTGGTCTGCCCTAGTTAAACAGCGGTTGGGGCCAGAATTTACAGATGCTGCTTACTTTCTCTTTGCGGACACTCATGCGTACTGCAGCACCAAGAACTTTGGGCTCTCTACTGCCGACTGCTCACGCGGCGAGACCGATGGCTCTGAGGCAACAGAAGCTGCCACCCAGAGTTACGGCCAAGTCCTTGAAATCGTGCGGCCTGGAACGGCGACCAGACGTTTCCGTATCGGCAGCAGATGTTCGTGTGGCAGACGGCGAAATTTGACTGCGAGCCCACTTCGACCGATGCTGCGGTGATTACGAATGTCGGGTTGCACGCGTGGCTCCTCAGTGCGGCCTGCGTTCTCGTGGCCTGATTGAGACAATCAAACCAGCGGCGGCAATTAAGACGGCTCCCAAGATGATCGATGGTGTCGGAACATCTGAGAAAATCAAAAAACCGATTGCTGCTGCACCGATAAGTTCGACATATACAAGCGGTGCGAGAGTTGATGCCTCTGCATGGCGGAAGGCAATAATCGTCAAGAAATGACCCAGCAGTGAGAACAGGCCAAGGCCAACGAACAGAGGCACCAGATCGTATGCCGGTATCTCAGCGACAAGGAGTGCAAGAGGTGTCAGCGACAACGTGCCGAATAGGCATTGAAACGAAAGAGTCCTGATTGGGTCGCTCTGAGCAGATGTCCGGCGTGTGATCACCAAATACACCGCGAAGAGGCATCCAGCACCCAATGCGAGGAGTGCATACGCGTCAAAATCTCCGCTTGGTTGCAGCACAATCAGCGCCCCAATTAGTCCAACCAACATACCCAGAACTTTGGCGACGGTCAGTCGCTCACCGAGGAATATGACGGACAACGCGACCGCGACCAGAGGGCCAACAAAATATGCACTTGCGGCTATCACCAGCGACACCTTCGATATTGCAAAGAAATACAGCGTCATTGCCCCGACGAGGCAGAGTGTGCGGGTGGCGTGAAGCGTAATACCATCAGTTGGCAGAACTCTCCGCCCGTTGCGCGCGAACGCGATTGGCAAGATCAGAGCGGTAGAGGCTGCATATCTGGCCCAACTTATGAACAATGGTGAGTAATCGTCGCTTAGGTATTTTGCCAGCCCATCCACAATCGGGATGACCAGCATCGCTGCAATCATAAGGACAATCCCGACACTCGGACCGGATGGATGCGCACCGCTCCTATTTTGCATCTGTATCTAGAGCCCCCGGACAGCGCCGGTTTCAGCGAGCCAATCCTGTGTTGCCTCGTTTACACCAGGAATGGGTTCGGCGGCGGCGGATAGCCTCAAATCCGCAAGGCTGGTTGTTGCAAGAACGCGCCGCCATTCGGCATCCGCTTTGTGCATAACCCGGGCGATGTTGCAGGGCGCTCGGTAGTGTTCTGGTGCCGCTGCGCACGGGCCTTTCTGACGGATTTCGGAACAACGAAAGAAGGTCTTGTGATCCTCCAGAGCCATCACGATCTGTAGAAGTGAAACATCTTCAGCAGGTTTCGCCATGGCCAACCCACCAGACCGACCTTCCACAGATTGAATGATCCCGGCAGCTACGAGCTTCTGCATCGCCTTGGAGAAGTAACCAGGTCTGATCCCGTGGTATTCCGCCAAAGAGCGCGCTGGAATGCGTGCGCCGTCAGGCATCATTGCAAGGGCAAGGCAAGCATGAATTCCCCACTCGACAGTTTCTGAAAGCTGCATTATAAACTCCGATATAACTTATCTTAGTTTAATCCAAGCGCACCGAAAGGGAAGCAGAATGTCTCAAGTGCAAGAAGCAGGGTTCGCTGTTGTTGGCCTGTCAAAAGTGGTCAGGAATGATGACCCCGCAGCTATTGGGGCGCTCTGGGAAGCTTTCTATGCCAGCGATGTTCGCACAAAGGTCGGCGTCGATGCTTCCGAAGGCGTCTTTTGCGTCTACCACGACTATGAAGGCGGTTTCATGGACCCGTACCGTATGACCATTGGCTATCGCGCTTCGTTGACAGATGCGCCGGAGGGTCTTCACATCGCCAAAGTGCCCAGACAATCGGTCGTTACATATGAGGTGAAAGGTCCGCAGCCGCAGTCATTGATCTCTCAATGGCAAGCCATCTGGAACGGTGATCTCAACCGGTCATATCTCGCAGATTACGATATATACGACGTCGCCGATCCCGAGGCAGTTAGCATAAAGGTAGGCGTGCTGCCCTAGCTAGGGGTGCCATTGCAGACATTGGCGCAGTCGCAGCGAACTGGTGCTTTGTCCCGCGACCTGTGAATTCGGGTGAGTGATCTCGCTGCGGCGCGCATGAGTGACCGCTCTTCCTGCTGCTTGGCGGCATCAAATTTCTTGCTCACGCGGCGATTTTTCTGCTGCGAGCACGCGCAGCGAGAAAATCCAAGGTACAGGTTGGGCTCTCCTGGCATCTTCGCCGCTCGATGCACCAATGCGTGCTGTTAGAAACCGCTACCAACCGCACCATCGTCCGTGAACAGGTGAGGTGCGAGACAAAGCGCCCTTTCTCTGCGACTGCGCGAAGGTCTGTTTTCAAAGTGTCATTGGATCCCATAGATTGCCCGCTCGCCTCCAACTCAGACTTCACTTGCGCCTTAGAAGGTATCGGTACAGTCTCTTCGAGTTAGACGATTTGGAAAGACCGACATGGACATTACTTACTGGTTGATATTCGCTGGAAC
Organism: Ruegeria sp. C12; assembly: GCF_056537745.1. Classification (NCBI taxonomy): domain Bacteria; kingdom Pseudomonadati; phylum Pseudomonadota; class Alphaproteobacteria; order Rhodobacterales; family Roseobacteraceae; genus Ruegeria; species Ruegeria sp. C12. Next base: position 170,189 of record NZ_JBQFSA010000010.1, read on the forward strand.
CGTTATCGGCGTTTCACTAATACCTGGCCCCAGCACCTTCATAGCATTTGCTCACGGTGCGACCTATGGATGGCTGCGAAGCATGTCCACGGCTTGTGGAAACGCTTCAGCCTCGACCCTTCAGGCAATTGCAGCATCTGCTGGCCTTGGCTTGATCATCACCAGTTCGGCGCTCCTATTAGCGATTATTAAGTACGCAGGAGCCTTGTACCTGATCTACGTAGGCATCCAGCTTTGGCGGTCCGCCGCGCAGCGTGTGGCGTTAGGAACGATGGGAACCGGTGCAGCAGAGCCTACATTCAAGCTCTTCTCCGGTGGGTTCACCGTTGCTGCTAGCAATCCAAAAGCAATTGCATTCTTCACGGCACTGTTCCCTCAATTTCTATCCCCAGATGGAAACGGCATCGGTCAATTGGCGGGAATGGTATTTGTTGTTTGTCTTAGTGCATTCGCAGTTGCAGCGTTTTATGGGTGCCTCGGTGCTTATGTGCGCGGACTGGAACTGTCTCGCTCGCTGATGACTGTCCGTCATCAAATGAAGTGGTCCGATTGAGCTGACAGCTTTCAGGTTGGTCTGGCTCATCGTTTGTGATCTTAGGCGGCGTGCCCGAGATTGAGCAAGCGTCGCTGTTTAAGGGTTCTTTCCTTGATGGTTCTCCTTTCCTTAAGAATGCCGTCGCTGCGACCGAAGTAGACATCGGCCGGAGTCAGATTGCTGAGGCTCTCGTGATAGCGGCGGTGATTGTAGTGGTCGACGAAGGCTCTGATCGCTTCCTCGAGTGCGCCCGGTAGGTAATAGTTCTCCAACAGGATGCGGTTCTTGAGCGTTTGGTGCCACCGCTCGATCTTGCCCTGGGTCTGCGGATGATTTGGTGCCCCTCGAACGTGGTCCATGCCCTGATCTAGGAGCCAATCCGCCAGGTCACCAGAGATGTATGATGAACCGTTGTCGCTGAGCAGCCTCGGTTTGTGTCGGACGGTCGCCGACGAACAGCCTGATGCCTCCAACGCCAGTTCCAGAGTGTCGGTAACATCGTCGGCCTTCATCGTTGTGCAGAGCTTCCATGCCACGATGTAGCGGCTGAAGTCGTCCAGAATCGTCGAGAGATAGAACCAACCCCAGCCAGTCACCTTCAGGTAAGTGAAGTCGGTCTGCCAAAGCTGGTTCGGTCTCGTGGTCTTGTCGTGAAACTCGTCCGCAGCTTTGATCACATTGAACGCCGGCCCAGTAATCAGATCCTGCTCCTTGAGGATGCGATAGACCGAAGGCTCTGACACAAAGTACTTTTTCGTGTCTGTAAAGCGGAATGCCAGCTCGCGGGGCGATAGTTCCGGCTCATCAAGAGCGAGGTCAACGACGGCCTGCCGGATCTCGTCAGGGATGCGGTTCCAGACCCGGCCGGGGTGTGGACGGCGATCTTCAAGCCCCGCTTCACCAAACGCCTCATAGCGGGCACACCAGCGGTAGAACGTGGTCTTCGGTATGCCCAGCTTCGACAGCGTCCTCTTTGCTGGCAAGTGGGACTGCTCGACGAGGCGAATGATCTCGAGCTTCTCGGTTGCGGGATATCTCATATGTCGCCGTCCCCATCCCCGAGCATGCTTTTTTTGAGCAAGCGGTTTTCCAAGGTGAGGTCGGCAACGGCCTCCTTCAGGGCCGACGCCTCGGCCCGCAGCTCCTTCACTTCGGGGCTAGTCGCTTGCCTGGCTGTGTCGCCTGCCAGCCGCTTCTTTCCGGCCTCCAGGAACTCTTTCGACCAGGAATAGTACAGGCTCGTGGCAATCCCCTCGCGACGGCAGAGCGAGGCGATGCTCTCCTCGCCACGCAAACCCTCCAGCACAATGCGGATCTTCTCCTCCGCAGAATGGTGCTTGCGCGTCTTGCGGCGAATGTCCTTGACGACCCGTTCAGCCGTCGGTTTGTCGGTTCCAGCTTTCCGTCTCATCTTAACTCCTTAACGGTTCAGATGAGCCAGAAACCTTCCGTTATGCAAATCCTTCAATCAGGCCCAAAGGTGCTGATGTCAGACACCCGTTTGCAATCCTGCCCTCGCTGCAAGGATCGATCATGTTTCTGACCTCGCTGAGGTTCCGATTATTAGGGACAGTAAGACAACACTCGAATGGGCAACTTGGCTCGAACCCTTGGGTTCGCAAGACGTACATCTTCGCCAAGGCACAAGCTATTCTGACGCGTCACTCTGCATTGACGCGGCAATAGCAGGCGGTGGCGTGTTTCTGGCCTGGGACATGCTGGCGACGGATGCGGTTTTGGATGGTAGTCTGATCAAGCCATACGAACAGATTTCTCCTTCTGGGCTGTCTTACTGGCTCGTGCAGCCAAAAAGATCTGACCGCCAAAAACGCCTCAAGCAATTAGAAGACTGGCTGAAGTCTCAAATCGCAGAGTCGCTCTGACACGTTGGCTCACGAAGTTCCCATAGGCGACTTATGCAAAAGCGGCCGGTTGCAGCTGGACCTTATATGGCCCAACTGGACCGAACGTGCATATTTGGGCGCTATGAGGAACAATAGTGGAACTTAGCAACTCGTCAATTGATCAGAAAAGACTAGCCGCTATGCCTCGGTGTCAAAAAACTATATATTTTTAAGGATACGTAACTCCTCATCAGAGCTTGGCGAGATCTGTTTCAGGGCCTCCAACTCATAGCTAAGGAGCGTGTTTTTGATCCCATCATTGAAGTTAAACTGAAATTTCCAATCCAATTCTTGAAGAAATCGACGCACATCAAGCGCACAGGGATAATCTCTGAACGGGAAATACTCTCTCGTCGCAAACCCTTTCGCGTGAGCTTTACCAGAAACGATATTGGGTTTGACACCAGCGATATCGGCTACCCTTTTAACCCACTCTCCTGCGTTTATGATTTCCGGTTCGGCAACATTGTAGATAGCCTGCTTCCCAGAATCCACTTCAGCGAAGTGGGCAATGATATTTGCCAAATCTTGAACATGTAGAAATTGGATTTGTGCTGAACCGTCACCCGGCACGATGATCGCCCGCCCGCTTAAAGCCCGAGACCAAACGAAAGTTTCACGGTCATTGGAGTTGTTTGGACCATAGAGATAAGGTGGGCGCAAAATGACAAGAGGGCATTGCGCCTGCTGGATAAGGAACTCATCCGCCTCGGATTTGTCTGTTCCATAGGTGCCCCAGACAGTGGCTCCGCCAAGTGCGTCATTCTCATGTGGTAGACGATCCGGGGTCTCGCGATAGACGGCAGCGCTGCTGAGATGAATCCACTTTCCGGTAGTGTCACCGAACACAGAAAACGCAGTTTCAACTTGCTTCTTCGTATAACCGCTGGTGTCAATAACCACGTCAAACGTTTTTGCATGACGGGACAATTCTTGAATATCATCGCGGTCAGCAATGATCTGTGATGCGCCGTCCACTGTCCGATTTCCGCGATTGAGAACCGTTACTTCAAAGTTCGACTTCCTAAGAGTCGGAATGAGAGCTTGACCAACGAAGCCCGACCCGCCGATAACTAATATACTATTCAATGCTTTTCTCGCTTGCAAAACTCGTTAGCTGAACGGTTAGCTGCAGTGCAGAAAATGTCAACAGAAGCCCTCCGCAGGTCTTTCTAGGCTGGACACGGCCAAGGGGATCGACACCTTCGACTGGCTGACTCAGTTTAGGCTTCGGCTCGGCGAACATGGTTGCCACCCGGTATCCGGCGTGTAACTAACCACTATAATAGTACCTCTTTCCGTGAGCCGAGTATGACCCTAGTCCCTTCCACTCAAAATCTTTTCATCGTTGATCTACACTACATTGCGTCATTCGATGAAATTGAACCTCAGCTCGATGCCCACGTCGAATTTCTAGAAAATAACTATGCTTCGGGGCTGTTTATCGCATCCGGCCCCAAGGTTCCTCGTACCGGAGGGGTCATCGTCGCAACGGCTGAAACACGGGAAGCCCTTGAGACCATCTTGGAGGCTGACCCATTTAAAGAAAAGAAACTCGCGCGTTACACAGTGACGGAGTTTCGTCCTTCAATGATGGCCTCACAGCTTACTGAATGATGTAGAGCTGAATTGTCAGGGTAACATTGCGGCGACCTCAATCGAGAGCTTTTTTAATTTCTGTGTTTGCGAGCGCCCGGTGGACGGTCATTCTTGAAACCCCGAGATCACGAGCAATCTTGGCTTTAGCGACGCCTTCACCTGCTAACTTTCGGATTTCTTCGTCATCAACGGATTTCCGACGCCCTTTGTAAATTTCCTTTTCCTTGGCAGCTTCGATCCCGACACGTTGGTGGTCACGAATGAACTTGAGCTCCATATCGGCCACCATGCCGAGCACAGCGATGACCATGCGGCCCATGTCTCCGGCTGTGGTAACTTCGGGTTCGAGCACACGGAGCGATGCGCCTTTGGCGTCCAACTCATGCACGAGATTCAGCACATCTCGGGTGGACCGACCAAGGCGGTCCAGGCGGTGAACGACCAATTCGTCGCCTTCCCGTAAGAATTCCATCACCGTCACCAGTTCGGATCGGTCATCACGAGACACCCCGGAAACCGTTTCCGAACGGATGACCTCGCAGCCTGCCGCCTTCAGTTTGGCTTTCTGAATGTCGAGGCCCTCGCTTAATGATCGGCCGGCTGGTGGCGATCGCACGGGAACTGGCCGGGTTCGTCTGGGATATCGCGCGGAAAACGCCGTTGCCTGTATGAACCGCCGATCAGCCTGCCTGTGCAGTACGCTGGAGATGGCGGCCAATGATGGGGAAATCCTCGGCGCACGTTGGGACAGATATCCGTGCTTAGAGAGAGGCAATAAAGAGAATCTGTTGCCGTTCGGTGAAAACTATCAGGCTTGAATTTAAGCTGCCGTGTAGTTTGGCTGTTTATCCCATTTGGCCCCAAGCTCTTTGATCTCGCGCTGAATAGACCACTCGATGAGTTCACCCCAGAGTCTTCGGGCCAGTTCGGGGTCCAGTCGCTTTCCGGATGCCGTCTTGCTCACTTTATCAAGCACTTCGGCTACGCGATCTGTTGTCCTTGCAGGCAAGCCTTCGATCTTCTTCAAATCGACAGCACGGTCGATGTAGTCGGTGCGGGTGGCCAGAAGTGTGATCAATTCGACGTCAATGGCGTCGATCTGAACGCGAAGCTCGGCCATAGTTGTGCAGGCCTCGGGCGGAATAAGTTCACTCATGATTTTCCTCAGTAGTAACTTGGTTGCTAAGAAGCCGGCGAAGAAGGCTCACAGCCCTCTGAGCGCGCGCCACACAAAATTCCGCTGTCGGAGCTGGGAGGCGCCCGATCACACGCCGGATTTGCTGGTCGCCGATCAACAGGTCCAGATAAAGGCCTACGGCCTCTCCGGACGCCTCAAAGTGCAGTTGACCCTCGCGCCGTGCACGAAGCAGCACCTGCTCTAGCAAGGGAAATACGGATTCGCGCCCGGCCTTTGAAAGTGTCGCGCCGAGCTCACCGCTTTTATCAGCCGCTGCGGCGCGATTGAGGGCAACAGCGCGATCACCTGTCAGTAAATCCAAAAGCTTTGGACCCAAGGTGCCAAGAATAGAAAGCGCGTCATGGTCGGTTTCCAACTCGGCTTCCAGGTGGGACTTCACTTCTTCGGCGTTACGCGTGACGAGCGCACGGAACAGCCCCTGTTTATCTCCGTACCAGTTGTACAACGTCTCGTTTGAGGCGCGGGCCTGTTTGGCAATGCCCTGCATGGACGTGCCCCCATACCCTTTGACCTCCAGAACCTCGTAGGCAGCCGCCTCGATCTGTTGCTGACGCAGGGATCGTTTCTCTTCTCGCAAAATCACTCTCCGGCCTGTTGACATAAACCGTAACCAACATTACGGATGTGTGCAACCGTAATAAGCATTACGCTTCTTAATGCGCAAGGAAAAAGACATGAGTATTCTGAAATGGACACTGGGCAGCGTTGCCGTTTTGGCCCTGGGGGCTGGCACCGCAGTCGGGATTGGCAGTTACAGGACCGAAAGAGACATCTCCGCGTTCCAATCCCGCATCGCAGAGCAGGCCCACCCGTCCGATTTTGCGACATTAAGTCAGGCCGATCTGGACGTCTTGCCCTCGCCCGTCCAACGCTACTTCGACTTTGCTTTCCCCAACGGCGTCCCAGAGGCGCGCCTTGTGCGGCTCACGTCCGAGGGAGAATTTCGACGCCCACAGACAAACGGGTTCAACTTCACGACAGCCGAACAGGTCATCGCTATCTCGGAACCGGCGCTTATGTTCTCGGCGACCACGCCGATCCTCCCTGGCATCTGGGCCCGAGCGTATGATTACTTTGCCGACGGCGAGATGGAGATGCAGGCGAAGATCCTCTCAACACTGACGGTCGTGGACGAGCGCGAAACGCCCGAACTCAATGTTGTTTCACTGCGCCGTTGGCTATTGGAAAGTGCCCTTTTTCCACAGGCACTGTTGCCCGGTGGACCTGTCACATGGGAACCGATCAACACTAACAGCGCGCGCGCCATTGTCGCCGCCGATGGTCTTCGGTCTTCGATGATTGTGCACTTCGCCGACAATGGCGCCATCACACATATGGTGGCTGAAGAGGATGGCGACTTAAGCACGCCCTATCACGGCTCGGGTGAGCATGTCACACGTTCGGATTACCGCGAAATCGGCGGCGTTATGATCCCCCATGCCTTTGTTATTTCGCGCATGGCAGAAGGCGAAGTTTACCCGTTCTTTGATGCACAGTTGACTGGGTTCAATTTCGAATGACCCTGCAAGGAGCCAGACCAATGCCAGGAATTCTCACCTTTATGTCGATGCTCTCGCTCCTGAGCATCGGCGCTATCTTCGGGTTTTTCTACGCCTGGGTCTGTTCAACAATGTGGGGGCTGGACGCGACGGACCCACGAACAGCCATTGCCGCGATGCAAGCGATGAATGCGTCGGTCCGAAACGCGGTGTTCTTCCCGGCCTTCTTCCTGACACCAGTCATTCTGGGCGCAACGGCCATCATCGCCGCCCGGCAGACCAGAAAAAAATCAGCCGTGCTCTTTGGACTTGCTGCCATTCTGTACATCGTTGGAGCCTTTTTCGTCACTGCGACGGTGAATGTGCCCATGAATGAAGCCCTGGCAGACGTCGTTGTGCCAGCCGATATCGGGGCCGCCCAAGATATTTGGCAAAGCTACTCGGCCTCCTGGCAGGTCTGGAACTTGCTTCGCACTATTGTGAGCGGGGTTTGCCTAATCCTGACCGGCTTGGCCATTTTCTTTCTAAACCTGGAGTCCGCGTGATGGAATTGTCTCTTCTGACATTCGCCCTTCTGGCACTCATTGTCGTCATGACACCCGGTCCGACTGTTCTACTTGCCTTGTCCAATGGATCACGGTTCGGAATCGCTACGGCAGGGTACGGTATCGCCGGGGCTGCTGTCTCTGATGCTGTTCTGATCACGGCAGCCGGTTTGGGACTCGGAGTTGTTCTTGCCGCGTCAGCGTTTTGGTTCAGCATCGTCAAATGGATCGGCGTTGCTTACCTCGTCTGGCTGGGCGTCCAAATGATGCGATCATCAGGTCAGTTGGGGCCAGTCGCGAACCCGTCCGAAGACGTGAGGTCGGGTGCGCTTCGCAACAACACAGCAGTCTTTAGAAAGAGCTTTCTTGTCGCGGTCACAAACCCCAAGGGATACCTGTTTTTTACTGCTTTCCTGCCGCAGTTCCTCAAACCGACAGAACCTATGTTTCAACAATACGTAACGCTGGCTCTGGTCTTTATCACGATCGATGTCATCGTCATGGCCGCCTATGCGGGACTGGGCGCAAAAGCAGTTCAGTTTCTCAGCAATCGCGGGGCGCTTTGGATCGACAGGGCATGTGGCAGTCTTCTTGTTGCCTTGGGTCTTGCATTGACTTTCTTAAAGCGCGCCGATGTGTAGGTCTCAAACACGCCAACCTGGAACAGGCTCTATGCGTGTGGCTTTTGGTCGAACAGGATCACACGCCCGTCCCCGGTGTCGGGGTTGCTGACCAGCACGAACGGCACATACGCTCCACCATTCTCATTGAGACCGCGATATTTTAGTTGGTAGACCACTTTCAGGTGACTTCTCCAGGTCGCATCTTCGTCAGTCTTGCTTTGGCGCAAAGTACTGCTTTGATGATGCTGAGATTGAGGCAACTGAAAAGTAAGAGGGAGGCTGGGGAGGGCAAGCCCTCCCCCAGAATGAGAGAGTGCGCGCGCACTCCGGGCGGACGGCACAACCCTTCGTTTTCGGAGACCTCAAATGAAAGAACCATCTTACCCGCTCGCCGTGCCCACCGCTTCAGGCAATTCCAACAAATCGGACCGGTTGCTCAAAGCCGCAGAGCTTCTTTTGCCCTCATTTGAGCGTGGCTTGTCCATCGAACAAGCGTCGCTGCGCCAGGTTATGGAGGAGGCCTTCTGCGCGAGTGATGCCTCCGGGGCCTGGGTTTGGAAGGACGCGTATGATGCCTGTGAAGCTGCTCAGGTCTTGATGCTTGCGAAGTATGGCGCCGCGATGATGCGTCGGGCAGCAAGCCCCCAGGCCTTTGTCGAGATGCTGACACGCGTCTCTGACCTCGCCCCGTCCCACACAAGGCGGTCTGAGGATTCCCAAAAACTGCAGCAGTTTTCGACGCCCTTGTCTTTGGCTGCAATTGTGGCGCATGCGGCACAAATCATGCCGACGGATGTTGTCTTGGAACCATCGGCCGGGACGGGCCTCTTGGCAGTTCACGCCGATCTCAAAGGGGCGCAGCTTCATCTAAATGAGCTGGATGGGCTCCGGGCAGACCTTCTGTCATTTCTCTTTCCGAAATGTCTGGTGACCCAACATGATGCCGCGTCTATTCACGACAGGCTCGATCCTGCCATCGAACCATCAGTAATCGTAATGAACCCGCCGTTTTCCGCGTCTCCAGCGGTTGCTGGCCGTTACAAAGGCGCGATCTCGGATCATGTCCTCTCTGCTTTGGCTCGCTTGAAGAATGGCGGTCGACTTGTTCTGATTTCCGGAGCGAACTTCTCGCCTACAACCGCCAGTTTTCGAAAGACGTTCGAGCGCATCGCAGACCTGGCCACAGTGCGGTTTTCCGCATCGATCTCCGGCAAACTCTATGCCCGCCATGGTACTACCACCGAAACGCGCTTGACGATCATCGACAAGGTCAAAGACACCGATCCCGGTGACAAGCCCCGTTATTGGCCTCAAGCGGAAACCACCTCTGCCCTCTTGGGCTGGATGCAGTCGACCAATATTGACCGAACCGCAGTCGGCGCGGTCCCTGACCCCGCGACACCACCCTCGGACTCTGCGAAACGCCCAACAGTCCACGCGCTGCTCGATGCGGCCCGCAACACTGTCCGCGCGGCAGAAGCGGAACGCTCAAAGCACCCGTTTGATCGCGTCGAGACGGAAGAGATTACCTACACACCGACCGATTGGACCGAGCCGGTGGGTGGCCTGACTGCCTCCCTCTACGAAGGCTACACTGTTCAATCGATTGCAATCGAAGGCGCGTCAGACCACCCCACAGTGCTCGTGCAGTCGGCGGCCATGGCATCCGTGGCGCCACCAATCCCGACCCATCGTCCAAAACTCCCGATCACTGTGCGATCGAAAGGTCTTCTGTCCGACGCACAGCTTGAAAGCATAATCTATGCTGGTGAAGCTCATGGTCAGCATCTCGCGAGTTGGTTTCGCCACGACCCGGAAGACGGACATCTCATGGCGGCCGAGCCAGAATGCAACGGAGCGTTTCGCCTGCGCAAAGGATGGTTCCTCGGCGATGGAACCGGCTGCGGAAAGGGCCGTCAGGTTGCAGGTATCATCCTGGACAATTGGCTCAACGGTCGACGGCGCGCAGTCTGGATCTCCAAATCCGACAAACTCATCGAAGATGCAGTGCGCGACTGGACGGCCCTTGGCGGAAAAAGCTCCGACATCGTGCCGCTCTCACGTTTTAAGCAAGGCACCGACATCCGATTGGACGAGGGCATCCTTTTTGTGACCTATGCGACGCTGCGCACCGCGGAGCGCCAGCACGGCGACCAATTAAAGGCCTCGCGCCTCGACCAGGTGGTTGCTTGGATGGGCCCTGACTTCGACGGCGTCGTCGCTTTTGACGAAGCCCATGCCATGGCAAATGCGGCAGGCGAAAAGGCCAGGGAAGGCAGCCGAGGTGAAAAGAAAGCCTCTCAGCAGGGCCTTGCCGGCCTCAAACTTCAGGACCGCGCACCAGATGCGCGCATTGTCTATGTTTCCGCCACAGGCGCGACGGTCGTTGGCAATCTGGCCTATGCCTCGCGTTTAGGTCTCTGGGGCACCGGGGATTTTCCCTTCGCAACGCGCGAGCAGTTTGTGGCCGACATGGAAGCCGGCGGGATCGCTGCGATGGAAATCATCTCTCGCGATCTTAAGGCGCTTGGTCTCTATCTCGCTCGGTCCCTATCATATGAAGGGGTTGAATATGAGATGCTCGTCCATGAACTGACACCGGCGCAACGGGGAATCTACGACAGTTATGCCGAGGCCTTTCAGGTCATTCATACAAATCTGGAAGCCGCCCTTGAGGCTTCGGGCATTACGTCAGACGATGCGACACTCAACGTACAAGCCAAATCCGCTGCGCGCTCTGCGTTTGAAAGCAACAAACAGCGTTTCTTCAATCACCTGATCACTGCCATGAAATGTCCGACAGTCATCAGGTCAATTGAGGCCGACCTTGCTGCGGGTTATTCGGCTGTCATTCAAATCGTCTCCACCAGTGAAGCACTGATGGAGCGACGTCTGGCCCAAATCCCTGTATCGGAATGGGGTGACCTTCACGTCGACATCACGCCTCGCGAATATGTCCTCGACTATTTGATGCATTCCTTCCCGACCCAGCTCTTTGAGCCTTTCACCGACGAGGATGGCAATCTGAAATCTCGCCCTGCGCGCGATGCTGACGGAAACCCAATCGAAAGCCGCGAAGCGGCCGGACGTCGCGACGCCATGATCGAACATCTGGGGGCGCTGCCGCCGGTTCAAGGCGCGCTTGATCAGATCCTTTGGCATTTCGGCAAAGACCGCGTTGCCGAGGTAACCGGCCGATCCCGGCGGATCGTTCTGGGGAATGATGGGCGCCACAAAGTCGAGAACCGACCGGCGAGTTCCAACCTTGGCGAGACGCAGGCCTTCATGGACGATCAAAAGCGGATCTTGATCTTCTCCGATGCCGGCGGGACCGGGCGCTCCTATCATGCCGATCTCGGTGCCCGGAACCGGCGTTTGCGCGTTCATTACCTGCTCGAGCCCGGATGGCGCGCTGACAACGCAATCCAGGGCCTCGGGCGAACCAACCGCACCAACCAGGCGCAGCCGCCGCTCTTCAGGCCTTGCGCGACGGATGTCAAAGGCGAAAAGCGGTTTCTCTCCACCATTGCGCGAAGGCTCGACACGCTCGGGGCCATCACAAAAGGGCAACGCGAAACGGGTGGGCAAAACATGTTCCGTGCCGAAGACAATCTGGAAAGCGCTTATGCCCGCAAGGCCCTGCGTAATTTCTTCTGGGATTTGACCAAGGGTCGTATCTCGGCCTGCTCTCAGGATCGGTTTGAGGAAATGACTGGCCTATCTCTTTGCGACAGCGATGGAACTCTGAAAGAGCAACTGCCGCCGATTCAGCAATTTCTAAACCGATGCCTCGCGCTGACGATTGAGATGCAAGACGCAATCTTCGACTGTTTTGGGCAATTGCTCGAAGCGATCATTCAGGACGCCATTGCGTCGGGCACTTACGAAGTCGGACTGGAAACTCTGCAAGCTGAAAAGTTCGAGATTATCGATCGCAAAACTATCTACGAGCATGAGGCGTCTGGCGCTATGGCCACAGCCCTGACCGTCGAGCGAACAGAACGTAATCATCCGCTGACGCTCGCCAAAGCAAAGGCGTTCTGCTTCGCTCGGGAAAACGCGCGCCTGTTGCTCAATCGTAAATCAGAACGTGCGGCGATCTGTGTGCCCGGGACAAGCTTCATGACCGAAGAGGGCGAACCGATCGCACGCGTTGAGCTTGTTCGACCGATGGCCGAAGAGCGCATGCTTGAGTTTGAGCTGTCGAAATCCCATTGGGAGGAAGTGCCCGATAGCGTGTTTGAGGCGGCTTGGACCAATGAGGTCGCCGCCATACCGGAGTTCAGCGTTTCGAAACTCACCCTGGTATCAGGGTTGCTGCTGCCGATCTGGGATCGACTGCCCACGGACAATATGCGCATCTATCGCCTTCAGACCGACACTGGCGAACGTGCACTGGGGCGGTTGGTGACCCAAGACCAGCTTGCTCGTCTCTATGCCGCTCTCGGTCTCGATCACAGCGTGGAACTGACGGTTGATGAAATCCTCGAGGCGGTCATGGAGCGCGGCCAATCGGTCCATCTCTCCGGTGGTCTGAGCCTGCGTCGCTCGCGCGTGATGAGCGCGATGCGGCTTGAATTGGTGGGCGCGACGCCGCCGGCATTGGCGCAGTACAAGACGATGGGATGCTTCACAGAGATCATTTCATGGACCACGCGGCTCTTTGTGCCGACAGACAAACCCGACGTGCTCGCTCGGATCATGGCACAACACAAGATTGTCGTGGGGGGCGCACAGGAAAGGACAGCAGCATGACCCGGATACATCGGTTTGATGCGGGTGAAATTGCCCGCGACCTTGCCCGCGATACCCCGGGTTTCTGCGCAGAGTTCTTCCCCGAAGGCCGGCGCGTCGGAAATTACTGGCAAATGGGCGACACCAGCGGAACACCTGGGCGGAGCCTGTCCATACGCCTCTTTGATCACGGCGGCCGACCTGCGGGCAAATGGACCGACCATGCCACTGGTGAGTTCGGCGATCTTCTGGACCTTTTGCGCGAGAACCTAAGTTACGCGAGCTACTCTGATGTTCTTAAGACCGCCTCCGATTTCGTCGGCGCGCTCAACACAGACGCAACATTTGCAGAGGCATCCCCGATGCCACCAAGGCAGTCCGGTGACCGCATTGCTGCTGCAAGGCGCCTGTTCAGCTATGGCCGCTCGATCCAAGGTTCCCTCGCCGAGCAGTACCTTCGAAGTCGCTGCATCGAGCGCTTTGGATCATCGCTTGCATTTCATCCCAATACATTTCTGCGGGGTGATGACGGCGAACGGATCGAGCACCCTGCCCTCCTGGCACGCATCCAAAACAACGCCGCCGAAACCACTGGCTGTGTCAGGATATTTCTCAATCCAAGTGGGTCAGGTCTGGCTGATATCAGTGCTCCGAAGCGCGTTCTGGGCAATCTCTATCACCACGGTGTTCGCTTCGGTCCCTGGCAATCTGCCCGTGATCTTATCGTCGGTGAGGGCCTCGAGAACACGCTGTCACTCGGCACTGCGCTCCCCCATGCAGCACTTACGGCCTGTATCACGGCCAATCACATGGCAGGGTTTGTGGCTCCAACGCATCACGAACGCATATGGATTGCTCATGACAATGACGAGGCTGGCAGGCGTGCCGCATCTCAGCTCGAAGATCATGTCAGGGCGACAGGAAAAAAGGCCTATTCAATTCCCTCTCTTCGCGAGGACACAAATGCCGATCTCGTAACTGACGGCGTCGAGACGCTTCGAAATCATCTTGTGAGCGTGATCGCTGAGCAGGCACACGACCATGATCTCTGGCCTCATGTGAAGGTGGCCTGAAGGAAGAAGGGAAAAGCCTGCGCCCTGCCGCAGAAGCCTCGCCCTGCCCCGTTTGGATTTACGGGTCGATGGACCAGCAGGTCGGGCGCAGAGGCGCCCTCGACACATCAGCAACGGGCCCTGGTCGAAAATTTCCCCGGCGGGCCGAGCCCCGCCTCCTCGCGCAACAAATTTGCGCCCCTGCCCCGTCCTCCGCGTGTGCTCCGGCCCTTGCGGGTGCGGATGTGCCGCTACTGGTCCTGTCATCGCCCCATCCAAATCGGATCAGGACGAAACAACTTTGAGACAGGACACCATCATGACCCTTCATCCAGCTTCCACGAACTTCTCTGAAAGCCCAACCGCTCACGCCCTTGAAACCCTCGCCCTCCATGGCGCAACACCACCAGACGACGAAGTCGACACGCGGCCCCTTCCAGAACAAGATCAGCTGACATGTGCTATTGGAGCGATGGTGGAAGCCACACACATGCTTCTTTCAGACACCCAACTTGAAGAAGACCTCGAAGAGATCCTCTGGTCGCTAACCAACATCTTTCACCGTCGTCTTGGCCTCCTGGAGCGGCGTTTGGACGAAAATGAAGCCGAGCAGCGCATTCTGGCCCGTGAGCAAGACGGATCGGAAGTCAAAAGCCTGGAGCTTGAGCGCCAGACCGCCCGCGGCCAAAAACTGGTCGAACATCGCGACGCCTATGAGGCAATGCGTGACGAAGCAGCCAACTACTTTCGGGTCGAAACGGGTTCGATCTGGATGCCCCGGACAGGATCGCGCGTCTCCCACAAGGGTCTGACATCTTCCGTCATCGACAGCCGGAATTTCCTCTCTGCAGAGCGTCGCAAGAAAAACGAAGTTCACTGCCCTCCTGGAACGCGGATCGCATTCACCGGTGGCGATTATCAAGACTTTGATCGCATCTGGAACGTGCTGGACCAAGCGAAGGAAAAGTACCCCGACATGATCCTGCTGCACGGTGGCACACCAAAGGGTGCCGAGCATATCGCGAGCCTTTGGGCAGACAATCGGGGCGTATCCCAGGTGGTCTTTAAGCCAAACTGGGCGGCCCATAACAAAGCTGCACCGTTCAAACGAAATGACAAGCTCCTGGAAACGATGCCTGCTGGGCTGATCGCCTGCCCTGGCTCTGGAATCACCGACAACCTAGTCGACAAGGCTCGAAAACTGGGCATCGCAGTCAAGCGGATTGGGGCTTCATGACCCCTACTCCCCAACTTTGAATGCAAAAAGATGTCACTGCCTGAGGCATCTTTTGTTGAAGAGAAAAATAACGTATAGTATAACGCTATATATGTCGATATAAGCAACCCGAAGCACTGGCGAATTTGATCAGGGCAATGAGGGTCGTGCATGTATCGTAGCATTCCAATCTTACTGTTAACACTAGGCCTTGGGGCCTGCGCGTCGCAGCGCTCTGAACCCTCTGCATCGGTCGCAGCGCTTGTGGCGCAGCAGACAGAGGACGTTAAGCGCGAAATTGCCGACGCTGGCCAGTATTATGGTGTTTTGGAGCCTATGGTTGCTGGCAAAGTGACACTAACCAACCCTGAGTACATCGTTGATGATGACCTGCTAAGGGTCGTCCAGTCGGCCTTTACCGGCAAGATCGAAGATCTGGTCTCAGTCATAGCGCGCGAGACCGGCTACCGGGTTGTCGCCGACGGCGAAAAGCCTGGGGCACCAATCGTCGTCGTTTTGGTTCAACAAGACCTGCCCGCGCTCGGCGCGTTGCGCGAGGGCTTTGGGCAGGCGAAAGGACGTGCACGGCTCATAGTCAACCAGTCAGCCAAAACCATGACCATCCACTACCTGCGTCACGAGAACTCTCCCGTGCCCCATATTGAGGACCGTGAAGTATGAGTGCTGGACGTATCCGTATCATGCCAGTCTTATGCGTTGCCTGCGTACTTGCGGGTTGCGAAACGCTTCAGTTAACCCAAGAAGATGACGCACCTCCTCCGCCGATTTTCCTAGGAGGTCCGGATCAATATCGCAGCGATCGGATTCCTGATGATTTCTCCCAATTTGCGGCGCGGGCGCAGCGCGGCAATTTTGAAACCGAAATTGAAGAAGAGCGCTACGACCTTCTGCGAGAAGCGGCCCTCTCTTATGCGGCTCAAGCCGGTTACAAACGCCGCGTCTGGGAGATCATGCGCCAGCTCGAGGCTGACAGCCCGCAACTGTCTGGAGCATTTGATTTCAATCGAGTTGCCTATCGCTCGCCACGAGAAACTGGCTATATCCTGCCGCCCGTCGTCTCGCGCGCAACGGCTGCGATCAATGTCGACGACAGTGGTCGCTCTGCTGTAGCCGCGGACGAATACTACCGTATTGAGGTTCCGGGGCGCATAACAACAATCGTTCCGACCTGGCGCGATTACTTGACCATCCCGTTGGAAGAACCCTCCCTGCAAAACGATGATTTTCTACCTCAGGACCGAGAGGAAAAGCGCGTTTTCGCACGGTTTGCAGCCGAGGGTTGGCAAGCAGGTGTCGAACAGGCTGATGAGGCGCTCGAGCTGAATTTCGCACGCCTACGACGCGACTTTCTTGGCATGGTCGAGTATCGCCGGATGGTTCGGGCGGGGCTTGTCACGGAATTGGTCATCCGGGACTCTGAAGTCCGTTCTGCCGGCGACGGAGATGAGCTCTTCATTGGTGAACGACGCGTTCGCATCGTCAATGCGGCACGTTCTGTACGCGATCCATCCAAGTGGCGATCCCTGCAGCGTCCGATCAGCAAATGATCGATCTGGACAGGCTTGACCTGACGGATCCGGATCCCGCCTCGCCGGAGGTTTGTGTCCTCAAATCAGAACCCAATCGCTTCGATACCGATCTCGACGCTTTCGATCATTTCCTTGTTGGTGCCGCACTCAAAGGGGCGAGCGACATCAACATCGCCGCCGACTTGCGCATCCGTGTGGAGATGCATGGCAAGCCGAAGCTGGCGACAAAGCGCCCGCTTCTACAGACAGAAGCGCAAGCCATGTTGGCACATCTTTGGACCGCAAATGATGCCATGTCACTTGTCAGTGCAGGGCGTGCTCTGGACTTCTCCTACGAAAAGAAGGTCGATCGAGCGAGCGCCAAACGCTTTCGGGTGAATGCTGTGGGCGAGCAAAGACTTGGACGAAACGGCGTGCAAATCACGCTCCGCATTTTGCCCGACAAAACACCAACTTTGGAAGAGGTTGGGCTTGAGGAAGAGCTGTATGACAAGCTCGAACCCACAAGCGGCATTATCGTGATTGCCGGCGCCACTGGGCACGGGAAATCCACAACGATGGCGGCAATGACGCGGTCTCATCTTGAGAACCAGGAACGCCCACGAAAGATCGTCGATCTGCAGGCTCCTATCGAATACACATTCCGCGACATCGAAACTGACGCGCATGGCAATCCATCCTTCATTAGCCAGTCCGAAATCGGCGTGGGTCGGAACATCCCAACCTTCGCGGAGGGAATTCGGGCCGCGATGCGACGTGCACCGGCGATCATCAATGTCGGTGAAAGTCGCGATCGCGAAAGTATGGAGGCGTGCATCGAGGCCTGCTTGACCGGTCACCTAGTCAACACCACGACGCATGCAGGATCAATCGCTGAGGCCTTGCGCCGTATGGCGTTCCTCTTCCCGCCGGAGGAACAAGAGGCACGATCATTCGATTTGATGACATCTCTCAATCTCATCATTTGGCAACGTTTGCTTCCGCGGGCTGATGGGCTGGGGCGCGTGGCACTGCGCGAATATCTCGTTCTCGATCAAAAGATCCGGAACAAGTTCCTCAAGCGACCAGTTCTGGATTGGGTACACATCGTCGGAGAAGTCCTTGAGGAGAGTGTTTGGGACCCCACAATCATTGGCCGATCAAAGGAGCACTCAGCAGAATTGCTCTTGAAGACGGGCAGCGTCCACGAGGATGTCTTAGCGCGAGCTGTCCAGCTTTAGAGAAGTGTTAAGCGCTAGATCCCGTGGCCCCTTTCATTCAGCAGGATTTGCAAATAATGCTGTTTGCTCTGGGTTGGCTGATATCACTCATCACATTTACCCCTGCCATTCTTGGCTTGTTCGCTGGCTACTGGGTCGTTCGCAAGGGGTTACCCGCTTCATTGCTGATAGGCAGATTTGTGGTCTGAGTTTGCGCGATCGCCGCGGTGTTTGCGGTCTCAATACCGATCCTCATGGTCCTGAGGATCGTGGCCTTTGGCGCTCGGCAAGATCATCCCGGCTCATTTGAAAAAGCCTAACGGTCTTCCAATGCGTGCCAGACGCGCACAATAATGACCTCATCATCATGCAGTCGATAGCGGATCACATATCCCCGCTTTCCAAATGGCACGACGAGATCTCGGAAACCATCTTCAGCAGACCAAGGATGCCCCTTTTGGGGAAACTCGGCGAGTGAGTTCGCTGCCCTATCAAGGGTGCGAAGAGCTTTGGCCGCGGCTTCAGTGTTGTATTCTGCTATGAAGTCATAAAGGCGATCCAAGTCATCTTCGGACTTTGGCAGCCATCGAACGCGCGCCATCAAGTTCGGTTCTTAACTTTTTTTGAAATCAGGTTTTCGATCCGGGCTGTCATGTCGTCAGCTTCAATGGCCTCACCGGTGATCTCAAACTCTTTCCATCTCTCAAGAACCAATTGCCGTTCGGATTCCAACGCCTCTTCAACATCCAGATATCGTTCTATGGCGGTTTTCATCAAATAATGGGGTGTGCGATCCCGGATTTTGCCCAAGGCTTCAAGTCGGGTTTCAATTTCTTCTGTAAGTCGAACATTGGCCATTGTCAGCTCGCGTTTTTATGCCTGTAGATCAATGTAACACAAAGTAGTGCAAAATTCAATGATGGGGATTCTGGCATCTCCTGTCGGAGCGCGCTCTAGGCTGCGCCCCGAGCCAGGCTAAAGCCCGTCTCGTCCCATTCGGCTGATGCGGGCGCCCCTCGCGCTTTCTGGACGCCGAATGCTGAGTTGTTCAACCTCCTGACTAAACGGGAATTGCTGGCCATTGGGACTGACACCCTTGGGGCATCATGGGCCGACAATCACACCAAGGTCAAAAGGGTCGTTATCGCCGGTGACATAAACGTGTGAGTTTTGGCGCTACGAGCCTTCTTCTGCCAACGAAAGTAGTTCGGAGAAAACTATCGGAGAGAGTGCGATGCCGATCTTGAAACTCTGGAGCGCGTCTTCAGCTTGGGTAAGCTGATCTCTGCGGGCGAGGTTTGACAATTCGATCTGAATATCAAGAAGACGCGCCAGAATGTGCTGCGCCGTCTTCTTCGTCATGCGACGTGTTTGAGTCAGATATGCCGAGTGCTCCGTGTCCCGTGCGAGGTAGGTGCTGCGAAGAAATGCCATGTTCAACGCCACGAGGGCGTGATGCAGTGGGCCGTCGCGGCGAAACTCGACCGGGCTTTGCACGGTCAGGCGGATGCGATTGCCCGGCATAACTTCCGCAAGCCCGATGTTTTCCAGAGTCATGCCCAGTTTGAAAATCCTCTGCTTATCCAGCTGATACTGTTCCTGGATCACCTCAATCGTCATGCCATCCAGCAGCAGAAGAAATAGGTTGAAGGCTGGGCGGTTCTCGGCAAGCCGCGCCTCCTGACGGTCAGTAAGTCGGGTCGGCTGCACATCAACGCGGTTCGCCTCTGCCACCAAATCATCAAGGGTCAGGCCGAGTGCGCCGCAAATCTCGTTCATTCGGCTGAGCTTACAATCCCTCTCAGCAAAGATGCGTTTGATGGTTGGTTCTGACAGTTCCAGCAGCACAGCCAAGTCTGCATAAGTCATCCGACGCGCTTTCAGAACAGTCTTCAGAAGTTCGAAAAGTTCTTCCTGCATGATAACCTCACAATGCTGAGGAGTATAAAAAGTATCGTATTACAATACCAGAGAACGGAAAATTGGTATATCCGTATCTGAAATATAGAGGTTGCTGCACAGCAACGGAGCAACCCATGATACACACCATCACTTCTATCGCGACGGTTCTGATAGGTCTGACCTCACCTTTGCATGCCGATCCGACAAGTTGGACTGCTGGTCCGTTCGATATGCCCGAAAGTGCGATTTTCGACGCAACGCATGACCGTATCATCGTCAGCGTCATCCACGGGCACCCCGGCGAAGCAGACGGAAACGGGCACCTGGCCCTGCTGTCGCCGGATGGCGAGATTTCGGAACCAAGCTGGATCACGGGACTCGACGCGCCAAAAGGCATGGCGATTGTCGGAGAAACGCTCCTTGTCGCCGATCTCACACGTTTGCACGAGATCGACCTGCCGACAGGAACCCTTCTGCGCAGCCTGGAGGTTGATGGTGCGGTGTTTCTGAATGACATCACATCCGATGGCGAACAGGCCTATGTCAGCGACTTCATGGGCAATCGTATCTGGCACTATCAGGCTGGCGACATGACCGTCTGGCTTGAGGACGAGGCACTGGCCCATCCGAATGGCCTTTACTTGGACGAGGCGTGGCTTGTCGTCGGGTCTTGGGGACAAGGGATGCGCGACGACTTTTCTACGGAAGTACCAGGCTCTTTGCTCGCGGTCGATCTTGAGACCCACGCGATCAGCACCATTGTCCCGAACCTTGGCAACCTCGACGGTGTTGTACGGATGGGCGACACGTTTTTGGTCAGCGACTGGATCACGGGACAGCTCTTCGAGGTCGGGGCGGATGGCGCTTATACGGTCGTGGCCGAGTACCCTGTTGGGCTTGCGGACATTGCGGCATACGGCAACACGCTGGTTCTTCCTTCCATGTTGGAAGGCAATGTGTCAGCGCGAGCCTACCCCTGAGACTTGAGAGGATGAG
>NZ_JBQFSA010000011.1:0-183983 GCF_056537745.1 Ruegeria sp. C12
CGCCCAACCGTTCCGAGAGCTCAATCTCACGCAGCCGGTCGCCGGGCAGAAGAGTGCCCTCGCGAATCTCGTCCAGCAGGCGCTGATACGCAGAGTTGCCTTGTGGGCCAGGTTGTAACGGGGTGTCATGAAGGGTCATCATGTTCACGTCGCTTTTGTTGCATCCAATAGCATGCAATCGGATACAAAGCGATTCGACAACAGTGATCGTCAGCCCTGCCCTTTCACCAAATTCCTATAAGCCGACGGTGACATTCCGGACCAATTTCGAAACGCCCTCGAAAACGCAGTGGAGTCTGCGTAGCCAAGCCGCAGTGCGGTTTCACCAACGGACTTCCCTGCCGGACCCAGCAGCCTCTTTGCTTCTTCCAGTTTGACGCCAGACATGACCTGAGAGGCTGATTGCCCGTAAGGGGCCAGCCGGTTGTTCAATGTCTCCCGGTGGAAACCGCACAGCCGCGCCAGTTGATCGACGCCAAATCCCGGCTCGGCCAGGTGAATCCGGATCAGGCCCTGAAGCCCGGCCAAGAAATCCTGAGGCGCATGCTGGTCGAGGGTAGCGCGTGTCAGGTCTGACGGATTCTCCAATATTTCCGGGGTCAACTGATGGCTCAGCCAGGTCGAGGGAAACCGGATCGAAAAACCCTGAGGGCTGCACATGATGGCATGAACACCATGAAAATGCCTGGGTAGCACGTCAGGTTCGCTGACCCGTAAAATGATCTGGCTCGGGTCCCATCTGAAATCCAGAACCCGATGCAGCAATGATATCCAGATGCTTGCCAGAAATGCGTCGGTCTGCCCGGGCGAAACCGAAAGCTTGAAATTCCGCTTGGCACTGAAATAGGCGTGCTCGCCTTCCACAAGCAGCGATTGCGTGACCGCATTGGATTCTTTCGAGACGGCTTGAGTGTAGCGCGTAAAAAAGTCGCCCAGCGTCAACGCCTTGGCCAACATGTCACCAAGAGGCAGAAACCGAACAAGGTCGATTGATTGACCAACTTGCGCGCAGAAATCCGGTGATGTTGCGTCAGCAGCGGCTTGATGGATTTTATAGATCGTCTCGTGTGGCAGGAAATTCTGGCGACCCATCACTTGGGATTCGCTCACGCCCAGCGGGTCCAAAACAAAAGCCGGTTCAACACCGGCGCCACGCAAAGCAGCTACAACGGGTGCAGCAACCGATGCCCGGACCAGCGGCAACGCCTTCTTTGTTTTTTGCTCAAATGCGTCCATGTCGCCCTCAAATATCACGAAGTTTATGACAGAAAGACAGCAAACACACAGAAAAGGCGCCGAAAGCTTGCAGAATGCCAAGTCAATTTGGCCGGACCGGTCATATTGTCAGGCAATTTTCAGCGGTCAGTCTAAAATCACATTCATAAATCAACATTTGTGATTCGCGATTGGAGAGCCGCCATGACGCTTGGATTAAAGGAAATACTGTCTGCTACAGCGGTCTTTGCAAGTCTGGCGATCGCGAGCCAGGCTTGTGCGCAGGAAGAAAACTTCCCGATCCTCTTTACCAACGTGCACGTGTTTAACGGTGTCGATGAACAGCGCATTGAGAACGCAAACGTTCTGGTCGTGGACAATCTGATTGCCGAGGTATCAGCGGAACCGTTGGCCGTCGCCAATGCCCAGATCATTGACGGTGGTGGGCGAACGCTGATGCCGGGCTTGATCGATGCGCACGTACATATGGCAATCACCGAGCCCGTCGCGGACCTGAGGGACAATTTTGACTGGATGTACTGGGGCGCAGTTTCCACAATTGAGGCCGAGAAGATGCTGCTACGTGGTTTCACAACCGTTCGGGATGCGGGTGGCCCGGCAATTGGTCTGCAAAAAGCGATAGACCGCGGCAAGGCCGTGGGCCCAAGGATTTACGCATCGGGGCCGGTCATTTCGCAGACTTCCGGGCATGGCGAGCATCGAGTCTATACCGAACCCCACCCGAACTTCATGGGGGCGCAGCCGTCTTTCTTCAACCAGCATGTCGAGTTCCTGGCCGATGGCGTGCCCGAAGTCTTACGTGCAACGCGCGAAGCGCTGCGCATGGGCGCGGTCCAGATCAAGGTGATGGCAGGTGGTGGTGTGTCATCTTCGGTTGATCCGTTGCACACCGTTCAAGGATTGCCGGAAGAGTTAGAGGCATCGGTTCGCGCAGCGGCCGATTGGGGGACTTATGTCATGGTCCACGCTTATAACGACGACTCGATCCTGCGGTCACTGGAAGCAGGCGTCATCAGCATAGAACATGGGCAACTGATGACTGAAGTATCAGCCCAGGCCATCAAGGATTCTGGCGCCTGGATTGTCCCGTTTTATTCTCTGCTTGGGCTTGATGAGGAAGTTGTCAAGAAGGCGCTTGGCCCGGCAGCGGCGCCCAAATTCCTTGATGTTCAGGCCGGTGCGCGCAACCAGATGAAACTGTTGAAAGAGTACGAGATCGAAAACGTTGCATTCTCAACCGATATCATCGGCGACCCGGTGGCTCTGACCAAGCAGAATGACGAGTTCAAATACCGGCTGGAGGCGTGGACTTCGTACGAAATCCTGCAACAGGCCACGTCAAAATCGGCCGCACTTCTGGCACTTTCAGGAAAACTCAACCCCTACCAAGCAGGCCCGCTGGGCGTGATCGAACAGGGCGCATATGCCGATCTGCTGCTTGTTGAAGGAAACCCGGTCGAGGACGCTGAGATCTTGGTCGACTACACCAATAACATCGATCTGATCATGAAAGATGGCGTGATCTACAAGAATACACTCGATTGAGTGTCGCGCGGGGTGAATTTACCTCGACATCCCGCGCCCCCTTTTTTTGACAAATGGGAGTACTGAGACGTGAAAACACTGGCCCCACTGACAGCAATCGCTGGACTTGTTTCCTTGGCAGCAAGCAGCGCGTTGGCGCAGGACGCGCCTGCACAAACCTTGTTCACCAACGTGCATATCTTTGACGGAATTAGTGAAGAGCGGATCGAAAACGCGAATGTTCTGGTTGAAGGCAATCTCATAAAGACAGTCTCGACCGACGGTATTGATGCGCCTGATGCGACGCTTGTTGACGGGGGTGGGCGCACGTTGATGCCGGGGTTGATTGACAGTCACGTGCATCTCTACGCGACAGGGCTCGTGCAATCCTTCTCGGGTCTTCAGGCCGCCAAATGGGATCAGATCGGGGCCACCGCGGCTGAAAATGCCCGCGACTATCTCTACGATGGTTACACCACGGTTCGGGATACCGGCGGAATGGGATCAGGTCTGCGCGAACTGATCGACAAGGGGATTGTAGACGGGCCACGCATCTATGCGTCAGGTGCCGCCATCGGCCCGACGTCCGGGCATGGTGACTGGCGTAACCCCGAGCAGCGAACCTTCAACATGGGATCGGACGACGTCGCCAATACGTTCAACCTGTCCTATATTGCTGATGGCGCCGAAGAAATCCGGAAGGCATCGCGGCTTAACTTCGCGCACGGGGCGAGTTTCCTGAAACTGATGGCTGGGGGCGGTGTGTCATCCGAGCTCGACCCGCTCTGGTCCGTTGCCTACAACGTTGATGAGATTTCAACAGCGGTTGAGGCTGCGTCCTTCTTTGATACCTACGTGACTGTCCACGCCTATACTGACGAAACGGTCACAATGGCTCTGGACGCGGGCGTCAAATCGCTGGAGCACGCTCAGATGGTGAGCGAGGAGACCGTCAAACGCATAGCGGATGAAGGTATCTTCTGGGCCCTGAATGTGGCTGGAATGGACCCGGCGCTGCTCGACCATCCGAATTTCTCGATGCCGACGGTGAAACCGAAACTGGAAGAATATCTGGTCGGGTCAGAAAACGTCATTGAGTACATCAAGAAGTACAAACCCAAGATCGTGCATAACGTCGACACCGTGCTGTCCACCATCGGATTTGGCCGCGCGCACCGCGACTTTGAAAAGTACTATTTCGCTGAATTGCTGGGGAACCACGCTTTCCTGGTCGCGGCCACATCAACTGGTGGCGAACTCGCCCAACTGACAGGGCGGCGGAACCCCTATCCCAATAAGCTGGGTGTGATCGAAGAAGGGGCCTATGCCGACATTCTGATCGTCGACGGAAACCCGCTGGAGGACCTGTCGGTTCTTGGCGCAAATCCGAAGTGGTTTGATGCACCTGCGCGTGATCGAGGGTTCGAGACCATTCGGGTGATCATGAAAGACGGCGTCTTCTACAAGAATACACTCGAATGAGCAGAGTATGCGGAAAATTGGCCCCTGCGCCTTGCGCCGTCGATCCTGAACAGGGGAGCGATCAATGAACAAGGCAATCGCAGTATCTCTTTGCGCAGTTGGGATTGGAGTTTCCGGAGCAGCGACGGAGGAGTCTCACAGCCGATACTACCTGGGGATCGGGGAACCAAACCCCGATGCCTGGCAAATCATGATCGACAACCCAACCGACCGGGAAAAGGACATGGGCGCTGCGCTCGCCGCAATGGGCGGTGAGATGATCAGCTATTTCTGGGGACTGGCGGATGGCAAGAACTACATCACCGTCCGTTTCCCGGACGATCCGGGCATGGTGCAGGCCATATATATTTCGCGTCTGGGCCAGGGGGTTCTGAAAGACTACACGTTCATCGAACTGATGACGAGCGCGGACATGATCGAAGCCCTGAAGCGCGTGCCGGAATTTTCAACGCCGGTGGAATGAAGTTGGGAAGCAAAGGAACAAGCTATGAAGATCGCATACGGAATTCTCGCAGCCTTGGCAGTTGTGTTTTTCATCCTTGGAGGCAGCGATGCCTTTGCCAAAGACAACAAGGGTAAAAAGCCGAACAAGGGGGGCAAGAAAGGTGATGTCAGCATTCAGATCGAAGACAAACCCGGCAAAGGCCCAAAGGCTGTGCCGCCCGGTCAGATCAAGCGCTACACGCGCGGTGCCAAGCTCCCATCTGATCTGGAGTTCGAGGATATTGGGGACCTTTCCAAATGGAAGCTGGGGGAGCCGGGCAAAGGAAACCGCTACATTCTGGTCGATGACGAAGTCCTCGAAGTTACGAATGATCTGTCTACCGTTGTCGATGCGGTCGGCATCGTCGGTGATCTTCTAAACTAGGCGAAAGTTCAATGTTTCAGGGCAAGAACTACCTCGTTTGTCCTGAAGCTGGCCGGGGCGATCATACTGTGAACCCCGGCCCAAGTTCAAAAACCGGATCCGAGGTGCTACGACGATAGAGCCCCTTCTTGTACTTTTTGCACTTGCCACAGGAATGACCACACGCGGTGCAGTTGCGAACTGTAAATCGTTCACCGGACTAAAGAGGAGCATATTACAATGAGACTGTCTTATGCTGTGATTGCTGCATTCTTTCTGGCATTGCCGACTCATTCGGAAGTCGCACGTATCGAGTGGTCAGACTTGATCGATGAAACTGCTCAGAACTATGAAGATCCGTTCGTCGAATTGACGGGCAAACAGCTTGGCGCGCTTCGCAAATTGGTCCGGTTGCGCGCGCAGCAAGAAAAAGGTGGGTCGACGCCGGAACAGCTGGACCAGCTTCAAATGGATCTCGAGGCGACCGAAGCAATCCTTGCTGAGGAAGGCGTTGATGCGGACTGGCTGATTTCCCAACGTTGGATTGTGATGGAACGACGTGAGACGGCGGGCACGGCTGCCAACATCGACATCGATGGTGCAACCGTTTCATTGGGTGGATTTGTGATCCCGGCACCCCGCGACGAAGATGGCTCCCAAATGGCGTATATCGTGCCGGAACGTGGAATGTGCAGCCATGTTCCACCTCCGCCCCCGAACCAGATGGTGCGTTTGCGCCTGAGTGATTCATGGACGCCATCGACGGTCTACGAGCCCATCGTTGTAACCGGTCAAATCAGGATTGAGCCGACGCAGAAGGAAATGCTGGTTGTTGATGGTCCCGTCCTCATGAAGGCTGCGTTTACTTTGGCGGTCGATGACGTTCAGACTTTTGGACCAACCAAGACTTCCGAAGAGGCTGCAACCAATAGGGCAAGTGTGTTGATGGGAAGAACAAAAGCGACTGGCGGGGCTACCAGAGACGATGAGTGACACGAGCCAATTGACCTGAATAAGGTTCAGAACGGGCGTTCAGTTTGGTGGGCGGAATATCCGCATGAGAGACTGAACGACAAAAGCGGCGATAGGGGAGTGCATGAGGGTTTGGCTATTTAGAATAATTGGGCTTGTGGCATTACTTGCATTCGCAGCAGTCGCATTTGTTTGGTTATTGCTTGCTGCTCCGATGTTTTCGGACATGCGGCGTGACCTTGTAGAAAGAGTTCTTTCGGAACAAATTGGTCGATCCCTTTTGGTAAACGATGATGTAAGCGTCGCGCTTGGCCGCATTAGTCACATTTACGTCGGTGGTGTGGTCATCCCGAGCCTGACAATGCCGGACTCACCCTTTGTTGAATTGAACCTGCTGGAATTGGAGCTGGACATTGCCGCTTTGACCAATGGGCGTCTGCATTTTGACAATCTGGTCGTGGAAGGCCTGCAGGCGAATATTCTTACAGCCGCAGACGGCACAACAAGCTGGCGAAAAGGCAATCCAACACCCAAGCCCGCGTCCGAGGAACCTGTATCAGCGGAGGATCAAAAAGACGTCGCCAGCGCTGATAGTGCCAGTGAGAGTGACACAGAAGGCAGTGGAATCCTGAACTTCCTGAGCGACAAGAACGTCCGTTTCACATCAATAGGGTTAAACATCGATGACAAGGTCTCGGGCTTCTCGTTTGTGTTTGACCTTCAGTCCCTCGCGCTCGAACAAGTAGATAGTGGACAACGGTCAAAGGTCTCTGGTTCCGGCTCCGTCAACGGTCAGGGTTTCGAAATCGAAGGCGACTACCCCCATGACGCGCCATTTACGACGCGCGCCAGCTTTGGCGAAATGACCGTAAGCTACGACGGCGAGCCATTGGCGGAAGACGAAGGTGGCGGCTATCGCGCAGTCTTAGAGATGGACACCGGAGAATTCGGTGATTTTCTGGATGTCATTGGATTGGAACGGGTTTTGGAAGGCAATGGCCAGTTGCAAGCTGAACTCGTGTCTCAGGACGCCCTGAAGATCGAAGCGTTTACAAGCACCGTAAGCCTTGAGGATGGGCAGAAACTTGAAGCTGAGGGTTCCATTGAAGACCTCTACACCGCTCAGGGCGTCGATCTGCTTTTCAACGCACGGCTTCATCCGGAAGGGCAGCCGCCGCCAGCAGCAAAGAGTATTCAGGAGCTGAAATTCACAGGCTTTGAAATGCATATGGTCGGATCGCTGGCTTCCTTCGAATTCGAGAAGTTGCTGTTCCAGACCAATGCGTTTGACCAAGGGCTGGACGTAATCGGCCCAGCTTCAATCGAAAGCATTCGCCGCATGCCGGACGGCCGGCTCGCCATGCTGGGAATTGCCTTGCAAGCCGGGCCAATTGAGGAACCGGTCCTCAAAGCCGAAGGTGAAATCCTCGACCTGCTTCAGCTTCAGGACGTAACATTCGATGGTGTGTTGAACGGGCCTGCCAAGTTGATTTTGCCCAACCTCGAAGAAGACTATGTTTACCAATTCGGCGGCATCAAAGCCGATTTCAACATATCCAATGCGGGCGGGCCGGTTTCACTCAACAGGTTTAACGCGACCACTTACGACACCGATCTCTGGGCGCTGGATCTTGCGCTATCAGTTAACGAGCTCAAAGGGCTCGCTGGTCTTGATTTTGACGTGGAACTGGATGTCGACGACGGTGCGCAGTTTCTGACCGCGCTCAACTTGCAACCTGTCGAAATCGGCGCTCTGGCGATCGATGCTGAAACCTCCAGGCAGGGCGAAGACTTTGATGCCGCAATCGAGTTCGAAGCCGGGTCTTCGCATCTTCTTGCCGCTTTGGATGCGCGGTTTCCCGAAGGTGCATCCGTCGTTCGGGGCAACATTACGAGCGAGAGGCTCGATCTCAACGACCTGAAGACCCTCACCGCCGTACTGGACCAACTGAAGGGCCTGGTAGGCGAGGCCTCGCAAAAACCTGAAACCGAGGTTCAACCCTTGGTTCTACCGAAGGAGACAAATGTCCAGCCCTTGGTGTTGCCAAAAGAAAAAGGGAAACCTGCCGATCTTCTGGATGTGCAGCGCGTGCTGCGAGAAGCTGACGTCGAGGTGCTGATCGAATTCAAAGAGATTGTAGGCCAGCAAGGCGTTACATCTGTTTCAAGCCAATTGTCTGCCAAAGAAGGAACCGTGGATTTCGGCCCGCTCCAGATGGCTTATGGTGGCGGAAACTTCAGCCTGCGTGCAGTCATGGATCTGATTGACTCACCTGATTGGCTTTCCTTGTCAGGATCGACCTCGGGATGGGAATTCGGTGAGATCCTTGATGAATTGGGCATAGGTATTGATGCCTATGGGCGATTGAGCGGTGAGTTCAACGTTTCTGGCAGTACCGCCTCGGGCAAGGCCTTCGTCAACTCGATGCGCGGCAATGCGTCTTTGTCGATGTCGCAAGGTTACATTAGTACCAGTCTACTGGAACTGGCCGGGCTGGGTATTTTCCCGTGGCTGTTTTCAGAAGAATTCAGACAAGGCTACACCGACATCACGTGCGTGGTCGCCCCGGTTGATATCCAGGCCGGGCGGGTCAGCTCAAACTCCATCGTCATTGAAACGGGATCAGTTCAATTGGTTGCAAGGGGGCAAGTGGACTGGCTGAACGATACGATAGCAATACGAGCGGAGCCGCGGCGCGTGGGTAAACCCCTTTCCCGAAGCGCCTGGCCCTTTGATGTGACTGGCCCGCTTTCGTCGCCAAAATTCAAGCTGGATGTGGGCGGGTCCAGAAACAAGGCTCCGGGCGGTGCTGATGAAATGCCTGCCGAAAGGCAGCCATGTGTGCCAGACATCAATCAATTGGAATAATCGGGCGCGTCCTAGTTCTTCAGCGGCTCCGGCTGTTCGGCCTGACACGCCAGAACGGCCTCAATGGCTTTGGCAGATCCGCTGAGATCAAGCTCCACCTCGGCCCCACTTTCACCAATGATCGTAACACTTTGGCGTTTTCCAAACTCGGTTACAAATGCCGGGTTGTCAAAAAAGGCGTAGCCACCGGGCACGCCATTCTTGAAGACACCAACCGCTTCACCTTCGAATTTCGCATCACCAAAGTCGAACTGTACGACCCCTGTCGCACCATCCTCGATTTGAACCCAGGCCGGATTAAAGGCGGCAAAAAAGCCACCGGCCTGATTGGGTGCCGCGCCAATTTCAACGGTCATGTCATTTTCAAACGGTTTCCACGCAAGACAGCCGTTGCCCTTTTCGGGATCAATCAGGATTGTCCAGTCGCCGGATTCACCCCACCGTTCCATACCGGCGGCCCACACCGCGCCAGTGGAGATCAATGCTATTGCTGTCAGCGCCAACTTCTTCATTCGATACTCCACTCCAGTTTCGAAAGTATAAGCTGCGTTCAGAGTATCGCGCGGGGTTATTCAAATACAACCATTCAATTTCTGGAATGTTGAACCGAAATCAACGCGCCCTAGCCCTGAAGAGGCAATAATCTTCGGCCTCGGCCAAAGAAAATATGACGCTCTACTCCTCTAGAATTTGCCAGAGTTGTTCCAAGTCTCTTTCGGGCCAATCTGTTCCTGAACATCCCAATGTTCGACGATCTTTCCACCTTTGAGCCGGAACAAGTCAAAGACGGCCCAATCGTCCTCGTCTTGATTTACATGGCTAAAGGCAACCACAAAATTTCCTTGGCCGAGTAGTCGGTGAACTTTGATGTATTGCGCGGTTTTTCCACCATTCGTCACCTCTCCAAGATACTTGGAGAAAGCTTCCAATCCGTCGGCTATGTCTGGATTGTGCTGATCGTATTGGTCGGTCGATATGTAGTCATTCACAAGATCGGTGCGTCCGGCCATCAGGACATTGTCGATGAACCCTTGCACCACGGTCTTGTTGGCTTCGGTGAGATCGAGATCTTCGATTTCGGTTGGGCCATCCACCATGCTGCGGCCCGAGACGGTTGGCCATTTATACGCGGCAATCACATCCCAATGCTCGACGATTTTACCGTCGTCGTCGGTATCAAAGATATCGGCCGTTACCCACTGGGCTTCACCGTTGTTGAGGCTTTGATACACATGAACGAAGACGAAATTCCCATCCTCGATGGTGCGCAGAACCTGAATGTCGCGCACCGGATTCCGCTCAAGAAAAGGTGTGAAGAACTCGATGAAACCTTGTTTACCATCACGTACACCCGTTGAGTGTTGCGTGTAGCGATCCCCGGTATATTTATCGAGCGCATCGACCATCTTGCCATCACGAATGCCTTCCAGATAAAGGCCCTTGGCATTTGCCACGCGGATACTGTCAGTCACGATATGTACTCCCGTTTCACAGTTTGGTTTTAGCCAATACCTAAAATGCTCAACAACGCGTCACGGCCAGACCAGGCTACGATAGCGGACAAGGTGCCTGTGACCATGGCAGGAACGCCTTCTTTCCAGGTGTCCCAGATCAGATGACACCCAATGGCGCCGATGGACGTGCCAAGAATTGCCAACGCGCCCAAAGTCCCGACCCATGATCCCTGAAACCAGATCGCGATTGCACCAAACAATTCAACCACGCCAACCAGGGCCATGATCTGCCGGTTCAACCCGTACTTGATGAACATCGCCAATTGGGTTTCAAATATGAACTTCTGCCAGCCGAAGATCTTGATCGAGCTTGCGAAGAGGAAGAAGACGGACAGCAATCCGACAAACACAGTCTGGCCTTCGCCCGCAAGTCTGATGGCCATTTCTTTTCCGAAGCCGCTGCTGGCCCCTGTGATCAGAATATTCATCTATCCGTTCCTCTGGTGGTCGAGAGGGAAATGGCACTCAATGGACATGATTGGAAATTATCACTACTTCTTCTTAACATGAATGAAATTGATGGAATTGACCTCAATCTACTGAAATCTCTGCAAGCCCTCATCTCGGAGCGGCATGTCGGGCGGGCTGCGCAGCGAATGAACGTAACACAACCTGCCATGAGTCATACTCTGGCAAGATTGCGCCGCCTGTTTGACGACCCTCTGTTCGTCAAGCAAGGGCGCGAAATGGTGCCAACAGCGCGCACTCTGGGCCTTGCTGCGCGGTTGAACACGATCCTTTCTGAGATCAGCGTACTGACCGCACCGGTTACATTCTCACCTGAAAACGCAAGCGCAACTATTCGAATTCATGCCCATGATTTTATTGCCACCAGTTTCCTTGCAAACGCTGTTCGGCGTATTCGAGAGCAAGCACCAGGGATCGTGTTCGAAGTTCACAGCTATTCAGATCACAGCTACCAGATGCTCGATTCTGGGGATGCCGACTTGATCATTGGCGCAGGACTTCAGGCAAATCCGAAGTTTCTTCAAAAGCTGCTACTGCGCGAGCGCCTTGTGTGCCTATTGGACCGAACCCACCCAGCGTTGAAAAGCTGGAATGCCGAGACGGTCTTTCTATATCCACATGTCCGGCTGAGCCTCATGGCCAAACAAGATGACCCAGTTCACCTTTTTGGCAAGGATCAGGGTTTGCCCCCACGCCAGATTGGGCTGGTGACAGATAGTCTGCATCTGCAACCGGCCTTCCTGGAAGGAACAAATCTAATCGCTTTTGTACCGGAGACGCTCGCCCAAGCCGCCACCATCAACGGAAATCTAATCACGCGTGATTGCCCTTTTCCCCTGCCGGAATTGGGAATCCGTGCGATTTGGCATGAGCGAGACGCGCGATCCCCCCTTCTCAGCTGGATCCGTAGCCAGCTGGATGTTTAGCGGCCAGAAAACCGGAGAGCTTTTCAGCATCGCTCACGCTGTCGGTTTTTGAGGTTCCCTACAACGCTGTAGGTGCGCTCATAACGCTGCACTCCCAACATTGATTTCATTGAAGAAAATCTTGGAAGATTGCCCATAACTCTGCGCGGTATTTGCGCATAACTTTGCACGATTTGCCCATAAGTTTGCGTGCCACAGAGAACCCATCGAACAAACCAGCTCCTATGGCTTATCTGCAATTCTCAAATGCAACTTATTCCCAATCGCCAGCAGACGAGCGCCACGTCTTAGCGTCCGCATCCCAAACACTGGCGGTGACGCAAGGCGTTGGGTTTATTCCGTCGCAATTGGATCCATGAATATCCGCAACAACAACGCGTTGACGCCCAAAATCAACAACCGTCCAGCCCTGGTTGAGCAAGGATTGAACCTCCTCTTCAATCAAGAAGTGCGACATGCATCCGCCAGTTCCGCAGTAAAGAGATGCGGCGCTCGAACACGCAAAACCAGACTCATTCAAAACCCAGTCGCGTTGTAGATCTCCGTCGAGATCGACCCTTTCAACCGCGCCCCAATCTAAGTCAAACTGACCGTTGTTGAACTCCGCGCATGCCTGCGCCGCCAGATCAACCTTTGCTCGCAAACCGGTTGGAATTTGCGAAACGTCAGCCGCGACAACTGGTGAGGTCCAAACCAGGCCCGAACCAAGCAGGATCGCAGATACCAAACGTTTCAAGTAGCTTGCCAATTGGGAAGCCGGTTGGAAGGTGGCTTCAGTTGCATTGTTCATACCTGTAGTCCCCGTATTCCAGCCAGTTTGCCGCGCCTTCGTTAAAAATCAGAAATTCGGACCTGTCTTCCCCAAGCAGGGCGACAACAAATCCCGCCGGCGGCTCAGAGTTTCCGAAGTAACTGTAGGCCGTCATGGCTCTGATCGAATCGCCGTTAACCGCTACTCGCGCGTCCCACTCCCCCTCTGGATTGTCCAAAATTACGGGTTCGATCACGCGTTTCACCGCTCCGCCACCACAATAGACGATGCCTTCGGGCGCTTCGTAGGAGGTCTCTTGGCTAACTTCTGAATCGCACGCAGAACGAAGGGACCGAATTGCTGCGCTGGAACCTTTCAAGTCAAAAATTCCGTAGCTGACATCTTGATCAATCATCGACAGATTAACCGATGCATTGGCCGCAAGCTGGTCCAGAACAAAACCATAGTCCGGCTGACTATTGAAACTGACCTCGACGGGATAGTTGTCGACGATCTGCACGGCAGCGTTTTCTGCGCCAACCTGAAATGCGCCAACTTCGGTGGTGCCGTTCTTCAAAAATCGAATGGAAAGCCCCTGCTTATCCACAATGTCCTGGCTGTCCTCGTATCCAGCCGGAGCAAAGCGGATACGGTTGCACTGAAGCTCCAGTGTCATGCTTTCAGTCTGAATAAATGCATTGGGATTAGGCCCGGAACTGAACGACCACTCCGCCGATGCAGTGGTCGCCATTGCCATCATCAACGCTCCAATGGAAATCGTTTTGAAACTCATTTCTATCTCCATGGTGTTGCGGTTCGGACTTTCATTCAGCAGGAATTCCGGCTTGTTGCCTGGACAACCAGGTCAGGAAACAGGCTCGCCGTATTCGTTTGCGCCTTCTTCCGAAGGGCGCGTCAACCACCAGATCATCAGAATGGACAGAACCAATTGAAGAATTGAGACAACAACAATACCGGTCACGCCCAGGACTGCCGCAGGTCCTCGCAATGCGTCAGGGTTCTCGGTCCCTTGCTCCAACACCGAGAAGAACGCCACCCCACCCAGCATAACAAAAAGCGTTGTAATGCTTAGCGCCATCGGCAGCAGCAAATACCAGCCAGGTCGTCCTGTATCATGCAGCCTCCGCCAACCGGCGGCCAGCATCGGCATGAGAACAGCCAGTTGGAAAACAGAGGACATGACGCGAGATCCCTGCCCAGTTTCTGGGTTGGTCCCGAATATGATCGTATCCAGCACAGCTAAAGCAGCACTCACGAGAACCACGAACAAGAAGAACCACCAGTATTCTGAGCGTAAAGCCCGACCGGAGAACTGGAAGTATTTCGAGAAACACGTTTTAACTGCTTCACCAAATCCCATATTTCACTCCTTTCTTACTTTCTGTGCGGTCTCAAACGCTTTGCCGCTCAGGAGAACGCACTCGCCCCTAAGGATGCTCCCACTTACCTTTTTGTTTGAAAGCAGAAGCCTATCGCAAGAGAGCGTAAATAATTTTACGCGCGGAAAATATATTGATTTATCAAAAATTAGATTCAAACATGCGAATTCGACACAACTTTATTTTACCTCCGTTGTTGTCGTTGCTGCTCGCTGTGCCGAGCCCTTCCGACTGCTGGAGTGAGTGCTGGCGGTCGGAAGGCACTTTACAATGATTGAGCGCTGGGAGGACGCGATGCTTAGACTTAACGTACTCGCCCTCTGTCCAGAGTTTGCTCTAGCATTTGCTAGTGACGTCATTCGGCCTTCACACGTTATTGTCGGCCCCGATAGTCAACGAAATATCTTCCCGCCGACCAAGCCCCCCGCGGCAAGTTTTGGGAATGGTAGTCACAGGATCAAGGTATGTTCAATTGGCTGCACAGACGCGGGAGCTTCAAACAAGCGCATCCAATTTCACTAATTTCAAGGGAACCAGAGGGAGAAGAAAATGTCTAACAAGATGGTGATGATTGCAGGCGCGACATGTTTCGCACTGCTTGCGGCCTGCGACGATACGAGTACATCAAGCGCGTCCGCCGAGCTCACGCCGGCTCAGCAGGCGTGTTTGCGAGATGTAGCTAACACGACGAACAATTCGCAAGTCGTGGTGCTCTCATCCGCGTTTAGCGAGGCGGGAACACAGGTCACAGTCGGCGTTGGCGAGGATCGTGCTCCTTGGAATTGCATTGCTTACAGTGATGGCGCGACAGCTGGTATCGAGTTCCTGGGCGACGAAGGCGCATTGTGACCTGTCTGCTGCGTAGCTGAAAACGGCTGCGCAGCACTGGCTTGATCTGCTGAGGCTCGACTTGGTTTGTAGAACCACCATCATCGTATTCGCGGTCATGTACCTGTTGGCGTTGGTTGCATTCTTGACGGGCACATTTGGCTGGTTGGGACAGGAACGAGACCCTTTGTCCGGAGTGTTCCTGCTGCCGTTGGGACTACCTTGGATACTTGTGGCGGACTTATTTTCGGATTCCGCCAAGCCGTGGTTCGCGGCGATTGCTCCGGCGCTCAACCTGTTAGCGCTGGTTTTGATTTGCAGATGGGCACGCAGATTGCGCCAGTAGTGGTGGCTGAACTCTTTCTCACCAAAAGGGAGGAAAACATGGGAAAAGTAATCTTGGGAATTGTGATCGGGCTCGTCCTCGGCGTGGTTGGGGCGATGACCTTGGGTGGCGGGGCCGCGGTGGGTGTCGGCGTTGCGACAGGCTTGTCCGCCGGTGTCTGCACCACATTGAAAGGAGCACAAGCTGAGAACCTTATCACCGCCGAGCAAGCGGATCAGATCCTCAACCGCGTAAATTCCGAAATGGCGTCACTGCAAGGAATTGAAACGACGGACGAGATCGTCGGCAGCGCGCAGGCATGCGATGAATTTCTGTCAAAGTTACGAGACGCGAAGTGAGGTTCCGCTTTGTACGGAACAAAACTCTAAGGATCAGCCAGCAAGGGACCATCTGATGAAATTCGCTGTACTCAAATTCCTCGCACCGATGTTCGCAATCGCAGGCACGGCTTCTTTTGCAATGTCTGAAGCAGACGACGCGTGTATCGATCATTTGCGACAGGTTGGAGGACCAGACGGTCAATCAGGTACGATTGAAAGCTCAGAGTTCTCAGAAGCGGGCACGCTCGTCATGCTACGAGACGCAGGCGGAACACTTTGGCGCTGCATCGCGTACAAGGATGGTAGCATCGGCGAGATGTCGGTTGTCGAAGCGATGGATGATGGCGGTGGAGCCATGGCAGGCGCCGCCGGGTCTACTGGTAGCCAACGTGTCAAATTCGATGCTGGTTCCACCGGCGCCGAACTCGTTGGTGAACTCGCGCCCGGAGCGTCACAGCAATATGTTCTCGGGGCAAAAAACGAACAGTTTCTTTACGTCCGCGTTGCTCCGCGAAATGGCTCCTTAGACTACGTTATTCGTAACCCCGATGGTTCTGAACTGTTGGGATTAATGTCGGCGGACAAGGAGTATCGAGGGCAGCTTTGGCAATCTGGTGATCATGTTGTGGAGGTTATCAATCGCAGCAACTCTTCCGTCGGCTACAACGTAATTTTCGGAATTGAATAGGTGATCGACGAGAAGCCCTTGAACACGTTCCCAAAACAGCCAGGAAAAACACATGAGAACCAATGTCCTAATGGTGATCGGCGCGGTATGTATTTCTGCACTTGCAGCATGCGAAGAGAGTGGCGGATCGGTGGATTCAAGTGCACCAACTGTGGGCAGCTCTAGCGATCTTTCGCCATTTGAAGGGGCAAGAGCGGGCCAAGCTGAAATGGGCATCCAAAGTCTCGGATTTGAACTCATCCGAAGCGAAGGGCTGACCTCGTACTGGTTTAACAAGGATACAGGTGCATGTGCTCAGATCACGACGTCTGAGGGAAGGTACTCAGATGTAGCTATGCTGCCATCAGGTGACTGCTGACAAATTTCCATCAATCCCAAATCCAAGAGAAGGAGCCCAAACTTGCAATTCGACCTGGCACACGCGGCGGTCATCGTTGTCGCCTTAATCATCACTAACCTGGTATTGAAATCGGCTGGCGTGATCAACGAAGAAAACAAGCACCAATGGAACTGGAAAGTTGTTCTAGCCTACTTCGTAGTCGTCGTTATCATCAATCTCGTGTGGCCCATCTAAAGTTTCACAGCGGAAAGCTATTTGCCCACTTGATATGGTTGTCATGAACTAGCCTTTCCGAGAGACTATCAGGTCGCAAGAGTTTGAGCATTAAAGGTTCAAGAATAGAAAGGATTTGGCATGCGGTTTTTGGCGTCCCTCATATTCATTGGTGTTCTCGCAACCGCTGCGAATTCTGACGTGACCAGTCGAAATGGCGGTCCAAGCAACAGTCAAATGCTTTCAAAGGGTGGTGACGGAGGCATTGATGGTGTCGCTTTCTTTCGCCCAGTCTTAAGCGGAGTGTTGTATCGATCCGGTTTCAAGGGCGGCGACAAGGATCGAACTGGCCTAAGTGAAGGTCAACGCGAAACTCTGTGCGGCGAAGGGTTTTCAACCGGGTTTTATGCCGACTTCGGCAAAAACACTGAATACGGTCGCACCAGCTGCGGAAACGGATCCTTTGACTATCAGAGCGCCAGATCCTCTCGACCCGATGCTGTCATGGCGTCCATACACGAGGTGATTAAAAACCCTGGAAAGGGCCCTGTTCTGGTGCACTGCATGTGGGGCGTTCATTCCTCAGGTGCATTGTCGGCGATGGCGCTCGTTCAGTTTTGCGGTTGGACAGAAGAAAGGGCCAAGGAATATTGGAATGATGCCCGAAACGGAGCCCCTTGTTCAGGCGGGTGCGACCAGTGGATTGACTCAAAATTTTCCAACTTCAGTGTCGACCCAAAATTGAAGATCTCCAACGAGCAACAGGCAGCGATTTGCCCCAAATGATATTGGGAGGACTATCCAAATGAAGTTCAATCTTCTGGGGTCACTTGCTTTAATTGCACCCACTGTCTTGTGGGCGAACGACGATGTTCTCGGTGAAGCCACGACATTTGATAGTCCCAACGGCGTTACTGAACGCTGTATTCGGATCGAAAAAGTTCCATCGGGCGAGTATAAGAAAAGCGATCTTGAGGAAGAAACGGCCTATTGCGAGATCGATTTCTATGCCTCCGAAATTGCTATTTGCCCAAAAACCTGGAGCACCAGCCCAGGAATGGCAGTCTACGATATTTCGGAAGGACCTTACGTGGGGAACCGTTCTGAATTCGAGAGAAACGCTTGCAAAGAGGGGAAGGCGGCAAAAGATCTGGCTAAGGACAGGGTGGCTAAATTCAAGTCCACCATGAACCAAAAAGGCACCAGTGGAACCTTTTCCACGTCTTCACTGCTTTACTATCATTTCTCCAGATATTTCGACGCGACTGTAAAAGTTCCAGTCGCCGTTTGGCGTAGCATGGACGCCCAGGCGCATTTTTCCGAGGTCGCCGAGCCTGGCCTTGCGATTTCTGGTGGCTCTCATGGCGGGCGCATGAACCACGAAGGCTGGCGGGTCTTCGCAGCTGCGGATGCTGACCCGAACTCATACCAGCCAACCGACGATCTGTTCACCGCAGATCGAACGCAAATATTCGGTGTGCTGCTTGATAGCCCTGGGCATCGATACGGCTCGGAAATCAACGGCACCCGTAAATCTGGTTGGGGAAAAGGTCAGAACCGCGATTTTCAGGAAACTCCTGCTTTCTTGGCTTTGCGTTCTTCAAAACCCTTGCCAGAGGCCATTGTAGTGGGCGTCGGAGAAGGTCGAAGAGACCGGATGATCAACAAGGATCTCGGTCCCGATGTCAGCGACCAACAGATGGCATTTTGGATGCAAGAACTTACCGAGATTGTACTCCTCGATTTCATCTTTAGCCAGCAGGACCGCGTAGGAAACATAGACTTCACACCCTATTGGTATTGGGTCGAAGACGGAAAGCTGAAGCATAAGAAAGCCAAGCACCATGAGCCAAACGATGGAGACGTTCCCGCCGACGCGTTATTGATCCGTCGCAGCAATCTAAACGACAACGATGCTGGCGGGCGTGTCGAGTATGCCAACTTCGCGAAATCCACTCAAATGCTGGAGAAAATGCGGCACTTCTCTCCAAGCGTGTATCGGCGCTTGGTCGCTTTGAATAGTGATCTTCAATCTCAAGGTCCCGTCTACGGCTGGCTATCGCA
Organism: Ruegeria sp. C12; assembly: GCF_056537745.1. NCBI lineage: Bacteria > Pseudomonadati > Pseudomonadota > Alphaproteobacteria > Rhodobacterales > Roseobacteraceae > Ruegeria > Ruegeria sp. C12. Next base: position 18,789 of record NZ_JBQFSA010000011.1, read on the forward strand.
AAGCCTTGGGTTGTCAGACAGGCAGATTGCACAAGTTGTAAAAAACACCGAGCTGGCAACGTCCATTCTCCAGGACAATTGCTCAAATGGCGATTTGATGTTCGACTTGGATCCTGTCGCATTCTTTTTGAGAAACAACACCGAGGTAGAGACAGTGGATTGTAATGACCCGTAGGCTTTCTACGCTTTTCGCGGCGTTCATTTGGACCACTCTGATCGCCTGCAAAGCGGCGGCATTGGATGTTATCGTCATATCGGATCTGAACGGCAGCTATGGTTCGGTGAAATACGATGCCCGCGTCGACAAGGCGATTAAGCGGATAGTCGAGATTGATCCAGATCTGGTGATTTCGACGGGCGATATGGTCGCGGGACAGCGCATTCCCAACTTGTCAGACAAACAGGTCAGAGAGATGTGGAAGGCGTTTCACGAGGCCGTATCAGATCCTTTAGAGGCTGCCGGCATTCCATTTGCGGTCACACCAGGAAACCATGATGCCTCCGCCTACCGAGGGTTCGAGCGTGAAAGAAAAATATACGCAGAGGAATGGACTCCGAGAAAACCAAGCGTCGACTTCCTGGTTTCGGATGACTACCCGTTCTTCTACGCATTTGAGATGCAGGGCATTACGTTTGCGTCTCTGGATGCAACGACCCTGGGCCCGCTATCCGGTGATCAGCAGGACCGGCTACAGGAACTGGGTGCAGACGGGGACCCGATTGTCACTTTCAGTCACCTCCCACTTTGGCCCTTCGCGATCCAGCGCGAGCGCGAAATCATCGGTGATCCGACACTTGAAAAAATCTATTTGGAAAGCGGTGTCGTTCTGCATCTGTCAGGCCACCATCATGCCTTCTATCCCGGTTGGAAAGACGGTGTGGCTTATGTCTCTCAAGCTTGTTTGGGAGGTGGTCCGCGGCGGCTTATTGGCGATAGCGCCAGATCACCTCACAGCTTCACTCATGTTACGTTCCAGCCGAACGGAGAGTTTGGGATAGCAGTATATCGAGGACCCGATTTCGAAAGGTCGGTAAACTTCAAGTCGCTTCCGAAAGAGATCAGATCCCCGAACGCGGTGTTGAAACGTTTGGACCTTGTTAAATGACTAGAGGTTGAGTTTCAGCTCAACTTTATCAGGGACCAGATCGTTTATCATCTCTTCTATCCGGGCTTCTGAAAGCCCTCCCGAGGTGATGAAAAGCAATGAGACGCGAGACTTTCCGGGGACGTGGTGTTTTCTGACCAGCTTCCAGCCAGCGTCTGCGGCCATAGCTTCAATGGCCCCGCTGACGTTCAATGAGTGTTCTTCGTCTGAAGCTTTGAGCGAAATTTCCACACCCTTGTTTCGTCCACCGAGCCAAATGAAACACCAACATACAACCGCCACCAGTGTGGCCATCAGCGGCAAGCCCAAACCGACCGCAAGACCAAGAACAGTCACGATTATCATTTCGACAGTGTCCACCGGATCATCGAGATTGGAGCGGAACCTGAGCAACGCTCCGATTCCAAATATGACAAAACCGATCATTGACCCATGCTGAACCACCAGAAAACCAACCGCCATGCCGATAAGCGCATACAGGAAGAAAAGCCTTGGCATAACTATGTCGCGGACGCTTCTACGGGCTTTACGTCTCACCGGATGATAGACGATCAAGCCAGCCAGAATGATCGTGACGATCACATCGAGAGTAAAGAAATACAGTTCCTGTTTGCCACGAAACTGCGTCCACCGGCGTTCGATAACGATTTCTGACCCCGAAGCCCCGGCCAGCATCGTCGCAGGGTCGACTTGTGACACCGCAGCACCTGGCAACAGCAGCATCAACAACACGGTCACAAGTGTGAGGGTCGTATTCAACTTGTCTTCCTTCCTGCTCAAGCCAAAGGCTTACGCTTAACAAAAGCACATCGTGCCCTATTCAATTCAATCGCAACAGGCGGGATCAGGTAAAGAGATTACAGTGCATTCTTCGGACATCGTATCCGGACTGTGATACGAACGCTGATACAGGGATGTGGTCCAAGCGCGAGAGAATCCAATGACAGAAAACAGAGTGTTTTCGTCAAAAGCTGAAATTTCACGGTGTTTCTGCAAACTTAGACGATTCGCTTTTACGGCCAGCTTGGTTGCGGCAGCCTTCTTGCCTTGGACCGATTTTGCCTACGCCGAAAGTGCTGGTTTGGTTCTGGTCGATAAATTCAAGGTGGCAGACAAATCAGAGGGATTTTCAGAGCCTTCCGGTTTGGCAATGTCTAACGCTGAAGGCTTCTTGTGGTCTGTAAGTGATGCCGAACCTAAACTGCACCTACTCGGAGTCGACGGGGTATTAGGAAACTCTTTCAAGTTGCCAGCATTGGCAGGATCAGATTTGGAGGGTGTTGCACCTCGAAAGGATGGGTCTGTTTTGGTGCTTCAAGAAACTGACCGATCAATCCTAGTCGTTCACCCAACTGACCCCATTCAACTGACGACAATACCTCTCGCATCTCTTAAAGGTTACCCGACCGCCGCTGCATTACTCGTCGGCAACCCATTGAACAAGGGACCCGAAGGCATCGCCGTTGACCCGGAATCCGGGCGGGTCTTCGTTGGCATTGAGGGACAACCAAGGTTGTTAATGGTGTTATCGCCAGAGCTAGACGAAATTATTGAGATCATTCCTTTAGCCCGCGATGCAGGTTTTATCTCCGAGCGTATAGATGATGATGAACTGGATTTGAGTGGCCTGGCATGGTCCCGGTCCTCGCGTTCTCTTTGGATTGTGAGTGACAAAAGCCGTCAGATCTTCGTCTACAATCCAGAGTCCAAGTCCGTAAAGTCTATCAGTTTGACGTTCACAGAAGATGGAAAACAAAAAGAAGTTAAACATCCCGAAGGGATCGCCCTCGATGAGACCAGAGGGCTTCTCTATATCCTGACAGACGATGCCAAGAAATCGCGGCTTTATGTTTTTGAGCAACCGGAATTGTGAGGACTGTTCTACTAGTTCTCTACTCTAACTTGTTGAAAAGCCGGGTTGTGTAATTGAGCGCCGTCGTATGTGCGGCATATTAAGTAAATCCGCGTTCTGTTCACTGTGTTTCTTAAAAACATCACCCATCAATACATTCGAGTAGCGTCAGGTTCACACATGCGAACCACATAATAACATTGGACTTCAACATGCTCAGTCACTTTAAGGTTGTCAAAAATGCGCATATTCAGCTCAGTTGTTTTTGCGATCATTTGCACTCTTGTGGCCACTGCATCAGTTCCAAGAAGCAGCATTGCCCAAACCTGGGACATCGCGTCCCAGCACTCGGTCAGCGGCGTAACGGTGTATGATGCGGATGAGCTGTTAACTTTTGCCGGTCAATTGGCCTTCAATCGGTCTGGGCGCATCACAGCGGTGGAGGTCGCATCAACGATTACTCAGATCTACCGAGAAGACGGTTACTTCTTGGCTGAGGCCTGGCCCGGTCCCGATGGGCAGAGCATAATTGTTGATGAAGGGCGCATTCAAACCATCGAAATTGAAGGCGTAGATACTCGCACGTTCCAAACACTAGAGAAGATTTTTCAGCCCCTCACCACCGCATATCCAATAACTCTCAAACGATTTGAGCGGGCGGTTATGCTAGCCGAGGACATACCCGATTTGGACGTGTCGACCGAACTTGATTACCCGGATCAGGCTGGTGCTCGGCTGAGAGTATTGGGAGAACCTCTGCGCAAACAAGCCGGTAGTGCGACACTAGACAACCCTCCGCGTGAGCTTGGGGAAGCGCTCAGTTTCTATGTCGTACAAGAGTTTTATTCGACACTGACCGTTGGGGATCTGCTGCGATTTGAGGGTTCAGGCAATTACAATTGGGACAAAGACGATGAACACTCTTTATGGGGCGCTCTTACCTATCGCACCCCGCTGAACAGTAATGGTCTGTACGGTGAGATCTTCTACGGGAACATAAACGCAAAACGTGACCTCTCAGGAAATTTTGCGAGAACAGATATTGACGGCGAGAACTTCACCGTCGCGATGGGTTACCCCGTAATCCGAGATGTAGCCCGATATGGATACTTTCTGCTGGATTATCGCCTTTCAAAAGCGGACTCAGTCAGTGGCGGCGTTCCATTATCCAGTGACGCAAGTGTCGTTGGCCTTACTTATATTTACGGGCAAAACTATCCAAAGGGACAAGCTCTGGAAGCGGGGCTAACCTTATCTTTTGGCGATAATGACAATGAAACGACAGATGCGAATTTTGACGACGGGGACTCTTCGTTCTGGCATCTACGAGGCGGCATCGGATACGAAAGCCCACTAACGGGCTTGTCGCCCAACACAGCTTGGCGCACCGAGATCTGGGGGCAGTACACAACAGACCGGCTGCCCTCTGTCGAAGAGTACTTCCTTGGTGATCGCTACGCTTTGCGCGGATATCGTTTTGACGAAGTGGATGGTGATTCCGGGATTTCCGCGATTTTCGAAGTGTCTCATTCCTACTTCCCCAGTTCCCAGAGCATACATCGCTTAACGCCCTTTGCCTTTTTCGACGTGGGTTACATCTCGAACAATGACCCTGCGAGTTTCGAAGTTGATAATGCTACACTGGCGTCGACAGGTCTGGGTTTGGACATTGAGTTTAAGCAAAATCTATTCCTGTCCGGATATGTCGGTGTCCCTTTGAGAGACGGCCCTTTGACCGACTCTGGCGATCCTGGCGCGTATCTTGCTCTGACAACAAGTTGGTGAGGATGTTATGAAACTGAACCGAATTGCTGTACTTACCGCAACTTGTCTAATTGCAGAACTGGCCGCTACTCAGGTCTTTGCCCGCGGAAATCACTACGGGTGGTGCCGAGGCGTAGGGAACCCACACCAGTCGAGCCAAGGGTGCGGGCAGGCTGGCGGGCAAGGGGCAGGTAATCAAGTTACTGGTCCAACTCAGCCGGTGGCAAATCAATTGCCGCCTAAGGGAACGCAGCAAACGCCCACGTCCGTTACTGTTCCAGTCCTTGCGCCGGGCGCGGTCCCGAACGCAATTCCCGGTCAGGTTCCTATTGCGACACCGATAGCGGTTCCTGGTCAGGTTCCCACGCCGGTATTAGCGCCGACCCTAACTCCGCCTCTGGCACCAAACGCGACACCAAACCGGGTTCCGACAGCTGTTCCAAATCAGGTTCCGCCATTGGCTACTGGTCCCACCGCGGTGCCCCCGCAAGTTCCGACTGCAACTCCCAATCAAGTTCCGGTCGCTACCCCTGGCCAGGTTCCGCCTCAACCCACCGGCCCAACAGCGGTGCCGCCACTTGTGCCCACCGCAACACCAAACCAAATACCAGTCGCAGTTCCTGGTCAGGTCCCACCTCAGCCCACTGGACAAACTGCTGTGCCACCGCTCGTCCCGACTGCAACACCAAACCAGATTCCGGTCGCAGTGCCCGGCCGTGTTCCGCAACCCAGCGGTACTACGGCGACACCACCGCTTGTCCCAACCGCAACCCCCAATCAGGTTCCAACGGCGGTTCCTGGCCAGGTTCCACAGTTGACACCAAAACCGACGGCAACTCACGTGGCCGTCCCAGGACATCCGAAACCACAAGGCGTCGTGACAATCATGCGCCCAAAGCCGAGGCCGACAACCGGTACTGTCCAACAACCTGGCACAACACAAGTGACCCACCATTTAACCCACCAAAGTAATGCGAAGAAACACGATCACGTCGCAGCAACACCTGGACGACATGACCCGCACGACCTACCGAGGTTCCGCAACGCGGCGGCCAAGGAAGACTGGGAATGCGTTGCCAGCGGATTTGGACAGCGCCGGTATGATGCTGGGCGAGGCGTGTTGCTGAACAACGGAGCGTTGCGGCACCTCGGAAACGTGGACGCAATGGCACGCGATGTACCGGCACGACATCCAAAACACTCTGGCTGCATTATTTCGGTCAAACGAAAGCAGCAGTAGCGCCAGTCTGGTAAAGGCACATCTTGAAACCTTAGAGGAATTCTTCCGAGTGGGAAGCTGGTTTCCGACCAAGGTTAAGCTGAAGAATAGACATCAACCGAAGGTGTCATCGCTCAGAAGGTTAATGAGGCATAAAATATGCCTTTCTGAGTGCTGTTTGGGCATCCGGCTCGGATCATCGGATGCCCCAAAAAACCGACTAGGAATTTCGCAAAAAAGCGAAACCTCTACGAGAAGGAGTCCTCCATGAGTGCTAGATTGGTCCTTCTGCTTGCTGCCGTTGGCCTCGTGCCAATTGCGTTGTCATACGGTCTGATGCCCGGCAGTTCGATCCCAGTTTTGCTGGGATTTCCGGTGGAAGGGACGAACCAAACCCACGTGTTCCGAGCGATTATGGGTCTTTACCTGGCAAACGCATTGTTCTGGTTGGCGGCCGCTTCGAAACCAGAATTACAACGCCCCGCGCTGTGGGTTCTATTTTTGTTTATGTCGGGACTGGCCGTTGGACGCATACTAAGCATTCTTATCGATGGAGTTCCGAACGGGATACTTCTATTTTATCTTGCGGCCGAGATAGCTTTTGCAGCTCTGGCGGCGGTTTCGCTGAAAAAAGTACGATGAAACAGGAAGTGGTAAAATGCTGAGGTTTTTCTTCGTTCTCTCGATGGTTGCGACTTCATCTGTGTCGACATCCGCTCTGGCACAATCGTCAACCATCCAGACTGCGGTGGACGAAAACTTCTTAGCGGTTGAGACTGTCGTTGCCAAAGCGGGAGATACTCCAATCGCATCGATAGATCACGCGCGACTGGCCAAAGCCGAAGGCGTAGAAATGCCAGCGTCTCGTGTACTCATTTTTTCTGATCCTGAGATAAACACGCCAATTCTGGAAGAGACCGTGCGAGCAGGTCTGGACCTTCCTTTTCGCGTACTTTCCTTCGATCAGGATGGTAACCCACAGATCGCTTACACAGACTCTCAATTTCTCAAAGTGCGGCATGGTCTGAATGACACCCAAGCGTTAAATGCATTTGAGAGCAAGATGCTCGAAGTTCTAAACGACTTGGATGCAACACCAGCGCCAACCAGCGGATTGTTTGCCGACTATGGGGTCATCGAACTGCAAACTCTGCTCAGCGTACCAGAGGCAGTAGAACGTCTCAGGACAGCTGTGATGGGGCAGGACGATACTGTGTGGTTTGGGGAAATCGATTTTGCGACCGAAGCGTCCCAACTGGGGGTGGACCTGCCGGAGGCGGTACTTTTACTGTCCGGCGGACCAGCACCCGGTGGCGTAGCTATGGCGGGCTTTCCGGCAATTGGTTTGGATGCCTTTTGCCAAAAACTACTAGTTTACGCGAATGAAGAAGGCGGCTCCGTAGTGATTTTCAATGACATCGCTGCCTTGGCGGAATTGCACTACGGTTCTTCAGCCGAACCTCATTACGGTTTGAACAAACGGCTTACCTCAACATTTCGCACTGCAATTGAGTAGCCGCTGGTTGGAAGTCACAATTTTTCTGAATTGCTATATTCCGTATTTAGCTGCCCATTCTGGGCTGGGTACAGACCATCTCTACACTTAAACCCTAACGGCAATTTGCGGGCAATGTTGCCCTGGGCGCGAGTATACAGTTTTCATTCCAAAACAACGCAGCACAGCCTTGACCATACTTAGTTGCACATTTAGTCAAAATTGATCTGCCCGCTGGGACGGCCCGGCCAAGCAAGGGCGTTTTTTCAGGACGACCTGGCAAATTAGAGGTCGAACATGACAACTAAAACCAAACAAGCCAGGAAACTGATCGAAGGTAGACCTGCCCTGATCGTAATCGACATTCAAAAGAGCACGTTTATTGATGACAGCGAAGTACGCTCCATCGATAACATGCCGGGCTACAAAGAGCGCATGATCGCTGCGCGCGATTTGGTTGACGCTGCGCATGACAACAATGTGCCCGTCATCTTCGTTCAGGAAGTCCATCGTCCCGATCAGATCGACTTCGGCAGGGAACTGGATGGTGACGAAGACATACACTGTCTCGAAGGTGATCCACGTACGGAAGTTGCAAAAGATGAGATGGGATATCGCAAAGGTGACTACATCGTCTCGAAGCGACGGTATTCTGCGTTTTTTGGAACCGATTTCGAAATCCTGCTGCGCGGTTTAAAGGTGGACACACTTTTGTTGTGCGGCGGGCTGACAGATGTTTGTGTGCACTACACATTCGTCGATGGCCACCAATCAGACTACTTCTGCCGCGTTGTAGAAGATTGCGTTGGCGGGTCATCTTTCCAAGCCCATGAAGCTGCTCTCAAAGCTATGGAGTATCTACAAACCGGCGCTGTTCAGAGCAGAGAAGCAGTGATCAATTCCATCTCGTCGCTCTAAGTTGCAATTGAACTGTTAGTACCAGTTGGGGTGCATAATTTTTAGGGTGCAGCAACGGGTGGAGTTTTTTGTCGCCAGAACGCCTTGGACTTGCCCATTTGATGCAGAAGGTATCGACACTTTCAGTGCTAACCTTTGAGTTTTCGATTATAGACCTTCAAAATCTGGATTGCATCGTAATCCAGCCCTTGGTCCGTATAATGCGAATATGACAAGAGATGTTGAAGCAAACGCTCAGAAAATCGCTGATGCCCTGACCTCTGCCCAGCAGATATCTAATCTGTCTTCAGAGGCAGAACAGCTAACGCTGGATGACGCTTATTCGATTGCAAGACGCGTCCGAAAGCTTCAGGGCAAAAAGAGAGTTGGTAGAAAAGTCGGCTTCACGAACCGCGCGATTTGGCCTGTTTATGGTGTAGATCAACCCATTTGGGGAGAGGTTCACTCAGATGGGCTGTTTTCGACTGATCAGCCGGTAAACTTGGCAAGGTATTCAGAACCGAGAATCGAGCCAGAAATCGTACTTGGCCTCGGCGATGCGCCGACGGCTGAAATGAACAATGAGCAGTTGGCAGGTTGCGTGGATTGGGTTGCCCCGGGATTTGAAATTGTTCAATCGATTTATCCCAACTGGAAATTCTCGGTCGAAGACTCAATCGCAGCACAAGGATTGCACGGCTGCCTTGTTCTTGGCGACAAAATCGAGGCGACGCATGATGTCTTAACCGGCTTGGCCGAAGTGCCACTAGCATTGTTCAAGGGCACCGAGGCTATCGAGTCCGGCAAGGGTGAAAACGCGCTCGGCGGCCCAATTGAAGTCTTGGCTCATCTTGTGTCTCTGCTCTCCGAAGCCGACCAGCTTCAGGGAGGCGAGCTGGTTACAACCGGTACTTTGACAGACGCATGGCCAGTGTCTCCGGGTGAAGAATGGTCAGCTGGTTTTGGTGGCGTGATGGACACCGAGCTATCGGTACGATTTACATGAGGCTTTGGTAGATTGGTGACGCCTACTGCACCAAAGAAAAGTTGCTCTCAATAGCTGACCATGATGGTCTTCCACTGGTTTCATCAAATCTGGGACGCAATTTAACCAGGTCCGGTTTAGGCTCGGTGTCGTCGTTCGCTCAGTCGCGGCGAATGTCCGGAAAGCGGACATGCATCGCGATATTGCGAATGACCGCGTGGAGCCCATACCTGTGTAGTTTGCCCTCCGCAGCGAATGTTAGCTTGTCCGAGCTGTTCTATGCTCATGCGCTGCTTCCTCGTGCCGTTCCTCAAGAGCCTGACGAATGATCTGGTACGAAGATGACAAGAAGAGGCTTGCCATGATCGCAGCAACTATTAGGTCAGGCCAACCTGTTGCCGTGCCCCAGACGCCTAACGCGGCAATCATCACAGCTACGTTACCGATGGCGTCGTTCCGCGAGCATAGCCAGACTGATCGCACGTTGGCGTCTCCATCCTTGTAGCTAACAAGCAAGAATACGCTCGCAAGGTTTGTTGCGAGAGCCAACGCGCCGATGATGCCCATAATTTCGGCCTCTGGAACGCCCACGTAAAAAACACGGTAGACGGTAGACCCAAACACCCACGCACCCATAAAAAAGAGGCTGATCCCCTTTGCCAAGGCGGCATTCGTTCGAGCGCGGATAGACGCGCCGATCACAGCGAGGGAAATGCCGTAGGTCAGTGCGTCACCAAGGAAGTCGAGCGCGTCGGCCTGAAGTGCCTGAGACTTCGCGTAGTGTCCCGCGGTCATCTCGACCACGAACATCGTCGCATTCAACGCGATGACGATCCAAAGCCGACGTTTGTATTCGTTCGACATTCCGTCGAATTTCACCTCGTTGCCGCAGCACCCTGCCATCTCAAAACCTCTTCAGAATCGCGTCAGATCCAATGTAGTGTCTCTAGTGACTAGAGGTTCAAGAGGGTTTTCACATGTTCTCGATTGGCGAGCTTTCGAAGCGGACGAAGGTCAAAGTGCCCACCATCCGCTATTACGAAGAAATGGGTCTACTGGCCGCACCGGAACGGACGGCAGGCAACCAGCGGCGCTACACAAATGAGGGTTTGGAGCGCCTGAGCTTTATACGGCACGCGCGTGATCTCGGCTTCTCCATCGAAGCAATTTCTTCTTTGATTGAGTTACAGAACCATCCGGATCGGTCGTGCGAAGCGGCCACCGAAATCGCAGAAGGTCAGTTGTCCGAAGTACGCGCAAAGATCAAACGCCTCAAAGCTCTCGAATATGAATTGAAGCGCATCGCACAGGGATGTGACGGACGGGGTGTGGCAGAAGACTGTTACGTCCTGGCTTCGCTTGCAGACCATGACCTTTGTGGTCGAGATCACTGACCCACAAAAGCAGACATCTTTTCACTGATTTTGAACGGCCGCTTGGCGGACGAAGCATGGGTAATCGGGCTGGCCTGATGGATGGGTCAGGTTCTCGATAGAGTTGCAGCAGTTGCTGCAATCTGAGGAGAACGAAATGGATTACTTTGTGGGTTTGGACGTATCGCTGCGGTCTGTGGCCGTCTGCGTGATTGACGCCAGTGGCAAGCACGTCTTTGAACGCGCTGTTGCTTGCGAGATTGAAGATATTGCGGCCTGCCTACGCGATGTGCCGCAGGGCCAGTGCCGGATCGGCTTTGAGTCTGGCGCGATGAGCCAGCATCTCTATTTCGGCCTTCAAAGTGCTGGCTTTGATGTTGTGTGCATGGAAGCGCGCCAGGTAAATGCGGCGCTGTCCGCGATGCGGAACAAGACCGATAAAACGGACGCTCGTGGGATCGCGCAGGTTCTGCGGTCCGGGTGGTATAGCAAGGTCTTCATCAAGAGCCGGGAGGCGCACGCCTATCGCGCCTTGCTGAGCAGCCGAAAGGCTGTCCAAAAGAAATGCATCGATCTGGCAAATGAGGTTCGGGGGCTGTTCCGAGTCTTCGGTCTCCGCTTGCCGTCCCGCGTTGATCAGGGGTCGTTCGATGAGCGGGTCAGGCCGTTGATCGAAGCCGATCCGGATCTGTCTCGCGCCCTGCTGCCACTCTTGGACGCGCGAGCGATGCTCTATAAGACCTACCGCGAGTTGGACAGGCGCGTGAAGCAAGCCGCTAGTCACGACGCGATCTGCCTGCGCTTCATGGCGATACCCGGCGTCGGGCCAATCGCTACACTCACCTTCCGGGCTGCGGTCGATGATCCGACACGGTTCACCAGTTCTCGTACAGTTGCGGCGCACTTTGGATTGACGCCCCGACGATATCAATCTGGAGAAACCGACAATCCCGGCCGCATCTCCAAGGCTGGTGACCGTGATGTCCGTGCCACGCTTTACGCAGCAGCCAACGCAATGATGATGAGATCGGTCGCGAGTTCCGAGATCAAGAGCTGGGGTCTGCGCCTCATGCGCCGCAAGGGCCGCCGCCGGGCTGTCGTGGCCGTCGCTCGCAAACTGGCCGTCATCATGCACCGCATGTGGGCGGATAACACCGAGTTCCGTCACAGACCTTTGGAGGGCGCTATGACCTGACAGCCTCCCAAAGACAAGCGACGGGATCGTCCCTCACCGGACGAGGTCTGTAGATGACGCCGAATATGTCTGCTGCGACGATCTGAGCGCGAGACGAAGCGGGGCGCTCTACGTCCAATCCGACACATGCATGCAGCGGTCCAACCGAACCGGACCAACAATGACTGCGAAGAGAAGCGTGACCCGGATGAAGGACAGTGATCCCAAAAGTCGGAAACCAAACAATGAAATGAACTTGACCCAAAAGCCCGATTAGAGAAGCGGACATTGCAAAGTTTGGTGGTCGAGGCCAACTTTGGGCATGGTTTATGGTAAGGTCCTTGCATGTCAGCGAGGGAGAGTACCATGATCGACGCCGAACAGCGATTGATACACCACAACATCATTTTACCTGCGCCGCTGAAATTGCCTGTTGGTATGGTGTTGCCATTTCCGTGGATTAATGTTCGGGGCGACCGAGCGTTCGTATCTGGTCATGGACCACAAGAAATAGACGGTACTCCGGCCGGGCCATTTGGAGCAGTCGGGGAAAACGTGTCTGTTGAAGAGGGCTACGCCTCAGCACGCAAAGTCGGGCTTTCTATTCTCGGCAGTCTAAAGCGCGAACTTGGCAGTCTAAACCGAATAACGGGGTGGTGCCGAGTCCATGGGATGATCAATTGCAAATCTGGCTTTAGCGATACGCCTGCGGTTCTCAACGGTTTCACGGATTTGATCATTGACGTCTTTGGAGAAGAGATTGGCCGCCATTCACGTACGGCGGTCGGGGTGGCAGGTCTACCAATCAACTTCCCAATTGAAATCGAAGCAGAGGTTATTGTCTCAACGGCCTAGAATACACGTGAATCCGGAACGACGTACTGGTCAAAGAGGAGCAGGAATGTCGCTGCGCCGGGCAGAAGTACTGTATGGAAGAAGGCATTTGGGTGAGCCAGATCCGCCTCAGCAGGACTCAGCCCAACAGACGACCAAGAAAGAGGAACCGGCAACTACAAAGTTACAGAAGAGATGTGGAATTCGGTGATCTATATTGGACCAGGCTGTTCACTGGTGAGAGACCGTTAGTTTGAGCAATTTCGATGTCCGCTTCTCTAATTGGGCGTTTGGGTCAAGCTCGTATTTCTTCGTTGTTTGGGATCTTTTTCGCTCATCCGGGTCACGCTTCTCTTCGCAGTCTGATTGACGCCGCGCGGGGCATCGCTGCACGCATGTGTCGGATTGGTTGTGGAGAGCCTCGCTTTGAGACGCGCTTTTGTTGGCGCAGCAGACATTTTCGGCTTCATCCACGAACCTCGTCCGGTGAGGACGACCCCGTTCAGATTGATGTAGGGCGTTTAGATCATGCCATGCCCTCCATCTTTTCCGAACGGAACTCGGTTCCATCCGCCCACATTCGGTGAAGCATGACAGCCAATTTGCGAGCAACAGCCACAACGGCGCGTCGACGCCCTTTAGTGCGCATCAGGCGCATACCCCATGACTTGATCTGCGATCCGGCCATGGTTCGCATGAGCAAGGCATTGGCAGCAGCATAGAGGGTTGCACGGACATCTCGATCCCCGGCTTTGGATATACGTCCGGGGTTGTCATGCTCACCGGATTGGAACCGTCGGGGTGTCAGCCCAAAGTGGGCGGCCACTGTTCGGGATCGTTTGAAGCGCGCAGGGTCATCGACAGCGGCCTTGAACGTCAGGGCTGCGATTGGTCCAACACCAGGGACTGTCATCATGCGCATGCTAACCTCGTCCTGGCTTGCTGCGCGCTTGACCCGGCGATCCAGTTCCAGAAAGTGCTGATATAGAACCAACCGTGCATCGAGCAGCGGCAGCATGGCATGGGCCAGAACCTCGTCCATCTCGATCATCGGCCGGACAACGCCGTCAAAGCTGCCATGCTTCACCGTCTTTGGCAGCCGTATGCCGAATATCTTCAGTAGACCGCGTACTTCGTTGGCCAAATCAATGGTCTTGCTAAGTAACGCCTTCCGCGTTCTCAAAAGAGCTCGAACACCATGAGCCTCTCGGCTCTTCATGTGAACGGGGCTGAACCAACCCGTCCGCAAAATCTGGGCAATACCACGTGCATCGTTGCGATCTGTCTTGTTGCGCATCGCGGACAGCGCGGCACTCACCTGACGCGCCTCCATGCAGACAACATCGAACCCTGCCGCGGTCAGGCCGTAGAAAAGATGCTGGCTCAAAGTCCCAGATTCAAAGCCAATGCGCTCAATCGGGAAGGGAAGCGCGGTCAGATACCCTCCAATCTCTTCGATCTCAAAAGGAAGGTCTCGCTCAAACAGAACAGCACCTTTGCCATCCACAACACAAACTGCGCAAGACCGCAGCGATACATCCAAGCCTGCAAAGTACTCCATCGTCATTCTCCCTTGTTCACAGATCTCCTGTGATCCTATCGGGAGCTCGACCTCAGATATGGGTCAGCCCAATTACGCATGCTTTGGGCTGGAAGCGGCCATCCGAAAACCTTCCCCGGCAATACGGCGATGGCGCTGGAGTTGACGGAAGGGTCAGTCGAGAAACTGAGTGGCAGGACAAAGGCGATCCCGCAGTTCATGCAGCCGCGTTGGTGTGACACTTCACAACACGGTTGAAGTCCACTCAGAACCGTCACCGAAAGACCGGATCCCGCCATTCAAGGTCCCCAATTGAATGGCGGGTTCGTTCTGTGTGGTGAGAGTTAGCGAGGCTCGCAATGGACGGCGCGTCCTGGAGTTTTTCTGAGTGCCAATGTCCTGGCTGAAGCTTTGCCAACACCACTAGCTTCGGTCTGCTATCATCAGACAACAATGGTGGATTCGATGACAAAAACAGAGACCGAACAGTTTGAGCACATCCAGTTTAGGATCCCTAAGGCGAAACTGGATGCGTTTAATGCGTTAGTCTATGAGCGTTATGGCATGAAACATGGCGGTAAAACCAAGATGTTCCTCGATCTGATCGCGGAACATCAGACATCGCAGAGGATCGCGTTGTTGAAAGCCGAGATAGAACGGTTGGAAAAGCAAAGGCAGGATAAGCACGCGCTCTAGGAAAAAACCTCACCGCCGGGCCGTTAGTTCCTGTGGTCATGGGTGACGCGAAGCAGTTGCAAATCCGGCACAAAGAAACGCGACTTTCCTGTAGTAATAGATACTACAACTTGCAGTTGATGCGACAAGCAAAGACCATTTTGTCCACCGAAGTACTGACGGAACCCCATCGGACCTGACCCCCACCGGCGGAATTCCAGGAGGGCGCGTAATGTCTGAAGCTGAAGCCACCATCAATGTGGTCGACTACGACAACATTAGATCAAGCGTAGAACGCGAATTGGGCGAAACTCCACTCGGTTGGTCAGGGATCGTGACTGAGCTTTTTGAGCACATCAAAGCACGCAGTGACGAGATTGAGGTCGAGTATCCAAAGGTACTCCAGATCAAGGAGAAGTTTGGCGAACTCCGGATTTACTTTAGCAAGGCATCCGAGGATGAACGCATCCGCGGCTGGGTCGCAGCTACTATCGATAGGGCGAACCAGAGTTGCGAGCGATGCGGGAACGCGGCACGCCCGCATGATTTAGATAGCTGGATCATAACCTTATGCTGTTGGTGCGCGCATGAAGAAGCGGCCAAGCGGTTCGATAAGCACAAACGCCGCTATTTCCGCCGAACAGACGCCCCCGAGCACCTCGTCTGTTCGGTCTGTGGCTATGTTGGACATATCGACCGTTCAGATGACAGGCGGAGGTGCCCCAGTTGCGTGAAAAAAGGCTGGTGAGATCTGGGCGGGTTCCACGCCGCTCACGAAACTCATCGCCTCATGTGGAGTGACTTAAGAGCTGGTCTCCCGCTGTCTCAGAGAAAACACGGAACCTGCAAACCAGTTCGCGCCGACTAAGACTCCGGACTTCCGGGCGCTTTTTGAGAAACCAGAATCACCTCGCGAATCTCCCCTTGAGTGGGAAAATATACGCGCCTGATACGGTCGGGAGGCAGCGTTTCTCACAACCCATGATAGAAAGTTCCCGGAACTACGCGGTGAATCACGACGTTTTGCACGCTTCATGTTGACACGATGCCCCGAGCAGATGCAGCTTCGCCCCATGACCAACACACGCATCCACTGCCAACGAATACCGGCTTAAGTCGATACCCCACGCGAAACTCGTGGGAGGCAGCAT
This sequence comes from Ruegeria sp. C12, assembly GCF_056537745.1. Classification (NCBI taxonomy): domain Bacteria; kingdom Pseudomonadati; phylum Pseudomonadota; class Alphaproteobacteria; order Rhodobacterales; family Roseobacteraceae; genus Ruegeria; species Ruegeria sp. C12. Next base: position 34,854 of record NZ_JBQFSA010000011.1, read on the forward strand.
TGGCATGCGGGCGGGGCTTATACCCCTGTAATAGCTCCAGATCAGAGTGCACGAGCCGGTTCGATTCCGGCGCCTCCTACCATCCTTTGGAGGCATTCCATGTCACAGGACCCCAATACAAATGAAGACCTGAAAAGACGCCTGAAGCTCTACGCCAACGACGAGCTTCTATCGGAAGTCAAAACGCGCATCGAGACTGGTGAGCTGAAAGAAACGCTTCTGTTCCATGGCGCTACAGGTCGCATGTACTCAGACTATGGGAAAGAAGACCGACGCCGTCTTCCTCCAGACGCCATTCTGCGATTGGTATTCCCTTTTCACGAATTCGATCCTGACAGTATCAGTCATAAAAACGTCTCTGAATGCCTGTTCGACTTACCGGACGAACACTTCTCTGCTCTCAAATCGACGGTGGCGGCAGAGACAGAAAAAGGCCTGCATCGTCTTGTTGCTGTGCTGGAGGAAATCGCTTCAGTTCAAGAATCCCAGCCCCCTAGAACCGGGGATCCGGCGAATGAGTGACATCTTCGACTACGACGACATCCGCGGCTCCGTTGAGAAGCACCTCGGAAAAATCAACCTGGGCTGGGTTCGTATTGTCGCCGAGTGCTTTGAAGCGATCAAGAAGCACTGCGACCGGCGTGAAGAAAGCTATCCCTCGGTCGGCCTGATCAAGCAGAAATTCGGCTCGCTTCGAATCTATATGGATGGGGCGCAGGAAGACACTTTCATTCAACTGCGGTTGCAGCAAGCTATGCAGGAAGCAGAGATGTCCTGTGAGCGGTGCGGTAACGCATCCACAGCTCAGGTCATCGCTGCCTGGCATGTCAACCTGTGCTGTTGGCACGCGCACGAGGCGGCCACTGAGCGGATGGAGACCTTTCCCACGGTGCGTTTGAATACTCGTGCCAAGCGAGATGCGCTTCAATGTCGTAGCTGCGGCTATATCGGACAAATTGCCTGGGGCGCATCGGGTCACCGATGTCCCGCCTGCGTGGCGAAAGGGTGGTAACCCGATGAGTGGAACAACCTGGGAAGAAGATGAGATTTTTGCGCTGGCTGGCTTTTGCCATGACGAGGCAGACATCCTCCGCCCTGTTTTGAGCGCAGCCAACTCCTTTGCCTCCTGGGAAATCGTGAAGCAAAGGATTTTGGAAAGGGCCAGTTCTGAAGACCTCCTCAAGGTGATCAATAAACGATCTGAAGAAACCGCAAGATTTAGCGATGATCCTGACAACTGGCGGCAGACTGAAATTAACCGTTTGAGGGAAATCGATCCTGCTCTCACCGTCTTCGCCCAGGACATGGTGGAACAGATGACGAGTCTGAAGCGCTGGAAAGAGGTCATGTGCCTCATCTCCGAACGTCATGCTGCCGACATGAATATGGAAGCCTCTCGCGCAGAGAGTGAGAAAGCCACTGCTGCCCGATATCTTCTGGACAAGGTGGACTTTGAGTACCTGCCGCGCACCCTCCGAAACGAGATGCCGGAACATATCAAGCAACTCACAACCTGGAGCAATCAGTTCGCCCGACTGGGCTCACTTGATGAGCTGAACGAGCTTCGTGCAGTTTCACAAAGGTTCCCTCATTGCAACTTCGTCATCGAGGGGATGGTCCACCATATCGAGTGCCGATGGAGCATCGGATCTGACATCCTTCATATCCAACCCACCCTACTGGTTGGCGAGCCCGGCATTGGCAAAACAGCTTTTGCAAAGACAGCCTGTAAAGCTCTCGGCCTTTATGTGCAAAGCGCAAACGTCGGCGGCAAATCGGAGAACCATTTGTTTGGTCTTTCGGTAGGTTGGAGTAGCGCGCATGCAGGGATCGTGACGGAGGCCGTGGCAACGGCACGCGTCCTTAACCCAATGATCATCCTCGACGAAATCGACAAGACGCACGCGAGCCGCAACGGAGATATCACCGGCGAACTTCTTGCGTTGCTCGAGCCCTCTGAAGCCAGGAGATATCGAGAGAAATATCTGGCGGCTGACGTGGATGCCTCGCATGTGAGTTGGATTCTGACAGCAAATGATCTGACTGGCGTACCCGCCCCTCTTCTCAGCCGTTGCACAATCTATGAAATCCCGCCTCCAACACCGGAGCAACTGCCTGCGATCATTCAAAGCCTGGTGAGTGAATTCGCTGCTGATTTTGGATTGAGGCCTGAGTTCTTTCGGCTGGATCTGGGCGATGTCGAAGCTCTGGTAGACACCTATGGGCGGCACAGATCAGTTCGGATTTTGAGACGGCTGGTGCGGGGCCTTCTGCATCAGAAAACCAAAAACCACTCGTGGAACTAAGGCAGGCCCACGAGGGCCAAGCGTGCAAACACCACAAAATAGGAAGGACGAAAATGCTTAGAGTTGTTGTTTATGTAAACCATACTCCAATCGCGGAAGCCCATGCAGGAAACATGTCCGGGCTTGCAGATATTTCTGACTACAAGGTCCGAGTATTCGAAGATGAAGCCCCATATCTCGACATCCCGGCTCAGGATGTGACCGGCTGGATTAAGGGGCACACACGCCGCAGCAGCGTTTGGTATCTGGTTCAAAAAATTGCCGAGTTGGCTGTACAGGAGATTGAAGCAACGTCTGACAATGAGCACGATGTGTCGCCAGATGACACCCAGCAAAACGAGCAATGAAGAGTACCGGAGCCGGTCTCCTGTCCTTCTGCACCATCGCAAACTACTCGCGCTGGAAGACGAGCTTGTTTGCAGAATTAGAGCCTCTCCTGAAGAAGCGCTCGCACGCCCGAGAACTGGCTTTCTGAGGGCGATGAAGTATTATGCAAAGTTAGCCAATTGCCCGAAAGCGTCAGATACAGAGGGGAATGGGAATGTCAGAAAAAGGGCCCAATGAGACGACCGAAGAATTCGAGAACCGCTGCGAGCTAGACGCCATCACCGTGGCCTTTCTCCTCCTCAAAGCAGCGCAGTTCGCCTCAGAGGATGGGTTAGCGCGGAAAAGCATGAGCGCTGATGAGTGGGGAGAACTCGCCCTAAAGCAGGTCTAGGAAGGGTAAGTGTCGCCGGTTTTTTGAAATTTTGCGATAGGCCGCAGTCAGCCCAAACCGGACTTTCATTACTGAGCTTTGCAAAGGCGGCTTTGAGTATAATTCCATTCTTTCGCATAAACCACTGCAATGCCCGCAACCGGCCCAACCGAGCGTTTTCGGCTAAGAGTTCATTGCAAAATATTCAATCGAGTTTCTTACCTAGGTTTGGTGAGAAATATGCTGGTTGCAGGGTTCAGATCGTCATTCGGATCCGTCAGAATACCAGCCGGGAATGACACCGAGATAGGTCGATCCTTTGTATCAAGGCAGAGCATGTGGTTATTGTCTCCGTCGCCCAGATCTGCGAGCGCCGCGGGTGTCACTATGCGTTGTGATCCATCCTCGGCCACTACAGTAATACTGTACAGATCACGTTCCACGTCACCGGGTTCTTTGCCATTGGCCAGCGTAACCCCGCCCGCCCAAGTGACCCTAATTGCTTGTACGATGTTGTCACTTGGACAAAGGCTTCCTCTAGTGCGACGTGGCCCCAAGTTTCCGACCAAAGTCCAATCCTCAACAACCTCGGCAAAGATCATTGAGGGCCCGTCTTCCAGCGGAGTCACGGCTACAGTGGCACCTCGAAAATCAAGTGTCCCTTCGATGGAATGAAGGTGCCCAATAACCTCGACTGTAACGGGGGGATCCTCGGCAACGTTCCCAAAGTCTCCGATGAGAAGCACCGTGCGCAATTCACCAGGATCGGTAGCGGGCAACACTGACGCGCAATGCATTGTTCCGATCTGGCCTGACTTTGTTACAACTCTGAAGTCACCTGCCTGCATAGTTTCCAGATCTACCTCGGTTGCAAAAATTACAGGCATCCCGTCTTTGCCCCTGGAACCTCTGCAAATGAGATTTGCTACACGGGGCAACGCCTCGAGCCCGTGGAAAGCGGAAAGCAACTCGGCATCTTGTCCTCCAGCTGAACTCGGCAATCCGAGGTTTGGGGTTGTATCTTCAAGTTCTCGACTTGAAACGTCCTGCGCGCATAAAGCCGTTCCCGACAAGACAATCGCAGTGGCAAGTGCAAGCAATCTGATCGCTTGGCTCCATTTCCTAAACTGCTTCAGCAATTAGGTTTTTCTCCATATACGGTCCGCGGTACTGCGGGCTTTCGAGCTGTTACGTGTTGGAGTTTTACAAACACACGCAAACAAGTTTGGTCTAACTTGCTACTATGCGGTCGCCAACAACGCATCGGAAAGCTCGTATTCCGAAAGGGCCCCTGGTGCACCTATTGCAACAAGCCTTGTTTCAGGTTTTCGGTGGCCCCATGCGCCATCCCTTGCGATGTCCATGCGCTTTCCGACAACCTGTACAAGAATGCGATGATCCGGATCCTCTTCACTGAATACAAAGCCCTTAAGGCGATAAACATCACCCGGAAGCTTTCGAATTGCACTCCGAAGAGAAGACAAGCTTATCGGGCGCTTAGCTTTCATCATAGTTGTAGAGAAGCTGTTCGAGTGATCAGAGTGGTGGCAACCACAATCGGGCCCATGTTCATGATGATCGGGTATTTCTGTTTCGAGCTGTTCGGCGGCAAAGCGACCAACTGAAAGAAGTATATCCAATGGGACATCTGCGTTGACGGCTTCGACCAGACGATATCGACGGAAGCGAGACCCGAGCCAATCGTGCACCCTTTGAACAGCCGCCCTGTCGACGAGGTCGACCTTGTTCAAAATAACCATGTCCGAGAACGCGATTTGACGGAGCTTCAGTTCCATTTGTTCCGGCGCAGAAAATAGTTGTTCCGCATCGACCAGGCACATAAGGCTGTCCAAGCGGATCATGTCCCGAAACTTCTGATCGGTAAATGTCATCGCAATTGATGACGGGTCCGACACTCCGCTTGCTTCAAGGACGATGTATTCCGGTTTCTCAGGCCGGGCGAGAACGGCTTCTACCGTTTCGATCAGGTCATCTCGGATCGAGCAGCACACGCAGCCATTTGCTAAACTCATTACATCATCTTCGAGACCGACTACCAAGTCAGCATCGACATTGATGGATCCAAAGTCGTTGACCAGAACTGCAACCCGCAACCCGTGATTGCCTGTTAGGATCCGGTTCAAAAGTGTTGTCTTACCGGCCCCAAGAAAGCCGGTAAGGATCGTGACAGGGATTGCGGATGTCGAACCGAACTCGATCATATCATTGCTCCGCCTTCTTCTTGCGGTTCGGGATGACGTCATCGACCTTGATTACGAAATCACTTGGCCACTCGGGATCGGGGGCTCGGAATACGTCAGCTGGATAGTATTCCTTGGGATCAATCTCCATGTCGCGGTATTTCTGGTCCTGCTGTTCGGCGCGTGATGACCGCGGTGCTGGCGGCTTGATTTCATCCGGCAACGTGATCTTGCCTTCTGCTTCCATCTTGCCCAATTCGCGGAATGGCGCGACCGAACCAGATTTTCCGGGAAGTGTCGCCTTCCGATACCAGATTGCGTCTTTGGTGACGTTGACGACGGCGACGTCCAAACCCCAAGCGAACAGCCCATCGTAGTGGGCACGGATTCCCGCCAGCATTTCGGCATCGATGTCCTCGTCTTGCGTATAGTGGGTTACCATTGCAAGCCGCGGGCGCGCCTCAGCCATCATCTTACCGACCGCATAGTGCGATGTATGATGCGTATCGATTGTGTAGTTGAACAGCTCTTGCGGCAGACCGTATTTGTAGGTCATCAACTGACCGATATCCTGACCGGACATTTCGGTTACAAAGACGTCGACGCCTTTTCCGTATTCAAGACTCAGTTCGTCAGGGCGGCCGTCACCGGTCCAAACGAAGCTCAGGCCATTCCAATCGAGCCTATAGCCAACAGCACCATCTTTGGCGTGGCTACGAGGCCAGGACCGAACAGTCACACCATCTTCGTCATAGACGATGCCACCTTCTTGGCGGAAATCGAATTCGTTAACTTCGATCTCGTAGCCGTCCCCAATCGGGAATACATCAAAGGCCTCTAGATGCCACTTCAGCATCTGTTGCATACCCTTAACCATTCCCGCTGTTCCAAGCTCTGGTGTGCGACCAGAAGGGCCGTGAATGCGCAGCGGTGTGTAGCCACCGGACCAGGCCCGGAACGGGTAGATGTAAGGGATGTCGGCATAGTGATCGACATGCAGGTGCGTGATGAAGATATCATTGATCAACTGACCCGGAACCTGCATCCCGATGATATTGCGAACACAACCTGACCCGAAGTCGAAGAAGAACCTCTTTCCGTTACCCAGCTCGACCATGATGCACGTTCCAGCCTGATCTTCGCGGGGCGGAAATGGCGTCGAACCACAGAACGATATCCGCATTTCGTCAGGCCCGAGGTCCTCGGACAGCGGGAAGTAATTCGCGTTCGAACCTGTCATGTATTTTGTGGGACGGAAGTACTCCGGCAGAGTGATGCCCCCGGCAGGTCGACCGCCGTACGGGTTCTTTAGGCTTTCCCCTAGTGGTCCATCACCGGGGTGCGCCTGTGCAGCTCCTGTACCGTAGCTGACGGCACCGGTTGCGACCGCACCTGCTGCCAGTCCCTGTATAACGTGTCGCCGGGAAGGGTTTTCGATGTCGTCAGGTTGCTGGTTCTGTTCGTTCTTAAGTTCTTTGCCGTTGTCTTCTTTTGTCATGGCTATGCCCTTAGTTGGAAATGCTGCGAGGAGCGCGCTTCACCATCCGGCGAAGCTCGTTTACGAGTTCAGATCTGATGTGGGCCCATTCCGCGCGCTCTGAGGCTGTGATCGATGTGTCATCCAACAGCGTAGTAACTTTCTTTAGGTCTTCGATTGCCTCGCTGAGCAACGCATCCGTTTCGATACGCCCTGAAAGCGCATCGGAAAGCTCAGGAAGTTCGTCACACAATTCCCAAGTCACTGGATTATCCCCGGTTCCCACTATCTATTCTGACATCAAGATGAGTGCGGTTGACGACATGCGCCAAGTGAGTCACCGTGAGTTGGGGGTGAGTTTGCTTTGAACCAAGCCAATGAATTGCCGATAGATCAAGATGTTGCACCGCCTTCTCCGGAGCTTGTTCGACGGGCACTTCAGAGCGTTGTTTCCAGCGTCGCATTCCAGGCTTCACCTCGACTCCAGCAATTTCTTACTTACGTGGTCGAAGAAACTCTCGCGGGTCGCGGCGCCCAGATTCGTGGCAAAGCAATCGCGGTCGAAGTCTACGGTCGGAGCATTGATGGTACTGGTGGTCGGAATCTTGTCCGCGTCGAAGCCAGACGGCTGCGTCGACTGCTACATGAGTTTTACGAAGATCAATGGGACGGTGAGGGAGTTCGAATTTTTGTTGATTCCGGCGGATACAAGCCACGGTTTTCGCAAGGAAGGACGACAGGAGACGACAACTCAAGAGTTCACGACAGCGATGTGCTTGGCGGGCATCGGCGTCTACGGCAACTGCTGCCAATGGGACTGGGTTGCTTGGTGTTGATTGCGGTGATTGGCATTTGGTTAAATCGGGATACCAAGGTGGTTTTGCCGACAGCTCAATCCATCGAACAGGCTGAGCGAACTGCTCTTGGTGAGCAGTCTTTGACAAGGCTTCAGGCGGCTAACCTTGCGGATCAAGCCAGAGGCATGTTTTTTCCTGTTTTCGATGTCAAGCGCCAGCAAATAGCACTGGGAATGTTTCAGCATGCAACGGAGCTAGATCCCGCACTCTCCGATGGTTATGCCGGATCGGCACAGGTCCTGGCGACTTTGGCCATGCTGTCCCCTGATAAAGCACAAAGAGATGACCTCTTTTTCCAAGCTTCGGAGATGTCGGGAAAAGCACTTGATCTATCTCCAGCCGATGCCTGGGCAAACGGAGCAAATGGTTGGGTACTGGCCACCCAAAATAACCCAGTTGAGGCTATGAAATACGCAAGAATGTCCGCTGAACTTGCGCCTAAGGATGGTCATATTCTGGATCTTGTCGGCATCACCGCCATCATGGCGGGCGCCCCAGATCTCGCGGCTGAGGTTAGCGATCCAGTAAGACTAAGGTCAGGATCGGGCCGCTTTGGCGCACGAAACATTTGGGGTGTATCGCAACTGATGCTCGGAAATTACGAAGGCGTTGTGGACGCCTTTAAAGGAGCGCCCGCAGCCGGTGCGCCTGTAAGTGCTCCTTCTCTCCTGTTCCAAGCCGTTGCGCAGGATCAGTTGGGACATACCGAAGAAGCTCAGCGACTTATTTCCGAAATGCGCAAAACGTGGCCGGAGTTTCCATCTGAGTTTCTTGCCGGCAGGATTTTCCACAATGATGACGCAACGCGGCAAGCGATACTGGATACGCTGAGTAGGTACTGATGAAACGCATCGCATAGCTGCCGATGAACAGTTTTCTAGTTCCTGTCGTTGATGTCATATTCAAAATGGCAATGCTTCGTTGAACTCGAATTATTGGTTTTGGTCGCTACGCTTTCCAGCTTTGGAAGCCATCACAGAATGCAAGAAGTGGCGAATACAGGCGACTTTGCAACGTCTGCTTTCTGCGCATAGCTGACCTTAGTGTCCGGTGAAACATTTTGTACCTTGGGCTCAAGGTAACCACTGAAAGTGTACTCACGACTGGCCGTTTTTCTCGTGCAGCGGTGGTTGGCTGACGAGAGCGAAAACGCTCCATAATCGCGACTTATGTTAAATCCCAATCAGTCTCCGGATCGGGGGCAAAATCAGCAGTTCTTATACCTGAGATTAATTTCGACCTGCAATGGTTGCCCGGTATTCTAGATGAGGAATTGACATGAAAAAACTTGCAACCATCGACCTGCCCAGGACAAGCGGCAATGCGTTTGAAGTGCTGGCACGCTGCCAGACCGCAGCCGAAAAAGCCGGAGCTGAACAAGCCAGAATTCGGGCCTTCCTCGAGGACGCTGTCCAGGGTGACTTTGAGCATCTGTTGCGTGTGGTGAATACCTACTTCGAAGTCTTTAGCGCCGAGACTTGACTAGAGAGGGCCTGGTATGCCGCCACGCAACCACGAACCCGCAATTTAACATCGCATTTCAGTCATTTTTCGGATGGCGCGGGCGAACACTAGGCAGCTTCAGACAGCAGCGAAGCCAGGTCACTTAGTTTTACTAAGTGCCCTCGCGTCGTCTTACCTTCCATTTGCGCACCATGGGTCTCAATCCCTTTGCTCTCAAAATCAGACAGGAGCTTCCGGGACGTTGTTCCTCTTGACCTAGCCAGTGTCGCAACGGGCATGTACTCGCTTTAAAAGATCGCAAGCTGCTGCGGCTTGACCAAGAAAGACTCACTTGGACCATGCGGAACGGTGCGAGATCCGAGTAGGCCCAGCTTGCACCAGTGAGTTACAGCCTGGGCCTTCCAGCCCGTCAACTTTGCGACATCATTTGCGGTCCAGTCTTTTGATAACCGCTGCGTCCCAAGTTCGCGGTCGATGTCGGAAACTGAAAAATGAAACTCCCCAAGTCGCATGTTTTCTTCCGCAACAACAGGTTTGATAACGCCTGTGGAGATTTTCTGAAGAACATGCATCAAAGCAGCTCGATCAGTTGTGCGCCTCAGGTTGAGCTGATTGAACGGTATAGTTTCTCCCGCTTGAACTTGAGTGCAGTTTCGAATGTTTGTTGTGAGCTCTTTTAGGCTTTCACTGTCAATGCAACCATCAACAAGTGGAGGACGGTATTCAGCAGCAACCTCGTGGATCAATTCTGACGCGCGAAGCAGATCAAATTGCTTTCTTGTAACACCAAGGTAGTCTCTGGCCTGCAACCCATCCCAATACCGCTTCCTATCCAGATAGATGTTCGAAATTTCGAAGCGTGGAATCATCGTATGCCGGTGCCCATACCCGCTACGGGCTTGCTTTCCGGCAATTTGACCTGACTGAACCTCAGCCACCAAGCGCTGTGCAGAAATTCCCAGTTCCTTGGCCGCTTGTTTAGCCGAGACCCATTCCCGAGCTTGCAACGGCGTTAGCTTTCCCAGATAGGTTCCCTTGAACTCGGTTGAAGCAGCACGCGACACTGCATCTCTGAAAAGCTGGTACGCATCATCTTCGAACTTCATAAGTCTTTGATACCAGCTTCCGAGCATGGACGGCACAGAGTTGGTTTCTGAATTTCCTGCCAGTATCAACCCTCGAACGTGTTCTTCGAACCCATTTGGCCAATGGTCAAATACAGTTGCCAACGGCTCAATCAGTTCCAACGAATCTGCAACGCTTTTGGGTGTTTGTGTTTTCCCAGACTTGCCCGTGCGGTTCTGAGCGAAACCACTCGCTAGGAAATAAATAAAAGCGCCAATGTCTTTTGGGACCTGACGCCCTCCTGCAAGGTCAAGAAACCGATTGCCAACCGTTGAATCTCCCGCAATCAAGGCGGAGATGATCACTTCGTGGTCCTTTGCTGCCACCCGTGGGAAATTGGAGTAGCTAAAGCCACATCTGCATTTATCAAAGCCGCCGGACGTCGGACGCAATGTGGTTTTGCAGACAGGGCAAACATCTTGAAGACGCGTTTTGTGATGGTGACAGGCAGTCACCAAGTAATGACGCCAAGTTTGTTGAAAGGGTAAGCCATCGGCAAGACATGAAGGGCAAATCGGATCGCTATGATGCCGCTCGAAACGCCAGTTTAAGCTGGGTGACTCAGGTTTGGCAGAAGGGGAAATAGCAACCAACAAACCTTTCTCTAAGCCCATCTCTTGCTCAAAGTGCTCGATGTTCTCGACTAGAATTCGCCCATACTTCCGCCGGAACCGTGTCAAAAATTCAGAGACATCTCTGTATCCATTTACATGGGCTAGACGACGCAAGTATCCGATAAGGCTCTCGCCTTTCAATGGTGGTACTGCAAACAAACCCGGCACCTCATACACCTCGCATAATCGCAAGCTCATGCGACGTCATAGGCTCTACTTCGAGACCAGCATCTGCCATGACTCTGATGTACGACCTGATCAGCTCAGTATCCGATGGTGGTTCTTCTTGAAAAAACGACTGATACGGATCTCGCTCCAGGCCTGAATCCGTCGCTGCCCTGGCAATCGTTTTGGTGCTGTATTGTGAATTTTGGGCACCCAATGCCAGGGGCGCGCGCAGTACTTCCAACGCCACTGGCACACGTCCGCCGGAAACACCGTACAATCGCCGTACCATATCGTCTTGGTCAAACTCCAAAAGGATGCCGGACTCCTCAAGACAATAGAAGGCAGCAAAGATTGCATCGCAGAACGCGATACGATCAGCCTCAACGCTCCACCAATAGGGGTTCATTCGAATGGTGTTCAAACAGCGTCCCGCAAACTGCTCGTTGCTGTCCATAACCGCTTCGAACATTGGCAACCCAGCTAAAATCAGAGTGACTGAGGTTTCATCAACAATAGTCTTGAAGTGATCAGCTGCTTGTCGACGCGAGTGCCTAGTCAGAGTTTCGGCGCAATGGTTCACTTCGTCGATAATGATTGTTTGAATGCCGTGCTCAGCTACGAGCCGAAAGAGACGTTCTCGAATTTGGGCAGGTCGCTCTCGTTCTACGAAATCAAAGCCCATGCTTCGCAAGCAGGAACCGTAATAATCCCGCTCGGAAGGCCGTGGCGGAAGTCGGCCCAGAATGACATCTGAAGATACCAGAATAGCACTTGGGCCGTGGCGGTCATTTTCAACTTGTGCCTTCAAGTCCTTTGTCAGTTCTGTCTTTCCACATCTCGTCGGCCCCAAGATTGGTATGATCCGTCCACCCTCGGTTGCTGCAATATTCAAAAGACGTTTTATCTCCGAGACAGCCCATTCGTGGCGGCTATGTCGAATGAATGCACCTTGCAGAGCTCCACTAGTTGTTTGGTCCAGCATCTTTTCTTTCGACCCTTGGCAAGTTCTTTGATCTCGTTACCGCAAGCTTGTTGGGACCAACTGCTGACCGTATTTGGTCTATTAGTTGTGGGTCCCTTAAACTTCTGCTCTGCATTTCAGCAGCCCGTAGCTTGTCGATTGCCGCAGCGCGGTTTTTTTGCATCTTTGTCTTGGGGCCTTGCTTGTATGCCCTACGCTTTTCGACCTCTGCATGGAGCTCCGCAGCCGTTTTCATTGGTCCGTTGTGTTTCGGCTTAGGCGGTCGGCATTCTCTCAGCTCACTATAAGAAAGTGCTGCCAAGTCTTTTGCTTTATTGAACGCGCGCACCAATTCGCCTGTGTGCGGATCGACCACCAAAATTTCCCTTGCATCAAGGGGAGCGTAGCGAATTTCGACGCGTTGATTTGGACCAATTCGGCGATAAAGACTTGCCAAGTCCTCAGAGTGATAGTTCATAGTCTCGAATTCGATGCCGTAGTGCCACAAGGTCCGCGTTTCTGATCGGATCATCAACGCCGCTTGATGCTCGTCCAAAGACGGTGGTTCAGGCACAATGTGTTCTTCGGCCAACCTGTCCCAAGCGGCGCTTGGTGTTTCCCCTCTTTTGTAGATGTCCTGAACTCTTCGTCTTGGAGTTCTTCCATATTCATCATAGCGCCAACGCTGCATAATCGAGTTGAATTTACTCAACGTCAGACAGGCTTCTTCCATCGCTTTTTGTGTTCGTTTCCTGTCAGGATAAGCTTTTGACTTAGTGGCTCCTGGAAGCTGACTGACCTTGTTTCGCACTGGCAAGAACATGTTTTCGGCAAATGGTTTCTCTTGAGGATTTTTGGGTCTTGCCCAGTGACCATGGACACCTGAAACAGCGATGAAAGCATCGATAGGTTCGCCCACATTTTCCGAACCCTGATCCATGACGGCCATTTTCGGCATGGCAGCAATTTTCTTCCTGTTGACGATATTGTGCTGCTCAAAAAAATCGTCTTCAGGATAGCTGATCATCTCCTTTAGCGCCTTAGCTACATGCTCTGACGACGGTTCTGATAAGAAAACCTGTAACGCAACAATCCAACCAGTAGCACAGTCGATGGCCTCACAAATCCACGGGCGTCCAATTACATTTCCGTCATCATCCACCAGCAATATGTCGGCTTTTGTACAATCCAACTCTATTTGGTCATAAGGTGCTGCGACGTGACAGTATTTTTGGGCCACACGCATATGCTGGCGGGCTTCATTACTGCCCAATTGCCACTTCAGAACGTCAAAATGTGGGACTGTTTTTACAATCGCTTCGACTGCCTTGCGTCCACAGCATCCGGGCTCTATGCCATGCTCACGACAGATGAACTGGTATTGATCGTATGCATTTATGGATAAGCTTGTCAGATTTTGTCTGTCCGACGATGTATATTGCATTTCCAAGAGATCGAGTACTAGCTCGTGGAAAACGCTGTCGTACCTTGGCGTACGATTGCCAGAGTTGCTGTGTTTGGGCAAGAGAGCTTCGGGCCCCCCGTGTCGATACAATTTTACCCAATTCTGAACCGTCGATTGCCTCGGAAAACGATTACCCTTGATTTTGTAGGTTGGTTCTTCTGCAAACTCGCGTTTCAGTATTGGTATGCGTTTTCCCCATTGAACGCCTTCCTCACCAAGCTTTAGTGCCTTTTCCACAATGCGTAGTCTGAGCTGAGCTACACGTGCATCGTCAGTGGTTACATTGCGAGGGCGTTTGTCGAAACCTCCACGCTGCACAAGCCCGTTATGCACATGGTCCCGATATTCTTGCCCAGTTATCTCAAAAGATTCACCCTGCGAGTTCGAGATTTCATATGCATCCCGCCCGGCTATCGCTCCATCAACAGCGTAGGTCTCACCCTTAAATTGAATGGTTCTCTGGTGCCGCTTTTTGAGGATCTGCTTCAAAACTCGATTACCTCCAGATGCCTTCGGTCGCGGATCGCAGTATTGAGGTGCGTGGACGGCCCAAGAGCTTCGCGTGAAAAATCGAACACCAGGTAGCCATCAAGAATAAGACGAAGGATCTTCGCTTGGGGGATACCAATATTCTCTCTTAGTTCTTTGAACGTGACACGTTGCTGTTTGAGGTTCACCATTCTGCTTGCAAGTTGAGGGGCGGTCTGTTCGGCTTGTCCTTGCAATAGCAGCCAGGCATTTCGATCAATCGGCCCTTGCAACAAATCCTCAGTAACTATGACCAGGGAGACTCCGACTTCGGCAAGAAGTGAAGGATAGTCCAGGTACTCAGGTTTCTTATCTATGTGAGCGCTGTGCTTGGCGTCCAAGTAGAACAAACGGCCGTCGACAAGTTTGACTTCTAGGTCCGGTGTATAAAGCTTAGGCCTGTACCGACGCCCTTCATAAGCCTCTAGCGCCGCTTCTTTGTTTGCAAATGCTCTTCCGGTTCCCATGTCGATTGTGCAAGGCTGTGGCTTAAGCGAGACCACACGAGGGTCGACCTGCATGCAACGAACCAGCGATGCCTCCATTTGGCTTTCAAGCTGAATGACGCCTGGGAACTTGGCGCCAGACATTTTGCCAGCGCGTTTTTTCATTCCGCGCTTGTGAACGCGTCGGGCCGTCGGGGGTGCGTGTCGATCTATCCTCATACGGGCTCTATACATGCATCCATTCGCATTGGCAATGGGCTCGATGCGAATAAAATGATTGCGACTGATGATGACTGAAGACGAATTTCAAGATTTGGCCAAAACTGAAAACTGGATTGCCCTCGGAGCGTGGCTCAACCAAGTCGTTCAAGAAAGCGAGACATATGGTTTCGAGTTTCCTGACGACGCACTTCAAAGTGTAGCCGAGATCAGGGGCACAAAGCCTGCCAGCCTTCGCAATCCCATGTCTGCGGCAAAATGGTTGAAAAGTAACCACCCCGATCTCTTTGATGCGAAGCCTGACTGGCTGGCGATGATGCAAGTGATTATGCTCTCAAGAATAGACCGGTATGATCCAAAGAAAGCCCGCGAGATTGCAGATGCAGTTCTTTCAGGCGAGCTATCGCAAGCCGAAACCAAATCTATTCTTGATCAAGCCCGATTGGCGGAAAAGCCGACTGTTGTCATAGCGAGAGGTGGTTTCGGCGGCCAGAAAAGAGCGCGAGATTTCGCGTCAAATGCCAAGAAGCTTATCAAACAGAACGCCAACGACATTTTTGATACGAGAAAAACCCTGACTGTTCGTGAAGGCCGAACATTCGAACCTCTCGCCACAGACTTAATCGTTTACGACGGCTCGCAACCTTTTGCTGCGATTGAAATACGAGGGCCTCGCAATAGGATTGATCCCGGGTATTTGATCGACCAAATGGCTAGGGCAGCACTTCTTCTAAGGAAAGTTCCCGAAGTTCTTTACATTGTCCCCGAGAAATCTGAGTACAAGTTAGATGAACTTGTTACGATACGCGATAAGCTAGAAATTGAAGGCATTAAGTTTGGAACATTGCCGGAAAAACGTTCGCTCACGCCAGGTGACATACATCTAGTAGGATGACGTATCTGCTGTATGGTATTCAATCCACCTATGGTGAATTACGCGACTCTACAAAACAAACACCAAATCGATAGTGGCTTGGCTGAAACAGCCGCACAGAACTGACTCGACATCGAAGGGCCGTAGTACCTAGCACCAAGGCAAACTATGCGCATAAAAGCAGACTTTATAAAGTACAGCAGTCGGCTCAACATGGCCGGTCACCCTTTCTTTCTTTTCTGCATGGTCAAAATCTAACTAGAAGGGAAACCATTCCTCTTTGCCTTTGCCTGCTGCGTGGGGGTTTGATTCAGGTGTGTACGCCTCATGTTTTTCGTGAGTCACCCCTGATACTTCATGAGAAAAAATAGAGCCTTCCACTATCTTGATAGCTGGTCGTTCGGTTGGATGGAAATAGTGCGAACTTGATTTGGCACCTTCAACTACGGCTCCACCCCCGAATATAGCTATGTTCTTACCGTTCCCGTTTTGAGCTGAGCGGTAAATGATTGCGTCGATAGTTTTCTCGTTGTCGTCAAGTCTAAGCTTGTGAAGATTTGTCAAATACTCCGAGACAACTTGGGTGGGTACGTAGTCCAAGTGTTCGTCGTTAGGCAGGCATGGACGTGCAATTTCGCTCATGAAAGTTGTCATGAACTTCCATAGCCTTAATCGTTTCACGTGAGTTGGCGCAAAAACATTTATCGCTTTGGGTCGTCCAGTGAACTTTGTTGTGTCAAGAACCAGTAGAGGGCGCGTTAGTTCGAATTGGGCTGAAATCACCGTTTCCCCTACCGCAGGGCGCAATTCGGCAATGCAAGTGTCTAAATCGAAAGCTCCGTAAAAAGCTAGTATGCCTGAAGGGTTCATACGACCCGCACTCCGTAGTTTCTCCGGAGGCGGGCCCAGCTGGTTGGCAGGATCCTGTGCTATCTGCTCTCTCTCTGCGATACTATTGGCTTTACGCGCACGATAGATATGGTCGACTCCATCACTAGGGTTTAACGTGTAAACAGCCGGTCTATTCGCGTCATCGCGCAACAAATGGAGTCCATCGAAGATTTCGCGAAGTTTGCTTAGTGCGTTCTGACTGAAGAACCTCTGTTCGTGCAAGATTTCACGCCGAAAATGGCGCCAAGTCTGGCTGTGCTCGTCATATCCGGCATCATTTTCGATATAGCTGCCATCAAAAATGTAGAAGGCGTCTTCGCCATCGGGCGGCCAATAATCGTCGTTTTCGATTAGCGCATCAGCCAAAGCCGTGACGACCGCGTGATCGTCAGCTTCCGTCAAATGATACAGTGTCCCAGGCAGGTCATCACCCATAAATTCATCATATTGGGGATGGTAG
Organism: Ruegeria sp. C12; assembly: GCF_056537745.1. Taxonomy (NCBI): domain Bacteria; kingdom Pseudomonadati; phylum Pseudomonadota; class Alphaproteobacteria; order Rhodobacterales; family Roseobacteraceae; genus Ruegeria; species Ruegeria sp. C12. The sequence goes on from NZ_JBQFSA010000011.1 coordinate 51,607, forward strand.
TTCCCAAAAGTGTATCTATTCCTGAAAACTGGATCGACGATCTCGGCTACCGCGGATATTGGCACTCCCTTCTTAGATGGATGAAAATCACAGGGATTGTCTGGGAAGCTAGGCCTAACGTCCTTGATCCGGCGCTGTAGACCAGAATCTCCAAAGCAGTCTGGGCAAACTAAAGTCATGTCAAATATCTTTTCTTGCCGTGAATAAATTCCAAGAAGCGGCTACATGCGTGGGCTTCGATGCGCAGTTTCTGAAAAACGTACTCGTTGGTTTTTGGCATTATCGGGAGAGGGAGCGCACCGGCTGGATCCCAAAACAGATTTCTGATGTTGGTCGGTGGTGATCTTTACAGGCGACACTGAGCTTTTTTAAGGGATGAAATGGTGCCATCACAAACCTACGCAGCACAAACCCTAAAAAATCTTCGACTCGACTTTTCGAGCCAGACAGTGATGCTCTGCGCAATATTCGCGAGATGAAAGTTTTGGTCGGTCGAAGCGAAGGCATTCTACAATCTAAAACTCTGCCATTTTAAACAAACGACCATCTCTTCCATCGTCATTTAACCTTAGAACCACTTCGTCCTCAGAAAACCGAACAGGGTGGTCTTCTAAATCGCGAGGAAGGTCGGTGTCGATCAGAGTGAAAATGTACTGTAGCTTACCGTCGCCGATCTGTTCATGAATCACGTCGAGTAAGTTCTTCTTTTTGCGGTTGTCGAGGCCTTCAAATACCCCATCATGAAATACAAACCGGAAAAATGGCGCGTTCTCGTATACTTTCAAGAGTGCCAAATCAAAGAGAACACATATCAGCTTTTGATAACTCGTTCCGTCCGACAAATTGGATGTAGTGGTCGTACTCCCCGGCAACGATAGGCCGATTTCATAGTCAAAATTGTTCTGCCTGTTGACACGAAAGAAGATTAATCCGTCGTGGTTGAGAACTCGCTTACAGTAGGCATTAAAGGTATCTCGGAACCTCTCAAAGAGTTGGTTGGGTTTCTCGATCATGGCCTTTAGTTCATCCGCAACTCGCCCTCGATTTCTTTCGACTTCGCGTAGTTCGCGTGCAGCCGCCGCCACGAGTTCGAGTTTTCCTTTTTGTTCCTCCAAGTAAACAAGACGAGCTTTGTGTTCTGCGAGGCCCTTCTGCAATGCCTTGAACTTCTCAAATGTATCAGTCGCTTGAATGAATTGTAGCCGATGCGAGCGTTGGGCATCTAACTGACTCTTCCTCTTGGAAAGCTCCTCCCAATTTTCTTCGAGATTTTTTCTTTGTCTACGGAGTGCAGAATTTCGCTCCCTCGTGATCTTTCGGTTGAACGCTACAAGTTGTTCATAGTCCCGGGAAAGTTGCCGAGGAAAGTGGATTTCCACCTCTTCAAAAATAGATCTGACATCATTTAGGTCGAACTTGTCCTTGTGGGCCAAAGCTTCGTCAATCTGTCTGATATCAAATCTCAAATTGTAAATATGTGTTGAGATGTCTGCTATTTCCGCTTCAATCTCGTTCACAAGATCGCGGACCAACTTCTGTTCTTCCTCATCGAAGCTGAAGGCATCCAACGCTTTTTCGCTTGATTTGATGTCTTGGACCAACGACGATATCTGTGCGTTCAGCTGAGGGAGTTCATCCTCGGAGAACTGAACTTCTCCCTGAAGATGGTCCAACTTTACCTTTTTGTCGGCATACTCCTCGTCGAGATTGTACTTTTGCTGCACTAAGCCATCATCAAAAGCAAAAAGCCTGGCGATAAATGGTTTCCAGTACTGATCTTTGGATGAGGCAAATTTCTGAACCTTCAGTTCATCATCCCAGTCACTTTGGGCTCGCAAGAAATAGGTAATTGCTTTCCTGTAGCTAAAGGGCTTCAAGACGCGCAGGTCGAGCCAGCTGTCTAGAATTAGTTCAGCGTCGGTTCTGCCTAGTTCAAAATGATCCCATCTTTCCTCTGGCTCATCCACAAATGATGAGCCCGATTTGTCATGTCGCGCCAGTGACACCAAGTTAGGGTCATTAACCCCCCGGCGCACGGTCGCAAATCCTCCGGCATTCAGCGCAATTTCGATAAAGAACTCGAAGCCCTCAAACAGGCTCTTGTTCTTGGCAAGGAAATGTCCCGGCCACATGCCTTTCAACAATAGGAAGTCGATTAGGTGAAGAAGCGTGGTCTTCCCAAGATTATGGGAGTCTCGCGCGTGATCTGACGGATGACGAATTTCGCCCAGTACAACGTTTAAGCTTGTCGCATGATTCCCGAAATTAAAATCAATGGGTGTGAAAATCTCATCTTGGTTGCTGTACAAGCGGCTAATTTGCATTGGTAACACCGACAAGTTCGACCACATCGTTCTTGGTGTGATACTCAACACGCCCCAGAAGGAACAGAAAGCGCAGCGCGGGAAGAAACATCAACTCACCATCCTCACCGATACGCCGAATGATCAGCTTACGTAGTGCCTCGAAGCTCACAGCACCCTTGCGTTTCAACTCTTTAAGGATCACTGCGGCTACACGGATTAGTGAGGTGTCGAGGTCTAAATGCTTCTCTGCTGTCAACATGGTTAAGCCGCCAATTCATCTTCGCTTTTCACACCGATATCGCAGTTACAGTACATGTAGTGCAAGAGGATGCTGACCAGCCGTCGCTTGCCTTTCAAGGCGTCTCGCTGGCTTTGCACCCTGTCGTACAAAAACGTAAAAACCCGATCAAAGTCTGAAAACTGATCTCGTTCTACAACCAGCTTTTGCTTCAATTCGTCAGCAGCGTCATGGTAGAGGTCTTTGAATTCGACGTTACGAGGGTTCTTGAGAAAGCGTTCAATCTTGTCGAAATGAAGCATGGATTCAGCTTCAATCACCTGCTCATAAAACTCTTTGGACAATCCATTGATTGGGTTCTTTTTTGATTTGATTGAGATGGTATCGAACGATTGAGCGCTGTCAAACGCTTCATCGACGTGCCCATCCGAGTAGGCATGAAGGGCGGAGATAACTTCAACGAGGTCATCTGGTTGAAACGAGAACGGTTGAAAGTCTCTAGCGTTTGGTAGCGATCTCGCCAAGTTAGGCTTACTTTCCAGTTCCAGATTGAGTCGTTCTATTCCAATGATATGCGCTGACTGAAGCCCTAGAGCCATAAGCTCCTCATGAATTTTCTTTTCAGCGCGACCTGTTAACTTTCGGTTAGCAAACAAAAGGTAGTGCTCGCACATCTCATCCTCGACGAGTGTTGAAATGCGAGGGTATTCCTCGTTCTTTAGCGTGCGTTGGAATGGTCTCTCCGAAAAGGACGCTATCGGTGAAGCTGCGTGTTTTGCCTGAAGCACAAACTTACCGCCCAACGGTTCGTTTGAGCTGGGGAATTTATTCGCCTTTCCGGTGAACTTACCGTCTCTGCCGCCGTCGGGACCGGGCGCGAATGGCGTCATGCCTTCGCCTAACCAATCGACTGAAATCTTGACACAAAGGTCTTCAAAATCATCGTCGCTGAGTTCGTGTAGACGGAAGTCTCTGCGCATAAATAGCCTGAATTAGAAATAGTCTGCTCAACCCTAAGGTTAGGGGATAGGAATTCACAAAGTCAAACCGTTTTACATTTCGTTTGTTAGTCATGATCGCAATTTGAATGCTGACTTTCCTTGGTGTCGTACCGAAGCCCCTTTAGTCGCGTAGTTTCTCATAGAGGAATTAATTCAGTAACTTGTGTCAACTTTCGAAGCCTTCTGCTTCTTCCGCAATCGCGTCTGTCGACACATCCTCAGCAGTCGGTTTTTCTTGCTTTATCCTCGGTGCGGCCTTCTTCCAAACAGCGAGGTTCGAGCCCACTTCGCCGTAAAATAGAGGAACAACATCTTCTAAGTCAGATATGAAGTTGGCCTGTTGTGTGAACCGCCCGCCGAGGCGCTTGGATAAGAAAACGTGGAAGCCGTGCGTAACCAGGTGGTCCTTGCCTTCTTGGCAGACATCAATGTCTTCCCGGAGTTCTGAAACCAAGTGCTGCGTCGGCTCGCTGGCGCCAGGCCAAAGCAAACGAATATACAGCCCTTCCATATTGTCGACCTTGATCTGCCGCAGCAGCCAATTCAGCCTGGCTTTAGTCGACTTCTTATCTTCAGGCGCTCGGATGGTCATACCTACGTCGACACATCGCCGCTTCAGGTCTGCGGTGACTTCGATAGGGGCGGCCGTATCCGGGACATCTAATGTGCATTGGAGCTGGTGGTGTTCGCGAAGCATCAGCAGCTCATCCTTTTTTCGCTGAGCCGGATCATTGATGTGCTTGCGCGACAGTTTTTCACTGACGGATGTTTCGACCAATCGGCTCAATATCAGCGACAGGTCTCGGGTTTCCTGATGCCAAGCGTCAATCACGACCTGAGCTTCTGGCGACCGCGCTGGAATGACACCGCCGGAAGACACTAGTTTGTTGAGATCACCCCATTCCTTGGGCATCCTATGGAAGCCCTGTACGCCAGCGCTCTCATGGTTGAGGAAGCGCCGAAGCTCATTCAGCAACAGTAGCTGGTCCTTGTCCTCGACTTGCTCATTGCTGATCAGCAACTCCGCAGTCGTGACTACATGCATCCATGACCAGTGATATACGGGAATCTTGGACCTGCTCTTCCTAACTTCCTCAACAGGGTGCGCGGTCGGCGTAGTCGCGAATTGATTGGATATCGTGATGACGCAATCGACGCCGTTCTCTTTGGCAAGAGCACGGTATCTTTCGATTTGCTCAGCATCGAGGGTGTTGTTCCCAACTTTGGTTTCTATGAGGGCCTTCCACTCACGGGACCCAACTTTCAGAACAATCAATCCGTCGGGTCGATCCTTGATTGTCTTGGATTGGTTCTTGAACACAACCTCAGTGAATGCTTGTACCTGAGCCCGTTTCCCACGCTTCTGGCCTACTGATTGGAGCAACGCGGCTCCCAACTCTTCAATCTGAACCATGCAGGCCAGCACAATTGACGTTGTGCGACCTTCCTTTGAAGTGGTTGAGAGAACGGGGAACAAACGTGCGGCTTCGCCTTGAGCCAGGTAATCTGGCAGCTTCTCAGTCATCTACATGCCTACAACTTGAAATTGAATATTATGTCTCAAATAGACAGTTCCAGCAGCTTTCCGTCAAGTTTTCAATGAAGTACCGTTCTCAGAACGAATAAGGGAACGGCCTCTAGCGTGCTTGATAGACCACGCTCTGATAGGAGCAGCGCAATTCAATGAAGTTTCACTCGGATTGGAAGTTCACCCAATGGCAGTCTGTCGAACGAGTTGCCAACAATGACTTAACGCGGATCGTCGCATTGGTGCCAATCATTGGTTATCTGATCCTATTCAACGACCAAATTGCGGAAATCGCTTCATTTCGGGTGATCGCTGGAGTTGAGCCGGGCGCAGAAACACCGTTTTTTCTAAATGGTGTAGCAAAGATGAGGCTGGTTTTCTTTGGAAGTCTGCTCCTTCTGTTTTCCAACCTAATATTTAAGGCCTTTCGCCCACATGTTTTGGGGCTTGCCAAGGGAGACATGGAGTTTGCAGCCAGAGTGGGAGAACGCTACAGCGTCCATGAACTTGCAGCAATGGAAGCACAAGTGTTTTCCGGTCATTGGAAACCGAGATTGCCTTTGTTCTGGAAAGTGCACGACAAGTTCAGGAACAAGAAGCCGCTGGTTTCAGGCTACCGGCCTGATGTGCGAACATTCATGTTCAACAAGCATGGCGACTACATCAGCTACCTTTCGCGAGAATGGTGGACCGGCGAGATGCATACATTCCGTTTGGCGCGCTTCGTGTCACTAAGTCTGGGTGTCGCCGGAATTTTACTATTAGCAATTCCGACGCTAGATATCACGCTAGCCGTGGTCAGAGACGTTCTTCTGAAACTTTGGTAAGTTGGTTAGCGGCCGCATCTGATGTCGGTTGAAGAACAAGTGGCTGCGTTGGGTTGGAAGCGGCAGACTTAGAGCTTCACGGGAGCCACGATCATGGCATGGATTTAACTAAAATTTGCACTGTGCACAATTTTCTTTGGATGCCAAATTCAGTGGGTGTCAATTGCGCCCAAAGTTTTGGGCCAAAGATGCAAATCTTTAGGCGAAATGCAAAGCTATGGGCGCACCTACAAACGCCTCAGAAATCCAAATTCTCAACGCTCAGCGCGTTTTGCTGGATGAACTCTCGGCGGGGTTCGACCACGTCGCCCATCAGCTTGGTGAACAGGTCGTCTGCCTCGACCATGTCGTCCACGCGCACTTGCAGCAGGGTACGTGCATCCGGATCCAGTGTGGTTTCCCATAGCTGGTCGGGGTTCATTTCGCCCAGACCTTTGTAGCGTTGCAGCGACAGGCCCTTTTCGCCCTCTTCCAGAATCGCGCGCAGCAGGTCCAGGGGCCCGTGGATGGCTTGCATCCGGTCGCGGCGGATCAGGGTGGCTGGGGTGTTGTAGACCTCTTGCAGGTTTTGGGTGAAGCTGCCGGTCTTGCGCGCCTCGCCCGAGCGCAGCATGGGGCCGTCCAGCGTGCGGACCTCTTCGACGCCGCGCAGGATGCGGGCCAGACGGATGCCGTGATCCTGGGTGATCCGGCCCTGCCAGCCGCGCTCGTATTCCAGCGCGATCAGGTCGAGACGGGCGGCGACCTTGTCGGCGACGCCCTGCAGATCGGCATCCACCGCGCCCGGCACAAAGGCCCCGGCAACGGCGGCTTGTTCCAGAATGTGGCGCGGGTAATGCGTCGGGAAGGCGTCCAGCACACGCTTCAACTGCCGCGCCTCATCCACCACGCGGGTCAGGTCCTGACCGATGATTTCCTCGCCCGAACCCAGTTTCAGCACCGCGCCCTCAACCCCCTGATTGATCAGGTAATCATCCAGCGCCGCCTGATCCTTGAGGTAGACCTCGGATTTACCGCGCGAAACCTTATAGAGCGGCGGTTGCGCGATATAGAGATACCCGCCTTCGATCAGTTCCGGCATTTGCCGGTAGAAGAACGTCAGCAGCAGCGTCCGAATATGCGCACCGTCCACATCCGCATCGGTCATGATGACGATCTTGTGGTAGCGCAGCTTTTCGATGTTGAACTCATCCCGGCCAATGCCAGTGCCCAGCGCCATCACCAGATTGCCGATTTCCTGCGAGGACAGCATCCGGTCAAACCGCGCGCGTTCGACGTTCAGGATCTTCCCGCGCAGCGGCAGAACCGCCTGCGTCAGCCGGTCCCGGCCCGTTTGCGCCGAACCACCAGCTGAGTCCCCCTCGACGAGGAAGACTTCGGTCTTGGATGGGTCTTTTTCGGAGCAATCCTTCAGCTTGCCAGCCAGATAGTTCACGTCCATCGCGGTCTTGCGGCGGGTCAGTTCGCGGGCTTTGCGCGCCGCTTCACGGGCAAGGGCGGCCTCGATGATCTTGCCGACGATGGTCTTGGCCTCGTTCGGGTTTTCCTCGAACCATTCGGCCAGTTTTTCGTTCATCAGACCTTCGACCGCCGGGCGCACTTCGGAACTGACCAGCTTGTCCTTGGTCTGGGATGAGAATTTCGGATCGGGCACCTTGACCGACAGCACACAGGTCAGGCCCTCGCGCGCGTCGTCACCGGTAAAGCTGACCTTTTCCTTCTTCGCAATCCCGCTGGACTGCGCATAGTTGTTGATGGTCCGCGTCAGCGCGCCGCGGAAGCCCGCCACGTGCGTACCGCCATCGCGCTGCGGGATGTTGTTGGTGAATGGCAGCACCGTTTCGTGGTAGCTGTCATTCCACCACATGGCGATTTCCACGCCAATGTCATCGCGCTCACCTTTGATATAGATCGGTTCGGCCATCGCCGCCGTTTTGGAGCGGTCCAGATATTTGACGAACTCCTTGACGCCGCCCTCATAGAACAGTTCGGTTTCCAGCCGTTCGGCAGGGCGTTCGTCGATCAGGATGATGCGCACGCCCGAGTTCAGGAAGGCCAGTTCGCGCAGGCGTTTTTCCAGCGTCTCAAACGAGTATTCCAGGTTCGAGAACGTGTCGGTCGAGGCCAGGAACCGCACCTCGGTCCCGGTGCGGTCGCCGCATTCCTCGACCACCTTCAGATGCTCGGCCGTCTCGCCGCCTTCAAACCGGGCAACGTGTTCTTTGCCGTTCCGCCAGACGCGCAGTTCCAGCCAGTCGGACAGCGCGTTCACCACCGAAACGCCAACGCCGTGCAACCCGCCCGACACCTTGTACGAGTTGCTGTCAAACTTACCACCCGCGTGCAGTTGGGTCATGATGACCTCGGCAGCGGACACGCCTTCCTCGGGGTGAATATCCACCGGAATTCCGCGCCCGTTGTCACTGACCGAGACGCTGGAATCGGCGTGGATTTTCACCGTCACATGGTCGGCATGACCGGCCAGAGCCTCATCGATCCCATTGTCGACAACCTCATACACCATATGGTGCAGACCCGAGCCATCATCCGTGTCCCCGATATACATACCGGGACGCTTGCGAACAGCTTCTAACCCTTTGAGAACCTTGATGGAATCCGCGCCGTATTCCTGTGGTGCCTGTGCGTCTTCGGACATTCAGTCAGTACCTATATTATTTTGATAACTTATACGTTTTCTGGTGGGGATTGTCACGCGCTACCCCCACATTTTGTGCCATTCGCTGCCGATCGCGAAAGGTCAAAGCCTGTCCAGATCAGCCGCGATATCCGAGGCGATAGCAGCGGCGTCCACGTCTCTGCGCTCAGCTGACAGACGCAGCCCCAAAAGGTCGGATTGGTAGCGCGCGGCCAACCGTTCGGGATCATGCTCGGGCCCGATCTCCTCGTCCATTTGCGCGCGCCGAAACAGGGCGGCAAAACATGCTTTCATCTCGGCCATATAGGCACCTGCCCGATCCGCCAAATCGTGATCCTTCGCCTGCAACTCGGCATAGGTTTTGGCCAGCATGCAGGCTTTGGCTGGCATATCCGCCGCCTCGATCACCCGAAACGGCTGCGCCTTCAGCGCGCCTTTTGGCCCAAGCTCCTCAGCCAGCACCTCAAGCCGCGCGATGCCGTCCTGCGTGTAGCGCTTCAATGCCAGCGCATACAGCGCGTCTTTCGACCCAAAGGCTGCATAGAAACTGCCGGGTTTCAGCTTCAATTCACGCTCAAGATCTTTCAGCGAGGTCCCCGCCCATCCCTGACGCCAGAACATATCCCTGGCCTGCGCGATCAGCGCGTCTCGGTCATATCCGGGTTTTCTTGGCATTCTCTTCACCATTTCTTGAACGATTGCTCAAATATATACTTGAGTGATTGCTCAAGAAACCCTATTTCTGCCTTATCGCGCCAGAAACAGGAGTTTTGACATGGCAAACTTCCCCTCTCATGACCTCGAAACCGCCCCGGAAGGGTCCAAACCACTGCTGGAAAAGTCGCAGGCTGCCTTTGGTCGTCTGCCGGGCCTGCACAAGGTGATGTCTGAAAGCCCGCAACATCTGGAAGGCTATCAGGTTCTGCATCACCTGTTCATGCAGACCGATTTCGACAATGACGAGAAAACCGTGGTCTGGCAGACCATCAATGTGGAGAACGAGTGCCATTACTGCGTCCCGGCCCATACAGGCATTGCCAAGATGATGAAGGTCTCGGATGAGATCACCGAGGCGCTGCGCAACGAAACCCCGCTGCCATCGGCCAAGCTTGAGGCGCTGCGCAGCTTCACCCTGCAGATGATGGAAACCCGCGGCAACGTCACCGACGCACAGATGCAGGCATTCTTTGACGCAGGTTACTCGCACCGCGCGGTTCTGGACGTGGTTCTGGGTCTGGCGCAGAAAACCATGTCGAACTACGTCAACCACATGGCACAAACACCGGTCGACGAAGTGATGCGCGGCTTCATGTGGGAACGTAAAGTCAGCGAACCCGCCTAAACGACGACCGAGCCCGCGTCGCCTTCGGTGACAACCAGCGTCTGGGCCCGGTCCCCCAATTCCGCAAACAGTTCAGGCCCGGTGCCCGTCATCCAGGCCTGAGCCCCCAGCGCGCAAATCTCATCATACAGCGCCGCCCGTCGATCCGCGTCCAGATGCGCGGCCACCTCATCCAGCAACACAACGGGCGGGGCCCCGACCATCCCGGCCAGCGCCCGCGCATTCGACAGGATCAGCGAGACAAGCAACGCCTTCTGTTCACCAGTCGAGCAATCCTTGGCCGGCACGCCCTTGGCCGCAAACACTCCGTACAGATCAGACCGGTGAGGCCCCACCAAAGTCCGCCCCGCCGCCAGATCGCGAAACCGGCTTTCGTTGAGCGCCTCTCGCAGGTCGTCTGCTGTATCTGGCATCGCACCTTCGGTCTGCACCAATTCCAGATCAGCCGACGGAAACGCCGTCTCTGCCTGGTCCTGCGCCACGCGCAGATGATCCAGCGCCGCCAACCGCGCTGCGTGAATGCGATACCCGGTTTCGGCCATCTGTCCTTCCAGCGCGGCGTACCAATGGGCATCGCGCACCTGCTCTTTCAGCAGGCGATTCCGTTCCCGCATGGATTTTTCATAAGTCAGGGATGCCTCAGCATGCGAGGGATCAAAACTCAGCGCGATCCGGTCCAGAAACCGCCGCCGCCCCTCGGCCCCCTCGATCCACAGCCGATCCATCGAGGGGATCAGCCAGACAACCCGCGCCAGCTTGCTCAGATCAATCTGACTCGCCGCCTTGCCATCAATCCGAACCTGCCGCGCCGCGCCACCCTCGGACCAGGTCTCGATCTCGTAGCGTTGCCCCTGCGCCTGCAACAGCCCGGACAGCTTCCAGCCCAGCGCCTCGGGCCGCCGCGTCATCTCGGCCGCGCTCGCCCGCCGCATCCCGCGCCCAGGCGAAAACAGGGACACCGCTTCCAGAATGTTGGTCTTCCCGGCCCCGTTCGGCCCATGAATCGCCACAGGCCGCCCATCCAAAGACAACCGCGCCAGCTTGTGAGACCGAAAATGCGAGACCGTAAGCTCGGTCAGGGCCAATCCCATGACCCCTCCCTTCTTCTGTTCAAAAATACCTCCGCCGGAGGCATCGCGCGCCAGCGCGATCAGACGCGCATCGGCATGACAACGTAAACCGCGCTTTGATCATTGCCTTCACGCATCAGGGTCGGATCACCGGCAGAATTGAACAGGAACACTGCATTCTCACGATCGACCTGAGACGCAATCTCCAACAGATATTTCGCGTTGAATCCGATCTCCAACCGCTCATCGCCATAGGCCACGGCCAGTTCTTCTTCGGCCGCGCCGCTGTCCGGGGCATTGACCGACAGCACCAGTTTGTCACCGTCCAATTGCAGCTTCACCGCGCGCGAGCGTTCGGATGAAACCGTTGCCACCCGATCCACGGCCTGAGCGAATTCAGCCGCGTCCACTTCCAATTTGCGAATATTGCCCTGCGGAATAACGCGGGTGTAGTCGGGGAAGGTGCCGTCAATGACCTTTGAGGTCAACGTGATGTCGGGCGTCGCAAAACGCACCTTGGTTTCGCTGACCGACACGGCGATGTCCATCTCGTCATCGTCCAGCAGTTTGCGCAACTCACCCACGGTCTTGCGCGGCACGATCACGCCGGGCATGTCCGCCGCCCCATCCGGACAATCCGCGTCGATCCGCGCCAGTCGGTGACCATCGGTAGCCACGCAGCGCAACACCTTGCTGCCGTCGGAGCCATCCGTGACATGCATGTAAACGCCGTTCAGGTAATAGCGCGTCTCTTCCGTCGAGATCGCAAATTTAGATTTGTCGAACAGCCGCCGCAGCAGCGCCGCCGAGGCCGTAAAGTTCGATTGATATTCCGAGGACGCCATCACCGGGAAATCCTCTTTCGGCAATGTCGCCAGCGAGAAATTCGAGCGACCCGCCTCAACCGTCAAACGGCCCGCAGCGCTGTCCGCCGTCAGTGTCACCAGCGCCCCGTCAGGCAGTTTGCGCACAATCTCATGCAGCGTTGTGGCCGCCACTGTGGTCGCCCCGGCCTTCTCGACCTGCGCCGGAGCCTTGTCGACCACTTCGATATCCAGATCGGTGGCGCGGAACTGAACCTGATCGCCTTCGGCCTCGATCAGCACATTGGCCAGGATCGGAATTGTGTTGCGACGTTCGACAACCGATTGGGCCTGCGAAACGGCCTTGAGAAGGGTGCCGCGTTCGATGCTGATCTTCATACCCTCAATTCCTCTGACTTAAGTGCCGAAATGGGCGGGACTGGCACGTTAGCGGTTCAGCCCTGAGGCACAAGGATTTTTTACGGATTTCTGGGTTGGAAAACCCATTCGGTCAAGGGGCGCGTTGTGCTGTGGACACAGTTCATCCGCGACCGTGGACAATTGCGCACAAGAAAACGCCCCGGAACCCAAGTCCCGAGGCGTCTCTGAGTGGTTTTAGGGGTAAACCTCAGGCTTCCAGCGCGCGACGCAGCATTTCCACGTCTTCCGCGATCTGGCCATCCGTCACTTTCAGCTCTTCGATGCGTTTGACACCATGCATGACCGTGGTGTGGTCGCGCCCGCCAAAGCGGCGCCCGATCTCGGGCAGGGACCGGCTGGTCAGCTGCTTGCACAGATACATCGCCACCTGACGCGGACGCGCGTAAGACCGCAGGCGTTTCGGACCGATGATGTCGGACAGACGAATGTTGTAATAATCCGAGACTTTGCGCTGAATCTCTTCGACGGTGATCTTGCGCTCCGATGCGCGCAGCACATCGGCCAGACAATCCTGCGTCAATTCCATATCGATCTCACGCCCGACCAGCGAGGCGAAGGCAAAGAGACGCGTCAACGCGCCTTCCAGCACCCGAACATTGGTCGAGATGCGATGGGCGAGGAATTCAAGCACGCCATCCGCGATAACCAGATCCGGATAGGTGCTGATATGCTGCTGCACCTTGTTCTGCAGGATGCCCAGACGCAGTTCATAATCGGTCGGGTGCAGATCAACGACCAGACCACATTGCAGGCGCGACTTCACGCGCTCTTCCAGATCCTTGATTTCACCGGGGGCGCGGTCGGCCGAGATGATGATCTGCTTGTTCTGATCGACCAGCGCGTTGAATGTGTGGAAGAATTCCTCCTGCGTCGAATCCTTCCCGGCGATGAACTGCACGTCATCGACCATCAGCACATCGACCGAACGGAACAGATGTTTGAAATCCATCATCCGACGCTCGCGCAGGGCCTGAACAAAGCGGTACATGAACTGTTCCGCCGACAGGTACAGCACATTCAGTTCGGGATGCTTGGTTTTCAACTCCCACGCAATGGCGTGCATCAGGTGCGTCTTACCCAGACCGACACCCCCATACAGGACCAGCGGGTTGAACGTCACCGGCCCGCCCTCCGAGACGCGGCGCGCAGCGGCATGGGCCAATTCGTTCGGCTTGCCGACGACAAAGCTGTCAAAAGTAAAGCGCGCATCCAGCGGTGCGGCCTGAAGGGAATCCAAGGCCTCCTGCGCAACATCTGATCTGGTGGCGGGCGCTTCTGCCACGGGCTCGGGGTCGGCCTTTGGGCGCGCAACGGGATTGGGGCGCGCCGGCGTATTTGCGGCAACACGGAAATCCAGGCGCTGCACGGATTCGCCCGACGTGTTCAGTTCATACAAAATGAGGTCGGCAAAGTTTTGGCTTACGTAATTGCCCATAAAGTTCGTCGGCACCGAAAAAACCGCCACACCGTCCTGCAGCTCTTCGAACTCCAGCGGTTCGATCCAGGTCGTGTAGTTGTTCCGGCCAATCACCTTAAGCAATTTATTACGCAGTAGTCCCCATTTCTCTTGTGTCATCAAGCGCCTCACGCATCCCATTCTTTATTGGCCTGTCGGCCTTATTCATACGGATCCGGTAACCCGGATTACGAAAACACACGCACAGGGATACGGTGCGCCGGACCGAGTAGTCCGGCGGGTTATTCGCCCGAATGTCAGTACTGCCAGGTTCAGACGCCAAACAAAACAACAGCGTCCGGCAAACCGGGTGGCACATCGCAAACACATTTTTTTAGACAGGGCCCGGATCAGCGGTTATCCCGAGATCCATGGCAGATCGGCAGCCCGGCCAAGGCCGGTCAACGACGCTAGCTCCTCAATCATCCTGATGCCCGTCAGTCTGACCGAGGAAACAGCCTGTCCCCCCAAGCGAGTGAATCGCTGTAACAGTGGTAGCAAGATGAAATGGGTCGCGGCAACGAAACTCTGATATTGACTCGGCTCTTTGGCCGAAAGAATCTCTCGGTTTCGTGAGGGCGCGGTATTCCGGCAACACGTGAAAAAGGCGCCGCTGCCCGCGACGCCTTTCAAATTAGTTCAGCCTTTCTGACATGACCCTAGGTCACCCAAAAAGCTTAGCCCAGCGCTTTGACGCGGGCCGACAGGCGCGACATTTTGCGGGCTGCGGTGTTCTTGTGGAAGACGCCTTTGGTGACGCCGCGCATCAGCTCGGGCTGAGCGGCGCGCAGGGCTGCGGTGGCCGCGTCCTTGTCGCCGGATGCGATCGCTTCTTCAACTTTGCGCAGGTAGGTGCGGATGCGCGAACGGCGCGCTTTGTTAACGGCGAAACGCTTTTCGTTCTGACGTGCGCGCTTCTTTGCCTGGGGCGAGTTAGCCATGTGTTTCTTGACCTTTGTTCGGTACGGTTATCTTGGGTTGCGCGCCACGGACATATCCGCACCGGATCAGAAATCACGAGTGTGAGTCGGGCCAGGCGGGCCGCACGCGCATGTATAGCGGCGCTAGTTATCCAAGTTTGCGGTCTTTGCCAAGCCGATTCTTTACCGGCGCATAGCGGCCATGAAAAAAGGCGGGCCGGGCCCGCCTGTTTCGAATGCTACGCTGGTTTACTTGTCGCGGAACTGGGCTGCGCGTTTTTCCAGGAAGGCGGCCATACCCTCTTTCTGGTCTTCGGTCGCAAACATCGAATGGAAGACGCGACGCTCGAACAGCATCCCTTCGTTCAGCGGCAATTCATAGCTGCGGTTCACGGCCTCCTTGGCGGCGATCGCGGTCAGCTGGGATTTCTCGGCAATCTTCTGGGCTGCGCCCATCGCCTCTTCAATCAGCTTCTTGGCCTGGACCACGCGGCTGACAAGACCTGCGCGCTCGGCCTCTTCGGCGTCCATGAAGCGGCCGGTCAGGTTCATGTCCATCGCTTTCGACTTGCCCACAAAGCGTGTCAGACGCTGCGTGCCCCCCAAGCCTGCGATGACGCCCAGATTGATCTCGGGCTGGCCGAATTTGGCGGTATCGGCGGCAATGATGAAATCACACATCATCGCCAGTTCGCAGCCCCCGCCCAGCGCATATCCCGCAACGGCGGCGATGATTGGCTTGCGGATAGCTGTAACGCGGTCGTTGGCGTCAGCAAACAGATTGGTGTTGAACACATCGACAAAGCTCATCTCGGACATTTCCTTGATGTCCGCACCAGCGGCAAAGGCTTTGTCCGAGCCGGTGATCACGATGCAGCGCACCTTGTCGTTGCGGTCAGCGTCTTCCAGCGCATCGCACAACTCACCCAGCAGCTGAGTGTTCAGCGCGTTCATCGCGTCCGGTCGGTTGAGCTTGATAAGGGCGACGTGGTCTTCGATTTCGACGATGATCGTCTCAAAAGCCATGAGGTGAAAGCTTCCGGTTGTTCCGTTCAGATACGAGTCATTATCACGCGCAAAAGCTGGATCAAGTTATCTTTGGCATTGCGCGCAATAGAAAGTTGAGCGACCGGACTGGGTGATTCTCTTGATCCGGGCGCTACACCCTTCGGTCCGACAGGGTTCGCCTTCGCGCCCGTAGACATCAAAGCTGTGCTGAAAATATCCAAGTTCTCCATCGGCTTGGCGGAAATCGCGAAGCGAGGATCCGCCTGCGTCGATGGCGTCCTGCAACACCTGCCGGATGATCGGCACAAGACCCGAGACACGTGCCGAAGAAATTTGCCCCGCTTTGCGACGTGGCGACACCTTTCCGCGATACAAAGCCTCGCAGACGTAAATATTCCCCAACCCGGCAACGATTCCCTGGTCCAGCAGGGCGGATTTCACAGGTGTGTTCTTGCCCCTGAACGCGTCGATCAGGTGCTGTTCGTGGAAATCATTCCCCAACGGTTCCGGCCCCAGAACCGCCAGCAGCTTATGTGCCTCGGCGGTGGCCGTCGGCAGCAGGTCCATCGCCCCGAACCGGCGCGGGTCGTTGAAGGTGACGCGCGCACCGTTGGCCATGTGAAATACAACATGGTCGTGTTTTTGCGCCGCAGGATGGTCATGCACAAACTGCCCCAGCGGATCGCCCGAAACCGTCATCCGCCCGGACATGCCCAAGTGAATAAGCAACGTCTCACCGCTGCTGAGATCGGCCAGAATGTATTTCGACCGCCGCCGCAACCGCTCTACCCGCTGCCCGGTCAGCCGTTCGGCCATCCGATCCGGGAAAGGCCAGCGCAGATCGGGTCGGTTTACATCCGCGCGCTCGATCACCACCCCTTCCATTGCCGGGCTCAGGCCGCGTCTTACTGTCTCGACCTCGGGCAATTCGGGCATTAGATGGCTCCTATTCCAAAGGGCCGCATTGTGCCCGCTTCTTATGGCCCTATAACAGAGGCGAAATTCGACGAACGGCAAGGCAAATGTCCGACACCAACGACAAGACCACTCATTTCGGGTTCGAAACCGTGCGCGAGGCTGACAAGGCCGGGCGCGTGCAGGGCGTGTTCAACTCGGTCGCCTCGAAATATGACGTGATGAACGATGTCATGTCGATGGGCATCCACCGGGTCTGGAAAGACGCAATGATGGACTGGCTGGCCCCGCGCCCCGGTCAGCGCCTGCTGGACGTGGCAGGCGGGACCGGAGATATTTCCTTCCGCTTCCTCAAACGCGCGGGCCACGGCCACGCCACCGTTCTGGACCTGACTGAGCCGATGCTGGTCGAAGGCCGACAGCGTGCCGAAGCCGACCAGATGTCCGATAGCCTGAATTGGGTTGTGGGCGATGCGATGGCGCTGCCTTTCGAGGACAACACCTTTGATGTCTACACCATCTCGTTCGGCATTCGGAACGTGACCCGCCCACAAGAGGCGTTGAACGAGGCCTACCGAGTGCTGAAACCCGGTGGCCGCCTGATGGTGCTGGAATTCAGCCAGTTGCCGAATGACGGGCTGCAAAAGCTCTATGACCTCTACAGTTTCAACGTCATCCCACGTATGGGCAAGCTGATCGCCAATGACTACGACAGCTATCAGTATCTTGTGGAATCGATCCGCAAGTTCCCCGATCAGGAGACGTTCCTGAACATGGTCCGCATCGCCGGGTTCGAGAACGCCAAGTACCGCAACCTGAGCATGGGCATTGCCGCGTTGCATTCCGGCTGGAAAATCTAGATGCGCGGTCCTCACAACATTATTCGTCTGATCCGCACAGGCGCCACTTTGGAGCGCACAGGCGCCATGAACGTGGTGCTGGATGCGTTCGAGGCGCCCAAATCGCTGCGTTTCGTGGCCCATGCTTTGGGCAAACCTTTCCAGTGGCTGGGCTACAAGGGCGACCCGGATATGCCACCCGCCACCCGCGCCCTTACCGCCTTGGGTCCGGCCTACATCAAGTTCGGGCAGGTCTTGTCCACCCGACCCGATGTGGTGGGCAATGAACTGGCCGCTCAGTTGCGCGTTCTTCAGGACAAGCTACCGCCCTTTTCCAAATCCGAGGCCTTGGCCGAGGTTGAAAAGGAACTGGGCCAGCCCGTCGCCGAGATATTCAGCGATTTCAGCGAACCGATCGCTGCCGCCTCCATCGCGCAGGTCCACAAGGCCAAGCTGGTCAGCACCGGCGAAGACGTCGCCGTCAAGGTCCTGCGCCCGGGGATCGAACGCGCCTTCCGCAAGGATGTGGACGCCTTCTATTTCGCCGCCCGCATTGTGCAATTGTTCGCCCCCGGCGCGCGCCGCCTGCGGCCCATGGAGGTCATCGAACATTTCGACGGCGTGGTGCGTGGCGAACTGGACCTGCGTCTGGAAAGCGCCGCCGCCTCGGAATACGCCGCCAACACCAAAGACGACGCAGGCTTCTGGCTACCCCCGGTGGTATGGTCGCTGTCGGCGCGGCGGGTGATGACACTCAGCTGGGCGGATGGCATCCCGCTGGGCGACAACGACGCGCTCGACGCCGCAGGCCACAACCGCCGCGATTTGGCGGAACGCGTGTTGCGCATGTTCCTGCTGCACGCCCTGCGCGACGGATTTTTTCACGCCGATATGCATCAGGGCAACCTCAAGGTCGCCGCGAACGGGGACATCATCGCCTATGACTACGGCATCATGGGCCATATCGACGAATATACCCGCCGGGTCTATGCCGAGATCCTCTTTGGCTTCATCCGCCGCGACTATAAACGTGTGGCCGAAGTTCATTTCGAGGCCGGATACGTCCCCGCCGACCGGGATGTCGATGAATTCGCCCGCGCCCTGCGCGCGGTGGGTGAACCGATCTTCGGCATGGACGCCTCGCACATATCGATGGGCCGCCTGCTGAACTACCTGTTCGAAGTCACCGAGCGCTTTGGCATGGAAACCCGGACCGAACTGATCTTGCTGCAGCGCACCATGGTCGTCGTTGAGGGTGTGGCCCGCTCACTAGACCCACATATGAACATCTGGGAAACCGCCCGTCCCGTGGTCGAGGATTACATCAAGCAATCCATCGGTCCCCGCGCGGCGTTGCGAGATTTCGGCAAGACGGCAATGGTACTGGCCCGGTTCGGCCCGCGCCTGCCATCACTGGTCGAAAACGCCCTGATCGCCCAGACGCAAAAAGACGAACCCCAAAAATCGCCGCTTTGGTCCGCCGCCCTACCGGCAACCATAGGCGCCGCAGCAGGCGCGGCGCTTGTCTTGCTGCTCAACGCGCTCAGCTAAAACCAACCCGCCCGCTTCATCTGGCCAGAAATATCCTCGGGGGGAATCGCGCCAGGGCGCGATGGGGGGCAGACAGCCCCCCTGCCCGGCTTCAGATCAAAGCCGCTCGATGGCGATGGCGATCCCCTGACCACCACCAATGCACATGGTGATCAGACCTTTGGACCCACCTGTGCGCTCCAGCTCATAAAGCGCCTTCAGAGTGATAATCGCACCGGTTGCACCCACCGGGTGACCCAGCGCAATTGCGCCGCCGTTCGGGTTAACCTTCGACGCATCCAGTCCAAGTTCCTGATTGACGGCCAGCGCCTGCGAAGCAAACGCCTCGTTGCTTTCGATGACGTCGAAACCCTCGGCCGACAGGCCGGTCTTTTTCAGCAGGTTCTGAACCGCCGGGACCGGGCCGATGCCCATCACTTCGGGGCGAACGCCAGCATGGGCGTAGCCCAACACGCGGGCTTTGGGCTTCAGACCGGCCTTTTCAGCCGCATCCGCCGTTGCCAGCACCATCGCCGCCGCACCGTCATTGATGCCCGAGGCGTTGCCCGCCGTCACCCGTCCATCCTTCTTGAACACCGGACGCAGCCCGGCCAGCACCTCAAGCGAGGTCGCCTTGGGGTGCTCGTCCACCTTGAAGTCAACCATGTCGCGCTTGACCTTCACCTGCACCGGGGCGATCTGGCTGTCGAACAGACCGGCCTCAATCGCCGCTGCCGCGCGGGTTTGGCTGGCCATGGCGAACTCATCCATCTGCTCGCGGCTGATCTGATGTTCGTCAGCCACGTTCTCGGCCGTCACACCCATATGGCCGGTGCCAAACGGGCAGTTCAGCGCGCCCAGCATCATGTCTTGCGAGGAAATGTCGCCCATCTTCGCGCCCCAGCGCGCCTGCGGCACGATATACGGGCTGCGCGACATGCTTTCGGCCCCGCCCGCGACGGCAAATTCGGCATCGCCCAGCATCAGCGACTGAACCGCCGAAACAATCGCCTGCGCGCCGGACCCGCACAGACGGTTCACGTTCATCGCAGGTGTGCCATTCGGAATACCGGCCTGCATCGCTGCGACGCGCGACAGGTACATATCCCGCGGCTCGGTGTTGATCACATGACCAAACACCAAGTTGCCGATCTGGGCACCCTCGACGCCCGAACGCTCCAGCGCGGCCTCGGTCGCCACGGTCGCCAGATCGATCGGCGCGGTCGAGGCCAGGGCGCCGCCAAAGGTGCCAATTGCGGTGCGGGCACCATCAAGGATTACGATATCGGTCATGGATCTCTCCTGCTGAATTTTGGCTGCAGTATGCACATGCAGAAAGATACTGTCGCGCAGGACGTCCCGTCACGGCCGGAATTGACATCTGTCCGCTCAACCCGCAAGGATTCCGTCATGACGGAAAACACAGACGATATCCTGAACCTGCTGCCCGCGCGGTTGAAAGAGGCGCGCCGGGCCAAGGGCCTGTCGCTGGAAGCGGTCGCCAATCTCAGCGGCGTCTCGCGATCCATGGTCAGCCAAATCGAACGGGGCGAAAGCAGCCCCACGATCTCGACCCTGTGGAATCTGACCCGCGCGCTGCAGGTGGATTTCGCCGGTCTTTTGGAGGGGACCAAGACCGCCGACCAGATCGAAGTGCTCAGGAAATCCGAGGTGCCCAGCATCGACAATATGGGCCAGAACTGCCGTATCCGCATCCTGTCCCCGCCAGAAGAGGCCGGCGGGCACGAGGTCTATGACATTCAGTTCGACGCAGGCGGCGCGCTGAACAGCCAGCCCCACGCACGCGGCGCGCGTGAACAACTGACCGTGCTGGACGGCGCGGTCAAAGTCACCTCGGGCAGCGCCGTAACCGAGCTGAGACAGGGCGACACTGCCCGCTATGCGGCAGATATCGCCCATTCCATCTCGGCCAGCGCACCGGCCCGGGTCTTCCTGATCGTAAAGAACGCTTGAAACCGGCAAATTTCCGCCTTCACGGATATTTTTCCTTCATACTGTAATTCCCCTATTTGGGAAATTCCTCCGTTATGTTAGATATGCGACTCAGGTTGAACGGAGGCCGCCATGGCAGATGCATTCCTGTCCCATATCACGGACACCCTCGCGCAGATCGAAGCGGAAGGCCTGTATAAGCGCGAGCGCATGATCACCTCGCCTCAGGGCGGTGAGATTACTGTGGGCGACAAACAGGTCATCAACCTGTGCGCCAACAATTATCTGGGTCTGGCCGATCACCCCGCGCTGATCGAGGCCGCCCAGGGCGCGATGGGGCCGAAAGGGTTCGGCATGGCCTCGGTCCGGTTCATCTGCGGTACGCAGGACATTCACCGTGAGTTGGAACAGAAGCTGGCGCAGTTCCTAAACAAGGACGATGCGATCCTGTTCGCCGCCTGCTTTGACGCGAACGGAGGGCTGTTTGAGCCTTTGTTAGGGCCTGAAGACGCGATTATTTCAGACAGCCTGAACCATGCCTCGATCATCGACGGGGTGCGCCTGTGCAAGGCGAAACGCTATCGCTATCTGAACAATGACATGAACGACCTCGAAGCCTGGCTGAAACAGGCGCGCACGGACGGGGCGCGGCATATCATGATCGCTACTGACGGTGTGTTTTCGATGGATGGCTATCTGGCCAACCTGCCGAAGATCCGTGAACTGGCCGATAATTACGACGCAATTGTCATGGTCGATGACTGCCACGCCACCGGCTTCATGGGGCCGAACGGGGCCGGAACACCGGACCATTTCGGCGTCGATGTGGATATTCTGACGGGAACATTGGGCAAGGCACTTGGGGGGGCAATCGGCGGTTATATCGCTGGGCCGCAGCCGGTGATCGACCTGCTGCGGCAGCGGGCGCGGCCCTATCTGTTCTCTAACTCGCTGCCGCCTTCGATCGTCGCTGCCGGGCTTGAGGCCATCCGTCTGGTCGAACAGGGCGACATGCTGCGCAAGCAACTGTTTGGCAACGCGAAATACTGGCGCGCGGGGCTGGAGAAACTGGGTTTCGATCTGCTGCCCGGCGAACACCCGATCATCCCGGTGATGCTGGGTGAGGCAACGCTGGCGCAAGAGATGGCATCGCGCCTGTTTGACCAGGGCGTCTATGTCTCGGGCTTCTTTTTCCCCGTTGTCCCGCGTGGGCAGGCGCGGATCAGGACGCAGATGAATGCGGCTCTAACCAAGGGCGATCTGGATCGCGCCTTGGCCGCCTTCGGCAAGGTCGGCAAAGAACTGGGGGTGATTTGATGCGCCCCAACACAATGAAAGCACTGGAAAAGTCCAAACCCGGGGAAGGGTTGTGGATGGTGCAGGCCCCGGTGCCTGAGATTGGCCCCGACGAGGTTCTGATCCGCGTCAACAAGACCGGCATCTGCGGCACCGATATCCATATCTGGAACTGGGACGACTGGGCCGCCGCCACGGTGCCGATCCCGATGATCACCGGCCACGAATTTGCCGGTGAGATCGTCGAGATGGGCGGCAACGTGACCGGGCTTGAGATCGGTCAGCGCTGCTCGGGCGAAGGGCACCTGATCACCACCGACAGCCGCCAAAGCCGCGCGGGCAAGTTCCACCTCGACCCCGGCACGCGGGGCATTGGGGTGAACGAACAGGGGGCCTTTGCGCAGTACCTGAAACTGCCCGCCTTCAACGTGGTCCCCCTGCCCGACGATGTACCGGACGAGATCGGGGCGATCCTCGACCCGCTCGGCAACGCCGTACACACCGCGCTCAGCTTCGATCTGCTGGGCGAGGATGTGCTGATTACTGGCGCAGGCCCCATCGGCATCATGGCCGCCGCCGTTGCCCGCCATGCGGGCGCGCGGCACGTGGTAATTACTGACATCAACCCCGACCGCCTGAAACTGGCCGAGCATGTGGTGCCAACCGTGCGCCCCGTCGATGTTTCCAAGGAGGATCTGGAGGACGTCATCACGGAGCTTGGCATGGCGCAGGGGTTTGACGTGGGTCTTGAAATGTCCGGCTCGCAAGCCGCGCTGGACCAGATGGTCGAGGCGCTGGTGATGGGCGGCAAGATCGCCCTGCTGGGCATCCCGCCCGGCAAATCCCCCGTGGACTGGTCCCGGATCGTGTTCAAGGCCATCACCATCAAGGGCGTCTACGGGCGCGAGATGTTCGAGACCTGGTACAAGATGATCGCCATGTTGCAGAACGGTCTGGATGTCAGCCGCGTCATCACGCACCAGATGAAGGTCGATGATTTTGCCGAAGGCTTTGCCGCAATGAAATCCGGCCAATCGGGCAAGGTGGTGCTGGACTGGACCTGACGCTCTGGCCTCATGCCAATTCAGACCCTAAACATAGGGAAACGCAGGTGTTGGGAGACGCATATGAGCGACAAGGACAGGTATCTGGAACGCGGGATCGAAGAGACTCTGGTCACCGATTTCGCGCAGACCCACCGCAAGAGTTACGGTGATTTCCTGCAGCTCAAGACCCTGCTGAACCTGCAAAAGACCTTTCAGGACCCTGCGCAGCCGGATGAGATGCTGTTCATCATCATCCATCAGGTCAGCGAGTTGTGGCTGAAACTGATGCATCACCAACTGGTCGAGGTGCGCGGCTTTCTGCAACAGGACGCGTTTGGCCCGGCGATGAAGAACCTCGACCGTGTCAAGGCGATCCAACGGCAACTGATCGCCGCGTGGGAGACGCTGCTGACCATGACCCCGGCCGATTACATGACCTTTCGGCAGGCGCTTGGCAGTTCGTCAGGCTTTCAAAGCTATGGCTATCGCCAGATCGAGTTCATTCTGGGCAACAAGGATGCCTCGACCCTGAAGGTTCACGCCCATGACGAAAAGGTCATGCAGGTGCTGAATGCCGCCCTGTCCAAGCCGTCGCTGTACGATGAGGTTCTGTTCATGCTGGCCCGTCAGGGGTTCGACGTGCCGCAAGACCTGCTGGACCGCGACTTTGCGCATCCCTATTCGGGCGACAGCCGTGTGGTGAAAATCTGGGTGCAGGTGTTCCGCGACACGGACCGGTATTGGGACCTGTATGCGTTGGCCGAAAAGCTGATGGATGTGGAATCCCTGTTCCAGCGCTGGCGCTTCGATCACGTCACAGCGGTCGAGCGGGTGATCGGCAACCAGCCCGGCACCGGAGGGTCCAGCGGTGTCTCTTTCCTGCGCAAGGCCTTGGATTTGCGCTTTTTCCATGATCTCTACGATGTGCGCACCGAATTGATGTACAAGGATCAGGAGTAAGAGATGCTGTATCGGGGTTTCACTCAGACCGAGTTGGATCAGGAATATTCCCCCCGGTCGATGATCGGCGGCGACCTGACGCCCTATCTGGACAGCTACGCGGCGCTGAGCGCGCAGTATCGGGCGCAGATGGAGGTGCGGGAAAACCTCGCCTATGGCGACAGCCCCACGCAGGTTCTGGATTTCTTTCCAGCAAAGGGTGCCGGGGCACCGCTGCATGTGTTCATTCACGGCGGCTATTGGCAGGCACTCAGCCAGCGCGAGTCGGCGATAATGGCCCCGGCACTGGTCGAGGCCGAACACTCCTTTGCGACGTTGAATTACACGCTCGCCCCGGATGCTCGGATCGGCGAGATGGTTGAAGAATGCCGCGACGCGTTGCTGTGGCTGGCCGCACAGGCCGAAACACTTGGGTTTGACCCCTCGCGGATCACCTTGTCAGGGCACAGCGCCGGGGCCCAGCTGGTCAGCATGGTCATGGCGGGTTCCGCCAACGATCTGGCCCGCGCCGGGCTGCGGGTACGCGATGTGATCCTGATCAGCGGGGTCTACGATCTGGAGCCGATCAGCCTGACCCCGGTAAACGACCCGCTGCAACTGACACCGGTCGAGGTCAACGACCTGTCCCCGATCCGCCACCTGCCCCGCCCTGGCCCACGCTACCACGTGACCGTGGCCGAGCGGGATACACCCGAGTTCATCCGCCAAAGCCGCGATTACGCCGAGTTACTGCGCAAGGCCGGGCATTCGGTTGGCTTTGATTTGAAGAAGGGGATGCAGCATTTCGATATCATCATGCATCCGGGGACGTTTTTGCCCGTGTCTCGATAGTCACAGGTGTTGGACGGCAGACGGATTTGGTCCTTGCGCCACAGACCAAAGCAACCACTTTGAACCCCACATGACTTGTGAAACTGGGTATTCCCGGTTCGAACACAAAGGGCTCGCTCTGTAGTTTCAAGAACGAGTGACAGGCGGTAGTCCGTTGCCTGCATTTGTTCTCGTCGCTACATTGATCGAGTTTAGTGAGTTGAAGGGGGGTATCAAATGCAAAAATTGCTGACCATGTTGGTGTTACTACCTCTGTATTTCACGGTTCCAGTGTCAGCTGACACGCCAAAGGGATTTAAGGAAGCAACGTTTCAAGGAAGCAGCCCAAAACTGAATGGTAACGAAGTTATTTTCACGCTTTTGCCAGGTCAATGTAGCTCAAAGAACTACGGCGATGGTCGAGGAGAAAGCGATTGCAAAAATGGAAACATCCGATCGCAAATTAACGCAAAAAAGTATGCAAAACTCGGCCAAACGGTGGAAAACAGTTTAGATTTTTGGATAAAGCCGGGGTTTCGATATAGCAAAGGCAACGTTCCCAGAAGCAAACTTACGCTGATGGAATGGCAGCGGATTAACACGATAAAAAACCACATCTACGTCTTGCATCTTGACTCCTCGGGTGGCGCTAAATTCGAAGACAGAACGTGTTTTCCACCGTCCCGCTTCGGACGATGGGTGTCATTTAAAATGCGTGTCAAATGGTCAAAAAATAATGACGGCTTCATGGAAGTGTTTTGTGAAGGGAAACGCATCTTTGCACTGAACGGTCAGAATGCAATTCCTCCCGCCTGTGGAACCAAAGCGAAACAACAATGCCATTTAGACAAAATGGACTTGCGTCCTCCGATACAGTGGCAAGTGGGTCCAAAGCTGAATGGTTACGGGACTGCCTATAAGCAGAGCGGAAAAAAGTCGCCTTTTCGACCCTGGCCAAAGGATGGTCTGACAATGAAGGTACGTAATCTGTACTATGGTCGCCCCAAGAAGTGAGACAGTTCGAAGGCGTTGGGACATTTAAAGTGTGATCGGCAGCTTTGTTCGCAAAGCTGGCGTGTGTTTCTTATTGGCGAATGCGGATCCTCTGCGGAAAGCCCATTCCAACATCTTTTGATACAACTACGGTCAGCTTCAAAATCCCCGCTTTTCAGGCTATGACATCAGACAACTGAAACAACTCCAACGCAACGAATTGAAACCTCACCCCCCCACCATACGGCCTGCACAAGCGAAGGATGCCAGTGGATTGGCAGCCTGCATTGACGCGGCCTATGCCAAATACGCCGACAGGATCTCCGATTTACCCAAAGTTTCCGAGGGCTGCGCCGAGGACATTGCGGATAATCAGGTTTGGGTCGCCGAGCAAGGCGATGAGATCATCGCCGGCATCGTTCTTGTTGCCAGTGACAGCTTCATCAAGCTGGCAAATCTGGCGGTCCATCCCGACCATGGTGGGCAGGGATTGGGACGGAAGCTGATCGAACTTGCGGAAGCCGAGGCCAGACGGCAGGGGTTTGATGAGATGCGTTTGAACACCCATGTCGATATGCCCGAAAACGTTGGGCTGTACGAGCATCTGGGATGGGTTGAGGTGTCCCGAAGCACCAACACCGTCTCAATGACCAAGCACCTGACGCACGATCAACGCTAAAAGCTCTCAGCGATCCACAAAAAAAGCGGCCCAAAAGGGCCGCTGTTTTTGGTTTTAAGGCAGGACCGGATCAATCCAGCGTGCGGGTGACCTCTTCGCGTTCGAAGATCTCGATCACGTCGCCTGCGCGGATGTCGTCGTAGTTCTCGAACGCCATACCGCATTCCTGACCCGACTGAACCTCGGCCACTTCGTCCTTGAAGCGCTTGAGCGTCTTCAGCGTGCCTTCGTGGATCACCACGTTGTCGCGCAGCAGGCGGACGCCTGCGGAGCGGCGGGCAACGCCTTCGGTGACCAGACAGCCGGCAACTTTGCCGACGCCTGTGACCTTGAAGACTTCGCGGATCTCGGCGTAACCGATGAACTTCTCGCGGATCTCGGCGCTCAGCAGGCCCGATGCGGCGGCTTTGACGTCGTCCACGAGGTCATAGATCACCGAGTAGTAACGGATCTCGACACCCTTCTGGTTTGCGGTGTTCCGGGCCGAAGCATTGGCACGCACGTTGAAGCCAAAGATCGGAGCGCCCGAGGCTTCGGCAAGGCCGACATCCGTTTCGGTGATCGCACCAACGCCCGAGTGCAGAACGCGCACGCGCACTTCGTCGTTGCCGATCTTTTCCATCGCCTGAACGATGGCCTCGGCAGAACCCTGCACGTCCGCTTTCATCAGAATCGGCAGTTCGGTGACGTTTTCGTCTTCCTTGGCCTTCTGCATCAGCTGCTCAAGGGTGGTCGCGGCACCAGCAGCAGCGCGTTTGTCCTTGGCGGCTTGCTCACGATAGGCGGCGATTTCACGGGCCTGCGCTTCGGTCTCGGTCACGTTCAGAACGTCGCCCGCTTCGGGTGTACCGTTCAGACCCAGAACCTCGACCGGAACCGAGGGGCCAGCTTCTTTGACGCGGTCGCCCTTGTCGTTGATCAGCGCACGGACCTTACCGTACTGCTCACCCACAACGAAGATATCGCCCTGACGCAGCGTGCCGTTCTGAACCAGAACGGTGGCGACGGGGCCGCGGCCCACATCCAGCTGCGCCTCGATCACGGCACCCTGGGCGGCGCGGTCGGGGTTGGCTTTCAGTTCCAGAATCTCGGCCTGCAGCGCGATGGCTTCCAGAAGTTCATCAAGACCCTGGCCGGTGATGGCAGAGACTTCGACGTCCTGCACTTCACCCGACATTTTCTCGACGATGACTTCGTGCTGCAGCAGATCAGTGCGCACCTTGTCCGGGTTCGCATCCGGCTTGTCGACCTTGTTGATCGCCACGATCATCGGCACTTCGGCCGCTTTGGCGTGGTTGATCGCCTCGATGGTCTGCGGCATCACAGCGTCGTCCGCAGCAACAACCAGAACCACGATATCCGTCACCTGAGCCCCGCGCGAGCGCATCGAGGTAAAGGCCGCGTGGCCCGGCGTATCCAGGAAGGTCAGCGTGGTGCCGCCATCGGTTTTCACCTGATAAGCGCCGATATGCTGGGTGATGCCCCCGGCTTCGCCTGCCACAACCCGCGCATCGCGGATCGCATCCAGCAGCGAGGTTTTGCCGTGGTCGACGTGACCCATGATAGTGATGACCGGCGGACGCGGTTTCAGATCTTCGTCGCTGTCTTCGACCTCTTTGATGACGTCTTCAACGTCCGAATCCGAGACGCGGGTGACCTTGTGGCCAAACTCTTCGATGATCAGTTCTGCGGTGTCGGCGTCGATGGTCTGGTTCTGCGTGACCATCATGCCCATCTGCATCAGCGATTTGACAACGTCAGCCACACGTTCAGCCATACGGTTGGCCAGTTCCGAGACCATGATCGCCTCGGGCAGCTGCACGTCGCGGATTACCTTTTCGCGCTCGACCGTGCCACCCATGGCTTTCTGACGCGCACGCTCCTGCTTGCGCTTCATCGCCGCCATCGAACGCTGGCGGTTGCCTTCGCCACCCGTGGCCTGACCCAGAGTCAGCTTGCCCGAACGGCGGTTGTCGTCACGGCCCTTGCCGCGACCGCGCTGTTCACGCTCGCGATCCTGCTTGCGCGGGGTCGCTGCGGGGGCCGGTTTGCTTGCCGGAGCCCGGGCCGCTTTGGGTTCTTCCGGCGCCGGGGCAGCCGCCGCTCGTTTGGCGGCCTCTTCGGCCTCTTTGCGCTTGCGGTCTTCTTCCTCGGCCTTGGCGCGGGCGCGTTCTTCGGCCTCGCGCTGTTCGCGCTCCTTGGCCTCTTGCTCGGCACGGCGGCGGGCGCGTTCTTCTTCCCGCGCCTTTTCAGCAGCCTCGCGGGCGGCAGCCTCTTCGACCTCACGCGCCTTTGCGGCTTGCAATGCCTTCATCCGGCGCGCCATTTCGGCATCCGAGATTCCTGCCGGACGACGCGACGGATCACCCGAAGGCGTTGCACCGCCACTCGGCTTGCTGGCACCCGGCTTGGGGACCACCACGCGTTTGCGTTTGGTTTCCACCACGACATTCTTGGTGCGTCCGTGGCTGAAACTCTGTTTCACATTTCCGGGGCGTGCCCCGCCACGAAGACCCAATGTCTTTTTGCCGTCATTATCGCTCATAAAGCTTCTTACCCTTCCGTGCGGCCCCTGCCGCCGTCATCCGTTTCGCGCAAGCCACGCAGGCGCTGCGCTTCCTCTACAACACGTTTGGCGAGTCCGCCAGAGGCCAAGGCCGCATGAATCACGGTTTGGCGCCCAAATGCCTGCCCTAATTCATCCGCAGTCAGCCAACCGATGTATTTTCCAAAGTGCGGCGTGCTGAGTTTCGACTTGCCGCGCCCCGATCCATCAGAGGCCTGAATCAGCACCTGGGCCTCTTCCCGGTCCAGCCACGTCTTGACCTTTTCATAGCCCGCAACCGCATCACCGGATTTGCGGGCCAGACTCAACAGCTCGATCACCCGGCGCGCAACCTGCTTTTCCACCTCGGCGGTCAGGTCGGCGGGCACAGTGACCTGCGCCTTGAACCCGCGGGAAAACAGTTTCTTGCCAACGGCCTTGTCCAAAGCGGCACGATCCGCCGCCACATAGACCCCGCGCCCCGGCAGTTTCGCCGCGACATCCGGATAGACCTGACCGTCCGGGCCAGTGACAAAGCGGATCAGCCCGAATTTTGGCTGCACCTCGCCCGTGGCAATGCACTTGCGCTCAGGCCCTTCGGACCGATCCTTATGGACGCCACCGCGACCCATGTCAGCCACCCGAGGCCCTGAGATCAGGCCTCGGCCTCCTCCTCTGCAACGTCGCCATCTTCTTCGGCCTGTTCCAGTTCAGCCGGATCAACCCAGCCCAGCATGATGCGCGCTGTCATGACCAGATCCTGAGCCTCTTCCAGTGTCACACCGAAAGGCTCCAGCACGCCATCATCCTTGATGCGCTCACCATCGACTGTGGTCCAGCCACCGGCCAGTTCCCAGTCGGCGCAGGTTGCAAAGTCTTCCAGCGTCTTCACATCATCCTTGGCCAGCGCCTCTACCATCTGGGGTGTCAGGCCTTCGAATTCAATAAGGCTGTCCTCGGCGCCCAGCGCACGCGCGGCGTCCAGAGCGGCCTTGGCCTGCGCCTCAAGGAAGTCACGCGCGCGGGCCTGCAGTTCCTGCGCGGTGCCTTCATCGACACCGTCGATCACCAGCAGCTCGTCGATCTCGACATAGGCAACCTCTTCAAGGTTGGTGAACCCTTCCGAGACCAGCAGTTGCGCGAAGAATTCGTCCAGATCCAGGCTTTCCATGAACAGCTGGGTGCGGGCTTCGAACTCTTTCTGGCGACGCGCCGATTCCTCGGCCTCGGTCATGATGTCGATGTCCAGATTGGTCAGCTGGCTGGCCAAACGCACGTTCTGACCGCGGCGACCGATGGCGAGGGACAACTGTTCCTCGGGGACAACAACTTCGATCTTGCCGGCTTCTTCATCCAGAACCACCTTGGAGACCTCGGCAGGCTGCAGCGCGTTCACCAGGAAGGTCGGCTGATCTTCGTTCCACGGGATGATGTCGATCTTTTCGCCCTGCAGCTCGTTCACAACGGCCTGCACGCGGCTGCCGCGCATACCAACGCAGGCACCAACGGGGTCGATGGAGCCATCATAGGAAATCACGGCAATCTTCGCGCGCGAACCGGGGTCGCGGGCCACGGCCTTCACCTCGATGATACCGTCATAGATTTCCGGCACTTCCATCTTGAACAGCTCGGCCATGAATTCCGGCGCGGTGCGCGACAGGAAGATCTGGTGGCCACGAACCTCGCGGCGGACCTCTTTGATATAGGCGCGCACGCGGTCATTCGGGCGATAGCTTTCGCGGCCGATCTTGTCATTGCGGCGCAGAACGGCCTCGGCACCGCCCAGATCGACGATGACATTGCCGAATTCTTCGCGTTTGACCGCACCGTTGATGATGGTGCCTGCACGATCCTTGAATTCTTCGTACTGACGGTCACGTTCCGCTTCGCGGACCTTCTGCAGAATCACCTGCTTAGCGGACTGGGCAGCGATACGGCCCATTTCAACCGGCGGAACCTCTTCGACGAAAACGTCACCAACTTCGGGCGCTTCCATATACTGGCGCGCCTGTTCGACGGTCATCTCGGCCTGATAGTTCTCAAGCTCTTCATCCTCGACCACGGTGCGGACGCGGGTGAAGGTCGCCTTGCCGGTCTTGCGGTCGATGGATACGCGGATGTCCATTTCCGCGCCGTAGCGGCTCTTGGCGGCACGGGCGAGCGATTCCTCCATCGCTTCGACAACCAGACCAGGGTCGATCATCTTTTCGCGGGCCACGGCCTCGGCGGTCTGCAGCAGCTCCAGCTGGTTGGCTGAGGTGATTGCCATCAGTTCGTCTCCTCTTCGGACCCTTCGGTCTCAATCTCGTCGAAAGCGTTTTCGTTCAGGGCACCGGCGTCTTTGCGCTGGCGCAGCATTTCCTTGATCAGGTCATCGGTCAGGACCAGCTTGGCATCGCTCAGCCAGTCGAATTGCAGACCGATGGTGATGGTCTCATCGCCCTCGGGGATGTTGATCAGAACTTCATCCCCTTCGATCCCGGCCAATTCGCCCTTGAACCGGCGGCGGCCGTCGATCAGTTCGGCGGTTTCGATCTTGGCCTCGTACCCCTCGAACGTCTCGAAATCCTTGAGGCGGGTCAGTGGGCGATCGATGCCGGGGCTGGACACCTCAAGCGTATAGGCGTCCAGGATCGGGTCCTCGACATCCAGCGTGGCGCTGACGGCGTTGGAAATCTCGGCGCAATCATCCACTTCGATGCCGCCCTCAGGCTTGTCGGCCATGATCTGCATCGTGGTGGTCTTACCGCTCATCAGGCGGATACGGACGAGTTCGTACCCCAGATCCTCGATCACAGGGGTGATGATCTCGGCCAGTCGCCGGTCGATGGCAGCTTTGGCTATCAGGTCGTTTGTCATCAGGTTCTCTACCCTTCAATCGGGCACAAAAAAACGGGCGCGCGGCCCGTCGATCTTTTCCGGTGGAGCCCCGGACCCTAGCCCGACACGCCGCTGTTGAGTGCGATATAGCTGCCAAGATAAGAGAATGCAACCCCGGTGCACCCTCTTATCCACCGCCCATGCCTAGTCTGAAAGAATCCAGTTGCCATTGGTACAGGTATAGGGTCCAACGCGATCCCCTTCTTCATGCACAACGCCATCAAAGATGCACTGAGTTGTCTGGCCGACCGCATTGGTCACGGCCATCGCCTGAAGGGCGGCGAAAACCGCAAGAACACGCAAGAAACTGTTCATTCCCATCTCCTACTGCGTTACCCCGACAAACCGTGTCGGCTGTGTATTGCGGGGATAGATCACCACCGACAGATTGCCCCCGCCCAGAAACTGTTCGGGCTGCGCCAGGGGCGGCGGAAACAGCTGATCAAAGGCCGCCTTGTTGAAGCCAAGCTTCAATTTCGAGCCGGACAGAACCTCGAACGGCGACGTTGCCGTGCAGGGATGGCGGAGCGGGTCTTTTCTGACGGTGAATTGTTCCATGATGTTGGATGTATTGCCCAGCGGTCGGACCAGAACAATTGTGCCCGGCGTCAGGAAACTGTCCGGGCAGGAATAGACCTGGGGAACGCCGGTCTCATCCTCGCCGCGCATCTCGGCCGTGGCCGCCACCACATGTTTGAACGGGCTGAAAATCGTCTCTTGCTGGATAAAGTTGGTATAGAGCGTCGCAAACAACTGGCTGTCATTGCTGGGTTCAGCCGTCAGCCCGTCATACAAATCCGAGATCGCCAGCCACATCCGGGAATCAGCCCCGCGCAGTGTTCCCGGCAAGGCAAACGGACCTTCGAGGTTATACAGCACGCTGCGAAGCTCTTCTGATAAAGGGTCTTCCTTGTTCAGGTCGCGGATTGCGTCACCAAGGGACCGGTCATGGATATTATAGTACCCCCGCGTTCTGAGCGCGCCCGCCAGCTTCATCTTTTCCGATGCTTTTCGGTTCAATTCTTCGTCGGTATCGCCCTCGGCAGGTTCAACCTGATCCAGACCTTCATGCAAAAGCTCGATCAAGGACTGACCGCGATTTGCTGTGAACTCCATCTTCCCGTCTTTGCTGATCAGGACATTGACGTTGTTTCCGTTCACAATCGCATAGGCAACGACCCCCGCCAGGATCAATGCCAACGCTATTATGGTAATCGTTTTCTGACTCTCTTTGGTCATGGGAAAACTCCCAACTTAACAAATAACAAAATAAAATATGTGCAGGTTATAGCACAGTTAAGCACAAATTCAAAATGCAAGAGGTGTAGCCGGGCTAGGCCATCCACCACCTTTCGGCGATTCGCCCGTCATCTATTCCCGTCCGTTGCCCGATCTGGCGCGGCATTCCGACATGGGCCGCAACGGCCAGCGACATGTCGGTTTCACTGGGGAAGAACCGCAGGCCCCGCTTTTCGCGCAGGTGATCGCGCGCGGGGATGGCTGCGATATCGACATAGCCATCGCGCAAAGCTTCGGCGCGCACGGCAGGATCCGGGATCACGATGACCTCGACCTTGTCAGCCCAACCGGCCGAGCCCGACTTGTAGTGATCCGCTACTTTGCGCCCAAGGAAGTTCCTGTCATCCTCGGCCCGGTCAACCCGGTAGCAACCTGTGCCGTTGGCCTGTTTCAGGGGCGTCACTCCTGCGCCATTGCGGGTGATCACGAACCGGTTGTCGGCCAGCAAGAACGGCAATCCGGCATTAGGGGCGGCAAGTTCCAGACGCACAACGGTTGGCGTCAAAGCTTCGGTTTGCCCGAACTCGGCCAGCACCGGCATTATATCCGCAATATCCAGTGCGGTTCCGTCATGAAAAGTTACGCCCTCACGCAGATCAAAGGTCCAGACCTGCGCCTTTGCATCCGTCTGCCAACCGGTTGCCAGTTCGGCACGCAGGGTCCCGTCCGGCGCGATCTCGGTCAGGGTATCGAACACGGCACCGCGTGCAACCTGTTCCAGACTGTCATCCCGCGGCACTGCCAGTCGCAATGTCCCGCCCGCTTTCGGCGTATCCGCCAGCGACGCCCCCGTCGCCGCCAACAACGCGGCAGCGGCACCCGAGGCGAACAGAGCGCGGCGGTCCATCCGGGTCATGCCACACCCTCCGCCACGCGATCCATGATGCGCACCAGCTCGGCGCTGATTCCGGGCTCGGACAAGGCATGGCCCGCATGGCGCACCATCTTCAGCTCGGCATTGGGCCAGCGCTGCGACAGTTTCCAGGCCGATTCAGGCGGGCAGATCATATCGTAACGGCCCTGCACGATATGGCCCGGAATATGGGCGATCCTGCCCATCTGATCCAGAATCTGCCCGTCCTTCTCCAGAAAGGCGTGGTTGATGAAATAGTGATTCTCAAGCCGCGCAAAGGCGCGCGCATATTCACCGGGGCTTTCCCCGGTTGATCCGTTGGAATGAATGGATGCCAGCGCGTTCTCCCACGCCGACCACGCCCGCGCATACAGAATCTCGGTCGCGCGGTCGCCCGAGAACAGGCGTTTGTTATAGGCCCGGATCGCGTCCGACAGCTCATCTTCGGCCAGCAATGAGGTGAACTTGGCCCATGGCTCGGGCCAGAACTTGCCCGCACCGCCGCCATAGAACCAATCCAGCTCGGCCTGCGTGGCCAGAAACACCCCGCGCAGCACCAGCCGACTGACCCGATCCGGATGCGTCTGCGCATAGACCAAGGCCAGCGTGGCCCCCCAGCTGCCGCCAAACACCGTCCATTCATCGATATCCAGCAATGACCGCAGCCGTTCGATATCCGCCACCAGATGCCAGGTCGTATTGTTCTCGACCGAGGCATGGGGCCGCGATTTCCCGCATCCCCGCTGATCGAACAGAATCACCCGGTACACACGCGGATCGAAATAGCGCCGCATCGCCGGGCTACAGCCACCGCCCGGCCCGCCATGCAGCACCACCACCGGCAGCCCGTCGGGATTGCCGCTTTGCTCCATATAAATCTGATGCCCGTCGCCCACGCTGACCAACCGCTGATCGAACGGGTCGATCGGCGGGTAAAGATATTGCACTGCGCGCTTTTGGTCCGGGTACTTATCCATTACGGCCCTATATAGTCCTTAAGCGTAAAAGAGCACACGGAGACAGGAATGCAAGCGCATCCGAACACGGTCGACCCATCCGAGATCGCAAAATTCGAGGCGATGGCGGCGGAATGGTGGGATCCGAACGGAAAATTCAAGCCGTTGCATATGCTGAACCCCTGCCGGCTGGATTATATCACCCAACAAATCGCCGGGGAATTTGACAGAGATTTGAAGTCTCCGCACCCGTTTCAGGGCCTGCGCCTGCTGGATATCGGTTGCGGCGGCGGGCTGCTGAGCGAGCCGATGGCCCGTCTGGGCGCCGAGGTCGTGGGGGCCGATGCCGCCGAGGGCAACCTGCCCGTTGCCCGTATCCATGCCGAGCAATCGGGGCTGGACATCGACTACCGCCACACCACCGCTGAGGATATGGCGGCGGCAGGCGAACAATTCGACGTGGTGCTGAATATGGAGGTGGTCGAACACGTGGCCGATCCGTTGGGTTTCCTGACCGCATCGCAACAACTTTTGAAACCGGGTGGCTTACTGATCTGCTCGACCATCAACCGCAATCCGAAATCCTATGCCATGGCCATTCTCGGGGCCGAGGTCGTCATGCGCTGGCTGCCACGCGGCACGCATGAATGGAACAAATTCATCACCCCGGATGAGCTGTTCGACCTGCTGCGCCAAGCCGGGCTCGATCCGGTGGATCGCAAAGGGTTCGTGTTCAACCCGTTGTTGTGGAGCTGGGCGATCTCGGACCGGGATTTGAGCGTGAATTATGTGACGGCGAGTGTGAAGGCTGGGCAGCCTCAATACAACGATGAATACGATAAATAACTGGATAATTAGGT
The DNA here is from genome assembly GCF_056537745.1 of Ruegeria sp. C12. Taxonomy (NCBI): domain Bacteria; kingdom Pseudomonadati; phylum Pseudomonadota; class Alphaproteobacteria; order Rhodobacterales; family Roseobacteraceae; genus Ruegeria; species Ruegeria sp. C12. The sequence continues at coordinate 87,617 of NZ_JBQFSA010000011.1, forward strand.
GGTTTCTTCCGCTCTATGATCGAAACCCATTAATTGGAAGCGCATTGGGGTTAGCGTTCATATCCTTTTCGCTCGTTACGATTAGTGTGTTGATGCTTGCTATTGAAGGGTTCGTCGGTGTTCCAACACCGATAGCCGGGTTAGTGTTGGCACCTCTTGTCATCATGTTGATGAAACCAATGTTTATGGTGATGTGCCTAGCGTGCGAATTCATTTGGAAGAATTTTGGAGTTTACTCTCTTCTGAAAGTTAAAGGTTGTCCTATTCGCAAAAGCTATGAGCCTAAGGTCTAAATCAAGATCGCCTCGCGCTCTCACGAGTCCAATTCTGGTGCAGAGTAAAATTTCACACCCCTACTCCCCCTCCAACTGCAACCGCAAATCGCGCAACACAGGCAGGGTACTCCGCACCCGCTCCAACCCCAGTTCTCCGACCACGCGGTTGATCAACGGTGCAATCGAGGAAATCGCCTGATCGCGTGCCCTGCGACCGGCGGGGCTGATGGCGACCATCTTGCGTCGGGCGTCGTCCCAGTCGGGGCGGATGTGGATGTATCCGGCCCATTCCAGCTTGGCCAAAGTGTTGGTCATCGCCCCTCGGGTCACGTGGAACGTGTTGGCCAGTTGCGCCGGGCTGCGCTCGTCGCCCACAAAGACCAGATGGTTCAGCACCGAGAAATGCGAGATTTCCATGCCCTTGGGCAGCACCCGGCTCAGCCGGTTGCGCAACAGTTGGTCTGCCGTCAGAATTTCACTGAACAGCGTGACCGCAAGGGCATTGTGTTCGTCCGTCATGGTCCGATCTGGGTCAGGGCCCCTCGAAGGGCCGCACGTGAGTTAATGAGGGCACGCGGCGGCGCGCCTCTGTCACAGAACTATCATCCAAATCGAAAAAGTGAATGCCCGGATCGGTGCCTGCGTCGATCAGCACCTCTCCCCACGGGGCCACAACCATGCTGTGGCCATGGGTGTGGCGGGTTTTGCCTCGGGTTTTTGGATGCGCGCCGGTTTGGGCAGGGGCAAGGACCCAACAACCGGTTTCGATCGCCCGCGCGCGCAGCAGCGATTCCCAATGTGCCGCGCCAGTGACGGGTGAAAACGCCGCCGGGACGGTCAGGATACGCGCCCCGGCCTGCGCCAGCGCGGCGTGCAGGTAAGGAAAGCGGATGTCATAGCAGATGGTCAGGCCAACCTTGCCGAAATCGGCCTCGGCAATAACCGCCTGTTCTCCGGGGCGATAGTTTTTCGATTCGCGAAAGGTCTCGGTTTCCGTGACCTGCACGTCGAACATGTGGATCTTGTCATATCGCGCCACGATCTGCCCCTGAGGGTCGATCATGAAACTGCGGTTGGCAAAGCGGCCATCCGGGTCGTGGGTCTTGATCCCCAGCGACCCGATCAGCAGCCAGACGCCCAGCGCGGCGGCCTGCGCCCGCAGACCGGCCAGCGTGATGTCGTCTTCCTCATGCTGCAACACCTCGCGCTGCCGCGTGGTGCTGTTGGACACGCAATTCGTGACCTCGGGGGTCAGGATAAACTGCGCGCCCTGTGCTGCGGCCTCGGCAATCATCGCGCAAACCATCTCCAGGTTCGCAGCCGGGTCGTCCGACGAGGTGATTTGCAGCAGCGCGGTTTTCATCACGCCGCCAGCAAACGGTCCAGCTTGCCCTGACGGTCCAGCTCGTACAGGTCGTCACAGCCGCCCACATGGTCAGTGCCAATGAAGATTTGCGGCACGGTGCGCTTGCCACCCGCGCGCTTGATCATTTCGGGCTTGCGCTTGGGGTGCAACAGCACGTCGATTTCCTTGAACTCGACACCTTTCTGTTTCAGCAGGCGTTTGGCCGCGTGGCAGAAGCCGCATAGCGGAGAGGTGTAAATCTCAACTGGTTTCATAATTCCGTCCCTTCGGGTTTCGCACGATCTTGAGCGAATTAGGCATCCTTGGCAACGCGTGCCAGAACCAACACGAAAATATGATTTGCCCCCGCGTCGCGACAGGCCCGCGTACAGGCCGCCAAGGTCGCCCCCGATGTCATCACATCATCGACCAGCAGGATGTCGCGGCCTTTCATCTGCCGCTTTGGATGTGGGGCGATCACGTCGTCCAGCGTCTCGGCCCTTTGGGCGGCGGTTTTACCGTCCAACACCGGCGTGCGCGCAGTTCGCAGCAGCAGGTCCGGGCAGGCCTCAAGCCCCGTCTCGCGCGCCAGATGCTGCGCCAGCAAGGCGGACTGGTTATACCGCCGCTTGATCAGTCGGGACCAATGCAAGGGAACCGGCGCGATCAGCATGTCCGGTTTGAACAATTCCCGCCCCGCCTGCGCCATCCAGCGCGCAGCAGGCCGGGCCAGTTCGGACCGATCCCCATGCTTCAGCGCCAGCACCAATGCCCGCGCCCGGCCTTTATACAGCAGCGCTGCCCGTCCATCCTGCCAAGGGCGCGGGGTTTTCAGGCAGTCATCACACTCGATCCGGTGCCCGTCACCATCCCCCGGCACGGGCATGCCGCAACTGTCGCAAACGGTTCCGCCGATAAAGGGCGTCTCGCGCCAGCAGGTGCCGCACAGGCCAAAGTCGGATTCGGTCAGATCCTCGCAGCTAAGGCATCTGGGTGGGTAGATCAGGTGCAACGCGGTTTGAACTCGCGGCCAAATGCGATACGTGCGGGGTATGAAATTGCCAGCTTCCAATGCGCCCTCGCTGTTTGACCGCCAGACCCTGATGCGCCGCCGTGCGCGGGTTCAGGATGACGCCCTGTTCCTGCACCGCGCTGCCGTGGACGAAGTGCAGCATCGGCTGAGCATGGTTAACAGAAGCTTTACGGCCCCTGCGATTGTCAGCCCCTTCCCGCAGATTTGGCAGGACGTCCTGCCCGGCGCGCGCATCGTAGCAGACGAGGAAACGCTGACCCTGACCCCCGGCGCGCATGATCTGGTTGTCCACGCCATGGCGCTGCACTGGGCCAATGATCCGGTGGGGCAGTTGATCCAATGCCACCGCGCCCTGCGCCCCGATGGACTGCTATTGGCCGTCTGTCTGGGCGGCGAAACGCTGCACCAGCTGCGTGCGGCCCTTGGGCGAGCCGAGGTCGAGGTGACCGGCGGCCTCAGCCCCCGCATCGCCCCGATGGCAGAGCTGCGGGATCTAGGCGCTTTGCTGCAACGGGCCGGGCTTGCTTTGCCAGTTGCGGATGCGGTTCCGCTGACAGCGGAATATCGCGATCTGAGCCATTTGATGCAGGACCTGCGCGCCATGGGCGAGACCAATGTTCTGACCGACCGGCTGAAATCCCCCACGCGTCGGCAGGTCTTTGTCCGCGCGCAACAGATCTATGCCGATCACTTTGCCACACCCGAGGGTCGCCTGCCCGCAACTTTCGATCTGATCTGCCTGACCGGCTGGTCGCCGGATGCCAGCCAACCCCAACCCCTGCGCCCGGGGTCAGCCAAGATGCGCCTTGCAGACGCCTTGGGCACTGACGAGGGCAAACTGCCCGATTGACGACCCGGCATTTCCCTTTATCTCAGGCCAGAACCGGTAAACTCAGGAAGACCCAAATGTTTGACGCAACCCGACCCGCGCACGCACCTGCCGATCACCCAAAGGTAAAGATGGGGCGCGTGGGCATCCTGTTGGCCAATCTGGGCACACCGGATCACTACACCTACTGGCCGATGCGGCGCTATCTGAACGAGTTTCTGTCGGACCGCCGCGTGATCGACTATCCGGCGTGGAAATGGCAGCCGATTCTTCAGGCCATCATCCTGACCAAACGTCCTTTCAGTTCGGGCGAGGCCTATAAGTCGATCTGGAATCACGACAAAGGCGAAAGCCCGCTGATGACGATCACCAAGGACCAAACCGCCAAGCTGCGCGACAGCATGCAGGCTCGCTTTGGCGATCAGGTTCTGGTCGATTTCTGTATGCGCTATGGCAACCCTTCGACCAAATCCAAAGTCCGGCAGATGGTTGCCGAAGGTTGCGACCGTATCCTGTTTTTCCCGCTTTATCCGCACTATGCCGGGGCAACGACCGCCACGGCGAATGACCAGTTCTTCCGCGCCCTGATGGAGGAGCCATGGCAACCGGCCGGCCGCACGGTGCCCGCCTATTACGACGAACCGACCTATATCGAGGCCCTGGCCCAGTCCATCGAACGCGCCTATGCGGCGATGGACACCAAACCCGATATTCTGGTCTGCTCGTACCACGGTATGCCCGAGCGGTATTTGCAGCAGGGCGATCCCTATCACTGCCAATGTGTGAAAACGTCCCGACTGCTGAAAGAGCGGCTTGGCTGGTCAGACGACCAGATCGTGTCGACCTTCCAGTCGCGCTTTGGCCCCGAAGAATGGCTGAAGCCCTACACCGTGGATCACGTCGCCGATCTGGCGCGGCAGGGCAAAAAGAACATCGCTGTCATCGCGCCCGCCTTCTCGGCCGATTGCATCGAGACGCTGGAAGAGATCAACGAAGAGATCAAAGAGAGTTTCGAGGACGCGGGCGGAGAACAGTTCACCTATATCCCCTGCCTCAACGACGATGATTCGCATATCGCCGCGCTGGGCAAGATCATCGAGGATAATCTGAGCGGGTGGCTAGACTAACCGACCCTGACAGCCAGACATGAAAAAAGGCGGTGGAACATCCACCGCCTTTTCTCTGGATAACGCTCGTCGGCTTAGCCGGCTGCGACAGCTGCGGCAACAACGACCAGCAGGATCAGCGGCAGCAGGATGCCCTGCGAAGAACCCTGAGTTTCTTCAACAACAACAGGTGCTTCAACAACCGGCTCTTCCAGGTTGCCAGCATATGCGGTCGAAGCAGCAGCGGTCAGTGCAGCGGCGAGAACGAGTTTTTTCATATTAACCTCCAGAATTTGCGCGATTCCTGTCCAGGAACCGCACACCTAAGACTTACCTCGTGGTTTTTTCTAATCAGCAATGCGGTTGGAATGCAATTGCAACTTGAGCGTTAAGCGGCTTCGTGCGCGAAAATGTCGTCAAATTAGCAACACTTGCGTGCCGACCTTCGCCATTGAAAACAGCTCGGCGATGTCTTCGTTGAACAATCCGATGCAGCCATTGGACGATTTGCGCCCGATTTTGCGCGTGTCATGGGTGCCGTGGATGCGGTAATACTTCCACCCAAGGTACAAAGCGTGTGTTCCCAATGGGTTATCCGGTCCGGGCGGAATGTAATCCGGCCATTCGGGGTTGCGCTTTTTCATCGATGGGGTCGGCGCCCAGCTTGGGCCTTCGACCTTGCGAATGACGCTGGTCCGTCCGCGGCGCGTCATTTCTTCGGTCAGAGGCACCGATGACGGGTAGAGTTTGTATACAGATTGATCATCTGACCAATAATGCAGCGCTCGTGAAACCGTATCGACAAGAATGGCGCCATTCCGCGTGTTCGAGAAATAAGGCTGCCAGTCCTGCGCCCGAAAGCCTGAAACATTTCGGCGAACAGGCGCTTCGGGTTCGGGCGCGGGGCGCAGCGGGTCGCCCGGAATGTATTGCGCAAGCGCCGGGCTGGCCAGCGTGGCGGTCGCACCGACAAGAAATCCCCGGCGGGTCGACGAGGGAATACGTTTTTTGACCATGACAAACGGTCCTTTGCGTGGGCGGGTTCTGAAATCCGGTGTATTCTATTGCCAGAATGCTTCAGTCGCAAATCAAACCGGCAAAATCACGCGGGGTGAGACTATTGTGCGTTTGCCCCGCACCGTCTGGCAGGTTATGCCCGTTATCGACACAATAATCAGGTCGATCATGACGCGTATCGTTTCTTTACTGTTGATGTGCCTTGTCGCGCTGGCGGCATGTACAAGCACCCAGCCCACCAGCTTTGGTGCGGATGGCCGCCCCTTGCCCACGGTCTACAAAATCCGTGGCAACCCGGAGAAGCTGCAATTCCGGATGCTGGATTCAGTCAATGCCCTGCGGCAGGCACAAGGCTTGCAGCCCGTGCAACTGAACGCACAATTGAACGCTGCCGCCGCCACCCATTCCAAGGATATGGCCCGGCAGAACCGCCCGTGGCATTTCGGCTCTGACGGATCCTCGCCCATCGATCGGGCCGCACGGGTCGGGTATTTCGGCACATTCCTGGGCGAAGCAATTTCCGAGACCTACGAGACCGAGACCGAAACCCTTGCGGCATGGATGCAGGAATCCGGACCCAGATCGGTCATCATGGACCCCAAAGCGACCCAGATGGGCTTCAACTGGCATCAGGAAAGCGGCGGCAAGATCTGGTGGACGCTGGAAATGGGAACCGGCGGCTAATTTGCCGGGATCTTCAAACAAAAAAAGCCCCCGAATTTCGGGGGCTTTTTTGTGATTACAACGCTTTACGCAGCTTGCATCGACTGCGCTTCGGTCAAAATGGCATAGAGCTTGACCGGATCCGGATTGGCCCGCAGCTTGGCACAGACCGAGCTGTCGCGCAGCGTCCGGGACACAAGCGCCAGCGCTTTCAGGTGTTCGACACCGGCTTCTTCCGGGGCAAACAGGGAAAAGGCGATATCGACCGGCTGACGGTCCACCGAACCGAAGTCAATCGGCTTTTCCAGCATGACAAACACCCCCGAAACCTCGGCGATGTCGGGCAGGCGCGCATGTGGCAGGGCAACACCATGACCCACGCCAGTTGGGCCAAGGCTTTCGCGTTCCAGAAGACAATCGACAATCGACTGGGCCTCAAGGTCCAGCGTCGCGGCCGCGACGTCGCCGATTTCCTGAAACAGCCGCTTCTTGCTTGAGGCGGCGGAAAGTACACGTACTGCTTCGGGCTTCAGAATGCTCGAAAGCTCCATGATCATGCTCCACGGCGGCCCTGACCTGCGCCAAGGCCCGCCTTTCTAATCTTGCCTGTTAAGGATCGATCCAGCCGATATTACCGTCATCCCGACGATAAACGACATTCAATCCATCCTTGTTTTCGTTCCTGAACACCAGCACCGGAGCACCAGCAAGTTCCATTTGCATGACGGCTTCACCGACGCTGAGCGATGGGATCTTTGTTTCCATCTCAGCCACAATCATGGGCTGCAGCGATTCGGGTTCATCTGCCGTCCCCGATTCGTCAGAGGCGAGGATATAAGAGGACGCCCCGAAGAGTTCAACAGGTTCGGCACGATCCTTGTGATGGTCCTTCAGGCGGCGCTTGTAGCGGCGCAGTTGGGTTTCCATCTTGTCGCAGCATGCCTCGAACGCTGCGTAGATTTCAGTGGCGTGGGCCCTGGCCTGGGCGGTCAGGCCCGTCGAAAGATGCACAGTGGTTTCGCATACATATTCATGCGCTGAACGGGAAAAGACGACGTTGGCGTCTGTCGGGCGCTGGGCATATTTGCCAACGACCTCGCCCAGCTCGGTCTGCACATGGGTCTGCAGGGCCGCGCCGATGTCGATCTGTTTTCCGCTGATTTGGTAACGCATGTGATCTCCTTCACAATTCACACCCATTCTGACGTTGCGTCGCGCAACATGCTTGTTTTTATCGGGTGGGGGATATCGACATTCTGATCGGTTGCCGCTGACCCGGCCCTTCACTGAAGGGACATCGAGATCCAGCCTGGAACCGAATAAATGCCATGCCCCAATTGAGACAAGAGCCGAGGGAAGAGTCAATCAAAACAGATGTGTATATACGCGATTTCCGCCATGCAACCGGCGCAAAACCGCGCAACCCTATGAAATTTTGAAGTTTTCGCCCAGATAAACCCTGCGGACGTTTTCGTTTTCGACAACCTCGTCGGGCGTGCCGGACATCAGAACCTGACCGTCGTGCAGGATATAGGCGCGATCGACAATCTCCAGCGTTTCGCGGACGTTGTGATCAGTGATCAGAACCCCGATTCCGCGCTTTTTTAGATCCGCGACCAGATGCCGAATATCCCCCACGCTGATCGGGTCAACGCCCGCAAAGGGTTCATCCAGCAGCAGATATTTCGGATCCGCCGCCAGACAGCGCGCAATCTCGACCCGGCGGCGTTCACCGCCCGACAGGGCCAGCGCGGGTGCGCGGCGCAGGTGTTCGATCGAGAAATCCGACAACAGCTCTTCCAGCCGCTCTTTGCGGCGGTGGGCATGTTTGACTGTAATGTCCAGGACCGAGGCGATGTTGTCCTCGACGCTCATGCCGCGGAAGATCGACATTTCCTGTGGCAGATAGCCGATCCCCATCCGGGCACGGCGATACATCGGCAGGGTGGTCACATTCTGCCCGTCAATCGTCACCTTTCCGGCTTCGGGAAAGACCAGACCGGCCACGGAATAAAACGTCGTCGTCTTGCCCGACCCGTTCGGACCCAGCAACGCCACAACCTCGGACCGGTCCAGCGTCATCGAGACGTCGCGGATAACCGTCTTTTTCCGGTAAGACTTGCGCAGTTTTTCGATCCGCAGGCCCAAACTGCCCTCGGCCACAGACAAGTGGGGACGCGCCATCAGTTGTTCCCCTGCTGCAGGATCGTCTTGACCCGGCCCGTCATCGTTGCCGTGCCGGTCGTCAGGTTCGCGTTCATTTGATCGCCGCTGATCACGCTGGGGCCTTGGGTCAGCAGCACATTGCCACGCATCACGATCACACCGCTGTCGATCGTGTATTCGGCCCAATCCCCTTCGGCTGCGTCCGGCGGGCTGACCAGAACCACATTCTCGGTCGCCTCCATCCGCTCAATCGCCGAGCGTTCGTCATTGTAGATGACCAGAACCCGTTCGGCTGTCAGCCGCATTTCGCCCTGAATGACGATCACGTTGCCGATGAACTCGGCCGAGCCATCCTCTTGATTCACGTTCAGCGTTTCCGAGGTTACCTCAACCGGCAGGGACGGGTCCGCGCGCGTCGCGCCAAAGGCCACCTGCGCTTCTTGCGCGGTTGCAGAAACGGCACCTGTTACCAGAGCAAAACACAAAAGGACAAAACGAAAATCGAACACAGGTTATCTTTCTGCTTTTTGAGGCTCATACACCAGCTTCACGCCATCTGTAAAAAGAATATGGACCGGGCCGTCCGTTTTTTCAGTCCCAAAAGTCATGCCACCCGCCGAAAAATCGCCGATGGGGCCGGTTCCGTTGACCTGCCCGGGGCTGTCGCCCCGGATCTCATCGAGTGAAGTATTGAGCAGATCGGTCGTGACTTCGATCCCGTCAGCGGTGGTGATCAGCACATCGCCGACGAAGGTGGCCGTGCCCTTGTCCGGTCGGATCAGGCCTGAATTGGAGTCCAACGTGATGACCCGCCCGCTTAACAATACATAGCGACCGCTGAATTCCGTCGCAGTTGGAACCGCGCCTTCGGTCCCCTGCGTCGCTTTCGTGGCGATGATCTGCACGTCCTCGCCCTTGGTTGTGGTGCCGCGATAGTCCGGTTGGGTCACCACCTGATCGGCAAGGCGCGCATCGATATCCTGCTGGCTGAACGGGCCTGAGACCGTGGTTTCGATACTGCGGGACAAAAGGAAGACGGTAGACAGCATGATAATGGCCGCAAGCGGCAACAGAACCTTCAGGAACTGCACCATGCGGGAATAGCGGTCCACCTCAGCCTCTCCCTTACCCAAGCCCGACGCGCAGACAGTCGTGGATGTGCAACAGGCCTTGCGCCTGACCACCTGCGTCCGGATCTGCCACAAAAAGCGAGGTGATCTTGCGGTCATTCATGATCGCCACGGCTTCTTCCGCCAGAGAGCCCGGCGCGATGGTCATCGGGTCTGCGGTCATGACCTCTTCGGTGGTCTTGTCCAGCAAGCCGTCCATGTTACGACGCAAGTCACCATCCGTGACGATGCCCAGCAAGCGGCCCGCGTCATCCGTGACACCAACGACACCAAAGCTTTTCTGGCTCATGACCAGCAATGCCTCGCCCATCGGTGTCCCGACTGAGACCACCGGCATATCCGTGTGCATAAGGTCGCGCACCTTGCTGAGTTGCGCACCCAGTTTGCCGCCCGGATGGAAATCACGGAAGTTCTCGGGTTTGAAATCGCGATATTTCATCAGCGCAATCGCCAGCGCATCGCCCATCGCCAGTGTCAGCGTGGTCGAGATCGAGGGTACCATGCCAAACCCGCAAGCCTCGCCCAGCGAGGGGATCAGAAGATGCACATCGGCCTGTTTCATCAGCGTGCTTTGGGGCTTGCTGGACAGACCGATCAGAGGGATGCCGAACCGACGTGTGTAAACAAGCAAGTTCGCCAGCTCAGGCGCCTCACCCGAATTCGAGATCGCCAGAACCACATCCCCCTTCGAGACCATGCCCAGATCGCCATGGCTCGCCTCGGCGGGATGGACGAAATGGGCGGGAGTGCCAGTGCTGGCCAGAGTTGCCGCGATCTTGTGCCCGATATGGCCGGATTTCCCGATCCCGCTGACGATCAGACGGCCCGTGGCCTGCAGGATCATCTGTACGGCTTCAGCGAAATGTTCATCAAAACTGTCGGCCAGCACGTCCAGCGCGCGGGCTTCATCGGTGACAACCTGACGGGCGGTTTTCAGAAAAGATTCAGTGTCAGTCATGAGTGTGCAAAAATATCCGTTTCGGGCCAGCCAGCGAGGTCAAGCTTCGCACGCATCGGCAGAAAATCAAAACAGGCCTGCGCCATCTCGGTGCGGCCTTCGCGGGCAAGTCGCCCATCCAGCGCCTCGCGCAACTGGTGCAGATACAGAACATCGGATGCAGCATATTCCAGCTGAGCGTCGGTCAGCGTTTCCGCCCCCCAGTCGCTCATCTGCTGTTGCTTCGAGATATCGACGCCGATCAACTCCTGACACAGGTTTTTCAGCCCATGCCGGTCGGTATAAGTGCGCACAAGGCGGCTGGCGATCTTGGTGCAATAGACCGGCGCGGCCAAAGCGCCGAACGCATGATACATCGCGGCAATGTCGAAACGCCCGAAATGAAACAGCTTCAGCACATCCGGATTTTCCAACATGGCGCACAGGTTCGGGGCCTCGGTCTGGCCTTTTTCGACCTGAACGATATGGCTGTTTCCATCCCCGCCGGACATCTGAATCACGCATAGGCGATCCCGATGCGGGTTCAGCCCCATGGTTTCACAATCAATGGCCACAATAGGCCCCAGATCCAGCCCGTCCGGCAGGTCGTTCTTATACAGATGGTTCGCCACGGAAATGTCCTTTGTGCGGTCTCGACCCCGAGATAGGCGGTTTGGCCCACAAACTCAACGCCGTCCGTTTTCCTGGGTCTGCACGTCTTGTTATCCGCCTGAATTGCTGGATAGTCTGCCCTTATGGCAAACCAAACAAAGTGGCTGTGTTCCAAGGTCACCACGAACCGTCTCTGATCCATGTTCAGTATCCTGCAAAACCGCACCTATCGCCACCTTCTGGCGGCGCAAGTTGTTGCGCTGACGGGAACCGGGCTGGCAACGATTGCCTTGGGGTTGCTGGCTTATGATCTGGCCGGAGACGCCGCCGGGCTGGTTTTGGGTACTGCCCTGACCATCAAGATGGTGGCCTATGTTGTCGTGGCCCCGCTGGCCGCCGCCATTGCCGAACAGATCGACCGACGCAAGATGCTGGTGGTTCTGGACCTGGTCCGCGCCGCCGTTGCCCTCTGCCTGCCCTTCGTCTCCGAGATCTGGCAGGTCTATGTTCTGATTTTCGTCCTGCAATCGGCCTCTGCCGGGTTCACACCCACGTTTCAGGCCACGATCCCGGATGTTCTGACGGATGAGCGGGACTATACCCGCGCTTTGTCGCTGTCGCGGCTGGCTTACGATCTGGAAAGCCTGCTCAGCCCGATGCTGGCGGCCCTTCTGCTGCTGTTTGTCAGCTTTGACACCCTGTTTCTGGGCACCGGCCTTGGGTTTGTCGCCTCGGCCCTTCTGGTGGTGTCAGTCATATTGCCTTCGCCCAAACCGTCCGGGCGCACCGGCATCTACGACCGAACCACGCGGGGCATTCGTCTGTACCTGTCCACGACACGCTTGCGCGGCCTACTGGCGCTCAGCTGGTGCGCCGCCGCGCTCAGTTCGATGGTTATTGTGAACACCGTGGTGCTGGTGCGGTCCGATCTGGGACTGTCCGAAAGCGCAGTGGCCATTGCGCTGGCTGGCTTTGGCGGCGGGTCCATGCTGGCCGCGTTTGCCTTGCCCCCGCTGTTGGACCGGTTTCCGGATCGCCGCGTCATGCTAAGCGGCTCGACCATCGCAACATCGACCATGGCAGCGGCAGCCTTTGTTTCGATGTCAGACCTTTTGTCTTTGCCTGCCCTGACCACGCTTTGGGCCATCGCGGGCTTTGGATATTCGATGACCCTGACCCCCTCGGGCCGCTTATTGACCCGGTCTGCCGGCCCCGAGGATCGACCCGCCCTCTTTGCCGCACAATTCACCCTGTCGCACGCGTGCTGGCTGGTACTGTACCCAATGGCGGGCTGGTTGATGACCCGGTACGGCGCGACCACCGCATTGACGGGCATGACTTGCGCTGCCGTGCTGGGCCTGACGACTGCACTGATGATCTGGCCCCGGTCCGGCACCGCGCCAGCGACGCATAAACCTTGAGCGTCGCCATCGATTTGCTTTAAACCTGAGCGACCGCCTGCCGGAGACCCTATGGATCAGCTTGATCGCCATATCATCGCCGCCCTGCAACATAACGCGCGTGAATCGACCACAAATATCGCCGCCAAACTGGGCGTGGCGCGCACAACTGTGCACGAGCGGATCAAACGCATGGAAGACCGCGGCGTGATCGCAGGCTATTCGGTCATTCTGAACGCGCCCGAGGATGCGCCTCGTGTGCAGGTTGTTGTGCTGCTCGAAGTGCAGCAGAAGGAAACCACCCGCATCATCAAACGGCTGGAAACCTACCCCGAGGTCAAACGCTGCCTGTCGATCAATGGCGAGTTCGACCTGCTGCTTTCCGCCGAGGCCCCAAGGATCGAGGATCTGGATATTCTGGTCGATGATCTGGCCAAAATCCCCGGCGTGCTGCGCACCAATACCAGCGTCGTGTTCGGTCGGCGGATCAACCGAAAATGAACAGGCGATAACGCGCTGTAAACCAATGCGCGGCTAGCGTGACCGGGACAGATCAGAATCCCGGACCGGCAGAATGCCCTTTCGTATAGTCGCGTTTTTTGTTTCCCTGATGCAGGTGTGGTTGGCACAGGCGGCGTTTGCCATGTCGGACGCGCGCACCGGCGATGTCTGCGATCAGGCCGCCCGCCGTGCCGCGCAGTCCGAAGATGTGCCGCTGGATGTATTGCGCGCCATAACGCGCGTTGAAACCGGGCGCACGCAGGGCGGGCATTTCATTCCCTGGCCGTGGACCATCAATGTCGAAGGGCACGGGTTCTGGTTCAACTCGGAAATCGAGGCCAAATCTTACGTGTTCGACATTTTCAAAGCGGGCAAGCGCAGCTTTGATGTCGGATGTTTCCAGATCAACTATCGCTGGCACGGCAAGGCGTTCCGATCTATCGACGCAATGTTCGACCCGGATGAAAACGCCACCTATGCGGCCCGGTTCCTGAAGGATTTGCACGCCGAGCTCGGCTCATGGTCCGCCGCCGCCGGGGCCTATCATTCCCGCACGCCCGAGCTGGCAAACGCCTATCAGGGCCGGTTCCAGACCGTCCTGGCGCAACTTGGCACCGCGCCTGAAACACAAACAGCCTTTGTGTCGCGTGACCCGTTCACCGGTTCCGCCGCCCCGCTGATCCCGCTGCAACCGACCCAGACCCCTCGGGGGTCGCTGGGCTCTCTGGTGCCTACCGGCGGGTCCGCCACCGCCTTTATCGCCTTCAATTAGGAGCGTTTCGTGCCCAAGATCGACGTCCGATCCCTGTTCTCGCCCACCGTATTGCTGGCGCTAGCACTGATGACCATCATCGTGATGATGATCTTGCCGATGCCCGCCTGGGTGCTGGATGTGGGGCTGGCCGCGTCTTTTGCGCTGGCCATTCTGATCTTTACCCTGACCCTGTTTATCGAACGTCCGCTGGATTTCTCGTCCTTCCCGACGATCCTGCTTGCGTCGCTGATGTTGCGCCTGTCGCTGAACGTATCCTCGACCAAGCTGATCATCGGTCAGGGCCATACCGGCCCCAATGCCGCCGGGGATGTGATCGAAGGGTTCGCCAATTTTGTCATGGGCGGCAGTATCTTTCTGGGGCTGGTGGTGTTCGGCGTGCTGCTGATCGTGAACTTCATGGTCATCACCAAAGGCGCTGCCCGCATGGCCGAGGTCGGCGCGCGCTTTGCGCTGGACGGGATGCCCGGCAAGCAGCTGGCCATCGACAGCGACATGTCCGCCGGGGCCATCGACCACCAGCAGGCCAAGGAACGGCGCGAGCGGGAACAGCAGGAAACCACCTTTTTCGGCTCGCTGGATGGCGCGTCCAAATTCGTCAAGGGTGACGCGATTGCCGGGTTGCTGATCACGCTTTTGAACCTTGTTATGGGTCTGGTGATGGGCGTGATCGTGCACGGCATGCCGGTCGCCTCGGCGTTTGAGACCTATGCCATCCTGACTGTCGGAGATGGTCTGGTTTCGCAGATTCCAGCCGTGATCATTTCGATTGCCTCGGCGTTGCTATTGGCGCGGGGCGGCACGCAAGGGGCAACCGACAACGCCATCTTCTCGCAACTGGGTAAACACCCCGCCGCGCTGGCAACCGTGGCCGTTCTGATGGTCCTGTTTGCTCTGGTGCCGGGCCTGCCGTTTTTGCCTTTCATTCTGGGGGCCGGCGTTCTGGGCTATGCCGCCTATCACGTCCACCGCACCCAAAAAGCCGCCGCGCTGGAACCCGAAACCCCATCGTCCGAGGTGGATGCACCCGTGTCTCAGGCCATCGGAGACATCCTGGATCTGGACGACGTACATCTGGAGTTTGCGCCCGATCTGGTCAGCATGGTGTTGAACCAGGGCACCGGGCTGGATGCGCGGATTGCCAATATGCGGACCTATGTCGCCTCGACCTTTGGTCTGATCCTGCCCGAGATTCGCCTGACCGACCGCGCCGACCTGCCAACCGGCACATATGTGATCAAGGTTCAGGGGGTAGAACAGGCGCGCGGGGTCCTGAACCCCGATCTGGTTCTGGCGCTGGTGCAGGACGGCTTTGACCTGCTGCCCGACGGCAACGACGTGACCGAGCCTGTCTACGGCGCGCCTGCCCGCTGGATTCTGCCCAAAGATCAGGAGGATGCAGCGCTGAGCGGGGCCACCATCGTCTCACCGCCTGAGATTCTGGCGACCCATCTGCTGGAGATCATAAAACAGAACTTCCCGCGCCTGCTGACGCTGAAATCCCTGCGCCGTCTGCTGTCCGAGATGACCCGCCTTAGCGATCCGGTCCGGGCCGAGGCCAACCGCAAGCTGCTGGACGAATTGATCCCCGACAAAGTTCCTATCGACACGCTGCACGCCGTCCTGCGCCTGCTGCTGGACGAACGCGTCTCGATCAGAAACATGGCCCTGATCCTGGAAAGCGTGGCCGAGGCGCGGATGACCACCACCCAGCCCGAAGGGATTTGCGAGATCGTCCGCCAAAGGCTTGGCTTCCAACTGGTCGCCGAGATGAAACGAGAGGACGGATCGATCCCGCTGATCCACCTTGCCCCGGAATGGGAGGATACGTTCGCCACCTACCAGATCGACGCCCCCAATGCCGGGCTGGATGTCGCGCTGCCGCCCAACCTGTTCAACAAACTGGCAGATGGCGTCGTGACCAGCGTGGCGAAATCGGCAGATAGCGGGCTGTTCCCGGCCATCGTCACCTCGACCCGCCGCCGCCGGTTGCTGCGCACGATCATGCAGGCGCGGGGCGTCGCCAACCCGGTCCTGTCGTTCGAAGAGATCGGGCTTGAGGCACGGCCGTCACTGGTCGGAACGGTTCCCGCGTGATCGCCCTGCCCCCGGAACTGCTGAACCAGATCGGCGTCAGCGTTTGGCATCTATTTGCCGTGTTTCTGCGTGTCTCGGCCTTTGTGTCGCTGCTGCCCGCGTTCGGCGAGCGCAGCATCCCGGTGCGCGTCAAACTGGGTCTTTCGATGGCCTTCACCCTGATAATCGCGCCCGCAATTGGCGCAGCTGAGCTGGCCGCCGGTTTCCCGCAGATGGTCCGGCTGGTGGGGACAGAGGTGTTGATCGGGATGGCCCTCGGCATTGGGTTACGATTGTTTGTGCTGGCCCTGCAAACCGCTGGGTCCATTGCAGCACAATCGACCTCGCTGTCGCAGCTTCTGGGCGGGGCCGCAGTCGATCCGATGCCAGCAATAGGGTATTTTCTGATGCTGGCCGGTCTGACGCTGGCCGTGATCATGGGACTGCACATCCGGGCCGCGCAATTTCTGATCCACAGCTACGCGATGTTCCCGATGGGGATGCTTCCGGCACCATCGGATCTGTCCCACTGGGGGGTGCAACAGATCGCGCACAGCTTCAGCCTGGCCTTTGCGCTGGCCACCCCGTTTGTGATCGCCTCGCTGATCTACAATCTGGCCCTTGGGGTGATCAACCGTGCCATGCCGCAGCTGATGGTGGCCTTCGTCGGCGCCCCTGCCATCACCTTTGCCGGGCTGTTCCTGCTGTTTGCCGGCGCACCGCTGATCCTGTCCGTCTGGTCAGACGCCCTGAACGCCTTCCTTCTCAACCCGACCGGGGAAAGGCCATGAGCGGACCTGACGACGACAGCGACAAATCCTTTGAACCCACCCCGCAAAAGCTGCAGAAAGCGCGCGAAAAGGGTGAGGTTGCGAAGTCCAGCGATCTGTCCGTGGTCGCGGGATATACCGGTCTGGTCATCGCGCTGCTGACGGCGGGGCAGCACACAGCCCAACATCTGGGCACGCTGTTTGTTGTGCTGATTGACCAGTCGGATGCGTTGTCTCAACTGGTCGCGACCGGGCCTGCTTCTGCGCCGGTTGCCGGGTTGCTTCGGGGCGCACTAGTGCCGGTCTCGATGCTTTTTGCACTGCCCGCCGCGGCGGTTTTGCTCAGTCTGATTGCCCAGCGCGCGCTGATCTTTGCACCCACCAAGCTGAAACCCAAGCTCTCGCGTATCTCGCTTGTGTCGAATGCAAAAAACAAATTCGGACGCGGCGGCCTGTTCGAATTTGCCAAGAGTTTTGCCAAGCTGCTGATCTATGGCACTTGCCTGGCCTTGTTCCTGAAGGCCAATCTGACCGAGATCATTTCGGCCAGCGCAGCACCTGCAAAATCGTCGATTCTGTTGATGATGAACCTGCTGTTTCGCTTTCTGTTCATCGTGATCGTCATTGCGCTGGCCATCGGTGTGATCGATTACCTTTGGCAATATGCCGAGCACATGCGCAAGAACCGCATGTCGCGCAAGGAAATCCAGGATGAGACCAAGGATGCCGAGGGCGATCCGCATGTCAAACAACAGCGCCGCCAACGTGCGCAGGACATTGCAACCAACCAGATGATGTCCGATGTGCCCAAGGCGGATGTGGTGATCGTCAACCCTACCCATTTCGCGGTCGCGCTTAAATGGTCCCGCGCCGCAGGTGCCGCCCCTGTCTGCGTTGCCAAGGGCGTGGATGAGGTGGCGGCGGCCATCCGATCCGCCGCCAGCGAGGGCGGGGTCCCGATCCACTCGGATCCGCCAACTGCACGCGCGCTGCACGCGACCGTCGAGATCGGTCAGGAAATCGCCGAAGAGCACTACCGCCCGGTCGCCGCCGCAATTCGATTTGCCGAGGCGATGCGCAAACGTGCAATAGGTCAGATCAGATGAACCGAAAAAAAATGTCCGACCTGCAACGCGCCACTGATGCCGTGTATCAGAAAAACTATCAGACCCTGCGCCCGGTGATCGAGGCCGAAGCCCGCGTACAGCAGCAGCTTGCATCGCTGAACACACAGGTTGCAGAGGTGCGGCGCGACAGTGCCTCGGCCGAAGGGTATCAGGTCACCGGGACGGATATTCTGTGGAACGGGTGGGAATCCGCAACCCGTCGCCAGTTGAACACCGACCTCGCCCGTCTGCGGGCGCAGAAACTAGCCGCGATCGAACAACTTCGGGCGGCGTTCGGACGGCAACAGGCGATCCGTTCAATCTCCGACCAGCTTCGACAAGAACATCGGCTGGCTCAGGCCAGAAAACAGTCAAATCAACAGTAGCCCCCGGGGCCCAATCGGATCGGGCCGGAGGTTCTTGGGTTCAGGTATCTTGCCGGTTCACGCTCATGATCAGAACTTGAGATACATCCGCACCAAGGTCCTTCTGTGCCACTTCCAGCAGCGCCTTGCGCAGGACGGTCAGGGTGTCCGATTCCGTGAAGATACCGTCAAAGCCGCCAGTATTGGCGTGATCGAACAGAACCTGCAAAAACCCGTCCCTCAGTTTCGGCTCGATGGCATAGAAGGTTTCGGTGATGGCAGGGTTCGCCTCAAGGCTTAGCGACATCGTCACCATGGCCGAGATCTGATCATCTTTCACCACCGGCACGACAAATTGCTTGGTCAGTTTCAGATACTCAAAACCACCCGCCTTGTCCCCTTTGTCGGATTTCTTATCGGCCTTTTGTTCTTTGGCCTCTGTCTTCTTTTCGTCCTTCGCATCAGACGCAACCTCAGGCGGTTTTTCAGGGGTCAGGAATTTCGCAGCACCAATACCGGCACCCAGACCAACCAACAGGAAAACGACTGGCAGCAACAGCTTCATCATGTGCGCACCTCAATACGGTAGAATCGAGTCGAGGATCTGCTGGCCAAGGCGCGGCTGCTGGACATCGGTGATTTGCCCGCGCCCACCGTAAGACACCCGCGCCGAGGCGATCTTGTCATACGTAATCTCATTCTTGCGCGAGATATCCTGCGGGCGGACGTAGCCGGCAACCAAAAGCTCTCGCAATTCGAAGTTCACGCGCAGTTCTTGTGAACCCGAGATCGAAAGAACCCCGTTTGGCAACACGTCCAGCACCGTGGCCGCGACCCGCAAAGTCAGCTTTTCGTTGCGCCGCACCGACCCCCGGCCCGAGCTTGAGGAATCCGACTCGATCCCGACTGCATCGTCCAGGGTCGCCCCCTCGGGCAGATGTTCTTCGGCCCGTTGCGGCAGCCCGAACAGGTTAGGGATCTCAAGGCTTTCCGAACCGGAGCGGGACCGGCTGGTGTTGTTGGAAAACTCGGCCTCTTCGTCCAGTTCGATCACAACGGTCAGAATATCGCCTTTCTTGATCGCCCGCTGATCGCCCAGCAGGGATTGCTGCCCGCCGCTCCATAGCGAGGATCTGTCGACCACCCGTTGCGTCTGTGTGTGAAGGGGCAGGCCCGGCCAAAGCATTGCCACCTGTTCCGGTGACTCCTCGTTCGGGGTGAAGCTTGGCGGTTTGCCCAGATGATCCAATCGACCGCAGGCGGAAAGCGCAAAGATCGTCAGCAGAAGGGGTTTTGACAGTCCAGTCATTATTTCACCTCGATTTGTCCGTCGGGCCGGATCAGGCCGGTGACCGTTGTGCGGGAGGACAGGTTCATGACGCGGATACGCTCACCCACCGCGCCACGCCCCAGCGCCCGGCCTTCGGTAGAGATCGACAGGGGTTGGCGGTTGAAAACCAGAACAACCAGATCATTGCGATCCACGATGGCAGGCGGGCCGACATCCACCGCGCGTACGGGGCGACCGGGATAAAGGGCGACGCGTGCCTCTAGCCCGATCAACGCGCCCGGATCACTGATGGCGCCGGGCAAATCCGTCGCTTTCAGTTCAAGGTCCGCAGCCGAGATCACCTCTTTCGCGCGGATCGTGCGGGTCGGGACCACGATATCCGCCAATGCAGCCAGGGGCGCGACCATCAAGCATATCAGAAGCACCAACCGCATCACCGCACCTGCGTTGTCGCGCCCATCATCTGATCGACGGCGGTGATAACCTTGGCATTCATCTCATAGCCACGTTGCGCCTCGATCAACTCAGTCACTTCGCGCACGGCATCGACCGAGCTGTCTTCCAGATAGCCTTGTCGCAGCGTGCCCAACCCGTCTTCGCCGGGCAGGCCCAGGATCGGCGCGCCCGAGGCTTCGGTTTCGCGGAACAGGTTGCTGCCGATTGCCTCAAGGCCCTTGGCGTTCGAGAAGCTGGCCAGCGAGAATTCACCCAGCAATTGCCCTTCGGGCGTGTCGTCAAAATAGGCATAAACCTCGCCCGAGGCGTTGATCGAGATTGACCGGGCATCATCCGGGATTGTGATCTCTGGGGCCACGGCAAAGCCGTCCGAGGTCACGATCAGACCTTCAGCCGAGCGTTTCAGGCTGCCATCGCGCGTATAGGCGGACTGACCGTTGGGTAGCGCCACCTCCAGATAACCACGGCCTTCGATGGCCACGTCCAGATCGCTGCCGGTGGCCGACAGCGCACCCTGTGCCAGTTGCACCGTGACGGCAGCGGGCCGGACGCCAAGGCCCAGTTGGATACCGGTCGGCAACACGGTTCCGTCCGATGCGTTGACCGCACCCGCGCGGGCCATCTGCTGATAGTGCAGATCGGCAAACTCCGCACGGCGGGCGTTGTAACCGGTGGTGTTCATGTTCGCGAGGTTGTTCGAGATCGTCTCAACCCGCATCTGCTGCGCCGTCATACCTGTGGCTGCGATTTTCAAAGCACGCATTTCAAAATCTCCTTGTTCAGATCAGCGCATCAGCGCGTCGAGGGCCCCGCGCACGCGCTCATCTTCGGTTTCCAGAAAGCTTTGGCCCAACTCATAGGCGCGCTGGATTTCGACCAGACGCGTGACCTGCTGGATTGCATTGACGTTCGAGCCCTCGAGGAACCGATGCACGACAACGGGTTCATCAACGGCGTCGATCCCGCCATCAGCCCGGAACCGCGTATTGCCCTCGCGGACCAGAGTCTCGGGGTCTTCCACCCGATAGACGCCGATCTGGCCCAGAAGCTGCCCCTCGACACTCAGCGTGCCGTCTGCACCAACGTCGATCGAGGCCGCATCAGGCGGGATGAAAACAGGCGAGCCGTTGCTGTCCAGAACACGCGCGCCATCCATCGCCACCAGATCACCCTGCGCGTTTGGGGTGAAACTGCCCGCCCGCGTCAGGCGATTGCCCTCGGGGGTTTCAACCATGAAGAACCCCTCGCCTTCGATGGCAAAATCGAACTGCCCGCCAGTCTCGGTCAGAACGCCCTGTTGCAGGGACGTATTGCGCGCCTCGGCCCGGCTCATCGACAGGGACGGATTGCCCGGCATGTCGCGCACGAATTCCGAGAACACCAACCCTTGTGCGCGGTAGCCGGTGGTATTGGCATTGGCGATATTGTTCGCTACCAGCCGCATTTCGTTCATCAGCCCGGATTGACGGGACAGGGTGACATAGGCGGTATCCATCAGCGACCTCCTGCGATCAGCGGCACCAGAGTGCCTGTGAAAAACGTGACAAGCGTCTGGGTCATGAAGCCCATCGAAATCCAGAACACGACGACAATGGCGATCAGTTTGGGAACGAAGGTCAACGTCATCTCCTGCACCGAGGTCAGTGCCTGGAACAGGCCGACGATCAGACCGGACACCAGCGCCACGGCCAGAATCGGGACCGAGGTGATCACCGCGACCCACAGCGCCTGACGCACGGTGTCGTAGAACAGACCTTCGCTCAGCATCGTTCAGACCGGCATCCGCAGGATTTCCTGATAGGCTTCGACCACCTTGTTGCGCACGATAACGGCGGTTTCGACGGCCAGTTCGGTCTGCGCCAGTGCCTGCACCAAGGCATGCGGATCAGCCTGTCCGGTCATCGCGGCCTGAGACATTTGCTCGCTGTGTTTCAGCGTTGCCGCAAAGTCCTGAAACGTCGCGCGCATTCCCTGCGCCATGCCGGCATGATCCGGGTCGGCCTGCGTTGCGGGGCGCGCGCCAGCATAGTTCTGTGCGGCGGTAAGTGATCGGATATCCATTCTGGCGTTCCTTTATTTCCGGAGTAATTCCATCAGCGACGACGACATTTTGCGCGTCTGGTCGAACATCTTGAGATTGGCCTCGTAACTGCGCTGCGCCTCGCGCGCGTCGGCGATCTCGATCATCAGATCGACATTCGAGCCCAGATAATGACCGCTTTCATCCGCCATCGGATGGCTGGGGTCGTGAACGCGCTGCAAATCGCGGCGATCCAGTTGCACGCGCCCGGCCTGCACCATCTCCTTGCCGTCCTTCTGCACCGTCTCGAACGGGACCGTTTTGCGCCGGTAGCCGGGCGTATCCGCGTTCGAGATATTCTCGGACACATGACGCAGCCGGGCCGCCTGCGCCCGCAGGGCACTGGCCGACGCAGTAAGAGAGTGGGAAAAATCGCTCATCTCCGATTAACCCCGACCCAAACTGGTGCGCAGAATGCCCATCGAGGACTTGTAGATCGTCAGCGCCCGATCATGCTGCCGTTTGACGTCAACCGCTTTCAGCATTTCCTCTTCCAACGACACACCGTTGCCGTTGGGATCCCCTTTCGGCTCGGCAGTGTATTCAGCCCAGTTTTGCCCGGACATGCCGCCGTTCAGATGCCCCTGCCGGGTGGCCGTCATTTCGGCCCCGGACCCGGTGTTTTCGAATGCTGTTTGAAAGGCTTCGATATCGCGCGGCTGATAGCCCGGCGTATCTGCGTTGGCCATGTTGCGCGCGATGACGGCCTGCCGTTGCCCGGCATGGGTTGCCATTGCGTACGCTGTCTTAAAGACGTTCAGGTCATAGAACATCGGGGCTTCTCCCTCGATCAATTTCAATCAAGGCTTAACCCCGATTCCTTTAGAAACAGTTTTCAGAACTCAGTTGGAGAACCCACGATGTCAGATCTCGACCCGATGCTTCTGAAATGCGAATTCGACCGGATGGCCATGGCGCGGCATGTCGGGCTGGTGTCCAGTGTCGCGCAAGGCGTCATAGAAATCAGCGGTTTGACCCGGCAGGCACGAATCGGGGATCTGCTGACGCTGAAACGCCGCTCGGGCCCCGATCTGACGGGTGAGGTGCTGCATGTGGGCTCCGATCATATTCACATGATGCCCGGCGGCGCACCGGATGGGGTCAGCCTTGGGGACCGAGTGATTCTGAACCCCTCACCCGGATTTGCGCCGGGGATGCATTGGCTGGGGCGGGTGATCGATCCGTTTGGTGCCCCGCTTGATGGCAAACCGCTGCTGGGCGGACCGCAGGAGAGGGACATCGTGCAAGCCCCGCCCCCGGCCGTAAATCGCAAGCCACTTGGCGCACGGATGGCGACCGGTCTGGCGGCGCTCAATACCATGCTGCCGATTGTGCGTGGGCAGCGGGTCGGATTGTTTGCGGGTTCGGGTGTCGGGAAATCCACCCTGTTGGCAACGATGGCGCGGTCGATGCAGGCTGACGTGGTCGTCGTGGCACTGGTGGGCGAGCGCGGGCGCGAAGTGAATGAGTTTGTCACCCATGCCCTAGGGCCCGAGGCCATGAAACGTGCAGTCGTTGTGGCGGCCACTTCGGACCAATCCGCATTGGCGCGACGGCGTTGCGCGTGGTCGGCCATGTCCGTGGCCGAATACATGCGCGATCAGGGTCTGAACGTCCTGTTTCTGGCCGATTCCGTCACCCGCTTTGCCGAGGCGCATCGGGAAATTGCCGTTGCGATGGGTGAGGCCCCCTCGCTGCGCGGCTTCCCACCATCGGTCACGCCGCTGATTTCAAAGCTGTGCGAACGCGCCGGGCCGGGCACGCATGAACAGGGCGACATTACTGCGGTGTTCAGCGTTCTGGTCGCCGGATCGGATATGGACGAACCCATCGCCGACATCCTGCGCGGCGTGCTGGACGGCCATATCGTGCTGAGCCGCGAGATCGCCGAACGCGGCCGCTTTCCGGCGATTGACCTCAGCCGGTCGGTTTCGCGCAGTCTGCCGGGGGCGGCGACCGAGGCCGAGAATCAGATGATCGCCGAGGCCCGGAAACTGGTCGGCAGCTATGAGCAGTCCGAGGTGATGATCAAAGCCGGGCTTTATACAGAAGGCTCTGATCCCCTGCTGGATCAGGCGGTCCGGGTACATGACGATCTGGATGGTTTCTTTGGCAAAACCGACCCGGACGGGATTGAAAACAGCTTCAACCGCCTGTCCCTGATCCTGCGCCGCGCCTCGGCTGGGCTGCCAAGGTAAAGCGAACTCTGAACAGTTTTAAGTGTTAAGCCCACCTTAAGACCTGCGCTGCTACCTCTGAGCTTGGGTGATAAAAAGGTGGTGGAGATGGGTGCGCAGACCAATGCGGCGCCAATCATCATCAAGAAGAAGCGTGTGTCAGGTGGCGATGGCCATCACGGTGGCGCGTGGAAGGTCGCGTATGCGGACTTTGTCACGGCCATGATGGCCTTCTTCATGTTGATGTGGCTGTTGAACGCAACGACCGAAACGCAACGCAAGGGGCTGGCGGATTACTTCTCGCCAACAATCCCGATCAGCCCCGATTCCGGCGGCGGTGACGGAGCCTTTGGCGGCGACAGCATGTTCTCAGAAAACACTCTGGTCTCGGACGGCAAGGGCGCAACCAACCGCTTTCCGACCGAGGCGCGCAAGGCGCGCGGCACAACCGGTCTGGACGCGGATGGCGGCGGCAAAGGCGCGCAGCAGGATTTCTCGACGCTTGAGGCGCAGTTGCTGGGGCGTACCGGTGAAAGCGCGGTGTCGGACAAGCTGCTCAAGCACATTGTCACCCGCGTCACCGACGAAGGCCTGATTGTCGAGCTGTTCGATACCGAGGATCAGCCGCTGTTCGAATCGGGCTCGGATACACCGACGCCGATCCTGCGGGCTTTGAGTTTGCTGATCGCACGCGCCTCGGATCTGGTTACGAATTCCATTGCCGTGGAGGGGCATGTCGGCGCTTCGCCCGTCGTGCTGGCGCGTAATCCTGCCTGGGATCTGTCGACCTCGCGCGCGCAGGCGGTGCGTCAGATGCTGCAGGACAAAGGCGTTGTGGCACAGCGACTTGATCGGGTCACGGGACATGCCGATCGCAAGCTGCACAGTGACAACCCGATGGCCCCGCGCAACAACCGGATCGAGGTGATCTTTCTGCGCGCCCCCTAAAGGTAGGGCGCATTTTACCTGTTAGCGCGCTGTTAAGGGGCAGTGCGTTAGCTGTTGCATCAACGATTGACGCAACAGAAGGGCGTGCCGATGACAATTTCCTCTTCGCTGAATGCCGGTGTGGCGGCGCTGAGGGCCAATGCCAACAGGCTGGCCACCATATCCGACAATATCGCGAACTCTTCGACCTTCGGCTACAAACGGGTCGAGACGGATTTTCATTCGATGGTTACGTCCGGTCAGGGCGGCAGCTATTCCGCCGGCGGCGTCAGGACCACCAGCCAACGGCTGATCGATCAGCATGGCTCGCTGGTGACGACCAACAATTCGACCGATCTGGCGGTGCGGGGGCGGGGGATGATCCCTGTGCGCCCAAGTTCGCAGATCGCGGGCGGATCGAACGAGATGCTGCTGACCACAACCGGGTCGTTCCGCACCAATGACGAAGGATATCTTGTGACCGAAAGCGGCCTGGTGCTGCTGGGCTGGCGCGCGAATCCCGATGGGTCGATCCCAGCCGTGCCGCGCGACACCCCCGCCGCGCTTGAGCCCGTGCAGCTGAGCGTCAATCAGCTGTCCGGCGCACCCACAACGCAGATGAACCTGCGCATGAACCTGCCGGCAACGGCAACCGATGCGGGCGCGCCCGGCGACGTGCAGCCCTTGTCGGTCGAATATTTCGACAATCTGGGCAAATCCGAAAGTGTCGATATTGAGCTGGTGCCGACGGTACCGGCCACCGGGTCCAGCAATGAATGGACGATGATCCTGCGCGATTCGGCCTCGGGTGGCGCGGTGATCGGAGAGTACACGCTGACCTTCACCGACAGCCGCACCGCCGGGGGAACCCTCGCCAGCGTGACGACCGTTTCGGGCGGGGCCTATGATCCGACTACGGGCAGCGTCGTGGTCAATGTCGCAGGTGGCCCGATGGAGGTGAATATCGGCCAGATCGGCGACGCCGATGGAATTACGCAGCTGTCTGATACCTTCGCGCCTGTTTCGATCACACGCGATGGCTCGGCCGTGGGCACGATGACCAGTGTCGAGGTGGATGAGAACGGTTATGTCTTTGCGTTCTACGATACGGGTGTCAGCCGCCGGATGTTCCAGATCCCGCTGGCGGACGTTCCAAATCCCAACGGCCTGACCGCGCTGGACAGCCAGACCTATGCCCCATCGCGCGACAGCGGCACCTTCTTCCTTTGGAACGCGGGTGAAGGCCCGACCGGCAACCTGATTTCCTTCGCGCGCGAGGAATCCACCACCGATGTCGCAACCGAGCTGACCTCGCTGATCCAGACACAGCGCGCCTATTCCTCGGGCGCGACCGTGATCCAGACGGTGGATGAGATGCTGCAGGAAACCACGAATATCAAACGGTAATCCGGGTATCGGTCACGAGAAAGGTATGGCCTCATGAATATGTCGACAGCTTTGAACAATGCCTTGGGCGGGCTGACCGCAGCCAGTCGAGGGGCTGCCGTCGTGTCCGGCAATATCGCCAACGCGCTGACGCCCGGCTATGCACGCCGGTCTCTGGAACTGACCACCAGTCCGATCTCGGGCCATGGCGTGCGCGCCGCCGGTGTGATCCGTCACGAGAACCCCGTTCTGACCGCCAACCGACGCGCCACGGACGCCGATCTGTGGCAGCAAACGGCGCTTGCGGCGTTCCATACTCAGTTCGAACGCCTTGTGGGAACACCGGATGAGGCAACATCGCTGGCCGCCCGTTTGTCTGCCTTTGACAGCAGCCTGATAACGGCGTCCAGCTTGCCGGAATCCGCGCAGCGTCTGGATCAGGCCGCCCGTGCCGGGGATGATCTGGCGCGCGAGCTCAATAGGGCCTCGGAAGGGGTGCGTCAGGCGCGATCGGATGCAGATCGCAGGATTGGTGCTCAGATCGACAGCCTGAACCAGACGCTGCAGGACATCGAAGAGCTGAACGCCAAGATCCCCGCCATTCGCTATTCGGGTGGCGACATTGGCGCGTTGCTGGACCAGCGACAGGTGCTGATTGATCAGGTCAACGATCTGATCCCTGTGAACGTGATCCCGCGCGACAATGACCAGGTCTCGCTCTATTCCGATGGCGGGCTGATCCTGCTGGAAGGCAAGGCGGCAGAGTTCGCCTTTACCACCACGGGTGAGACAAAACCGCATATGACAGCGGCAAACGGGCTGCTCTCGGGGCTGGAAATGAACGGCAACCCGGTGCGCACCGGCGGTGACGCGGCGCAGATACGGGGCGGGGCCCTGGCGGCACAGTTTACCATTCGGGATGATCTGGCCGTTGAGGCGCAGCTACAGCTGGACACCGTCGCGCGCGACCTGATCGAACGGTACGAAACGCCGGGGCTGGACCCAACCGTAGCCGCAACCGATCCGGGCCTGTTCACTGACGATGGAAACCGGTTCGATGCAACAATGGTGACAGGGCTGGCCTCTCGCATATCATTGAACGCAATCGTGGACCCGGATGCAGGCGGCGACAGTTGGAGGCTGCGCGCGGGTCTGGGGGCGGCAACACCGGGAAGCCCGGGCGATTCATCGCAATTGCAGGCCTTTGGCACCGTGCTGAATGACGCCCGGCCTGTTCCCGGCGCGTTGTTCGGAACCGGCAATATGCGCGCCGCCGAAGTGACCCAAGCACTGCTGTCCAAAGCTGGCGCAAACGCCCATCGCGCCGATCAGCGCCGCGCTTTCGCCAATGGCGCGCAGCAACAGATGGCGCAGATCGAGGCTGAACAAGGTGTTGATACCGATCAGGAACTGCAACGCCTGATGCAGATCGAACAGATCTATTCCGCAAATGCCCGGGTCATCACCGTCGTTGATGAGCTTATGGAAACACTGCTGAGGTTATGACAATGAACTTGACCGCTATAGGCGATCTGGCGCGCGGCATGACCCTGCGCAGCCGCGCCACCGAGATCAAAACCCAGATCGAAACCCTGTCCCACAAGATGTCGACCGGCAAGGTGCAGGATATCTCGGGGCATCTGGGGGGCGATTATTCCCATCTTCTGGATCTGGACCGCAGCCTTGCCCGGCTGGACGCCTTCAAGATCGCCACGACCGAGGCCGGGCTGTTCACCGATGTGATGCAGCAAAGCCTGGACACGTTTGATACGTCCTTGGCCGAGGTATCCGCCACGCTGTTGGCCTTTGGTACGGCCAATCAGACGGTCACGCACGAACAGGCCTCGGTTCAGGCCCGGAATGAGCTGGACACGATGATGTCGGCCTTGAACACACGGGTTGCCGGGCGCAGCCTGTATGCCGGAAATGCAACCGACATCTCACCTTTGGCATCCGCCGAAACCTTGCTGGCCGCACTGGAAACCGAGCTTTCAGGCCTCACCACCATGACCGATATCCGCACCGCAGCCGAGGATTGGTTCAACGACCCCGCAGGGTTCGATGCCGTGATCTACCAAGGATCGGACACCCCCCTCGCCCCCATGCAGATTGCCGAGAATGAGCGGATCACCCTCCCGATCACCGCCACCGACCCAACGTTCAAGGCCGCGCTGCGGGATACGGCCCTGGCCGCACTGGCGTCCGAGGATGCGCTGGCCTGGTCGCCGACCCTGCGCACCAGCATGTTCACGCAGCTGGGTGTCGATCTGGCCAACGCCAAGGACGAAACGGTGAAACTCCGGGCCGAAGTGGGCGCGGCCGAGGCACGGGTGGAGCAGGCGGCCACGCGCAACGCCTCGGCGCGCGTCAGTCTGGAATACAGCCGCAACGCGTTGATCGAGGCAGACCCGTATGAAACGGCAGCGCAGTTGCAAACCGTGCAGTTCCAACTGGAAAGCCTCTATTCGGTCACTGTGCGCAACGCCAACCTGTCGCTGGTAAACTTCCTGAGATGAGAGTTCTTGTTTTCCTTCTGATACTGCTTCTGCCCGGTTTCGCCTCTGCCGGGGCAATCCGCCTGAAGGACCTGGTGGATTTCGACGGTGTGCGCGGCAACGATCTGGTTGGCTACGGTCTGGTTGTTGGTCTGAATGGCACCGGGGACGGTCTGCGCAACTCGCCCTTCACCGAAGAGATCATGTCGAACATCCTTGAACGGCTGGGCGTGAATGTCACGGGTGAGGATTTTCGGCCCAAGAATGTGGCCGCCGTGCTGGTGACCGCCAGCCTACCGCCCTTTGCCCGCGTCGGGGGGCAGATTGACGTCACCGTTTCTGCGATTGGCGATTCCAACAGTCTTTTGGGCGGCACCCTGATCATGACCCCTCTGAACGCGGCGGATGGTCAGATTTACGCCGTAGCGCAGGGCACGGTTCTGGCAGGCGGCGCCGTGGCGGAAGGCGATGCGGCATCTGTCGTGCAAGGGGTTCCAACCTCCGGCGTGATCCCATCGGGCGCACGGATCGAGCGTGAGATTGACTTCGACCTTTCAACCCTGACCCAGATGCGCCTTGCCCTGCGTGAGCCGGATTTCACCACCGCCGGACGGATCGAGGCCGCCATCAACACGGAATTCAATCGCGCCGTGGCAATCATGCGCGACTCGGGGACGGTCGAGTTGAACATTGCGGCGACGCAATCTGTCTCAACCGCGCATGCCCTTGGTCGGATCGAAAACATCCTTGTCGAACCGGAAACCAAGGCGCGGGTTGTTGTCGATCAACGGTCCGGCACGATTGTCATGGGGCAGGAGGTTCGCATTTCGCGCGTGGCGGTGTCGCAGGGTAACCTGACCCTGACGGTCGAAGAGGCACCGATTGCCGTGCAACCCAACCCCTTCGCCCGAGGTGAAACTGTCGTGGTCCCGCGTACCGTTGCTGGCATCGAAGAAGAAGAGGGCACCGGTCTGGCCGAGATACCCGAAGCCACCACATTGTCCGAGGTCGTGGCCGGGCTGAACGCCCTTGGCGTCTCGCCCCGCGACATGATCGACATTCTGAAAACGATCAAGGCCGCCGGGGCGCTTCATGCGGAATTCATAGTACGCTGAGGTGGCCTATTTCGATTTCCAGCTGTCCAGCCAGCGGCGGAAGCCGTTGCGCCTTTCCTCGATCGCATCACCAGCGGCATAGAGACTGTCTTCGACATTTTCCAGCATCGGGTCGATGCGACGCTGGCGGAACCTGCGCCAGCGTACCCAGATCGCCCAGAGCATGGCGAAGAAGACGGTCAGGAAAATGATGTTGAACCACGGGATCAGGCGCACATCCGGCCCGTCCACATGCTTGATGGAGACCGCATTGGGAAAGATCGACATGAACTCGTTCCGCCAGCCGTAATGCGTGACCGCCACCCAATCCGGGTCCGCTTTATCAGATATCGCGTCATTCGCTTCGGTATACAGGTTTGCCGTGTCGAACTTGAAATAGGGCGGCCAGCCCCAGCTGGTATCCTCGTTCCGGTAGACAATCGGCTTGCCATTGGCGCGCACGGCCTGAATGAACTGCACATCGCGGTTCGACAGGCTGGTGGATTGATCATCTGGCTCGGACCAGAAGATACGGGTCCAGTCGTTCAGGTCCTGCCGCTCTTCGTATGTGTTTACGATCCGCACGATATCGCGCTGCGGCAGAGAGTATTGCAGGACCACCGCAATCGTGCCCCAGAAGATGATGATCAATGCCCATTTCAAATAGGCCATGCCCTAACCCTCACATATAATTCACAATATAGATCAGCACGCCGATTGCCACCCAAGGCACGACATAAACGCCCAGGATCAGTTTGCGCCGGAACGAATTGTCGTAGACGTGCAGGCCGCGTTCCACAAAGGCCTGTTTGTTGCCGCGCTTGCCCTTTTCGTCCCACCAGCTTTCCAGCTTGCGGCGGCGTGCGTTGCGCGAATAGAGCGACAGCGCAACATAGGCAACCGTCTGGATCACCAGCAGGATCAGAAACAGGCGCATCGCTCCGAACATCTCAGCCCTTCCTCACCGAACCCCAAGGCCCGACCCGCGCGATCACTGCCTTGCTGATCCGATCCTCGCCGGACATATCCGGCTCATGCCCGAACAGGGCCGCGCGGGCCCCGGCCTTGTCCACCTGATACTCGCGCGCGAGGAAGTCGGCAACATAGGCTTTCTTGGCCTCGGGCCAGGTTTTGTAAGTGCTGTAGAACAGCTCTTTATGGCAGATGAACATCTGGCGCGGGTCCAGTGGGGCCAGTTCCGACAACAGCATATTCACAAGGTCCCGGTTTGGCGTATCGGCGGCGCGCAGTGTGTAGAAATAGGCCGGATGGTCCGAGGTGATGCGCGGCCACGGCCCGCCATCGGTCGCCCAGCGCAGCAGTTGCGCCAGACCGTGATACGCCTCGGGCAGGCGATCCGAATGATTGCGCGCCAGACGTCGCATGTCGCTGCGATCCAGCCCGGTCAGATCGACATCGGCATCTGCGGCGGCGGCGATGGTCAGGAAATCCATCTTCTGTTGCAGGATCGCGGCGGCATCTACACTGCGCGCCTTGACGATGGGTTCAACCAGATCGTTATAGTCCAGGAACTTGGCAATCTGGTTTCGTTGCGAAGGGCCAAAGACATATTTGATCGGCAGGTCGTCTGGTTTTTTGCCCATGCAAATCGCCGCCGGGTGGTCCAGATCGGGGAACAGATAGAGCCCACCGAAATGCGCCGTCCAGAAGTTGCGTTGCTCGAACGCAGTATGGCGCAGGTGGACCGGGTTGCGAGTGACGTCGCCGGTTTCCTTGGCCGTTTCGATCATTTTTGCGATCAATACGTCGTCGAACCACGCATCCTCTTCGGTCTTGAACCGTTCGACCATCCCCGCCAGTTGCTGTGCCTTGCGCAAGGTGCCGCCGGCGGTGTCAGCCTCAATCTCGATCTTGCGCAGGTTCAGCAGATCGCGGGGCGTGGTGAGTTTGATGACCGAGTTCACCAGCTCTCCGGCCACTGCATCGGTGGCGGTCAGGGCGAACAACTGCGCCTCGTTCATCTCGATGAATTCGCGCAGGATTTCGCGCGAGGTTGAGA
Source organism: Ruegeria sp. C12 (assembly GCF_056537745.1). Taxonomy (NCBI): domain Bacteria; kingdom Pseudomonadati; phylum Pseudomonadota; class Alphaproteobacteria; order Rhodobacterales; family Roseobacteraceae; genus Ruegeria; species Ruegeria sp. C12. The sequence goes on from NZ_JBQFSA010000011.1 coordinate 119,646, forward strand.
ATTTGACGTTCAGCAAAGGCGCGCGTTTCTGCTCGGTCGTCAGCAGGATGAACTGCCGGTTGACCCCGTTGGGGTTGAGGTAGAGTTCGTCCTCCAACTCAATCCCCACCTCCGGCGAATAGCCCGAGATATCGACATGAAAATCCGTCAGCGCCGTGGTCTTGCCCGCCAGATGCTGCAGCGCGCGGTTATACCGCTCGACCAGAGCCGGGCTGGAGATGTGGACGAGGTTGCCGAACATCAGGCCTTTTTCGATGAGGCGGATCATGTTTCATTCTCAGCAAGAACTTGAGCGTCTAGTATATCCTGTTTAAGTCTTCGCCACTCGCCTCTCAAAAATTCATTGCTAACTCTAGAGAGTCGTATTTGCGTTTTCATTAGCGTCTCAGTGTCCGCTTCATTAAAGTCCGCTGTATACGCTTCATCCATAGCTTGAACGACGGCTAGCGCTTTTTTCTCTTCCAAGTTCAAACGCATGTAAATTTTCGTTCTAATCGCAAAGAGTTGGCTAATGTCGTCTATTCCGTCACGATGAAAAACTAGACGCGAAAACTCGGTTAAGTCGGAACGCATTTCGTCGATCCACTGTCTTCTGAATTCCGCGATTTTCAACTCAGATTGAACTTTTCTGTTGGCTTTTTCCCTTCTTTCAGCTGACTGGTTCGTTAACCTCGCCGTCAAAACAGCCAGCATAGAAACCAAGCTGAGAGTGCCTATTGAGATCAGTATGCCATCGAATTCCGATACAAAAAGCTCAATCTTATCAATCAATCCACCCGGGTACTTTGAAAGGGCTGCAAGGACGACTGGGGTAGTTGCCAAAAAAGTTAAAACGGCAAGAACTACAACTAGCGCTATCACCCCTTCCCCTCCAGATACCGCCGCTTGGCCTCTTCCATCCGGCTCATCTCTCGCACCGCGTTTTCGATGGCGACCTCGTCGCTCTTGTCGGCATAGCGGAACTCGCTGTCAGCGTAGCGGTTGATCTCTTGCATCACCATCTCGACCGTGATCGGCTGGCGCAGGTCCTCGATCATGGCCTTCTTGGTGTCGTAGTCCCGGAACAGGAACAGGTCGGGGTTTTCCATCCACTCGTCGGGCAGTTCGAAATCCATCGCGCGGACCTTGACCGCATCGGTGATGTTCTTGATTGCGCGACCGGTGAACCGCTCATCCGCCTGTTGGATCGCCTTGAGGTAGGTGCCCAGCTTGGCGATCGTGTCCATCTGGCCGATCTCGCCAGAGACCCGGTCATAGACTTGCAACAAGGCGTCTTCGTGCGGGCGGGAGTGGCTTTCGAAACTGGCGGCGACGGCCTTTTTGATCTCCTGCGCGGCATAGGCGTCGTGTTCGCCCAGCGGGATGTCGTGGTTGCGGCCCATCAGCAGGTGCAGAATGTCGATGTAATCCTCGCGCGTTTGCGGCCCGTCCACCAGAAACCGCGCGCCTGCCCGCTGGCGCAGGGCGTCGTCCACATTCTCGGGGTAGTTCGAGAACATGCCAAAGGTGCAATTGCCGCGCACGACAGTGTTGGCGCCCGCAAAGCTCTCCATCAGAACGGCGGTGATTTCCAGTTGCCCGGCTGAGGACTGCCGGTCGCCGCGTTTGCCCGCTAACTGGTCGATATCGTCGATGGTGCCGAAACCGATGACCGAGGGGTCTTGAACCGTGTTGATAAAGGCCTTGGCGTTCTGGCCGGACTTGCCCTGATAGCTGTCAATATTGTCGGTGCTCAGGTTCTGGTAGCGGAACGGATAGCCTGCGTTCTGGCAATAGTCGTTGATCAGCCCGGCCATCATCTGGATCAGGGTGGTCTTGCCGGTGCCCGGTTTGCCGTCGCCCATGAAGGTAAAGATGAACCCGCCGAGTTCCGCGAACGGGTTCAGGCGACGGTCGAAATCATAGGCCATCAGCATTTTGGCCAGCTTCATCGCCTGATACTTGGCGATATGGTTGCCGACCACCTCGTTCGGTTTCTTGAACGTCATGGTCAGGGTGGTGGATTTGGCCTTTGAGGCGGGTTCAAAGCCCCGGATCGTCAGATCATCAGCCTCAATATGCCAGGCGGCGTTCTGGAACGGGGCCAGATGACCTGCGGTCTGGGCACGCAGGGCGGCCTTATCCATCAATTGCTCGGCATAGGCACTGGTTGCGGCGATCAGGTGGGTATCGTCGGGGGCGTGTTTGGCAAGGGTCTGGTCCAGCTCCCACAAAGCGCCATGCAGGGCGAGCTGGCCATTGTCGGTCAGAACCTCTTCGACCTCACCAATATCGACGGTGGTTTCGCCCAGATGCGAGGACATCAGATAAGCCAGCGCATTGCCGAACACGTGCGACGTAATCAGAGCCTCGGCCGTCAGCAATTCCGAGAATTCCGTCTTGCGGGCGGCGGGCAAGTCCCCGGCGAAGTTCGCGCGTTTCAGGTCGGCCAGCGGGGTCTGGTCCGCATAGGCCTCGGCCACGGCCAGAGCGATGGCAATGGCGCGTCGGATCGCCTGCTGCGTGGTTGCCTGCGGCGGAGAGACCAGCGTATCGCCATCATCCGAGGACTCGATCCGTTCGACCAGATGCACCCCATCTGCCCGCACGGTGCGCCGCGTCACCAGTCCCGGCGTGGTCGATCGAAACCGCCGCCCCGTTGACACACCCGGAGACCGCTCAACGGCGGCCTCAACCGCCTTGGCAATCCGCGGGGCGTGTTCAAACCCGTTCAGCAGGGCGGTCGCCGCCGGATAATGCTTGCGAATATCTGCTTCGCGCAATTCCATCTGATCTGACGTCAAACTCATTTCAAAACAGCCCTTGCTTCATCTTTTCAAAAATACTCCCGCCGGAGGCAAAAATTCTAATACCGCAACACCTGCCCCGACTTACTGACCACGAACTTGCGCACATCCGCAAAGCCCGGCGGATTTCGCTCGGCCAGTACCTGAAACGGGCGCTGGGGCAGGATAATCGAGCGCTGCGTGCGCGTCGCCCCGGTCTCGGCCCCCTGCCCGCCAAACGGATCCAGCGCAAAGACCTCGCGCTCGACGGTGGAAAACCACCCGGCGCGTTCTTCGACAACGTCCTCGCTCTCCAACTCTTCCATGGTCCAGGCCAGCGCCCAGTCCTGCCCTTGCGGAGATTGCGCGTCCTCCAGCACCTGCCGCAGCGGGCCGGATTGCTCGGTATAGGCCGAGGAATACATCGGCCCCACATGGATGCGGCGCATGTGTTTGGGGTGCAGGTCGTCGAAATCCTGATCGAAGCCTTTGGCAATCGTCACCAGTTTCAACCCGCCCAGAGATTGCGCCATCAGATGGGCCTGCACCTCGGGCCAGCGGCGCTGGTCCTTGGGCAGGGCCGTCTTGCCGCTGTCCTCCAACTGCATCAGGTAAATGACCGGCAGGTTGATCTGGCTGTCATAGACCGCCCAGTGGATCAGGAACTTGCGTCGCTCGCCTTCGTTTCCGATCCAGTGGCATTCGGGATCATTGCGGGCCCAGAAAAGCTGACCTTTCAGCAATTCCTCGTAATAGAGCCTTTGCGACAGCGCGAATTGCAGCTTGGTGGGGATTGCCCGGTCGCCAATGATGGTGCGCACCATGTCGGTTTTCAGGTCGTCCTCGGACGGCATATTCGCCAGATGCACCTGCGCCTGTTGCACATCATTGGCCATGGTCAGCAACTCGGCCGCCACCGGAAACCCGCTGTCGCGCTTGTCCATGGCGAGGCTGCCAAAGAACCGCCCCGTATCGCGCCCGACCAGCAGGTATTTCATGCTGAGCGCCCGGAAGGTGTAGAGCAGCCCCGAGAGGTAACGCGACACGATCCGCACCTCTTGCTTACTGATCGCACCTTCGGCCTCCATCGTTGCGGCCACGCGCAAGAGGTGGACGGTGATCACCTCGAATTTGCGGAAATAGCGGCGCGAGGCGAAGGTGTCGGTCAGGCCGACATGGTCTTGGGTGGGGTTAGTCATTTGCGTCTCTTAGCAGGATCTCAAATTCTGAAATCACTGCCCTTTACCCTTGGCGGAACGCACTCTTCCGAATGCATCAAGTTCAAAGAAGCTAAAGAGCATATTGGCCTCCGATTGGCGCACATTGAAGAATTGTGGATCGCGGCTCCGAATAGTGTGAGCAGCCATGGAGAAAAGCGCGCGGGCAAGAATCCCGAAACAACCGACCAAAACAAACAGAAAAACAAGAAAGAGTGCCGCGAACATAATCCCGTTCATGTCATCTTGAAGCGTGAAGCGAAATGGCGCGTCTGTACCAATGTCCGCCAACGAAACACTTCGTCCAGAGAAAAACGAGACCAGTCTTCCTGCAACCGCGATCAAGATGCCCAAGAAACCAAATCTGCGAAAAACTCTCCAACTCCACATAAGGGCCTAACCCCCATACAAATTCTTATCATGCTTCTCGACAATCGAAGCAAACCGACGGGCAAAGCGTTCGTCGGCCTTGGCCTTTTTCTCCAGCACATCGCGGGCAAAGACCATGTGGTCCTCATGCGCCTCAAGCATGTCGGCCATTTTCTGGTTGGTCGCGGTGCCGATGGCGGCCATCGCCGTCTGTGCCTCTTGGTCGGTCTGCACGCCGATCTCGTTGATACGGTGGGCCACGTCCTGCTGCTGCGCGGTTTTAAGTGATTTGGTCAGAGCGTCATACAGCACCACGCGCTGTTGCGTGTCCGTCTGCAGCTTGTTGATCAGCACCATCTGCGTCGCCGCCTGGTTCTGCAGTGAATCGACCCAGGTTTTGCCCTTTTCGATGTAGCGCTCAAGCGTCTGCGACTTGGCCAGCTTGACCTGTTCCTCCTGAACCTTTGCGTTGTATTGCTTGTTCAACTCGGCCAGTTCGGTTTCCAACTGGGTCCGCGCGGCGGCGTCCTGTTCGACGCTGATCTTGTTTTCCAAAGTGATAATCGTGGGGTCCATGCCCTGAATCTCGGCGCGCAGAGCCTCCAACTCGGCCACGGTCGCTTCGCGATCATCCAGCGTGACGGTCAGGTTCTCCTCGACCTTCACACGCTGTTCTTCCAGCACGGCCAGTTGCCCTTCCAGCAGCTTCACGATCACGTCCGATTTGGCGATCAGATCCTGCAGCTTGTCGTCGATATTGGCGGTGCGCATCCGCTCCTGCCGCATCGACTCGGATTTGCCTTTCGAGAACACGCCCACAAAGCTCTCCCACCCGGTTTTCGAGCGCATCTCGTCGAAATCCTTGGAAAACGCACTGGTCACGTCGTCCAGACCCATGATCAGCTCGGCGATATTGGCGTTCATCACTTCTGTATGAGCGTGCACATCTTCAAGCGTGGCGTTTTCGATGTCGATATCCGCCTCGGCGGTGCCAATCTTGGCACGGGCGGCTTCAATGCGCGAGGTCAGGCCTTCGATCTGCGATTGCGACTCGCGCACCTTGGTCTGAGTTTCCTGAATCAACGCCTCAAACTGCTGGTTCGACATCTTGCTATCCCTTTTTCCTTATATACCCAATAAGATAGGGAATGTTACGGTCATTTACATCCCCTTAACGTCCAAAATCCCGGAAACTTTGGCAAACTCGCACCCGAATTGAAAGGCAAGCAGGCGCAACCAGACGGTGAACACGGCACTGCGGCGCAGCTGCAACGCTATGCCCGACCGAAAGGAACGCCAACTGGGATGATCCGCCCGCCACAGTGGCCATAGACAAAGCCCGCAACACCTGTTTGGGTGCGCGCAAACCATATCTGCCGGAGGCTAACCTATGCTGGACGCAACAACCGATCTGAAATCCCTGCTCAAGAACCCCGATCTTCTGGCGACCAAGGCCTATATCGGCGGTCAGTGGGTGGATGGCGACAATGGCACCTTCACCGTGACCAACCCTGCGCGGGGCGATGTGGTCGCCGAGGTGGCCGATGTCAGCCGCGCGCAGGTGGCGGGTGCAATTGCGCAGGCCGAGGCGGCACAAAAGGAATGGGCCAAGCTGACCGGCAAAGAACGCGCGGCAATCCTGCGGCGCTGGTACGATCTGATGATGGAAAACGCCGAGGATCTGGGCAAGATCCTGACCGCCGAACAGGGCAAACCGCTGGCCGAAGCGGTGGGCGAGATCGCCTATGGCGCGTCTTTCATCGAGTTCTTCGGGGAAGAAGCCAAGCGCATCTATGGCGAGACGATCCCGGGCCACCAGCGCGACAAGCGGATCATGGTGATGAAGCAGCCCATTGGCGTGGCGGCCTCGATCACCCCGTGGAACTTCCCCAACGCGATGATCACCCGCAAGGCCGGGCCTGCGCTGGCTGCGGGCTGTGCCTTTGTTGCGCGCCCAGCCAAAGAAACGCCTCTGTCCGCGATCGTTCTGGCGGTTCTGGCGGAACAGGCGGGCATCCCGGCGGGCGTGTTCAACGTGGTGCCATCGTCGCGCGCCAGTGAGATTGGCAAGGAGTTCTGCGAAAACCCCGGTGTGCGCAAGCTGACCTTTACCGGTTCGACCGAGGTGGGGCGCATCCTGCTGAAACAGGCCGCCGATCAGGTCATGAAATGCTCGATGGAGCTGGGCGGCAACGCGCCGTTCATCGTGTTCGACGACGCGGATCTGGATGCGGCTGTCGAAGGCGCGATGCTGTGCAAGTTCCGCAACAACGGTCAGACCTGCGTTTGTGCCAACCGTATCTACGTTCAGGCCGGTGTTTACGATGAGTTCGCAGCAAAACTGAAGGCCGCAGTCGAAGCGCTGAAGATTGGCGATGGCCTGACCGAGGGCACCACAACCGGCCCGCTGATCAACGCCGAAGCCGTCGAGAAGGTCAAAGAGCATATCGAGGACGTCACATCCAAAGGCGGTGCGGTGCTGACCGGCGGTCTGCCCCATGATCTGGGCGGCACCTTCTTCCAGCCGACCATCGTGACCGGCGTGACGCAGGACATGATGGTGGCGCAGGACGAAACCTTTGGCCCGCTGGCCCCATTGTTCAAGTTCGAAGACGAGGACGACGTGATCGCAATGGCCAATGATACGATTTTTGGTCTGGCCTCGTATTTCTACGCCAAGGACCTGAGCCGCGTCTACAAAGTAGCCGAGGCGCTGGAATACGGCATCGTCGGCGTGAACACCGGCATCATCTCGACCGAGCTTGGCCCGTTCGGCGGCGTCAAACAATCTGGTCTGGGCCGCGAAGGCAGCCATCACGGCATGGAAGACTATCTGGAAATGAAATACGTCTGCCTGTCGGTCTGATGCGATCCGGCCATCGCCTTCGGGCGGTGGCCGACCCTGATGCGCTTGTCATCAAACTGAATCGAAATCGTCACAATACCGCAATGAACCGGGGTCATCCCTCTGGCGACCAACCCAGAGAGGATCCCAACCGATGTCATTGCGCTATGTCTGCCTGACATCTGCCCTTGCCCTGACTGCCGGTCAGGCCATGGCAGAGATGAATTTCAACCGAATTGCGTCTTTCCCCGTCGTCAAGAACATGGCCGAAGGGGCCGATACCACTCGCGAAACCTCGCCCGAGATCATCGCGGCCACTGCGGATGGCATGACGCTGGTCTATACCGACAGCCCGTTGGGTGTGATCGGCATGATCGACATCAGCGACCCCGCGAACCCTGCGCCATTGGGTGCGATGGAAGTGGGGGGTGAACCGACCTCGGTTGGGATCGTTGGCGACACGGCTTTTGTTGGCGTGAACACGTCGGAAAGCTACACTGCGCCTTCGGGCAAGCTGATCTCGGTCGATATCGCGGGTAAGGCCGAATCCGGTGCTTGTGATCTGGGCGGTCAGCCCGACAGCGTCGCGATTGCGCCCGATGGCAGCTTTGTTGCCGTAGCGATCGAGAATGAGCGGGACGAAGACCTGAACGACGGCATCATCCCGCAATTGCCCGCCGGATCGCTGGCACTGGTGCCTTTGAAGGATGGCGCGCTGGATTGCGCGGGCATGAAAATGGCCTCGCTGACCGGTTTGGCCGAAGTTGCGCCCACCGACCCCGAACCGGAGTTTGTTGACATCAACGCCCTCGGCGAAACCGTCGTTACCTTGCAGGAAAACAACCACATCGCGGTTGTCGACAAAGACGGCAACGTGGTCAGCCATTTCTCGGCCGGCAGCGTGGATCTGGAAGGCATCGACGCCACCGACGAACGCGGCGCGCTGATTTTCACCGAAAGCCAGCCGGGTCGCCTGCGTGAACCCGATGCAGTGAAATGGATCGACGACAGCCACTTCGCCACGGCCAACGAAGGCGACTATCAGGGCGGTTCGCGCGGCTGGACGATCTTCCAAAAGGACGGCACCGTTGTTTACGAGAATGGCACCGAGTTCGAGAAGGCGATCATTCAGATTGGCCACTACCCGGATAAGCGTTCAGACGCCAAGGGCGTCGAGCCTGAAAGCGTAACCGCAGCCACCTTCGACGGCACGCCGATGATCTTTGTCGGGGCCGAGCGTGCCTCGGTCGTTGGTGTCTATGACGCCACCGACCCGGCTAATCCGGTGTTGAAACAACTGCTGCCTTCGGGCGTTGGACCGGAAGGCTATGTGGCGATCCCCGAGCGCAACCTGCTGATCTCGGCCAACGAAAAGGACTTGATCGAAGATGGCGGCCCGCGCGCGCATGTCTCGATTTTCGAGTATCAGGACGCCCCGGCCAACTATCCGCATTTGACCTCGGAAGGCGCGGATGAACTGATCGGATGGGGCGCACTCTCCGGTCTGGTCGCGGATGAGGACGGCATGATCTATGCGGTCAATGACAGCTTTTACGGTTTCCAGCCGTCGATCTTCAAGATCGACCCCAGCCAGCAACCTGCCCGTATCGTGGATGTGATCCGCATTCATCGTCAGGACGGCAACCCGGCGCAGAAGCTGGACCTGGAAGGCATCACGCTGGACGGCAACGGCGGCTTCTACGTCGCCTCGGAAGGTCGCACTGACCGGGTGATCCCGCACGCGATCTACCATGTCTCGGCCGACGGTCTGATCAAAGACCGCAAGGGCGAGATTGGCCTGCCGCCGGAATTGATGGCCGTCGAAAAGCGTTTCGGTTTTGAGGGCATCACCAAGGTCGGCGACACCCTGTGGATGGCCGTTCAGCGCGAATGGAAAGACGACCCGGAAAACCACGTGAAACTGGTCGCCTACAATCTGGAGACCCAGGAATGGGGCGCGGTGCATTATCCCAAGGCAGACCCGGAAACAGGCTGGGTTGGCCTGTCGGAAATCGTGGCCTTCGGTGACCATGTCTATGTCATCGAACGCGACAACCAGCACGACCACCGCGCCGTGACCAAAAAGATCTACCGCATCCCGCTGTCAGAAATGACCCCGGCCCCGCTGGGCGGCGACCTGCCGGTGGTCAGCAAGGAAGAGGTCCGCGACCTGCTGCCCGACCTGACCTCGACCGGCGGTTACGTTCTGGACAAGATCGAAGGCCTGGCCATCCTGCCCTCGGGCGAGGCATTTGTTATGACCGACAATGACGGCGTCGACGATGCCTCGGGCGAGACGAAGTTCTGGTCGATCGGGTCGGTAACGGCTGGGAATTGAACTTCAAAAAAGGTCCCACGAAGGCTGTTCGCGGGACCTTGTTATTTTGTATCTTCCAAAAAGGACAACAAGCCGGAGTCGCCATTGAAACGGCGCAAGCCCAACCGCGCCAAGTCCCGGGCAAACTCGCTTCGTCCCATCAAATGCAGCGCCCATGCCTGTTCTACCAAATGCCTTGGTGAGTCGGGCTCTACAGAAATTGCCTTTTCGGCCAGAAGAAGAGCATCCTCGGGCTGGCCAAGGAAATTGTAAGCGCGGGCGGTAAAGAACAACACGTCTTCGTTGTCTTCGACTTGGCTAAGTGCCTTCAGGCAATCTTCCAATGCACCCTCAAAGCGCTCAAGATCCTGTCGCACAACACATCTGGATAACCAGCCTTGCCAATGCGTATCTGTGGTCAAAATCTCCGAATACATGGCCTCGGCATCTACGGGTTGGCCCATTTCCCGGTATGTCCAAGCCAGCATTCGCATCGTAGACGTATCTCGAACCAAAGCCAGGCTATCCGTGAGGTCCTGTGCGCTTTGCTCAAATCGTCTGAGCTCGCGATAGGCAATACCTCGATCACTGAGAGCCGCTGCACGCACTTCTATTGATAGGTCATTATCTTCCAGTAGTTCTGAACACGCCTCAACGCTCCCAACAGGATTGTTGTTAGGATTGACGGCCTCACACAGGTGCGGTCCCGCAATAAGGGCGGATGGCCATAGAAGCAAAAAACTCAGATACCGAAAATACACGTTTTTTCCAAAGTTATTAAGCTACGACACACACCTTAGAGGCGATCTCAATACTAGGGTAGTCAAAACTAACAACGCCCCGCGTCTGGAGGAACGCGGGGCGTGGGTTGCGACAGTCTGGGAGGAGGCGACTGTCGCAGGACTTTCAGGCGTTAGTTGACCGCTTTCGCGTCAACCACGTCCTTCTCGATGGCTTTGGCCGAGGTGATCTCGATCCGGCGCGGTTTCAGGGCTTCGGGCACTTCGCGCTTCAGGTCGATGTTCAGCATGCCGTTTTCGTGGCTCGCGCCGGTGACGCGGACGTGGTCGGCCAGCGCGAAACGACGCTCGAATGCGCGGGTGGCGATGCCACGGTGCAGATAGCTGCGCTCCTGATCCTCGGCGGCTTTCTTACCGGCCACGACAAGCGAGTTTTCCTTCACTTCGACGGACAGGTCTGCTTCGGAAAAACCGGCGACGGCCACGGAAATCCGGTAAGTGTCGGCATCGGTTTTCTCGATGTTGTATGGGGGATAGCTGGGCTGTGCCACGTCGTTGGTCAGAACGCGGTCCATCATGTCGGCGATCTGGTCAAAGCCAATGGTGGCGCGGTGCAGCGGTGCAAAATCAAAAGTACGCATGTGTCGTATCCTCATCCTTGAGCGATTTACGATATATGCCCTCCGAACGGACGGGCGATTTCAACTGCCAGGCCCCGTTTGTGGCGACCCGGTACAGTTCACATGGGTAGCATTTTGACCAAGTTCAACCCCCGCCCGAGCTGATGAATTTCGCGCCGGAACTGGACTTGTCCGTTCCGACCTGCAACCGGCGGATCGACGCTTTGGGCTGGGGCGCGTCGCGGCGCATGATTGCTTTGAGGTCCGAGACCACGCCCTCAAGCTCCATCCCAAATCCGGTCTTTCGGCCACCCTGCACACTGACGGCGGAAACCACGGACAAAATCTGCCAGCGCGAGCCGTTCCTGGCCAGAATGGCTGACCCGGACGAGCCGAAGGTGATGTCACAATCAAAGGTGATCAGCCCCTGCCGCCGTTGCAGAATACGGCACGAGCGTTCGCGCGTAATCGCCTCGGCCCGCCCGCGTCCGTATGAGGCGATGCTGATCTCGCCGTTCGCCACCCGCCCGTTATGCAGGGCAAACGGGTCGGCAATGTCATAGGGTATCGGTTCTTCCAGCCGCATCAGGGCGACATCGTCCTGAATGCTCTGAACGGACAGGGGCGAATTTGCCACATAACCGGGATGGGCGGCGATCTGCACCACCTTGCGTTCAGCCAATGCGGTGCCGTTGCTGAGGCCCGCGCGAAACGTAACCTCGCCCGGCACATAAGGTTTGCCCGTCCGCTTGTCCAAAGCGCAATGTGCGGCGGTCAAAACCAGATCCTGTGCAATCAGCGTTCCGGTACAGAAGGAACGCGTGCCGACGTCCAGCCGGCCAATCGCTTCCCACCCGTACAGATCCTCTCGATCTGTCAGTTTGCGCTTGTTGGTCTGGGCCTGCGCGGTGGTTGCAATGACAGAAAGACCGAGAAGAAAACAAAGAATGACCCTGATCATGGCTTGACGAACCTCGCCCCTACGTTTTTGCCCCCACCGTTTCCTGACGCCGAGGATGTGAACCCGCGCCCTGCCGCAAGCTCGGCCTGCAACAGCTCAAGCGCGTGTTCGACTGCGGTGCCAATGGCCACGCTTTGCCCGTCCATGCTGGCCTTGGCGGCCACGACCGAGACGATGCGCGGCTCGGGCCCCGAGAAGGAAAAGACTGGCGCGCCGGAAGCCCCGAAATCCACATCGCAGGACATGACCAGAATGCCCGCCTGCCGATTCATGACCGAACAGACCTCTTGCAGTGACGGGGCCTCGGCCCGATCCGCCGCGTAGGACACCACGCCGACCTCTTCGCCGCGTTTCGGCTGCGCGCCGGTGTCAAACGGGGTCACGGAGGTGTTTCGAATTGGCTGCCAAAGCTCGATCAAGGCAATATCCGTGCTGACACGGTCAGGCGACGCGTCGGCACCAAAGCTATAGCCCGGATGAATCACCGCCTGCCGTGCATCGCGATAGGCCAAGGCCCGCCCCAGACGCCAGCCTGCTAGAAACTCGATATCCGCCAGATCGATGATCTGGCCGGTGCCTTTGTTGAAAAGACAATGCGCGGCGGTCAGGACCAGATTCGGCGCAACCAGCGTTCCTGTGCAAAACCCCACGCCCTTGATGTTCAACCGACCGACAGCCATCCAATCCCGACCGGAATCAGAGGTTTCCAGGCTTTTTAGCCCGGTGTCCTGTGCCGCTGCCGTGAAAGGCAACACGCACAGCGCCATCGCTTTGATCCATTTGCGCACGCGGTACTCCGCCCGTTTCCTCCGGCCCACTGTCTTATGGGGCGCGTGCGGCGAAAATAGGGCGGATTGGGTTTTGTGACCGATATGATGCCACCGGGCATCACGCGGTTTCAGCGCAGGATTGGCACGTCTTGATTTGCCCGGCTGGTGGTCAGTGCCCGGGGCTTCGGCCCGCCGGTTGCCCAGTCCAACAGCTCGACCGTATGCACAATCGGAACCTCGGTGGCCGAGCCGATCTGCATCATGCAGCCGATATTCCCCGCAGCGATAATATCGGGTCTTTTCGCCTCAAGCGTTTTGACCTTGCGCTGCTTCAACTGGCCCGAGATTTCGGGCTGCATCAGGTTATAGGTACCGGCACTGCCGCAGCACAAATGGCTGTCTGCGGGTTCCACCACCTTGAACCCGGCCCGCTTCAGCAGGTCTTTCGGGTAGGTCTTGATCTTCTGCCCATGCTGAAGCGAACAGGCCGCGTGATAGGCAACGGTCAGGCCCTGATACCTTTGTTCAGGCAGGTCCAACTGCATCAGTACCTCGCTGATATCCATCGCAATACCCGAGACACGCGCAGCATCATCGGCCAGGATATCATTGCGGAACATATGCCCGTAATCCTTGACCGTTGTGCCGCAGCCCGAGGTGTTGATGACGATGGCATCCAGCCCGTCTCGATCCATTTCGCGGGCCCAGGCCCGTATGTTGGCCGCCGCCGCAACGTGACTGTCACGACTTTTGCCCATGTGATGGGTCAGCGCCCCGCAACACCCGGCCCCTTCGGCCACCACAACCTCACAGCCCAAACGGGTCAGCAACCGGATCGTGGCGTCGTTGATATCGGTGTTCAGAGCCTTCTGTGCGCAGCCCGTCATCAGCGCAACGCGTTTTCTGCGCGGGCCGATGGGCGCAAAGCTCTGCGGATCGTCATTGCGACTGACCGGAGGGATGTGTTTCGGTGCCATGTCCAGCATCGCCCGCAACCGCGCATCCGGCATCAGGAACCGAAACGGACGGCCCAGCTTGGCCCCGATCAGGGCCCAGCGAAACCGTATCGGATAGGGCAGAATTTGCGCCAGCACCCAGCGCAACACCCGATCCGACAGAGGGCGCTTGTAATTGTTCTCGATATATTCCCGCGCGTGATCGACCAAGTGCATATAGTGCACTCCGGATGGGCAGGTGGTCATACAAGCGAGGCAAGACAGACAACGATCGATATGCTTGACCGTTTTCTCATCCGGCACACGGTCATTCTCAAGCATGTCCTTGATCAGGTAGATGCGACCCCGGGGGCTGTCGAGCTCATCGCCCAGCACCTGATAGGTCGGACACGTGGCCGTGCAGAACCCGCAATGCACACAACTGCGCAGGATTTCATTGGAGCGCCGAATCGCCGGGTCCTGCAGTTGCTTTTCGGTAAATGTCGTCTGCATCTGCCTACCCCATCAGGCCCGGATTGAAACGGCCATGCGGGTCGAACCGCTGCCGCAACCCACGGGTCAAAGCCGCAACCGGTGCCGGTTCAGGCTGAAACCGGCCCAGAGCATTCACCGTCTCCGGGGCCGCCCGCACCAGCGTTGCGTGGCCTGAAAAATCCCCCAATCGCGCCCGAACGTCCGACCCGTCATCCACCAGCGCCCAGATCAATCCGCCACCCCAATCCAGCAACAGCCCGCTGGCCTCAAGCCGCGCAGAAATCTCAGGTGCGTCGCTCGGCTTGACCGAGATACGCCAGACATCGCCATCCTTGCCCGCAAACGCCCGGGCATCCCGGATCGCGCACCAAATATCTTCAGGGTTTTCCATGCGCGACACCTCGCCAAACCCGGATAAAACCGTCTGCAACCGCCCAGCGCGATAGGCAACCGAATCCTCAAACCCCTCAACCCGCAACAGGGCCAGCCCCATCGCAGGATCATAAGCAGCGCCGCTGACCTCGAAGGGGGATTTCAACGCCGCAGACAGAACTTCAATCGCACCCGCGACATGGGGGGCCGAAACGCCCAAAGTCGCCGTCGCCTTGGGCATGGGCAGCATCTTCAACGATACCTCAGTCAAAACACCCAGAGTGCCCCAGGATCCGGCCATCAGCTTGACCAGATCATAGCCGGTGACATTCTTCATCACCCGCCCGCCATTCTTGACCACTTGCCCCAGCCCATCAACAAAGCGCACCCCCAGCAGAAAATCCCGACACGCCCCGGCCTGCACCCGGCGCGGGCCCGAGATATTGGCGGCTACGATTCCGCCAATCGTCGGCTCTCCTGAATGTCCAAGCAGTACCCGATAATCCGCAGGCTCAAACGCCAGTTGCTGCCCTTCCGCTGCCAACGCTGCCTCGACCTCAGACAACGGAGTTCCGGCCCGCGCCACCAAAGTCAGCGCACCCGGCTCATAAAGCGTTATTCCGCTCAGAGCGGCCGTGCTCAAAACCGGCTCGGGTCCCTGTACGCCCCGCGTGCCGCCGCCCTCAATACGCACCGGCCCGTTCAGCCCGGCCACGATCTCGGCCAGTTCCATCTCTGTCTCAGGTCTCATGATACTTCTTCTTGTTCAAAAATACGGCGGGGTGAATTGGCCCGCAGGGCCAAGAGGGGCTGGCCCCTCATTCCGCCGCCATCCGCCGCCCTTTCGACACATCCAATGGAAACACCTTGGCCGGGTTCAGCAGCCACCGTGGGTCGAACACATCCTTTACCGCCATCTGTGCCTCAAGATCGGCGGGCGTGTACTGATGCGACATCAGATCCCGCTTTTCGATTCCCACCCCATGCTCTCCGGTCAGGCACCCGCCGACATCGACGCACAGCTTCAGGATATCCGCGCCAAACGCCTCGCATTTCTCAAGATCACCGGGCTTGTTGGCATCGAACAGGATCAAGGGGTGCATGTTGCCATCGCCCGCATGGAAGACATTGCCTACGGGCAGGCCATATTCCTCGCTCAACTCACCGATCCGGCGCAACACCTCGGGTAAGGACGACACGGGGATCGTCCCGTCCAGGCACATATAGTCATTCATCTGCCCCATCGCCCCAAAGGCCGACTTCCGCCCCAGCCAAATCTTGGCGCTTTCTTCCGCCGACTGGCTCTCGCGCAATTCGACCGGGTTGTGACGCTTGGCAATCTCGATGATCTTCGAAAGCTGATAGTCGATCTCGGCCTCGGACCCCTCGACTTCGACTATCAGCAAAGCCGTGCAATCGGGATAACCCGCATGGGCGAAGTTCTCGCAGGCCTTGATGCACAGCGTATCCATGAACTCGATCGCCACCGGCAGGATGCCCGACTTGATAATGTCCGAAACGCATTGCCCGGCCACCTCATTGTCATCGAACCCCATCAGCACAGGCCGCGCGCCTTCGGGCTTGCGCAGAATGCGCAGCGTTGCCTCGGTCACGACGCCCAACTGCCCTTCAGAGCCGCAGATCACACCCAACAGGTCCAGCCCACCGGAATCCAGATGCGCGCCGCCGATCTCGACAACGCTGCCATCCATCATCACCATCTTGACGCCTAACAGGTTATTGGTGGTCACACCGTATTTCAGACAATGCGCCCCGCCCGAGTTCATCGCGATGTTCCCCGCAATCGCGCAAGCCAGTTGCGAGGACGGATCGGGCGCATAGAAGAAATCCTCCTCCTCGACCGCGCCGGTCACACTCAGATTGGTGCGACCGGTCTGAACGCGGATGAAGCGGTTGTCGTAATCCGTCTCCAGCACCTCATTCATGCGCGCCACACCCAGAATCACGCAATCCGCCGTGGGCAGCGCTCCGCCCGCCAGCGATGTGCCGGACCCGCGCGGGACCACCGGCACGCCCTCATCATGGCAGATGCGCAAAACGTCCGAGACCTCTTGCGTGGTTGATGGCAACACCGCCAGCATCGGCGGACAGCGATAGGCGGTCAGCGCATCACATTCATAAGCGCGCGTTTCCGCCGGGTCGTGAATCACCGCATCCCCGGGCAAAACCTGCAGCAAACGCGCCAGAACGCTTTGCTTGCGTGCAAGCACATCGGGATTTGGCTGGGGCATGTCCATTGCTGATCCTCCAATTTGGTAAAATAATATTACCAATTTATCGATCTGGCAAGTTCAATGATCTGTGCCTACTGTCGCGCCCATGACCTGGATTGATCGCGCGCTTCTGTTTTCGACACTGGACTATGTCGCCATCCTGTTGCTGATCGGGGCCTGGCAGGGGATCGGCTGGAAGATCGAGCATCCCTTACCCAACAGGCGATCCGTTTCCATGATGATGGACGACTTCCGCCGGGACTGGATGCGCGAGATGGTCACCCGGCAACCGCGCATGTTCGACGCGCAGGTCGTGGCGGCGATGCGGCAGGGCAGTACGTTCTTCGCCTCGACCACGATGATCGCCATTGGCGGCGGGCTGGCCCTGCTGGGCAATACCGAACAACTGTCCGGTGTCGCCAGCGATCTGGCCATCGGCAGCGCGCCTGCGCTGGTGTGGGAGATCAAGATACTGGTCGTGATCCTGTTTCTGGCCAATGCCTTTCTGAAATATGTTTGGGCGCACCGTCTGTTTGGCTATTGCGCCGTGCTGATGGCTGCTGTTCCGAACGACCCGGAGGACGCACAGGCCTACCCTCGCGCGGCCCAGTCGGCCGAGATTTGCGTGACCGCCGCCCGCAGCTTCAACCGCGCGCTGCGGGCCACCTATTTCGCTCTTGCCTCTTTGGCCTGGTTCCTGGGGCCCATCACGCTGATCCTTGGAACAGCCATCACGGTTGGCGTTCTCTACCGGCGTGAGTTCGCCTCGCACTCTCGCTCAGTTCTTTTGACCTTGCCGCCTGACACCAAGACGTGATCGCAATACTGCGCTTAACAAATTATGGTCTACCCATGCGTTATCTGATTCTTACCGCCCTGTTTGCCACGCCCGTCCTGGCCGATCCGCCGACAATCGAGGAGGTCTCGGCCCGCCAAAGCGGCGATACATGGCGGTTTGACGTCACCATCCGGCATCCTGACACCGGCTGGGACGATTACGCAGATGGCTGGCGTGTGCTGGACATGGACGGGAATGAGCTGGGGATGCGCGTGCTGCATCATCCGCATGTGGATGAGCAACCCTTTACCCGATCACTTGGTGGCGTCGCCATTCCCGAAGGCACCGCGCAGGTGCAGATTCAGGCCCGCGACAATGTTGGCGGCTGGGCTGAAGACACTACGGTCGTCGATCTGAATTGACGCTCAGAACACCCCGAGGCTTAGCCCTGCGGCCATCCCAGCACCGATCTCACGACAGTGCTCAAGCTGTTCGTCAGGGATTGTCTTTTCGGCCAGAATTGCCTCGGGCGTCTGCGCATGGGTGCAGATGATCAGCGGCGGCTGAACCTCTTTCAACCGCCAGCCGGTGGCGATGCGGGCAGTTTGACGGGCGGCATTCTCTCCGTCCGACCCGGCGCAGATCATCTGAGCATAGGGTCGACCCTCGATCCGGCCCAGCACGTGGTAGTAGCTGCGGTCAAAAAATTCCTTCATCAGACCCGAAATCGCCGCCAGATTCTCGGGCGCGCAGAAGATATAGCCATCGGCGGCCAGCAAATCCTCCGGCCCGGCCTGATCGGCGAACTTCAGAACAACCTCGGCCTCGTCACGCCCCGCCGCAGCCGCCGCTTCGGCCATCTGCCGGGCTCCGCCGGTGCGCGAATGGTAAACGATCAGAAGCTGCGCCATGTCAGACCCGGTGATAAGGGCCGCCCGACAGGATGGTTGCAGCCCGATACAGTTGCTCGGCCAGCATCACACGGACCAGCATATGGGGCCAGACCATCGACCCGAATGAGATGGAAAAATCCGCCTCAGCCCGCAGGCTGGGGTCGATCCCATCCGCCCCGCCGATGATCAGCGCCAGATCCTGCCGTCCGGCATCCCGCCAGCCGCCCAGTTTCTTGGAAAAATCAGGCGAAGTCATCACCCGCCCCCGCTCATCCAGCGTGCAGATCACCGCGCCTTTGGGCAGGGCCTTGCGCAGCAGCGCGGCCTCGGCCCCCATGCCTGCGTTTTTCTTGTCTTCAACCTCGATCACCCGCGCAGGACCAAGGCCCAGACTACGGCCGGTCCGGTCAAATCGGGTCAGGTAATCGTCAAGCAGGGACTTCTCGGGCCCGGCGCGCAATCGCCCGACCGCAACTATGCTGATACGCATATCTCTCTCGCCTCCGGCCCCTTAATACGGGCCGGGATGGCGCCTCAGTTCGCCGAGGCGCTGCCGCCCGCAGGCAGCCACATCTTTTCCAGCTGGTAGAATTCGCGCACTTCGGGGCGGAAGATATGGACGATCACGTCGCCCGTATCGATCAGCACCCAGTCGCCGGCATCCTTGCCTTCGACCTTCGAGGTGAAACCGAATTCCTGCTTGATGCGATCCGTCAGCTTTTCCGCCATGGCCGAAACCTGCCGGGTCGACCGACCTGAGGCAATCACCATGTGATCCGCAACAGAAGACTTGCCCTGCAGGTTGATCTGCACAACGTCTTCGGCCTTGTCATCGGAAAGTGAGGAAAGGATACGTTCAAGCAGCTTGTCGCTGATTGACTGAGAGTGGGCCATCACGCTGGCCCCATCTTCGGCAGGCAAACCCGCCTGAGTATGTAGAGACAGGACATAGTCCTCCTTTGCTGCGCGCCGTCAGATCCCCGGCGCAGGGATACTTATAAGGTAACAAGCACCCCGTGACATTTCAATGAAGGCCCCCGGAACCCACACAGCATTGTGCCCTGACGGCATCTGCGGGGTCGTAAGGGACCTTGATAGACTCGGCCAGTATCTATATCTGACCGCTTATGAGACCTCATACGGCCCCGAATATCGACCTGCAAGACCGCGCGCGCCTGCGTGAACGGTTCTTTGGGGCTGCCCGCACGGTTCTGGCCCGCCTATAGGCGGCGTCCAGCCACTCGCCAGCTATTCTCATCTAAATACGGGAGAGGACCGATGTCCCCCAAAACACTCTATGACAAGATCTGGGATGCTCATGTCGCGCATGAAGCCGATGATGGCACCTGTTTGCTGTATATCGACCGCCATCTGGTGCACGAAGTCACCAGCCCACAGGCGTTCGAGGGCCTGCGCATGGCGGGCCGCAAGGTGCGCGCACCGGAAAAGACCATTGCCGTACCGGATCACAACGTACCGACCACGCCGGACCGCGTGAACGGGATCGAAAACCCCGAATCGCGTATTCAGGTCGAGGCGCTGGACAAGAACGCCAAGGATTTCGGCATTCACTATTACCCGGTGAATGACGTCCGTCAGGGCATCGTGCACATCGTTGGCCCGGAACAGGGCTGGACCCTGCCCGGCATGACCGTTGTCTGCGGCGACAGCCACACCGCCACCCACGGCGCGTTTGGTGCTTTGGCCCACGGCATTGGTACATCTGAGGTTGAGCACGTTCTGGCCACGCAGACTCTGATCCAGAAGAAATCCAAGAACATGAAGGTCGAGATCACCGGCAAATTGCAGCCGGGCGTGACCGCGAAGGATATCACTCTGGCCGTGATCGGCGAAACCGGCACCGCTGGCGGCACCGGCTATGTCATCGAATATTGCGGCGAAGCGATCCGTGATCTGTCGATGGAAGGCCGCATGACCGTCTGCAACATGGCGATCGAAGGCGGCGCCCGCGCGGGCCTGATCGCGCCGGATGAGACCACCTTTGAATATGTCAAAGGTCGTCCGCACGCACCCAAGGGTGCCCAGTGGGAAGCCGCGATGGACTGGTGGAAGACACTCTACACCGACGAAGGCGCGCATTTCGACAAGGTCATTACCCTGCGCGGCGAAGACATCGCGCCGGTCGTCACCTGGGGCACCAGCCCGGAAGACGTGCTGCCGATCACCGCATCGGTACCGCACCCCGAGGATTTCGAAGGCGGCAAGGTCGACGCGGCCCGCCGCTCCATCGAATATATGGGTCTAGAAGCCGGTCAGAAGCTGAGCGATGTCGAGATCGACACCGTCTTCATCGGCTCGTGCACCAATGGCCGCATCGAAGACCTGCGCGCCGCGGCTGAAATCCTGAAGGGCAAAAAGATCAAGGACGGGATGCGCGCCATGGTCGTGCCCGGTTCCGGTCTGGTGCGTGCGCAGGCCGAGGAAGAGGGTCTGGCCGACATCTTCAAAGAGGCCGGGTTCGAATGGCGTCTGGCAGGATGTTCGATGTGTCTGGCCATGAACCCCGATCAGTTGCAACCGGGCGAGCGCTGTGCCGCGACCTCGAACCGCAACTTCGAAGGCCGTCAGGGACGCGGCGGACGCACCCATCTTCTGAGCCCGGCGATGGCTGCCGCAGCGGCAATCACAGGACGGCTGACAGACGTCCGTGAATTGATGTAAGGTCTCCTCATATCTAGATATTTGAGGGATTGAAGACATGAGTGACTGGATCAAATGGCTCT
Source organism: Ruegeria sp. C12 (assembly GCF_056537745.1). NCBI lineage: Bacteria > Pseudomonadati > Pseudomonadota > Alphaproteobacteria > Rhodobacterales > Roseobacteraceae > Ruegeria > Ruegeria sp. C12. The sequence continues at coordinate 140,701 of NZ_JBQFSA010000011.1, forward strand.
TGCTTGGACTGCTGTCCATCGCGTTCGGCATCTTTGTGCTGGGCGCGCCGGTGGTGGCGTCTGTTGCCGTGACGGTGGTGACCGGTGTGCTGCTGCTGATTGCAGGCGGGCTACAAATCGTCGGCGGCTTCACGGTTGAAGGCACCGGCAACAAGATCCTGTCACTCATCATGGGTGCGGTGATGCTGTTTCTGGGCTGGTCCTTTCTGGATCACCCGCTGCAAGGCACGCTGACGCTGGCGACCGTGATGCTGATCCTGTTCATGGCAGGCGGCATCGCGCGGGTCATCCTGTCGTTCCAGATGCGCGGAACGCAGTTCTTCTGGCCCACGCTGATCTCGGGCATCTTGTCCATCGTGCTGGCCGGTATCATCTGGTCTTACGCGGCATCGGAACCCGCAGCTCTGCTGAGCTTGCTGGGCATCCTGCTGGGCATCGAGATGCTGTTCAACGGGTTCGGATTGGTCTTCATGGCGTTCTTTGTCAAAAACGCACCCAACGAAACGAAACAAGCTTAACCGCGGGACATGGGCGCGGCCCTCTCCCGCACGGAGTGTGAACATGGAAAAGTTTGAAAAAGTCCACGGGGTGGCCGCCCCAATGCCTTTGATCAATATCGATACCGATATGATCATTCCGAAGGTGCACCTGAAAACCATCAAACGGTCCGGCCTGGGCGTCGTGCTGTTTGACGAGATGCGCTATCACGACCATGGCGGCGAGAACGAGGATTTCGTTCTGAACAAACCCGCCTATCGCCAGACCGAGATTCTGGTCGCGGGTGACAATTTCGGCTGCGGCTCGTCCCGCGAACACGCGCCCTGGGCGATCAAGGATTTCGGCATCAAGGTCGTGATCTCGACCAGCTTTGCCGACATCTTCTTCAACAACTGCTTCAAGAACGGCATCCTGCCCATCGTGGTCGAAGAAGAACACCACGCGATTCTGATGGAAGACGCGCACAAGGGCGAGAACGCCCGCATGACCGTGCATCTGGAAGATCAGCAGATCACCACCTCGGACGGTGTTGTCATCGAGTTTGACATCGACCCGCACCGCAAGCACTGCCTGCTGAACGGTTTGGACGATATCGGCCTGACGATGGAGAAAGACCACCACATCGACAAATTCGAAGAACATGCAGGTCAGGCGCGCCCCTGGGTGTGATTCTGGGGACGAATCTGTTGACACTCAACCTAACGGGGTCGCGCACGCGGCCCCGTTCGCATTCTTGGGGTTGATTTTTCCCAAACCACAACATCTAGGTATCAAATTGAGATACACGTCGGATTTGCGTCCAAAATGATGCAATCCCGCACCAGTTGCGCCATCATTTTGCCCGAAATCACATGTTATCTGCACCCTGACTTGAGCGAAATGTCGCTTATCGTCCATGGTGACGGAAAGAGGCATCCGTCAGAATTAAGAAACGGGCGGGCACAAGTTGGAAATCAAGTCGGCAAAGATCGGCTGATCCAGTTTGAAAAAGGGTTCGGATAGTGATTGCGCGCACAACTGGGGCGGCGATACGTGGAATATTGGTTGCACTTCTGGTGCTGACACCCGCGTTGTACCTGCCTGTATCATCGACGAACGGGACCGAGATAGTGGTCTTCCTCGCGATCCTCGCGTTCATCCTGACCTTTGCCGAATACAACTCTGCCTTTCCCAGCTTTATCGAATTCCGCGACGCCCCGCCGGTGAATCGGCTGCGTTTTGTCGGCCTGATGTCGATGGTCACGTTCCTGACTTTGGTCTGCAAGAATGGCTATGCACCAACCGATCTGACCACATTCTCGTATTCTATGGGTCTGGCCGTCGCCAATGTGGTGGACTTCCCGTACTCACCCGTCCGGCTGATCGTTCTGATGTTGCCTGCCGACGCCAGCGCGCCGCTGGTTGAACTGGTGCGGATCACAGCGAGTGTCGCCTATGTCGCCGCTCTGGTCACGATTGCCAGCTTTGCCTATGCGGTGAAACTGCGCGGCTGGCCCACTGGCAACGGGGCCTTCAACGTCTGGACCAACCTGCCGCTGTTCGACCCCACCAAAGGCGGTGACGTGGTCAGCCGCCTGCAGCGTGACGGTCGTCTGAACATCTGCATCGGTATCCTGCTGCCGTTCCTGATCCCGGCCGTGATCAAGCTGTTGACCAATTTCGTGACGCCGATTTCGCTGAACAACCCGCAGACCCTGATCTGGACCATGAGCGCCTGGGCCTTCCTGCCCGCCAGCATGATCATGCGTGGCATGGCGACCCTGCGTATCGCCGGGCTGATCGTGGAAAAGCGCCGCGCTTACTCAACATCCGAGACAACTCAGGCCGCATGATCCGCGCCCTGATCCTGCTGTTGCTGCCCGTCGCGGCGCAGGCAGATGTGGTGCGCATTGCCAGCTTCAACACCGAGCTCAGCCGGAAAGGCCCCGGCCTGCTGCTGCGCGACATTCAGCGCGACGAGGCGCAGGTGCTTGCGGTCATCGATGTGCTTGTGGCCGCGGGGCCCGACATCGTGGCGCTGCAAGGCATCGACTGGGACATGAACGCGATGGCCCTGACGGCTCTGGCAGAAAGCCTCAGAGAGGCCGGGCTGGATTACCCCTATCAGCTTACCGCGCAGCCCAATACCGGGCAGGACAGCGGGCTTGATCTGGATGGGGATGGCCGCACGCAAGGTCCGGGAGACTCGCAGGGATGGGGCTTGTTTACCGGGCATGGCGGGCTGGCGGTGTTGTCGCGTTATGAGATTGCGATGTCCGAGGTGCGGAATTTCTCGGACCTTCTGTGGCGCGATCTACCGGGGGCCGAGTTGCCCGTGGCCGAGGGTGCACCGTACCCGTCCGAGCAGGCACAAGCGGCGCAGCGCCTGTCGTCGACCGGCCATTGGGTCGTGCCGATCAACACCCCCTCGGGCCGTCTGAACCTGATGACCTTTCACGCAACCCCGCCCGTGTTCGACGGCCCCGAGGATCGCAACGGCCTGCGCAACCGGGATGAGATCCGGCTCTGGTCGGTGCTGATGGATGGTGGCATTGGCCCAGCCCCGACCGATCCGTTTGTGATCGCTGGGGATGCCAATCTGGATCCCAATCACAGCGATGGGCGCAGAGAGACCATCGCCAACCTTCTCTCGGACCCGCGCCTGCAGGATCCGCAGCCGAAATCCCTCGCGGGCGACAGGGCCACGGTCCATTGGAAGGCGGTGGGGGAGTTGCGGGTGGATTACGTTCTGCCCTCAGCCGATCTGAAGGTTGTTGATGCCGGTGTCTTCTGGCCCGCGCCGAGTGATGCGAAAAGGGACAGCGCCGAACGGGCCAGCCGTCATCGGCTGGTCTGGGTGGATGTCTCGATGCCATGAGGCACCGCAGTCGCGGTCTGCTCTGATGGTATCGCTGTACGCATCGCCTGATCCAGATCGGTATGCGGCACCGGGCCGATCAACGTGGTCAAGGCCGTATCGTCCAGCCGGTGCGGCACATCCCACAAATATCGCATCTCAAGCAGATGCGGGGCCATGCGCCAGAAAGGACAGGCAAGCTGCAGGGGCCACCATTGCATCCGTTTGAGCGCCACATCACCCCCCGTCACCCGCGACAGAGACTGCGCAATCTCGCGCCCGGTCAGCGTATATCCGGCAAATGGCAGATCGCAGAACCGAGGCAAGTCTTGCCGCATCTCGGCCAACATGACGGCCGTCGCTGCAAGGTCAGGCAGGTACGCCCATGCATGGGGAATATCGGGGTTGCCCGGATAGGTCAGTCGCCCTTTCGACAGACCCTTGATCATCACCTGATCAAACCAGTTCCCCGACGCACACGTGTCGATGAAATCCCCGGCCCGCAGGATGATCACCCGTGCGCTTGAACGGTGATAGGCGTCCTCCATATCGATCCGGATACGACCCAAAGGGTTCCGGGCCAGATGCGGACTGTCAGTAGACCACGGGCCGGGAGTATCCGCCCCGAATACATATACATTGCCCGGCACGATGACCGTTGCACCAGTGCGTTCAGCCACGTCAATCACTTGCCGGTGCAGGCCCGGCACCAGACGGGCCCACTGGGTATAAGGCGGGTTCCAGGCGTTGACGATCACGTCCGCGCCACGCGCCGCCTGCTCCAGCTTGTCAGCCTCGCGATTGAATATCCGCACGGTCCAACCGGCTTTGCGAAACGCAAGTTCGGCATTGCGGCCAAACCGGCCACTGGCGCCGAGTATCAGTACGGTGTGTTGCATGGTGCCCTCCTGTCGGGACCAACTTAACCATGCACATGATTCAGGGAATTGCCGGCAAACGCAGATCATGTATTCATATCTGAATGGACAAAGCGCTTACCCATGCCGATTGGTCGCTGATCCAAAGCTTTCTGGCGGTGGCCGAAACCGGGTCTCTGTCCGCCGCCGCGCGGCAACTGGACCGCAGCCAGCCCACGCTGGGCCGGCAGATTCATGCGCTAGAGGAGGAACTTGGCGTGTCGCTGTTTGACCGGCACGCACGGGGGCTGAAACTCAGCGATGTGGGCAACCAGCTGCTGCCCATGGCGCAGCAGATGCATCAGGCGATGAACGCGTTCAGCATGACGGCGGCAGGCCAGTCGCAAGAGCTGGAAGGCACGGTGCGGATCACCGCGTCCGTCTTTGCCTCTCACCACCTGTTGCCGCCCATATTGGCGCATATACGGCAGCAGGAACCGGCCATTCAACTGGAACTGGTCGCAACGGACGCAACTGAAAACCTGCTCTATCGCGAGGCCGATATCGCCGTGCGCATGTATCGTCCCGAACAGATGGATATCGTGTCGCGCTACCTTGGTGATGTCCCGCTGTGTTTCTGCGCGGCCACAACTTACCTGAACCGCGTCGGACGCCCCAAAACGCCCGAGGATCTGTTCCATCACGATCTGGTCGGGTTCGATGCAAACGAAGACATCATCCGAAAGATGCAGGAAAAGGGATGGCCCGCCAGCAAGGACAGCTTTGCCACCCGCTGCGATCTGCAAAGCGCCTATTGGGAGCTGATCCGCGCCGGGTGCGGTATCGGCTTCAGTCAGGTTCAGGTCGCCGAAGAGGACCCTCTGGTCGAGGTTCTGCCGCTGGATGTAAAGATTCCGATCCTGCCGGTCTGGCTTGCCGCGCCGCAAGCGATGCGCCAGACCCCGCGCATTCGCAGGGTCTGGGACTTGCTGGCCGACGGGCTGAAAGCCAGCCTTTAAAGCGGGCCGGTATAGGTGCCGCGCGGCGGATAGCCATTGTCCAGCGCGTATTTGATACCACCCTGCATGTCAGCGACCGAGGGGCGGCCAAACGGGGTCGATTGCTGCCAGGCGAAATACAGCGTCCGGTCGGGGGCGATGTAGAAATGCCCCGGTTCTGCAAAGAACGCGGCCTCGGCGGTGCCTTCGCGACCTTTGGACAGATACAGGCCCCAGTCTTCCCGCGCAGCGGCCAGCGGCAGGCTGTGCCCGACGCGCAGCCGGGTCGTGCCCGCTTTTGCCACGGTTTCCGCAGCGCGTTCGGCGGTGTCGGTGCTCAGCATGATGACCTCAAGCCCCAGCGCGGCGAAGTCGTCCAGCGCGGCTTCAACCTCACCCATCTGCCTGATGCAGATCGGGCAATGCAGGCCGCGATACTGAATCACCAGCGTGCCGTTTTCGCCCTTGTCGGCATCCAGATCAAAACTTCCATGGCCCACGGTTTCGATTTTCAGGCCTGGGACGGGATTTCCCGGTATCAACATGTGTTTTCCTCGTGATTCTGCCGGATCGTCTCATTGACCCGCTGCGGCGCAGACGCTAGGGCCTGAGCTGTGAAACGCAAGGAGACCCTTCATGTCCAACCCCTCGCTCCTCATCCTGCCCGGAGACGGAATTGGCCCGGAAGTTATGGCCGAAGTGCGCAAAATCATCGACTGGTTCGGCACCAATCGCGGCCTTCACTTTGACGTGAGCGAGGATCTGGTCGGTGGTGCGGCCTATGATGCCCACGGCAAGCCCCTGTCGGACGAAACCATGGCCAAGGCGCAAGAGGTCGACGCGGTGCTGCTGGGTGCCGTAGGCGGTCCGAAATACGACGATCTGGATTTCAGCCTCAAGCCCGAGCGCGGCTTGCTGCGCCTGCGCAAGGAAATGGATCTGTATTCCAACCTGCGCCCGGCCCAGTGCTTTGACGCGCTGGCAGATTTCTCGTCGCTGAAAAAGGATATCGTCGCTGGCCTCGACATCATGATCGTGCGCGAGCTGACCTCTGGCGTCTATTTCGGCGAACCGCGCGGTATCTTCGAGGAAGGCAACGAACGCGTCGGCATCAACACCCAGCGCTACACCGAATCCGAGATCGAACGCGCCGCGCGCTCGGCCTTTGAACTGGCGATGCGCCGGAACAAAAAGCTGTGCTCGATGGAGAAAGCCAACGTGATGGAATCGGGCATCCTGTGGCGTGAGGTTGTGACCCGCGTCGCCGCCGATTACCCCGAGGTTGAACTGTCCCATATGTATGCCGACAATGGCGCGATGCAGCTGGTGCGCGCGCCCAAGCAGTTTGACGTGATCCTGACCGACAACCTGTTCGGCGACATCCTGTCGGATTGTGCCGCGATGCTGACCGGCTCGCTGGGTATGTTGCCCTCGGCGTCCCTGGGCGCTCCGATGGCCAATGGCCGCCCCAAGGCGATGTACGAGCCGGTACATGGCTCGGCACCCGACATCGCAGGTGAAGGCAAGGCCAACCCGATCGCCTGTATCCTCAGCTTCGCCATGGCGCTGCGCTATAGCTTTGACCAGGGCGATGAGGCCACCCGTCTGGAAACCGCGATCGAGAAGGTGCTGGCCGACGGCGTCCGCACCGGTGACCTGCTGGCGGATGAGGGCGTGACCCCGGTCTCGACCACGGAAATGGGCGCAGCCATCATCGCTGCGCTGGATGCCAGCCTGTAAGCTACCTAGATAGAATTGAAGAAAGGCGGCGCCCGGTGCGCCGCCTTTTTCGTATCAGTTCCCGCCGAAGATATCCCGGATCAAGTTATTGATGGCCCGTTCAAAGCCACCACCTTGGCGTCGACGGGGTTGGGGCTGCGCGACCTGAACTGGCGGTTCGGGCACGATCATCGGCAATGGCGTGGGCGTCATCCCTTCGGTCACACGCAGCATGGTCTCTTTCCAGATCTCGGCAGGCAGCCCGCCACCGGTGACACCCGAAAGCGGCGTGTTGTCGTCATAGCCCATCCAAACACCGGCCACGTAGTCGGCGGTGAAGCCAATGAACCATGCATCCCGCGCGGCCTGAGTCGTGCCGGTCTTACCCGCAACCTGCCATCCCGGCAGCTTCGCGCGACCGCCGGTGCCTTGGGACACCACACGCTCCATCATCCAGGTCAGTTGTTTGGCCGCGTTGTCATTGATCACCCGCTCACCGATCCCGGTGGTCGTCACCATGACCGGCGTGTCATCGCCCAGCAGCTTCAACTCGGTCAGACCATATGGTTCCACAGATGACCCACCGTTCAGGATACCCGCATAGGCCCCGGTCATCTCGATCAGTGTGCTTTCGGATGCGCCCAGCGCCAGCGCCGGTCCCTGCGCCAGATCGCTGGCAATCCCGAAGCCGCTGGCCACGGTGCGCACATTGTCCAGCCCGGCCACTTCGGCCACTTTCACAGCGGGAATGTTCAGCGAGTTCTTCAGGGCATCGGCCAGCGTCACGCGGCCATAAAACTTGTTCGTATAGTTCTTGGGGCACCAGTTGCCCGACCCCGGAATGTCGACGCAATAGGGTTCATCGACCACAATGTCATAGGGCGAATAGCCCAGCTCCAATGCTGTGGCATAGACGAATGGCTTGAAGGACGATCCGGTTTGGCGCAGCGCCTGCGTCGCGCGATTGAACGCGCCCGACACGCGGGTCTTGCGCCCGCCGACCATCGCGCGCACGGCCCCATCAGCGGACATCACCACAATCGCCGCCTGTGCCTTGGACCCTTCCCGAACCTTCTCCTGAAAGATGAATTGCAGCGCCTCTTCTGCCGATCTCTGAATACGCTGGTCCAGAGTCGTACGGATCACCACATCCTCGGTGGTGTTGCGGGTGAAAAACTCGGGCCCGCTGGCCATGACCCAATCGGCGAAATAGCCACCAGCCCTTGCTGCTGCAGCCTCGGACAGTTCCGCCGGGCGGCTGCGCGCCTCGCTGGCCTGCGCGCCGGACAGATAACCCTGATCCTCCATCAACCCGACCACAAGCCGCGCACGATCCTGCGAGCGTTGCAGGCTGTTGGTGGGCGCATAGCGTGTCGGGGCAACCAGAAGACCCGCCAGCATCGCCGCTTCGGCCGGCGAGACCTCGGCCGCGGATTTGCCGAAATAGCGCTGGCTTGCAGCCTCGAACCCGCGCGCACCTGCACCCAGGAAGGCCCGGTTCAAATAGATCGTCAGAATTTCGTCCTTGGAGTATTTGACCTCCATCGCCAGCGCATAAATGGCTTCCTTACCCTTGCGCCATAACGAGCCCTGACGGCAGTCCGACTCATAAGCGGCCTCTGACTCCCACTCAGCCGGGTCGTAAGGCACGCCCAGACACAACAGCTTGGCCGTTTGCTGGGTGATGGTGGACCCGCCATGGCCCGACAATGGCCCGCGCCCCTCGCTCAGGTTGATACGCACGGCGCTGGCAACGCCGCGCGGACTGACGCCGAAATGGCGATAGAATCGCTTATCCTCGGTGGCGATCACCGCGTTCTTCAAATGGGGTGAGACGGTGTCCGCCGTAATCACACCGCCAAACTGATCACCGCGCCAGGCAAAGACCTTGCCGTCACGATCCAACAGCGTCACAGACCCCCGCGCACGCCCGTCCAGCAAGGCATCCACATCGGGCAGCGAGGTGTAGACCACACCGACCGCCAGCGCGATCAGCATCGCCACCACGGCCCCGACGCGCCAGGTCACACCCCAGATCAGACGCCAGATCCAACGGAAAAGACGGCGAAAAATCCCACCGCCATTGCCGCTCGAGCGTTTGCGTGTCTTCTTGCGGGCGGTCTTGCGCGTGGTTGTCTTGCGGGCGGTCGATTTCTTGCCCGCCGGTTTCGCAGCCCGCTTGGTCGCCGAAGGTTTGCGCCCCTTCGACGGGTACCGTTTATCCGCGACCAATGTCGGTTTGCGGCGCTTGGACTCAGTCATGCTCAAACTCTGCCCGGTTATACTTTTGGCCCACCATACCCCGGTGGCCTGCCTATGTTGAGGTCCGATTTACCGGAATTTCCCCTCCCATATCCGCCTAAAATTTGGACGCACGGCAGGTTTTGTGCAAAAATTGTGCAACTTTGCGTCATTTTTGAACCGAATTACGCCCCAAAACCGTTTCTTACCGCCTCGGGTCACGCTCTTTTTCTGCAGGTGCAAACAAGCCGGTCAGACCGGAGAAGCAGAGGGGAAAGACGTGAAACTGATCATTGCGACAATCAAGCCGTTCAAGCTCGAGGAGGTGCGCGAGGCACTGACCCAGGCTGGCGTGCGCGGCATGATGGTGACCGAAATTAAGGGCTTCGGCTCGCAATCCGGTCACACTGAAATCTATCGCGGCGCCGAATACGCCGTGAACTTCGTGCCCAAGATCAAGCTCGAGATCGTGGTGCCCGCCACGATGGCCGACCAGATCGTTGAGACCATCACCACAACCGCCAAGACCGGCAAGATCGGTGACGGCAAGATTTTCGTCCTCGATGTCGAGCAGGCGCTGCGCGTGCGGACCGGGGAAACCAACGAAGAGGCGCTGTAAGCGCCGACACTCACACTCAATCCGAGGAAAACACATGAACCTGATGAAATCTCTCATCCCTGCTGCCGCGCTGGTCGTGCTGCCGCAGATGGGTTTGGCGCAAGAAGCCGCAGAAGGCGAGGCCGCGCTGCACACCCAGTATATCTTTACCACCCTGCTGTTCCTGATGGCGGGCTTTCTGGTCTTCTTCATGGCGGCAGGTTTTGCCATGCTGGAAGGTGGTCTGGTGCGGTCCAAGAATGTGGCCATGCAGATGATCAAGAACGTGGCGCTGTTTTCCTGCGCCGCGATCATGTACTGGCTGGTCGGCTTCAACACGATGTATCCGGGCGACTTCAATGGGTTCTTTGCCCTTGGCGGTCCGACGGTACTTGATGCGGTGGGTGTTGACCCTGCCGAAGCCGCCCTGGACTATGCCTCGATCGGCTCGGACTTCTTCTTCCAGCTGGTCTTTGTGGCTGCGACCGCGTCCATCGTGTCGGGCGCCGTGGCCGAGCGGATCAAGCTGTGGCCCTTCCTGATCTTCGTCATCGTGCTGACCGGCATCCTGTATCCGATTTCGGGGTCGTGGAAATGGGGCGGCGGCTGGCTGGACGCCATGGGCTTTTCCGACTTCGCCGGTTCGACCGTCGTGCACTCGGTCGGGGGCTGGGCCGCTCTGGCTGGCTGTCTGATCCTTGGCCCGCGTATCGGCAAGTACAAGGACGGCAAGGTTCACCCGATGCCCGGTTCGAACCTGGCGCTGGCAACTTTGGGGACGTTCATCCTGTGGCTGGGCTGGTTCGGCTTCAACGGCGGCTCGCAGCTGGCGATGGGCACCGTGGGTGACGTCTCCGACGTGTCGCGCATCTTCGCCAACACCAACATGGCCGCCGCGTCAGGTGCAGTTGCCGCCCTGATCATGACCCAGGTCCTGTATAAAAAGCCCGACCTGACCATGGTGTTGAACGGCGCGCTGGCCGGTCTGGTCTCGATCACTGCTGAACCGCTGGCCCCGACCTTGTTCGGCGCGCTGTGGATCGGTGCCGTGGGCGGTATCATCGTGGTCTTCGCGGTTCCGATGCTGGACAAGTTCAAGATCGACGACGTGGTCGGTGCCATCCCGGTCCACCTGTTCGCAGGCATCTGGGGCACCATCGCCGTGATCTTCTACGGCGAGGCCAACCTGATCACCCAGCTGACCGGTATCGTTGCCTACGGTGTCTTCACCTTCGTCGCCGCGCTGATCCTGTGGATGGTTCTGAAAGTAACCGTCGGCATCCGCGTCAGCGAAGAAGACGAGATCAACGGTCTGGACATGGCAGAACTGGGTATGGAAGCCTACCCGGAGTTCTCGAAAGGCTAAGCTGCAATCTGCTCAACAAAAAAACCCGGGCGCTCGTGCCCGGGTTTCTTTTTGGAATGTAGTTTGGACTAAACCCCAACGTCAACAATCGCCTGTGCCAGAATCGGCACGGTTGTTGCGTTCAGACCGGCGATGTTCAGGCGGCTGTCGCCAACCATGTAGATGCCGTGATCGGCGCGCAGTTTCTCGACCAGTTCCGGCGCGGCACCAAGACGCGAGAACATGCCCCGATGCTGGGCGACAAAGCCAAAGCGGTCCGATCCTGTCAGGCGTTGCAATTCGTCGGCCAGTTGCTGACGCAGGCCCAGCATGGACAGGCGCACCTCTTCCAACTCGGCGGCCCAATCGGCACGCAGGGCGTCGTCGTTCAGGATCGTGGTCACAACCCGCGCACCGTGATCGGGCGGGAAGGAATAGTTCTGACGGTTGAGGAAGGCCAGGGTCGCTTGATTCAACGCCGTCTGCGCCGGATCATCGCTGATTGCCATCAGCAGGCCGGTACGCTCGCGATAAACGCCGAAATTCTTCGAACAGGACGCCGCGATCAGGCAGCGCTTGACGGACGAGGCCACCAGGCGGGTTGCCTGTGCGTCTTCTTCAAGCCCGTCGCCAAAACCCTGATAGGCAATGTCGATCATCGCCACAAGGCCACGCTCGTTGATCAGGTTCACGACCTCTTGCCATTGCACCATGTTCAGGTTTGCACCGGTCGGGTTGTGGCAACAACCATGCAGCAGAACCACATCGCCTGCGGTGGCGGTTTTCAGGTCCTCGATCATGCCATCGAAATCAACGCCGCGCGTTTCGCCGTCGAAATAGCGGTACTGGACCGTCTCCATCCCCAGATAGTTCAGGATCGACAGGTGGTTGGGCCATGTCGGGTTCGACACAAATACACGGGCCGAGGGGTTGGCCATACGGATCATCTCAAACGCCTGCCGACACGCGCCGGTGCCGCCGGGGGTCGCCACGGCGGCGATATTGCCGCGCGGAACTGCATTGCCAAGGATCAGGCCGATCATCGCATCCGAATAGGCCGGATCACCGGCCAGACCAGTATAGGCCTTGCTCTCCTGCTCTTGCCAGATGCGCTGTTCAGCGGCTTTGACCGCACGCATCACCGGGGTTACGCCCTCGGCATTCTTGTAGACGCCCACGCCCAGGTCGATCTTCTGATCGCGCGGGTCTTCGCGGTACATCTGCATCAGCGCCAGAATCTTGTCGGCGGGCTGCGGTTTGAGGTTCTCGAACATCAGGTCTCTCCGGTTGCGACGGGCAGGGTCGGGAAGGCACCCCATTCCGCCCAGGAGCCGTCATAAAGCGAGTGGTCTTTCTTGCCCATGCGCTCGAGCGCAAGGCTGAGGATTGCGGCGGTCACGCCTGACCCGCAACTGGTGATCGCAGGTTTCGACAGGTCGACGCCTGCGGCCTCGAACACGGCACGGCAATCGTCGGGCGATTTCATCGTGCCGTCCCCATTCAGCAGGTCGCCAAAGGGCACGTTGTGCGATCCCGGAATATGGCCCGAGCGCAAGCCTTCGCGCGGCTCGGCCTCGGTTCCGGCGAAACGGGCGGCGGAACGGGCATCGATGATCTGGTGATCGGCCAGCTTGGCAGCAGCAGAGACCTGCGTAACATCGCGCACCATCTGGTTCTGCACCCGTACGGTCATGTGGCGGTCGCGAATAACGGGGGGCAGATCCTCGATCTCACGTTCTTCGGCTTGCCACTTGGGCAGACCGCCATCCAGCACGGCGACGTTCTCTTGCCCCATCAGGCGGAACAGCCACCAGACCCGCGCCGCCGAGAAAAGCCCCGCGCCGTCATAGACCACCACCTGATGGCCGTCACCCACGCCCATGGCCCGCAGGCGCGACATGAACTTTTCCACCGGCGGTGCCATATGCGGCAGATCCGAACGGTGGTCGGAAATCTCGTCAATGTCGAAGAAGCGCGCGCCGGGAATGTGGCCCGCCTCATATTCGGCCCTGGCGTCACGGTTCTGCGCAGGCAGATACCACGACCCGTCCAGAATCCGCAGATCCGGGTTCTTGATATGTGCGGCCAGCCATTCGGTAGATACCAGGGTTTTCGGATCGTCCTGCATCAAAGCCTCTCCTCAGCGAGCTTGAATTTTCCCTATACCCGGCAGGATAGGGGTTCAAGGCTGGATAGGCCTATTCTGACGCCCGGCGCAGGCGAAAATGCTGAATAATCCCGATCAGACTGATCAGAATCCAGAACCCTTCGATCAGCATCGAGGCAAGGTTGAAATTATGCACCAGCGAATAGACGATCAGCACCGAGCCCAACAGGTTCACGACCGGAAAGGTCAGATCGTCGGAATTCATCATCCGCATCTGCGTTGCAAAATAGGCCGCCACCACGATCAGCGCCCCGAAGGACCCGATGGCGTCCACGATGGTCAGGGTTTCCAGCAAGGCGGTCATGCGGTCAGGTTCCGTTCAGATGGTCAGGCTGTTGCGAATAGTGGTGCATATTCAGAAAAGCTGCCCCTTGGGCACCGGCCCGGTATCCATGCGCCAGATCGGCGGCAAAGCGCAGGCCCTGCCCGGTCTGCAAGGGCAGCCATTCCCCATCGCGCAGAATCTCCAGATCTCCGCTGAGGACAAAGACCTCTTCGGTGACGCCGGCGGCGTGGGGGGGGGACTCGTGGCTTTGGTTGGGGGCAAGCTGGACGTGAAAGGTTTCCGCGCCCAGCGCCGGGTCGAAAGGAAATACGATCTTGACCTCGATACTGCCGGGGAAGGTGACGGTCTGGAACACGCCCGCATTGGCCGGATCGCGCAGAACGGACGACCCGATCAACGCGCTCAGCGGAAGTTGGAACCCCTTGGCGATCTTCCACAGGGTCGCAATGGTCGGGCTGGATTCGCCCCGTTCGATCTGGCCCAGCATGGCTTTGCTGACACCGGTCATTTCAGCCACTTTCGACAGGCTCAGCCCCGAGGCCGCGCGCACATCCCGTAGTTTCAGAGTAATGTCGTCCGGTGCCATATCGCTGTCTTTCGAATCCCCTTGTGCGTTATAGCGCACATGTGATACGTGCGCTATAACGCACAATCTCGACGCAATGCAACCCGAGGCAATAGGGAAACAGCATCATGCCAATGTACCGATCCAGAACCTCCACCCATGGCCGCAACATGGCCGGCGCCCGTGGCCTGTGGCGCGCCACCGGCATGCAGGATGACGATTTCGGCAAGCCGATCATCGCCATCGTCAACTCGTTCACGCAATTTGTGCCAGGCCACGTCCACCTGAAGGATCTGGGCCAGATGGTCGCGCGCGAGGTTGAGGCCGCAGGCGGCGTCGCCAAGGAATTCAACACCATCGCCGTGGATGACGGCATCGCCATGGGCCATGACGGTATGCTGTATTCGCTGCCCTCACGCGAGGTGATCGCCGACAGCGTTGAATATATGGTCAATGCCCACTGTGCCGATGCGATGGTCTGCATCTCGAACTGCGACAAGATCACCCCGGGTATGCTGATGGCCGCGATGCGCCTGAATATCCCGGCCATTTTCGTCTCGGGCGGGCCGATGGAGGCGGGCAAGATCGATATTGCCGATCTGGACGCCAAAAAGATCGACCTTGTGGATGCCATGGTCGCCGCCGCTGATGACCGCTTTACCGATGAGCAGGTGCAGCATATCGAAGAAAACGCCTGCCCCACCTGCGGGTCATGCTCGGGCATGTTCACCGCGAACTCGATGAACTGTCTGGCCGAGGCGCTGGGTCTGGCGCTGCCGGGCAACGGCTCGACCCTCGCCACCCATGCAGACCGCAAGAACCTGTTCCTTGAGGCTGGTCGGCGCATCGTCGAGATCACCAAGCGGCATTATGAGCTGGACGAAAAAGGCTTCCTGCCGCGCGAAATCGCAACCTTCGATGCATTTGAGAACGCGATGAGCCTGGATATCGCTATGGGCGGGTCAACCAACACGGTTCTGCACCTGCTGGCCATCGCCCACGAAGGCGGCGTCGATTTCACCATGTCCGACATGGACCGCCTCAGCCGCAATGTCCCCTGCCTGTGTAAGGTCGCGCCCAACACCGAGAACGTGCATATGGAGGACGTCCACCGCGCCGGTGGCATCTTCTCGATCCTTGGCGAGCTTAGCCGCGCCGGGTTGTTCCACGAACATTGCAGCACGGTGCACACGCCAACCATGGGCGAGGCGATTGCCAATTGGGACATCAAGATCGCCAACAACCCCGCCGCGCGGGAGTTGTTCAAAGCTGCCCCCGGCGGTGTGCGCACCACACAGGCGTTCAGCCAGTCGAACCGGTACAAGGAGTTGGATACCGACCGCGAAGGCGGTGTGATCCGGTCCAAGGAGCACGCGTTTTCTCAGGACGGAGGCCTTGCGGTGCTGTTCGGCAACATCGCCCGGGACGGCTGTATCGTGAAAACAGCAGGTGTGGATGCCAGCAGCCTGACCTTCACCGGCTCGGCTTATGTCTGCGAAAGCCAGGATCAGGCGGTCAGTGACATCCTGACCGGCAAGGTGAAAGAGGGCGACGTGGTCGTCATCCGCTACGAAGGTCCGCGTGGCGGGCCGGGCATGCAGGAAATGCTGTATCCGACCTCGTATCTGAAATCCAAAGGTCTGGGCAAAGCCTGCGCGCTGCTGACCGATGGCCGTTTCTCGGGCGGCACGTCGGGCTTGTCCATCGGCCATGTCTCACCCGAGGCCGCCGAAGGCGGCGTGATCGGTCTGGTGCGTCAGGGTGACAGGATCGAGATCGACATCCCCAAACGCTCGATCCATCTGGCGGTGTCGGATGAGGAACTGGCCACACGTCGCGCAGAGCAGGACGAAAAGGGCTGGGAACCGGCAGAGCCGCGCAAGCGCAAGGTCTCTACCGCGCTGAAAGCCTATGCCAAGCTGACCACCAGCGCCGCCAAAGGGGCGGTGCGTCAGGTTTGAGTTGGAAACCGCTCAACTAAAAAACGGTCTACCTGTCCGGTGGGCCGTTTTTGTTCATTTGTGGGATTAAGCTAACGTTCGAGTCTCAGGAGGCTTTCAGTCTTCGATTTCAAGCAAGGCCGGATCGAACCAGACATCCTCGTAAGTTCCGTCAGTGAGGAAGCGCCAACCGGGTGGAAGAATCAGAAACTTAAGACTGAGTTCGCATCGGGTTTCAAGGTGAGCTAGATGCATCGGTTTAAAGAAATCAGCAGCATCTGAAAGCTCTACTCCACCCCAAAGATACCAACCACTTACACCTGATGTCGGCGGATGACGAAGCCCGTTAAGTGGCATCAGCCCCTCTAGTGCAGATTGTGAAACACCTACTTTGTCCCCATCGAAGGCTTCGCAAGTTTTGAGTTCAAGGTCCGCACAGACTTGTTTTTGCGATTGTCGAATACTCTGCTTCAAAATTGCTTTCCCATTGTCCCGCGACACTATCCACTTTCAAATTTGAAGCAACTTTGGACTAGAAGCAGACGCTCATCTGCAAACCATGTTCCGGGCAGATGTATCGCTGCCGGGGATACCGATCGCCGCTCAATCACCCAGCTTGGCGTGCACTTCGTCCAGATCGATCTCACCCACGGGCATCTTGTTGGCCGGGTTTTCGAAATCGTATTTGAACAGCTCGAAATCCTGTTTGTAGATTTCATAGACCAGATGCATCGATAGATCGTCGAAATAGTCCTCGACCGGATGCGCGCGTTTGGGGCCGTGGCCTTCGGATTCGTTGAAACGGGGGATTGCGGACAGATCAATGGCGTGTGGGGTCTCAAGACTGTCCAGCACGCCCTGCATCCCATCGTTGAACTTTTCGGTCCAAAAGATGCGATCATACCGCCCGCCATTCACGATGAAGGTCGACACATGCCCCGACATGGCGGACCAGTGAATATCCGGATCCATCGGGCGCCGCCAGCGGATCGTATCGCGGGCAAACAGCAGGAACCGGCGGAAGCTGGCGATCTGGTCGAACTCACCCTTGCCATCATCTCCGCCCACTTCGATCCCGTAATTATACACCAGCGTCGGCACCAGATTGCCCCGATACCTCTTGCCATTGCGCTGGATGCCGCAAATCTTGTCGAAAAAGGAACTCAGAATCCGGGTGTACGGATTGCGCACACAGGTAAAGGAATACGACCCGTGATTGCGCACATTTTCCGCGATCATACCCTGGCTTTGATCGAAGGCCCATTTGTGCATCCCGTCCTTGGCGTCGTGGATATCGCCGTCAAAGAACTGCCCGTGATCCGAGTAATACATGATCTGACCAATGGTCGAGCACGCGCATTTCGGCACCACACGGTAAACCATGCTTTCGCTCTCGGTCATCCAGGTGCCGGGAAACCCCATCTGCGTGCCTCCTATGCTGGTCGGGTATCAGGTTGATAGGCCAGCTTTTGAAATCAAAAAACCAAAAATACTCTGTTTATTCAATCGCTCATCCTCAGTATCACAGGTGCAATCGGGCAAAAACGGAAATCGCGACACCAAATGGCAAAGATTGCCTATATCCTGCTGTGCCACAAAGACCCTGACGCGATCATCGCGCAGGCCGAGCAGCTGACCGCCGCCGGCGATTGCATGGCGATCCATTTCGATGCCCGCGCGCGTGAGGCGGATTATGACAAGATCCGCACCGCGCTGAAGGGCAACCCGAATGTCACCTTCGCCGACAAGCGCATCAAATGCGGTTGGGGTGAGTGGTCTTTGGTGCAGGCCACGCTTTATGCGCTGCAAGCGGCTGTCGAGACATTCCCCCGGGCCACCCATTTCTACATGCTGTCGGGCGATTGCATGGCGATCAAGACAGCGGAATACACGCATAATTTTCTGGACGAGCAGGACAGGGATTTCATCGAAAGCCACGATTTCTTTGCCAGCAACTGGATCAAGACCGGGATGAAAGAAGACCGGCTGATCTATCGCCACTATTTCAACGAACGCACGCAGGCCAAACGGTTCTATGCCGCTTATGAGCTGCAAAAGCGTTTCAAACTGATCCGTGAGATTCCCGAAGACTTACAAGTCATGATCGGCAGCCAATGGTGGTGCCTGCGCCGCCGCACGGTCGAAATGATCCTTGAGTTCTTGCAACAGCGTCGCGACGTGATCCGGTTCTTCTCGACCACCTGGATCCCGGATGAAACCTTCTTTCAGACGCTTGTCCGTCATCTGATCCCGAAGGGTGAGATCGAAAACCGCACGCCGACCTTCCTGATGTTCTCGGATTACGGAATGCCGGTGACGTTCTACAACGATCATTTCGACATGCTGCTGGGGCAGAACTATCTGTTTGCCCGCAAGATCAGCCCCGAGGCGCATGAGTTGAAGGACCGGCTGGGCGCGCTGTATGCCAGCACTGGCGTCGAGTTCCCTATCTCGGATGAGGGGCGCAACCTGTACGCCTTCCTGACCGGGCGGGGCCGCGTGGGCCGCCGGTTCGGGCAGCGGTTCTGGGAGGCCGGAAATACGCTGGGTCCCGAGCGTGAACTTTTCCTGATCGTCTGCAAAAAGTGGCACGTGGCCAAACGGCTGGTGGATCAGATCGCCTCGGAAACCGACATCCCGTGCGTCGAGTATCTGTTCAACGAACAGGACACGCCCCTGCCCGATCTGGGTGGGATCGAGACGACGCTCAACAAACGCTCGCGCCATCGCCGGGCGGTTGTCCAAATGCTGTTTCAGCATTTCGGGTCAAACCAACTGGCGCTGTGTCTGGACCCGTCCAATCTGGACGTCATTCAGGATTTCTGCGGTGACGCGGCCAAGACTCATGTGCTGGAGATCGAGTGCGACTATTCCGACGACTACCTGATTGGCCACGCCCGCCGCGTCGGGCTGGCGGGTGAAAACAGCCCGGCTGAGACGGTTTCCCGCCTGTTGCCCACCTTGCGCAATGATCTGGCCTATGAATCCCAGCAAATCCGCGAGGCCGGGATCGATGGCTATCTGCGCCTGCGCGAAAGCGCCGACCGCGCCGAAAATGAGGCCGCCATTGCCCGCTTTCTGGGTGTGGAAAGCGACAAGGCGCAGTCCATCATGAAGCTGGATTACCTGTTTTCAGACTAAGGCCCGGCGGCACGATCCGCACCGCCGGGACCGTGATCAGATGTCGAACTTGACGCCCTGCGCCAGCGGCAGTTCCGCCGAATAATTCACGGTATTGGTCTGACGGCGCATATAGGCTTTCCAGGCATCCGAGCCGCTTTCGCGCCCGCCACCGGTTTCTTTTTCGCCCCCGAAGGCACCGCCAATCTCGGCCCCGGACGGCCCGATATTCACGTTGGCGATGCCGCAATCCGATCCAGCTGCGGCCAGGAATTGCTCGGCCTCGCGCATGTTCAGAGTGAACACGCACGAGGACAGGCCCTGCGGGACGTCGTTTTGCAAGTCCAGCGCGTGATCGAATTCGTCATAGCCCATCACATAGAGGATCGGGGCGAAGGTTTCGGTTTTAACCACGTCTGTCTGACCGGGCATCTCTACAATGGCAGGTTCCATGTAGACACCGCCAGGCACCCCTGCGGTCACGCGTTTGCCACCAAACACGGTGCCGCCTTCGGACTCAGCCGCCTTCAGCGCAGCAGTCATCGCGGCACCCGATGCCTCGTCCACCAAGGGGCCAACCAAAGTCCCTTCGGCCAACGGATCGCCAATGGGAAGACCGGCATAGGCTTTCTTGAGGCGCGCAACCAGTTCATCCTTGATCGAGTTATGCACGATCAACCGCCGCAGCGTCGTACAGCGTTGCCCCGCCGTTCCGACAGCCGAGAACACAATCGCCCGCACCGCCATTTCCAGATCCGCCGAGGGGCCAACGATCATCGCGTTGTTGCCGCCCAGTTCCAGAATGCACTTGCCGAACCGCGCCGCGACGATGGGCGCAACTGCGCGGCCCATGCGGGTCGAGCCGGTGGCCGAGATCACCGGCACGTCTTCACTGGCCACCAGCGCCTCGCCCAGCGCGGCACCGCCGATCAGGGTTTGCAGCAGGTTGTCAGGCGCGTCACCAAACCGGGCCAGTGCGCGTTCGAATATTTTCTGACAGGCCATTGCCGTCAGCGGCGATTTTTCGGACGGTTTCCAGATCACCGGATCGCCGCAGACAATTGCCAGTGCCGCGTTCCACGACCAGACCGCAACCGGGAAGTTGAAGGCCGAGATCACGCCAACCGGCCCCGCCGGATGCCACGTCTCCATCATCCGGTGGCCGGGGCGTTCGGACGCGATGGTCAGACCGTACAGCTGCCGCGAGAGGCCAACGGCAAAGTCGCAGATATCGATCATCTCCTGCACTTCGCCCAGACCTTCGGACGTAATCTTGCCCGCCTCCCAACTGACCAGCGCGCCCAGGTCGTCCTTGGCGGCGCGCAGTTCTTCGCCCAGCAGTCGGATCAACTCACCCCGGCGCGGGGCTGGCACGGTGCGCCACGCCTTGAACGCGGTTTTGGCATTGGCAAAGATGGTCTCCATCTCAGAGGCCGGGGTTTCGTGCAACTCGGCCAGAACGCGCCCGTCAATCGGGGATCGCACGGTCAGCGTGCCGCCCGTCAACTCGGCAGCAGTCAGGTCGAGGTTTGCCAGAGTGGTTTCTGCAGTCATCACAACGTCTTTCATATCTCAGGCCGCCTTGTTCTGTGGGGTTACATCGCCCGCCCGGTAGAGCCGGCCAAATTCGGTGTTCAGGAAATCGGACAGGTTCACCTGCTCTTGTCGGACAAATCCGGTCGACGGCAGCACGCCGGTGCGCATCAGATCAACGACGCCCAGAACACCTGCGGCGGTGGTGACCTGAATGGCGCTCCAGACCTGTCCGTTGATCTCGCGGGCGAAACTTTTGTTGATAAGGGATTTCTCGCGCAGCGCTCCGTCGATCATGCCTTTGGCCGTGCAATAAACCAACACCACATCCTGATCGGTGCGCGGCAGGGCGGCCTCGAAGATCTCTTTCAGCAAATCGCGGCGGCGTTCCAGCCCCAGATCGTGCAGCAGCAGTTTCAGGATATCACAATGGCCCGGATAGCGGATCGAGCGATAGGAGACCGCCCGCGCCTTGCCCTCCAGCGTTTCCGGCAATGTCCCCAGACCGCCGGAGGTGTTGAAACATTCGTATTCCACCCCGTCATGGCCCAGCACCTCATAGTCTTCCAGCGGTGCGGTCTTGACGCGTTCACCATTCACGATGGCATCGCAGGGGTTGCAGTATTCGTTGATCAACCCGTCCGTGGACCATGTCAGATTGTATTTCAGCGCGTTGGTGGGAAAAAGCGGCAAGGCCCCCACCCGCATGTGCAGACTGTCGATCTGGTCGAATTCCGCCGCCAGCGACGCGCCCGCGATACCGACAAATCCGGGTGCCAGACCGCATTGCGGCATGAAGGCGGTTTGGCTTCCGTCGGCCAGTTCGCGCACCGCGTTGGTGGCCGCGACATCCTCGGTCAGGTCAAAGTAATGCGCGCCTGCCTGTTTGGCCGCTTTGGCAATGGTCGGGGTCAGAAAGAACGGGGCTGCTGAGATGACGGCGTCGAAGCCATCCAGCCCCTCGGCCAGCCCCTCAGCGTCTTTCGCATCGATCTGCTTGGTGGCCACGCCCAGCTTTGCAACCTCGCCCAGCGCTTTCAGATCGTGATCTGCGACGGTGACGCTGTAATTCGGTGATCCTTTCAGAAGCGTGGCGATCATCTGCCCGATCTTGCCAGCCCCTACGACGCAAACAGTCCAGGACATTGCGTGCCTCCTCTTTCTGGTTTTCCTTCAAGAGTGGCGCAGAGGATGGTCATTTCGCAGGGGGTATCTTGACGAAAAGCACGTCATATTCGTCATTATGCCGAGATTTCCGTCATTATGGAAAATCACGGACCTGACAGAAAAACGCCCCGGACCGCAGTCCGGAGCGTCTGACATCAATCTGTTGTTTACCCGGGGTAGAACGCCGTCAGACGGTCGCGCCTTTCAGCCGGATCATCGTGCCGACGCTGCCTGCACAAACGCCAACCACGATAGCAATCATCAGTTCCAGCGCTTCGACATGGGCGAACTGAAACCCGGCAAATACCAGGGTTTCGGCCACACCGACCAGACCGCCCAACGTTGCGCCCAGCCACAGACGGCGGGTCATCATGCCAAGGGCGAGGCCAAGAATACCCGGCAAGCTTAGGATATTGCCGCCGATGGTTCCCAGAATATCAAGCATATCTCGCCCCTTCTCAATCGGTCCGCGTGGACAGGAATGACCGGATTTCGTCGCTGTCGGCGGTTGCGTGCTGCTGCAACGGTGCTTTGCCTTCCAGTTCGGCCGTTACATCCTCGTAGGTCTCAAGGTAATTGGGCGGCAGGCTGTGCGCGATGCCCTGATGGCAGTCGATGCAGGTCATGTTGTTGTCGATGGCGCGCTGATGCTCGGATGCGGCGCGGGTTTCCTGAATGGTGAAGTCCATATAGTCGAAGTTGTGGCAGTTCCGGCATTCGCGGCTGTCCGACGCCTTCATCTTCTTCCAGACCGCCGAGGCCATGCTGATGCGATGCGCCTCGTATTTCTCAGGCGTGCTGATGGTCCCGGCCAGTTCGTGATACACGTCCTTCACGGCCATGATCTTGGCCTTGATCTTGTGATTCCACTCGTGCGGCACGTGGCAGTCGGAACAGATCGCCCGCACGCCAGAGTGGTTGTTATAGTGGATGGTCTCGCGATATTCGCCCAGGTTGGTTTCCATCGTGTGGCACGAGACGCAGAATTCCTCGGTATTGGTCAGTTCCAGTGTCCAGTGGAACCCACCCCAGAACAGGATACCGGCCAGAAAACCCGCCAGAATCAGGAACCCGGAACTGAAGGCCACAGCCGGGGTCCATATCCAGGACCAGAGGCGGCGGATCCAACCGCGTTTTTCAGGAGATGCTGCCATATTGGTGCTCCTTTATTTTCTTGTGGGTTGGATTAGTTGCCCGAGGACGGCTGAAACACGTTTTCGACCAGCGGCGGAGCATCCGCCTGCGGCACGTGGCACTGGTTGCAGAAATACCGGGTGCCCGCGATCTGATCCAACTCGCGCCCTTCGCGATCCAGATAGTGGGTCATCGACAGGGTCGGCGCGTTACGCTCACCCGCTTTAGTCCAGTCATGGCAGGACAGGCACTGATTGGTGCGGATGTCGATCTGGTACTGTTCGATCGAATGCGGGATCAGCGGAGGTTGCTGGCGATAGTTGCGCTGCATGCGCCCTTCGACATTCTTGTGGATCTGATCAAGCGGGATCAGCTCATCCACATCCGCACCCCGCAGCGTTTCCACCTGGGCTGACTGCGCAAGGGCAAACCCACTCAGGAGCAGGACGGGGATCAGGGCAATTCCACCTGTCACGATTGATATTTTCATCTTGGCACTCCCTTAATGAAGTCTGGCGGCGCGCGTCTCTGGCGCGGCAACTGGACGGATGGGTTTGGTGAAGTGGTCGTCGAACCGGTGAGTAAAGTTGAAGACGTCGACCGCGCAGACATCTATGCAGCGGCCGCAATTGGTACAGTCGGGCGACAGGATCAGCGGGCTGGATCCCGGTTTGCCCTTGAGAGCGGGCGAGATCACCTGATTTTCGGGGCAGACCGCATAGCAATCCATGCAATCGTCACAGGCAACGCGGTTGTGGGCGCTGACCCGCAGCAGGCTTTTGGTTCCGATCAGGCCGTAGAACGCACCAACCGGACACAGGTGCCCACACCAGCCATGGCGCGAAACGAAAAGGTCAAAGACGAAGATGGCCGCAACCATGGCCCAGACAAAGCCCATGCCAAAGATCAATCCGCGATGCAGCATGGTGATCGGGTTCACCAGTTCCCACGCAATCACACCGCCCAGCCCCGAGACGATCAGGACCGTGGCCAGCACCCACAGGCGGGTTCCGCGTTTGGGTTGCCAGCCTTTGGGCAGGTCCAGCTTGCGGTGCAGCCAGTTGGCCGCGTCGGTCACAGGGTTGATGGGACACACCCAGGAACAATAGACCCTGCCTCCGATCAGCGCATAGGCGACCAGCACGATTACCGCGCCGATCAGGGCCGTCAATTCGGGCCAATGGCCTGCAATCAGGCTCTGCATCAGAACAAACGGGTCGGTCAGCGGCAAGACGCCAAGGGTCAGCGACCCGGCCAACGTGCCCTGAACGATCCAGATGCCGAACCATGGCCCCAGAAGGAACAGCGCCAGAAACAACAGCTGGCTGCTACGGCGCAACAGCAAGAACTTATGTGCGCCGATCCAGCCCTTGGCCTCGATGGCCTCACGCCCGACAGGCATATGGGTGCGCGCGCTCATTGCCCTGCCCCCGGCAGAGCGTATCCGGGCTCGAACCCGCCGGGTGTAGCCAGATTGTCGATCCCCGGTCCCGGCAGGCGATCGGGCAGATCGATCAGACCCTCGACCAAGGGGGCGCCCCTGGCCTCTTTCTCTTCCCAGCCTTTGCGGTAGTGATCCGCGCTGCTGCCGCGCGCCAGTCGGGTGGGCAGGACCTTGATCGCCGCATCGGGAAGAACGCAGCTTTTCTCACACACACCGCAGCCGGTGCAGCGGTCAGCGTGAACCGTTGGAATGAACAGCGCATGGTGGCCCGAGCGGGTGTTATGCGCGGTTTCCAGTGTGATCGCCTCGTCAATGACGGGGCAGACCCTATAGCAGACATCGCAGCGCAGGCCGAGGAAGTTCAGGCAGTTCTCCTGATCGACCAGCACCGCAACGCCCATTTCGGCGTCGTCGATGTTTTGCAGACCCGGATCCAGCGCCCCTGTCGGACAGGCCGCGACGCACGGAATGTCGTCGCACATTTCACAGGGCACATCACGGGCAGTGAAATAGGGTGTGCCCGTTGCCGCAGCATCAGATCCTAACTCAGCCAGTTTCAACGTATCGTAAGGACAATCCCGCACGCAGAGCCCACAGCGAATGCAGGCCGACAGAAACTCCTTTTCCGGCAGCGCACCGGGCGGGCGCAATGCCTCGGCCGGCAGGGCACGGGCATCGCGGGCCAGCCACGCCAGCCCGAGCCCGGCGACTGCGCAGCCGCCCGCCGCCCGCGCCGAGTCCTGCAGGAACCGGCGCCGCTGCGGCGAAAGGGGTGTGTCGACAAGGGGATACATGGGGACGACCTTTGCGATCCTTGCCGGTTACGCGCGCTCGACCTTACAGGCGCATTTCTTGAAGTCGGTCTCTTTCGACAGCGGGCAGGTCGCGTCCAGCGTCAGCTTGTTGGTCAACTGATGCTCGTCAAACCAGGGCATGAAGACCAGACCACGCGGCACCTTGTTGCGGCCACGGGTCTCGACCCGGCTTGTGACCTCGCCACGGCGAGTGGACAGCACGATTTCCTGCCCGCGCCGCAGACCACGATCCCGCGCGTCTTCGGGGTGCATGTAGACGACCGCATTCGGATAGGCGCGGTGCAGTTCCGGCACACGGCGGGTCATCGAACCCGAGTGCCAGTGCTCCAGAACCCGACCGGTGGACAGCCACAGATCATATTCTTCATCCGGCACCTCTGCAGCGGGTTCGAACGGCGCAAAGATGATCTTGGCCTTGCCATCCTTGTGACCATAGAATTCGACGCCCGCACCTTCGGACACATAAGGGTCATAGCCTTCGCGGAAGCGATACAGCGTTTCCTTGCCGTCCACGACCGGCCAGCGCATGCCGCGCGCCTGATGGTACATCTCGAACGGGGCCAGATCGTGCGCATGTCCGCGCCCAAACTCGGCATATTCTTCGAACAGACCTTTCTGAACGTAGAACCCGAAATGTTCCGCATCGTCATTGTCGAAACCTTCGGCGGTTTCGGACAGCGGGAACTTATCGACCTGTCCGTTTGCGTAAAGCACGTCGAACATGGTCTTGCCGCGATGTTCAGGCATCTTGGCCAGCAGTTCCTCGCCCCAGACCTCTTCGACGGTGAAGCGTTTGGAGAATTCCATCAACTGCCACAGGTCCGATTTCGCCTCACCCGGCGCTTTCACCTGCTGCCGCCAGAACTGGGTGCGGCGTTCGGCGTTGCCATAGGCACCTTCCTTTTCAACCCACATGGCGGTGGGCAGGATCAGGTCGGCGGATACGGCAGTGACCGTCGGATAGGGATCGGACACGGTGATGAAGTTTTCCGGGTTGCGGTAACCGGGATAACCTTCCTCGTTGATATTCGGCGCGGCCTGCATGTTGTTGTTGCACTGCACCCAATAGGCGTTCAGGTCGCCATCCTTGAGTTTGCGGTGCTGCAGAACCGCGTGGAAACCGGGCTTGGGCGGAATGGTTCCTTCAGGGATATTCCACGCGGTTTCACAGATTTTCCGGTGCTCATCATTTGCCACCACCATGTCAGCGGGCAGACGGTGGGCAAAGGTACCAACCTCGCGCGCTGTCCCGCATGCCGAGGGCTGACCTGTCAGCGAGAAGGGCGAGTTGCCGGGTTCCGAAATCTTACCCACCAGCAGGTGGACGTTATACATCAGCGAGTTCACCCAGGACCCGCGGGTATGCTGGTTGAAGCCCATGGTCCAAAGGCTCATGACCTTGCGGTTCGGGTCGGCATATTGCTTGGCCAGTTTCTCCAGCTTGTCGGCCGGAACGCCGGACAGTTCGGCGGTGTATTCCAGCGTGTAAGGCTCGACTGCCTTGGCATATTCCTCAAAGCTGATCGGCTCGAGCTTGCCCGAGTTCGGGTTCTCAGCCTCTTGCTGTAGCGGGTTGTTGTCGCGCAGGCCGTAACCGATATCGGTTGCGGTCTTGGTGATGTTGACGTGGTTCTTGACGAACTCTTCGTTCACTGCGCCGGTCTGGATGATGTAGTTGGCGATATAGTTCAGGATCGCCAGATCGGTCTGCGGTTCGAACACGATGCCATTGTCGGCCAGCTCGAACGAGCGATGTTCGAAGGTCGACAGCACATGCACTTCGCAGCCCGGCTTGGTCAGGCGCGTGTCGGTCAGGCGCGACCACAGGATCGGGTGCATCTCGGCCATGTTCGAGCCCCACAGAACAAACGTATCCGCGTGTTCGAGGTCGTCATAGCAGCCCATCGGCTCGTCAATGCCGAAGGTGCGCATGAAGCCCACCACGGCCGAGGCCATACAGTGCCGCGCATTGGGGTCGATATTGTTCGACCGGAAGCCAGCTTTCATCAGTTTCGAAGCGGCATAGCCTTCCCAAACCGTCCACTGTCCCGAGCCGAACATGCCCACGCTGGTCGGGCCTTTCTTGGCCAGGGCCTCTTTCCACTTGGCGGCCATCACGTCAAAAGCTTCGTCCCAGCTGACCGGCTCGAACTCGCCATTCTTGTCGTATTCGCCATTGGTCTTGCGCAGCAGCGGCGTGGTCAGGCGGTCCTGACCGTACATGATCTTGGACAGGAAATAGCCCTTGATGCAGTTCAGGCCCCGGTTGACCGGTGCGTCCGGGTCGCCCTGGGTTGCGACCACGCGGCCATCCTTGGTGCCCACCAGAACCGAGCAGCCGGTGCCGCAGAACCGGCAGGCTGCCTTGTCCCAGCGGATGTCGGGCGCATCGGCCTGTGCATTCGCCTGACCGGCAGCCATCGGGATACCGGCGGCCGAAGCGGTGGCGGCAGCAGCAGATGCCTTGAGGAATGTACGACGGGATTCAGAAACAGTCATTGGACGAGCCTCCTGCTGGTCGGTTGGCTTGGGGCATTGGGTTGGGGCGGGGATTCCGCCAGATCTTCGAAATGGTGATAGGTCAGCGTCAGTGAAATCACGCCGGGGATCTGATGCAGATCCATGATCGTCTCGGATGCCAATCGGTCGGACGTATCTTCGACGACAACAACGAAACGGCCATCTTCGGCTTCGGCATGAACCTCGACGCCATCGGTTTCGGTCATGGTTGCACGGGCTGATGCGGTTCGATCCGCAGCCACGTGAACAAGGCAACCGCAAATGTTCATTGGATGACCTCTGGTTTGGGTGTTTGAGGGCGTTCAAGCGCGACCGCGCCAACCGGGCAGGCCGAGGCGCAGGCGGCGCAGCCGATGCAACTGTCCTGATCCAGAACGGGTTCCGCACGCCCGCCCAGTTGCAACTGGAAACGGATCGCACGCGCATCGCAACTGTCCTGACACACACGGCAACTGATGCCCTTCATCGACAGGCACGTGGTCGCCTGTACGGCGGCGCGCCATGGCCAGTCAGGCACGCGATCAACCTGCAGCGCATCGGTTTCGCAGACCTCAGCGCAGCCTGCACAAAAGGTACAGGCACCGGCATTCAGTTCAAGGATCGGGTATCCATCGGCGTCCTTTGACAAAATCCCTTCGGGGCAAGCGGTTATGCAATCCCCGCATGCGGAACAGGCATCCACAAAACCAGATTCCACCGCACCCGGAGGACGAATCGCGTCCTTATCCTCGCGAAGTGCGCGTGCGCTGAGAAACGCGCGTCTTGTGGTCATCTGGCTCATGTGCTGGCGACCGTGTCCTGGACAATGTCAAACGTATCAGCCGTGCTAACAGTTTTCAAACTTACCGAATTTGACACAGGTCAATTTTCACGCGGCAAAACAAATAATCTCATTAAGAATCATGTTTTGGCGCTGGACGACCGGATTACCCCGGCGGCCTCGTCCGCCAGCATCGGCCAGGCGGTGGTTTCGGACTGGTACAAAAAGACCTCGCGCGTTTCCGGCAGATCAACGATTTTTCGGAACTTTAGATCGGATGAGACAAGCCGAGTCGCGGCCTGAGGCAACAGCGTGCCCCAGCTGCCGGTGCTGACCATGGCCAGCAGGGAATGGGTGTTGTGAACGGTGACATCGATTCTGGCCAGATGGTCCTGAATGCGCCGCGACTGTATCTGATCGCACAGCGCATTGCGCAGAAACGGGCTGCGAAACACGTCACTGATGGTGATCGGTCCAGAGACCGAGGCCAACGGGTGATGATCCGACATCACCAACCCGAACGGGTCCTGAAACAGCGGCGCAACTTTGGTGCCTTTCACCGGCCTTCTGGACGAGGCGATCCCGATATCCGCCCAGCCCTGCCCGATGGCGTCCAGAACCTGCTCGGTATCGGTGTCCCGCAGCTCGATCTTCACCCCCGGATGGTGGTCGGTGAAATGACGCACGAGGGGCGGAAAGACCAATGCCGCCATCGACGGTACTGCCGCAATCCGCAGCAGGCCTTGCGGCGCGCGGGTCAGCATGTCGATGGTTTCCAGCGTCGAATCGAACTGACGCAACTGGCTTTGGCCCAGTTGAAGCACATGGGCACCCAAATCCGTCAGGCGGTTTTTGCGCTCTCCGACAAACAAGGGGCGGCCCAGATGCGCCTCAAGCTGTTTCAGCGTCATGGAAACCGCAGATTGCGTACGGCCCAGCCGGTCTGCCGCATCCGCCAGATTGCCCGTTTCCGCCACCGTGCAGAAGCATCGCAACATCTCGATCTTGATCGCCATATTTCAATTTTCCTGAAGTTTTCTCAAGAAATTTGAGTTTGACTGATGTTTTGCCCCATGTCCATCATCCCGCAACCTTGCTCAAACCCTTCCCGAGGCTTTCCGTGACCCACAAGAACCTTATCGCTGGCGAATGGCTGGCGGGTGATACCGAGATTGAAAACCGCAACCCGTCGGATGTAACCGACCTGATCGGCCTGTACGCTCAGGCGACATCGGATCAGCTGGACGCCACCCTGACCCGCGCCTGCGCGGCTCAGGCCGAATGGGCGGCTTATGGGCTGGAGCGGAAACAGGCCGTGCTGAACGCCATCGGCACCGAAATGATGTCCCGCGCAGAAGAGCTGGGCACATTGCTGAGCCGTGAAGAAGGCAAACCGCTGGCCGAGGGCAAGGGCGAAGTCTATCGCGCCGGTCAGTTCTTCACCTACTACGCCGCCGAATGCCTGCGCCAGATCGGGGAAAACGCCGATTCCGTGCGCCCAGATATTGAGATTGACGTGCGCCGCGAGCCCGTAGGCACCGTTGCGATCATAAGCCCCTGGAACTTCCCGACCGCGACCGCCTCGTGGAAGATCGCGCCTGCGCTGTGCTATGGCAACGCGGTCGTATGGAAACCGGCGAATGTGACCCCGGCATCGGCGGTCGCGCTGACCGAGATCATCGCGCGGCAGGATATCCCCAAAGGTCTGTTCAGCCTGATCATGGGTTCGGGCGGCACGATTGGTCAGCGTCTGGTGGAAAGCCCGCTGATCGACGCGATTTCCTTCACCGGCTCGGTTCCCGTGGGCAAGGGGATCGCCGCCGCTGCAATCCAGAACCTGACCAAAGTGCAGATGGAGATGGGGTCCAAGAACGCGCTGGCGGTTATGGACGATGCCGATCTGGATCTGGCCGTCACGCTGGCACTGGGCGGGGCCTTTGGTGGCACAGGACAGAAATGCACTGCCTCATCCCGGCTGGTGGTCCACGCCAACATCCATGATGCATTTGTCGAGAAACTGGTCGCCGGTGCGCAGGCGATGAAGGTTGGCCACGCGCTGGAAGAGGGCGTACAGATGGGGCCCGTCGTCAGCCAGCAGCAGTTGAACGAAAATCTGGCCTATGTCGATCTGGGCAAATCCGAAGGGGCCGAGCTGGCCTGTGGCGGCGCAGGTCTGGATATGCCGCATGACGGGTTCTACATGAGCCCCGGCGTGTTCCTGAACACCACCAATGACATGGCGATAAACCGTGAAGAGATGTTCGCCCCCCTGACCAGCGTCATCAAGGTCGGCAGCTATGACGAGGCGCTGAGCGTCGTCAACGACACCAATTTCGGCCTGACCTCGGGCATCGTGACCCGCTCGCTGGCGCGGGCCACGCATTTCCGCCGCAATGCGCGCACCGGTGTGGTCACGGTGAACCTGCCGACAGCGGGCACCGACTATCACGTGCCGTTTGGCGGGCGCGGCGACAGTTCCTACGGACCGCGCGAACAAGGCAAGGCCGCGGCCGAGTTCTACACCACGGTCAAAACCGCCTACATAAGCGCAGGCCCCGTCTGATGCGGCCCACCCTCAGAATAGACGGGCTGCAATATGCCAACTGGTCGGAAAAGATTTTCCGGCAGCTTCGCGAAGGCGGGGTCGATGCGATCCACGTCACCATCGCCTACCATGAGAGCTTTCGCGAAACCGTCCTGAACTTCGAACGCTGGAACCGCTGGTTCGAGCAGTATCCGGATCTGATCATGAAGGGGCTGACCGCCGCAGATATCGACCGCGCCCGTGCAACCGGGCGCACGGCGGTGTTCTTCGGCTTCCAGAACCCCTCACCCATCGAAGACGATATTGGCCTGGTGGAAATCGTGCACACCTTGGGCGCGCGGTTCATGCAGCTGACCTATAACAACCAGTCCCTTCTGGCGACCGGCTGTTATGAGGCCGAAGACACCGGCCTTACCCGAATGGGCAAGCAGGTCGTGCGCGAAATGAACCGCGTGGGGCTGGTGATCGACATGAGCCATTCCGGGGATCGCTCGACCATCGAAGCCGCCGATCATTCCACCCGCCCCATCGCCATCACCCACGCCAACCCCCACGACTGGCATCCTGCTTTGCGCAACAAGCGCGACGATGTCATCCGTGCAGTGACAGAAAATGGCGGCATGTTCGGCTTTTCGATCTACCCTCATCACCTGAAGGGCGGCTCGGGCTGCTCGCTGCAGGAGTTCTGCGAGATGATCGCGCGCACGGCGGACAGGTTTGGCATCGAGCATTTGGGGATCGGCACGGATCTGTGTCAGGATCAGCCCGACAGCATTGTGGAATGGATGCGCGTGGGACGGTGGAGCAAAGAGATCGACTATGGCGAAGGCTCGGCCGCTGCGCCGGGGTTTCCGCCCATGCCAGACTGGTTCCGGGACAATCGCGACTTTGGCAACATCGAATCCGGCCTGCGCGCAACCGGCATGGATGACTCGGATGTCGCCGCCGTGATGGGCGGCAACTGGTATCGCTTCTTCGCTGAAAATTTCACGTCGCAGGTGCAACCAGATGGCTGAGCTGCGCCCACCCGAGAAGATCATGACTCTGGAACGGCTGGGGTCGCTGCATCAATGCCGGCTCAGCTTCATGCGGCAGCTGACCCGCCGGATGGCTCGGGAAAGCTGGGAATTCTCACGCCCGGTTTTTGAGATCGACGCACAGGGCGTGGGTCACGCCGTTTATACCGCGCAAGGGCCGGAGCGCGCCTATTCGCTGGTGGCATTCGCCCATGATCTGCCGGACCACATGCGCTCGGACCGGGTGATTGCGACCG
Source organism: Ruegeria sp. C12 (assembly GCF_056537745.1). Lineage (NCBI taxonomy): Bacteria > Pseudomonadati > Pseudomonadota > Alphaproteobacteria > Rhodobacterales > Roseobacteraceae > Ruegeria > Ruegeria sp. C12. The sequence continues at coordinate 173,062 of NZ_JBQFSA010000011.1, forward strand.
CATGGGACACGACATTCACCCTGTTTGACGGCGTGCCCGAGCCCCATGACATCGAGCGCCTGTCGCAAAACGTGCCCCTGCAAGAAGCGGGCCGGGTCACTGAACGTGAGATTTCGGTCAGCCGCGCCAACCGCTCGGTCCGGTTGTGGGAACATGTGGTGGACTGCCTGTCCAATGGCCGCCAGCCGGATGCGAACCAGCTTGAGGCGGTCGGGTATCTGATGCGCACTACCGCTGTTTACGGCTCGGGCAAGCTGGGGGCCGCCGACCGCGAGGTGATTGCCAACCGGCCCGAGATGCAGTCGCCGTTTCAGGCCGAGATGCTGTCGGTCTACCTGACCCGCTGGTTCGTACGCGATCTGGTCGAGCATATGGCACAGGTGCGCGGCGGCGACAGGGCCGCGCGTTTGGACGAAGGTCTTGCGCGGCAGATCGGCATCGGCAATTCGACCGGGCTGGGCATGGCCCCCTATCTGGTCAACCATCCGGTTTTGCTGAACAATTGGATTGTGGCCCGCGAAACCGCCATTGCGCGGGTGCGCGACCTGCCCGCCTCGCCTGAACAGATCGACCTGTTTCGCGATCTGGTCAACAGGTGCGAACAGCTTGTGGCGACATGGCGATCTGAACACCCGATCCAGATCGTCAAGCTTCAGCACCTGACGGACGATCTGGCCGCGCTTGGGTCTTATTTGGAAGATACAGGGCTGTCGGGCGCGACGCCTTGGAATAATCTCATGATTTGGACGGACCAAACGCTCAGCGCTGAAGGGCAAGAGCTTGTCGCCTCCTTGATTCTGGAGCCGCATGGCGATCTGGTCGATGATCTGGCGACCACAATGTCCGATCACAGCGGGCCCTTTGTGCTGGATGGGTCCATGCCTGTGGCTGAGGTGTCCAACCTGTTGCGTCGGAATTTCGGCCCCTTGCTGGATCGGGACTGGACCGCGCCCGAGAACTGCGCAAGGGCGTGGTATATCTCGGAAGAGAAGCTGGAACCAAGGTTAGGCGAACGGTTCGAGGAACCGATAGAAGCCTACGAACAACCGCTGGCCCCGGCCCGTGATGCCACGGCAGCGTTGGCCGTGCTTGTAACAGCGGACCCGCACAGCCCGGTGGCAGACACCCTCGCCCACCACCCCGAACATCGCCAAAGCGTCCGGCGCGCCCAGATCACACGCTCAGCGCCCTATGGCGAGATCCGCTCGAACACGATCGGGGCCGACGTGGTGCCGATTGACATGCTGCGCGCCAAACTGTCCTTTTTTGGCGTAACCCGGTTTGATCCCCGCTCGGACCGGTGGGTGCGCGTGGTCATGTATGCCGGGGCCCCTTATCCGCCCGATCTGACGCCGGACAATGCCGACCTGTGGGTCTATCCCGAGCCGTCCGCATGACCCTGTCGTTGAATGAGGTGGAAACCATCGCCAAGCGGGCGACCCGTGGGGCGGGCCAACCCTGGGGGCTGGCGGACGAGGCGGCAAAGGCCTGCCGCTGGTTGTGCGCTCAGGGTCTGGACGGGGTCGGTGCTCTGACCACTGATCTGGAGACCGGGGCGCAAACACTGATCAAGGGCGTGTCCCTGTCGGATCGGGCGCGCGTTCTGACCACCGAAACCGTCACCATTCCCGCTGTCAGCACTCCGCTTATGATCCTGCCCTTTGCAGCCAACGCCGCCCGCCTGATCAAAGCGTGTGTCACTGTGAAATGCGGCGGCGTGGTGGCGGTGACAAATGGCAGGTCACTGGAGTTGGCGCAGGGATTTCCTGACCGGTCCGAGACCGTAACCATCGCAAGCGGCGGCGTTTTGACCACAGCCCGCGCCCATGCAACCCGCGCCGCGCCACTGCCGCGCGATTGGCAGGCACTGAACGCGCTGGCCCATCGAACCTATGCCCCGGCGACCGAGGAAAGCCGCGCGCGCGGCGCAGGTGCCGGGACAACTGACAATGACTGACCGAGTGAGTTGATGATGCAAACCAAGACCCTGACACTGGCCGAAATCGAAGATCTGGCCCTGCACGCATTGGTGGCCGCTGGAACGTCCGAGGCCAACGCCCGACCCCTGGCTGTTGCCACCGCCGCAACCGAAGCCGACGGCGTTGCCAGCCACGGGCTGGCCTATATCCCGATCTATTGCGAGCATGTGCAATGCGGCAAGGTGGATGGGCAGGCCACACCGGTTGTGGACCAGCCACGCCCGGGCGTGATCGCAGTTGACGCGGCCACCGGCTTTGCCCATTCGGCCATCGATGCGGGGTTCAAAAGGCTGATCCCTTTGGCCAAGGAACACGGGATTGCCGCGCTGGCCATCAAGAACAGCTATAATTGCGGGGTTCTGGGCTATCACACCTACCGGCTGGCACAGGCCGGGCTGCTGGGACTGGGCTTTACCAACGCGCCCGCGTCCATTGCGCCGTCGGGCGGGGCGAAGCCGGTGGTCGGGACCAACCCGTTCTCTGTCGCTGCACCCGGACCAGACGGCCAGCCTGCCTTGCTGATCGATCAATCCGCCAGCACAATCGCCAAATCCGAAGTGATGAAACACGCGCGCGAAGGCAAACCGATCCCCGTAGGTTGGGCGCTGGATAGCGAGGGAAATCCGACAACAGACCCTAATGTGGGGCTCAAAGGCTCGATGGCCCCGTCAGGCGGGTATAAAGGCGTCGGAGTTTCGCTGCTGACCGAAGTCCTGGCTGCCGCCATGACCGGCGCGACCCTGGGGATCGACGCGTCGCCTTTCTCGGGCACCGCAGGCGGCCCGCCCCGCACCGGCCAGATGTTTCTGGCCATCGATCCCGGCGCGACATCCGGTGGGGCGTTTGCCGACCGGATTGAGGCGCTTGTCCACGCCATTCGCGCGCAAGACGGCGCGCATCTGCCCGGCGATGGCCGTCAGGCGAAACGCCGCAACGCTGCCGAGCAGGGCGTCGCGGTAAATCAGGCGACCCTGGATCGGATCGAAGCGATCCTTGCCTGAACAAACGCGGCTGCCTGACCCTTGATTGTTATCGCGCGCAAAGATTATGTAAAGATAGCGCAAATCAAGACAGCTCTCCGGGTGCAGGCAGGGTAGAATGACCAAAATCAGGAATATGGAAGAATTCGCGGCCCTCAGCGGAATATCCCGGCCGACCGTTTCCAAATACTTCCATGATCCTGACAGCGTCCGCCCAACCACCCGCGCCCGCATCGAAGAAGCGCTGGAGAGGTTCGACTACCGCCCCAATATCTTCGCGATCAATCAGAACCGGAAACTGACCAAGAATATCGGCATCGTGGTCCCCTACCTTGCCGACCCGTTCTTTGCCGAGATCGCACGCTATCTGGAACAAAGCTGCATCGCCGCAGGCTATCGGCCTTCGCTGTTCAGCTCGCATGGTGAACAGAAACTTGAGGTCGAGATTCTGGACAGCCTGCGCTCGCTGAAACCGGCGGGTGTGTTGCTTGCGCCCTTGGGGCGCGACTCGGACCGGTCGGCGATTGAAAAGTTCTGCAAGAATGTGCCGACGGTCCTGTTCGACAGCAATATCGAGGGGCTGGGTGCGGCCTTTATCGGATCAGACAATTTCAGCTTTGTCTCGCAGACCGTGGAATACATGACCCGCACTGGCGAGCCGCCATCTTTCTTCGAGATGCGGACACCCGCAAACCCCAACGCCAACAAGCGGCGCAAAGCCTATGTCGAGGTGATGGAGCGCCTGGGGTTCGACCCCCATGTGATCAGGATCGACGGTGAAGGCTGGGCGTTTGAAGAGATCGGGCATCGGGGCGCGTTGAAAGTTCTGGAGGACGGCGCGCTGAAAACAAACTCGGTTCTGTGCAGCAATGACCGCCTGGCAATCGGGTTTCTTGCCGCCTGTTACGAGCAGGGGATTCGGGTTGGTCGCAAAGACGATTGCAGCTTGAGGGTCGCCTCGAACGACGATCATCCCTTTGCAAAATTCACCTGCCCGTCTTTGACCACGGCGGCGCATGACTATGACAATGTCGCGGGGCGCAGTGTCGAAACACTGTTCGAACTCATTGAAAGTGGGGGGAAATTTGACAGCCGGAGGGAAACCCTGTTCCCGGCCCGGCTTGTATTGCGGGAGTCTGCATGATCGCCAAACTTTAACGCGCGTAAAGTTTTTATTGACGCCGCGATAATTTACCGACTACCCTTCCTGCATGACATCCAAGCTCAGGGAGGACAGGGATGTATTTTAAGAACGCACTTCGTGCGGCGACTGCACTGACTTTCGTCGCCACGGCCGCGGCCCATGCGCAAACCATAACGATCGCCACCGTCAACAATGGCGACATGATCCGGATGCAGGGCTACACCGACAATTTCACCGAAGCGACCGGCATTGATGTGGAATGGGTGACGCTGGAAGAAAACGTGCTGCGTCAGCGCGTAACCACGGACATCACCACCAAGGGTGGCCAGTTCGACATCATGACAATCGGCATGTACGAAACGCCCATCTGGGGCGCAAATGGCTGGCTGGTGCCGCTGGATGGCATGTCCGATGACTACGATGTGGGCGACCTGCTGCCCGCCATGGCAGGCGGGCTGAGCAACGACGGCACGCTTTATGCCGCGCCGTTTTATGGCGAAAGCTCGATGATCATGTATCGCACCGACCTGATGGAGGCTGCCGGTCTGGAAATGCCCGAAGCGCCCACCTGGCAATTCATCCGCGAAGCTGCGGCGGCGATGACGGACCGGGACAATGACATCAACGGCATCTGCCTGCGCGGTAAGGCGGGCTGGGGTGAAGGCGGTGCCTTTATCACCGTAACCGGGAACTCATTCGGTGCGCGCTGGTTCGATGAAAACTGGAAGCCCCAGTTCGATCAGCCCGAGTGGAAAGAAGCACTGACATTCTTTGTCGATATGATGAATGAATCCGGTCCTGCGGGTTATGCCACCAACGGATTCAACGAAAACCTGTCACTGTTCCAGCAGGGCAAGTGCGGGATGTGGATCGACGCGACCGTTGCCGCATCATTCGTGACCAACCCCGACGATTCAACCGTGGCGGACAAGGTCGGCTTTGCGCTGGCACCAAATTCAGAAGGCGTTGATAAGCGCGCCAACTGGCTCTGGGCCTGGGCACTGGCCATTCCGGCTGGCACGCAGCAGGAAGACGCCGCGAAGCAGTTCATCGAATGGGCGACCTCGAAGGATTATATCGAGCTGGTGGCCGAGAACGAAGGCTGGGCCAATGTGCCTCCGGGTGCGCGGACCTCGCTTTATGAAAACGACAACTACAAGGACATCCCTTTCGCGCAGATGACGCTGAAGTCGATCCTTGCGGCGGATCCGCAGAACTGCTGCGCCCAGCCGACGCCCTATACCGGCATCCAGTTTGTCGCCATTCCTGAGTTTGCAGGCATCGCCACGCAGGTCAGCCAGGAATTCTCGGCGGTTTATGCCGGTCAGCAAACCGTGGACGAAGCCCTTGCCAAAGCGCAGGCCTTCACCACCGAAGAGATGGAAGCCGCAGGGTACTGAGGCCTCCCTCCCAGTGGGGGACAGGTGCCTGTCCCCCGCTCCCCACTTTCACAACTCGTGTTTTTCTCGCAGGCTAGCCCTATGCCTGAACAGAGAGGTCTTGCGCCATGGCAACCCAACATTCCCGATCCGTTGCCCGCCTGATGATGGCACCCGCAGTGGTCCTGCTGCTTGGCTGGATGCTCGTGCCTCTGACGATGACCCTGTATTTCTCCTTCAAGAAATACCTGCCCCTGCGCGGTGGTGATCTGGGTTGGGTCGGGTTCGACAACTACATCCGGTTCGTTTCCTCCAGTTCCTTCTGGCCTGCGGTTCAGGCGACGCTGTTGATTGTCGGCGGCGTGTTGGTGATCACGGTCATTCTGGGTGTCCTGCTGGCGATGCTGTTGGACCAGCCGATGTGGGGGCAAGGCGTTGTCCGCATTCTGGTGATCGCGCCCTTCTTTGTGATGCCCACCGTCTCCGCTTTGGTCTGGAAGAACATGTTCATGGATCCGGTGAACGGCCTGTTGGCGCATCTGTGGCGCTTTTTCGGGGCCGAGCCGATTTCATGGCTGTCCGAGGCTTCGATGACCTCGATCATCATGATCGTCTCATGGCAATGGCTGCCCTTTGCAACGCTGATCCTGCTGACCGCGATCCAGTCGCTGGACAGTGAGCAGCTGGAAGCGGCTGAAATGGACGGTGCGCCGGTGCTGAAACGCTTTTACCACATCGTCCTGCCGCATCTCAGCCGCGCGATCACCATCGTGATCCTGATCCAGACGATCTTTCTGCTGTCGATCTTCGCCGAGATTTTCGTGACCACCGGCGGCGCGTTCGGCACCCGCACACTCACCTACCTGATTTTCCAGCGCGTGCTGGAAAGCCAGAACGTTGGCCTCGGATCAGCCGGAGGTGTCTACGCCATCATCCTTGCCAATATCGTTGCCATCTTCCTGATGCGTATCGTCGGCAAAAACCTGGACGCGTGAGGAGGTAAGACCATGGCCCGCGCCGTCACACCCCGCCGTAAAACACTGAACACCGCCCTTGCCTGGGCTGTTGGGTTGCTGATCTTCTTCCCGATCCTGTGGACCATCCTGACCAGTTTCAAGACCGAGGCGCAGGCAATTGCCAGCCCGCCCCTGTTTCTGAACTTCAACTGGACGCTGGAGAACTATGCCATCGTGCAGGAACGCTCGGATTACATGCGGTTCCTGTGGAACTCGGTCATCATCGCGGGGGGTTCAACCATTCTGGGCGTGATCATTGCAGTGCCCGCAGCCTGGGCAATGGCCTTTGTGCCCTCGAAGCGCACCAAGGACATCCTGCTGTGGATGCTGTCCACCAAGATGCTGCCTGCGGTTGGCGTTCTCTATCCGATCTACCTGCTGTTCATCCGGCTGGGCCTGCTGGACACGCGCGGAGGGCTGGTCGTCGTGCTAATGCTGATCAACCTGCCGATCATTGTCTGGATGCTGTACACCTATTTCCGCGAAATTCCGGGTGAGATTCTGGAAGCCGCGCGGATGGACGGGGCGACGTTGAAAGAGGAAATCCTCTATGTGCTGACGCCCATGGCCATTCCCGGCATCGCCTCGACCGTGTTGCTGAACTTTATCCTGGCGTGGAACGAGGCGTTCTGGACCCTCAACCTGACCGCCGTCGATGCCGCGCCTCTGACCGCCTTCATCGCCAGCTATTCCAGCCCCGAGGGCCTGTTCTTTGCCAAGCTCAGCGCAGCCTCGACCATGGCGATTGCACCAATCCTGATCCTTGGCTGGTTCAGCCAGAAACAACTTGTCCGCGGCCTGACTTTCGGCGCTGTGAAATAAGGAAGACGACGTATGGGACGTATCCAACTCAAGTCCGTGACCAAAAGCTTCGGCGACGTTCAGGTCATTCCCCCGCTGGACCTGACCATCGAAGATGGCGAGTTCACCGTCTTCGTCGGCCCCTCGGGCTGCGGTAAGTCCACCCTGTTGCGCCTGATCGCGGGGCTGGAAGACATCACCAGCGGCTCCATCGACATTGACGGGTCGGATGCAACGGACGTGCCACCCGCCAAACGCGGGCTGGCGATGGTTTTCCAATCCTATGCTCTGTATCCGCATATGACCGTGCGCAAGAACATCGCGTTCCCATTGCGTATGGCAAAGCTGGATCAGGCCGAGATCGACAAGCGTGTCGAAGGCGCGGCGGGCGTTCTGAACCTGACCGACTATCTGGACCGCCGCCCCGGCCAGTTGTCCGGCGGCCAACGTCAGCGGGTCGCGATCGGGCGCGCGATTGTGCGGGAACCGGCGGCGTTCCTGTTCGACGAACCACTGTCGAACCTCGACGCAGCGTTGCGCGTCGGAATGCGGCTGGAGATCAGCGAATTGCACGAGCGCCTTGCGACCACGATGATCTACGTAACCCATGATCAGGTCGAAGCGATGACCATGGCGGATAAGATCGTCGTGCTGCAAGCAGGCGTTATCGAGCAGGTCGGCTCTCCACTGGAACTCTATCGAACCCCGCGCAACCTGTTCGTCGCGGGTTTCATCGGCTCACCCAAGATGAATTTCATCGAAGGGGACGAGGCCGCAAAACACGGCGCGCAGACCATCGGCATTCGCCCGGAACACATCGCAGTGTCCGACACCGAAGGCACATGGTCCGGTGTTGTCGGCGTGTCGGAACATCTTGGGTCCGACACGTTCTTCCACATCCACGAAACCGGTCTGGCCGAAACCATCACCGTCCGCGCGGATGGCGAGGTTGGATTCCGCCACGGGGATCGCATCCACCTGACCCCACGCGCCGACGTCATTCACCGGTTTGATCAACAGGGGCTGCGGATCGAATGACGCGCCTGAAGGGCAAAACCGCGCTGATTACGGGGGCCGCCCGCGGGATCGGGCTGGCTTTTGCCCAAGCCTATGTGGCCGAGGGCGCGCAGGTTGCCATTGCCGATATCGATATTGCCCGCGCCAAAGATGCGGCCGCACTGATTGGATCAGCGGCCTTGGCGGTGGAAATGGATGTCACTGATCAGGCCAGTATTGAGACCGCAATTGACCAAACCGCCGACCGGTTCGGCACCATCGACATTCTCATCAACAACGCAGCCATTTTTACCGCCGCGCCAATCACCGAGATTGATCGCGCCGACTACCAGCGCGTCTTTGACATCAACGTGGCGGGCACCCTGTTCACGTTGCAGGCGGTGGCGCGGCACATGATCAAAAACGACGTCAAAGGTCGGATCATCAATATGGCCTCGCAAGCCGGACGGCGCGGGGAACCTCTGGTCGCCGTCTATTGCGCCAGCAAGGCTGCGGTGATCTCGCTGACTCAATCCGCAGGGCTGAACCTGATCCAGCACGGGATCAACGTAAACGCCATCGCCCCCGGGGTTGTGGACGGTGAACATTGGGACGGTGTCGATGCCTTCTTCGCCAGATACGAAGGCAAAGCGCCCGGCCAGAAGAAGCGCGAGGTTGCGGCGGCGGTCCCCTATGGCCGCATGGGCCACGCCGGGGATCTGACCGGCATGGCCGTCTTTCTGGCCTCGGACGAGGCCGAGTACATCGTGGCCCAAACCTATAACGTCGATGGCGGAAACTGGATGAGCTGATGGACCCGCGCTCGGAAACACACATGCCGATCAAACTGCGCCGATCTGCCTTGGCGGATCTACCGGTCGAGGTCAAAACCCCTCGGTACAGGCCCGAAGACCTAACACCCGGCATTGTGCATATCGGTTTGGGCAATTTCCACCGGGCCCATCAGGCCTGGTACATCCATCAGCTGATGCAAATGGGCAGGGCGAATGACTGGGCGATCATCGGCGCGGGCGTTCGACCCTATGACGCCGAGATGCGTGAAAAGCTGATGGCCCAGGATTGCCTGACAACCCTGATCGAGCTCGACCCTTCAGGCATCTCGGCCGAGGTCATCGCCCCGATGATCGACTATCTGCCAATTGAAGAGGGGAACAGTGCTCTGATCCGACAGATGTCGGATCCGGCGATCCGCATCGTGTCGTTGACGGTGACGGAAGGCGGTTACTATCAAGACCCTAAAACAGGGGATTTTGACACAACACATAACGATATCCAACATGACGCGCAAAACCCAAACCAACCCCGGACGGTGTTCGGAGCGCTGGTCGCGGCCCTGAAACACCGCCGGGACGCCGGGACGCGCCCGTTCACCGCACTGAGTTGCGACAACCTCAAGGGCAATGGCGCAATACTCAGGTCCTGCGTCATTGGGCTGGCCAAATTGTCGGACCCGGATCTTGCCGATTGGATCGACCAACAGGGCGCTTTTCCGGATTCGATGGTGGATTGCATCGTCCCGGTCACCCGGGATGAAGTCATTTCAATGTGTCACGATCTGGGTGTCGATGACAAAGCCCCGGTCACCCACGAACGGTTTCGCCAATGGGTCATTGAGGACGCATTTTGTGCAGGCCGACCACCATTGGAAGAGGTTGGTGTTACCATAACAAACGACGTTCATACCTATGAGGCCATGAAGCTCAGAATCCTGAATGGTGGCCACCAATTGCTTGCCAATGTCGCAGAGATATTAAGCGTTCCGACAATTGCAGATTGCATGAAAGATCCTGATCTTGCCGGGTTTTTCCGGAAAGTACAGTCAGAATGCATTGTGCCCCATGTCAAACCGGTCCCCGGCCTCACCCCCACTGATTATCTGACCCTGATCGGGCGCCGCTTTGCAAACCCGACCATCCAGGACACAACGCGCCGCGTTGCCTTTGACGGATCCTCTCGCCACCCCGAGTTCCTGTTGCCGTCCCTTCTGGACGCGCTTGGGGAAGGCGCGTCTATTTCCGGTTTGGCCCTTGCCGAAGCATTCTGGTGTCGAATGTGCGCGGGCATTCGGGAGGACGGAACCGAGATTCAAGCCAACGACCCCCTGTGGGACGAATTGCAACGGGCGGCAATTGCCGCCAAAGACGACCCAAAGGCGTGGATTGTTAAAACCGGTTTGTACGGTCAGGTCGGATTGAACGAACGTTTCGCTCAGGAATTTTCAGATTGGCTTTCCGAGATTTGGCAGAACGGAGCCCGGGCCACATTGAAACGGTACCTTTGACATTTTCTGGAAACCCAAGAAAATCACTTTGGGCCAAGAACGATACATCTATCGGATATTGCCCTTCGCTCAAACGCGTTGGGTACCCAATCGCCATCACCGGCCGCCGCCAAAGGTTTGACACTGTGAACCTTTGGTTAAACAGGTCGATGGGCTGTCTTTTTGAATCGGTTGGGTTTGTTCGGCTGGTTTCGGACGTAGGATTTGAACCTCTGACCTTCAGGTTATGAGCCTGACGAGGTGAAGACGTTAAGCAATTGATCCAGTGGATCAATAGTAGTCTGAACGGGCTGGGTTGGGGTTTTCTGACACTGGTTGCGGGAGC
>NZ_JBQFSA010000012.1:0-80760 GCF_056537745.1 Ruegeria sp. C12
ACACTGACAAGGGCGCCCTCTGTGTCACGTGTCAGGTCCAGCGACTTGAGCAGAAAGAAATCGGTATAAGGTTGGGCGGAGCGGTGCATCGCCGCTTGAAACTCGGGATCAACCCAACGGGCGTCGCGCGTAGCGAACCAGTCGCGAAATGCTCCTTGGGTGGGCGTATTGCGCCGGCTGGCCCGCGTCGTGCTTTTCAGCATGGTCGAAAAGCCTGGCTGATCCTGGTTCAGTCTCCGGCCCACTTTGCCCGTGGTCCGGGCGTCATCGGCCGCGCGGATATCCAGAAACAAGGCTTCGTAAAAGGCCTCGTCGAAAGGATGCCCGGCTTGAAGGTGTTCAGCTGAGCGGGGAAAGTTGTCGGCATAGGTCGGGCTATGCACCGCACCGGTCAGCAACCCGATGATTGGCATTGCGAAGAACACAAGCACCAATGCCAGCAGTGGTAGAACCAGAAACGCGGCGGAGCGGGTTTTCCGACGATTTGCTCGGAAAAGCTCCCGTTTGAGGCTGGAGGCCTTCGGTGCAACTGGGTGGGGCCTCGCTTCGGTGGACGAGAAAATTGAGGTCATGATGATGCCTTTGGAGCAACAGAAATGGCGGGCTGGTCGCGGGGAGACAACAACCAGCCCTTGGGAGCGGTGATCAGGTTACCGGGAGGCCCAGTTGTTGAACCGCTCGTTCAGCTCTTCGATGTGGTCGATCCAGAAATCGGTGCTTTGGTGCAGCGCTTTTTCCAGATTTCCAGGGGCTGTCGGCAGCTGCGGCTGCACCTCGGCAGCGACGACTGTCGCAGCAGTTGGATGGATCGTGCCATAGGGGATGGCATTGGACAGAACCGCCTGACGCTCGGCCTGATTGGCGAGGTTCAGGAAATCATAGGCCGCATCGAGGTTCTCGGACCCACTGACAATCGCCCAGCCGTCCAGCGTATAGACCTGCCCGTCCCAGATGGTGGCAAAGTCCTGGCCCTCGGCCACGGCGGTCGAGATGCGACCATTGTAGGCGCTGGTCATGACCACATCGCCCGCAGCCAGCCATTGCGGCGGTTGCGCGCCGGATTCCCACCACTGGATGTCACCCTTGATCTCTTCGAGCTTGGCAAAGGCGCGCTCGACCCCTTCGGGCGTGGAAAGCACTTCATAGATCTCGTCCGCCGGAACTCCGTCGGCCAGCAGGGCGATCTCCAACGTGAACTTCGCCGATTTTCGCAGAGCGCGCTTGCCAGGCCAGCGTTCGGTGTCCCAGAAATCGGCCCAGCTTTGCGGACCGTCGGCCCCGAGCTTGGCCTCGTCATAGGCCAGGATCACCGAATAGACGATGGCGCCCACGCCGCAATCGCCCATGGCGGCGCTGTCGATGAACTGGTCCTTGCCGCCCAGCCGGTCCCAGTCGATCCGCTCGATCAGGCCCTCGTCGCAGGCGTTCTCCAGTTCGGGCGCTTCCATCTGCACGACGTCCCAGGTGACGTCATCGGTTTCGACCATCGCTTTGATCTTTGCCAACTCGCCATTGTAGGCCTCGTCGCGCAAAGCGCCGTAGGTCGCAATGTAGGGCTCGAAGAAAGCATCGCGCTGTGCTTCCTGATAGGCCCCGCCCCAGCTGATGACCGTCAGATCACGGGCCTGTGCAGCAGTTGTGGCCATCAGTGTTGTAAGGGCAATACCGCCCATTAGTTTGGCACCAAGTTTCATTTTTTCCTCCCTTGGATGGTGAATTTATTCTCTGAGTTTTTTCAGTATGCGTGCTCCGACCTCTTCCCCGATCGGGAATGCTGAGGTTGCCGCTGGCGATGGAGCGTTGCAGACATGGATCGATCGGCGTGTTTCACGCAGCAGGAAATCGTCGATCATCTTGCCACTGGCATCGACAGCTTGCGCTCGAATGCCGGGTTCATAGGGTTCAAGATCATTGAGAGAGAGATTCGGGCAGTATCTTTGGCAACGCTTCAGATAAACGGATTTCAGCAGCGAACCGCTGAGCTCATGAAGGCCTGGCTGCAGGCTGCGCGCCATCAGTTTCCAGAAGCCGGGAAAAGCGAGGGATTGCCCAAGGTCGCGCCAAACTGGACGGTTGGCCGAATAGGTCTCTCGCCCCAGCGAAAACATCGCATTGGGTCCGACAGTGGAATAGCCGCCGATCATCTTGGTCAGATGAACCCCCAAAAATGGAAGTGAGGGGTCGGGCACGGGGTATATCAGGTGGTTGACCTGAACTTTGGAATGATCTGCGACGCGATAATATTCCCCGCGAAAGGGAATGATGCGGAAATCATCGCCAACACCGGACAGCGCAGCGATCCGATCTGCCTGCAAGCCAGCGCAGGCTACAACAAGACGCGTCGACAGCTCACCGCCAGATGTGGCCACTACGGTTTCGTCCGTTCGTTCCTCCAGTCCCGTGACGGCCTGCCCGAGCAGGAAATTCACCCCGGAGATTTCTAAGGTCTTGTGCAGTACCCGGCAGATCTCGCCATAGTCGACGATACCGCTGGCCGGGGAAAACAGAGCGCGCACGCCGCGGACCATGGGCTCGCGCTCGGCAAGCTCTTCGCGGCCAACTGGCTGGACAACCTGCCCGTTCTGGGTGGCGCGACGTTCCAGTTCGTCCAATGCGGTCAGTTCAGACGTGTCGGTCGCAACAATCAGCTTCCCGCAATTCTCATATGCGATCTCATGGGTGTCGCAGAATGCTTTCGTAGCCTTGGCACCGGCGGTGCACAGTTTGGCTTTGAGGCTGCCGGGCGCATAATAGATTCCGGCATGAATGACACCGGAGTTATGCCCAGTTTGGTGCTGGCCGGGTCCGGCCTCCTTGTCGATGATGACAATTCTCCGATCAGGCTCCGACTGGTGCAAAAAATGAGCAGTCGCAAGGCCGATGATGCCCGCACCAATGATTGCCACGTCATATGGGTCGTCTGGATTGTGCATAGATACCCCTTAGTTTCGTGAAAGAGGTTGTATGCGTTGGTTCGGCGGCTATAAATTCTAACATGAATAACTTAAGTTAAACATAACAGAACTAAGCGGCCTTGATGGAGTACCCACGATGCGACACCGCTCGCCCTTCAGCGGAAACCTATCGGACGTTGATGTCTCGTTATTGCGTGAATTTCTCGAGATCGTATCGGCCGGAGGAATTACGGCCGCAGAGGCTCGTCTAAACAAAAGCAAATCAGCCATCAGTATTGGGCTTTCCAAGCTCGAACAACGTCTGGGAGTGCGTCTCTGCGAACGCGGCCGGTCTGGCTTCGCTATGACAGAGCAGGGCCGCCTCATCCACACAGCGACCGAGCAATTGATGAACGAAATCAATCGGTTCTCCGATTTTGTCGGCTCTGCCTCCCACCGGCTGGAGGGTGAAATCAGTGTGATGATCGACGACAGTTTTGTTTTCGAGATGGAGCAACCCATCGCAGCAACTATAGCAAAGATGAACGAGAATTATCCGGAGTTGAGTCTGAAGATAAGGATGACGGCCCCTGACCGAGTGTTGGAGTCCGTACTCGAGGGCAACGCCGACCTCGGTTTTACCGCGCTGATACAGACAAGTGATGCTCTGGATCTCACGCCCTTGTTTGAAGAGGAAATGGGACTCTTTTGTGGAGCAGATCACCCGCTTTTCGACGTGCCCGGATCCGAGCTAAGCTATGAAGTGCTGCAACGCCACAGCTTTGTCCACACCGACGTCACACAGAACGAGGATTTTAGAACCTTCCTATCAGGGCTCAGTTTCTTGGCCTCTGCACCAACCATTCTCTCCCGGATGCTATTGATTTTATCATCCCGATACCTCGGATTCGTTCCATTGCGTTTTGCAGAGTTTTGGGTGAACAAAGGATCAATAAGGGAACTTCCGATCCCCGGGGGTCGCGTGAAGAATGGTTGCTACCTGATTCACAGGAAGTCGCGCCCCCTGGGAATGGCCGCAGGGATCTTTAAGGACAACCTGTCTAAGGAGGTCAGGAACCACGTCAAGGCTTCTTAGTCTAGTGGTGATCCAAATCAGATCGAATGTCTTTTACTATTCAGACCACCTTTTCTTTGAGGGGGAGTTTTCGCAACCCACTTTAGAATGTGCCCCTGCTTCACCCAAAGAGCTGATAAGGATTATTATGGTAATTCTGAAAGGCCATTTAGTAGAGTTCATGCTGGAGTTGTGCTTGTCAGGCCACTCCTTAGTTGAGGATTTGCCAAAGGCCCTCGCACAAGTGAACCACGTACCTGACCTTCACCTGAAGCCAAATGCCTCGGTGAAGGTTAGGCTGGGCCGTTTAAGTAAGTCCAATAGACGCCTCAATCGCTTTTCGAATGAAGGTCCGGCCGGAACCTGAAGCATTTTGGAATTCAGTTGAAGAAAAGTCGATCTGTCCAGCCGGTTCCAAAATCTCTTCGAAGTAGCCTGAGCTGATGTCCTTTCTTTCAAATGCACCAGACGCTAGCTTTCGCAGAATGTCGAATATGGCTTGCACACCTATGGTCCGAAAGATGTAAGAACTCTCATTCGCGTTTTCCCAAAAAACTCGGTCTGCCGCTTTCAGATAGTTTAGAACCATCTTGAAGATCACTGCGTCGTTGCCTTCGATGTAAGCGCTTCTTAGGGGAGATTTATCTTTTGGGCCTTCCAAGAGTACATTTCTGGTATGGGCTTCGCCTTCTCGCATTAGATTGGCGTCTCGCTTGGGATTGCTCGAATAGAGCCTCATAATTCCGTCAACCGCAACGGCAGTCGAAATTCGCCATGCGGCTTCAGCGGCAATTTTCTCCAGTCTCGAGTCCCGTTTTGGCGCAACCATGATGCGGCCTCGCAAAGGTGAGTCCTTGTCCGTTGCCAGCTTACGAGCAAAAAAGACAGCCAACTTGTCTGGAGTCCAGTACTCTTCTGGCTCGTCAGAAACATTATACCCGAACAGTTCAAACGTTAAACTGCGGTCAACCCGTTTCTGAGTAGAGTTAATCGTTGCGAAAATCTGGGCTTGCAGAGCTTTGGGAAGGTCGATGAAGATAGAACAAATCAGGTTCATGCTCCGCAGTGCTTCCGGACTCGCTTTTGCAAAAGAAAACAGCCTGTGTTGGCCATCAATCACCGCTGCAAGTTTGGCTTCCGACGGGATCGTCAGTTTGTGACAACCATCATCTGATACTTGAACACTCCATGCACTTGATACGCCATTGGGCTCTTCGCCTTCCTCCGCTGCGATGTCTTCGTTTTCGGATTGATCGAAGCCGGTCTCACGGTCGTAGTTCGCAGCGACTATAATTGAGTTTGGAAAGGCTGAGTCGACACGATTAATGTATGCAGCAATTTCCGACAGGCGTTTGTCTTGTATCACCCGTTGTGTTCCTTCAAGCGAATAACCCACTCCATCTGGGTTAAGAGACGCGCTCATTCTGTCGCTTGCGCAGACGCGAAGTAAAAGTTCGGCTGGAAGTACGGCAACATAGAAACTGCCGAGACGCTGGTCGACCCGGAGAGCAGGTACTGTGAAAGGGAACTGAATATCCATTAATCTACCTTAAATTCGTTCAAGTTACCTTTGATTGCTCGGTCGGTACTGCCGCCTGTAGCAGCATCGATGGGAGCATTTCGATAGGTCAGGTCGTCTCCGTTGGTAAACCACCAAAACCAAACTGCTAGAATGCCAAAGCCAAATGCAGCGTTTAGGCAAAGTCCTGGGTGAAGTGAAAAAAATGCTGCGATGATGCCAATTCCTACAAAGGAAAAAAAGCAAACTAACAACGAGAATGAAATCAAGATCTTGTCCGACCTATCGGTTGATTTCAAAATTAACTGAAGCGATGCAGAGCCGATCAAGGCGGGAAAAAAGGTAGATAAGGCAGTTAGAAGACCATCTACTTTCCAATTTTGATTCAGCTGGCTCTTCGCAACCTCAACCCATATCCCCAGCCCACCCAAAACGACGATCGCGAGAATAAAGTAAAAGACGAAAGGTACACTCTTGAATGGGGCGAAAGTGCGCCGACGAATCTCGCGACCGAGGTACTGCCAATCACCCATTTGATTTGCGTCAGTACTGGTTTTGGTCAAAATACTCTCCCTCACTGCGGAATACTTAAGATTCTTTTTCTAAGAAGTGGCTCGTTTGGAACAATTTTTTTGCTGTACTGCATTCGCTGTGTTTAAGCACTATGCTAAAAATTTGCCAGTTCAGTTATGTCGTCAAGTATCGTTTGGTCGCTCTCCTCCCTGTGAATGAGGGTCAGTAGACCTTCTCGCCAGTCTTGCTTGCCGTCTGAGATTTCGCGCTTCATGATTTCAAGGCCACCATTCGCATATTCTTCAAAGCATAGGACACGCTCGGCTTCGTTGGATGGAGCCAGCATCTTCGGATCATTGTTCTCTTCGATGGCAATCATGCTCATGATGGTTCGATCAAAGTCACCCCTGAACACTTCAAGATCGATAGGTTCTGAGCTCTTCTGAAACGGCTTCCGGTTTCCTCGGCGGAACCCTAAAGAAGCCGCAAAGACAAGAGCGTCCTTAAAGGTTTGGAAAATGCCTTCGTCACGAAGCTCACTCAGCATCTCTTCAAATTCGGCGGGGCGTCTTACTCTAGTGGCCAAGGTAGCCCTCCTCAATTTTTGTGAACTCAGGACCATCAGTACGTTTTACGTACTCTGTGTCCTCTTCGCGCCCTTTCGATTTCGGAGCGTGGTAGACCAAGCTATACTCTTTTCCGATAAACGGCCGGCACTTGTCGTCGACTTCCTTGCTCCATTGTGAGTTAGACGCAAACACGATGACCTGGTCGGCTAGATCAGGAATGTGTTGTGCGATTTTCTCACGGTATTCGCGATCCAGAGCGCCAAACGGAGAGTCCATGATCAGTGGGTAAACACCACCCTTGAAAAAGGTCGTTTTCGCCTTGTTGCGTTCCTTTGCGAGGTTAACCAAGCTCGCAATGAAACTCAGGCTGATGACCTGGTTCTCGCCAGTCGACTTCTCAGAGACGGGTTGCTTCCCCACCCCCGGAACGTCCTTGAAAATTCTTAGAGTGTAGTCGCGATCAATCTCTGCATAGAAATCCTTGCGGAGAATGCTTTGGAATGTGTCATTCACCTTGGTGGAAAGGTGGTGGCGTGTCTCTTCGGCCAGCGCTTCGTGCAGGTTGTCGACCAGGTTTTTACAGGCCTCGGCAAACTCAAGCTTCTGTCTGGCCAGGTCTTCCTTTTGAGATTTGGATTGGACCTTCTCAATCTCTTTTTTGACCTTGGCTAGGTCGTCGTTCAGCAGTTCGATCGCATCCTTTGCCTTGACGACTTTAAGACGCTCGTCAGCTTGTAGTTTTGTCAGCTCGTTTCGCCGTTCTTCGAGCCGCTTGACATCTTCGATATCAGAAGACCCCAAGCTACTGCTAATCTCGTCGAGCTCTTCTGCAATCGCTTTTAAACGCTTGTCGTAGTCGCTCTCTTTTGCTGACCAAGCAGATAGCTGTGCATAAAGCCTGTTCCTCTCACGAGGCATAGCTCTCAGGTTGCTCACGACATCTGTGAAAGCGGCCTCAAGATCCTCACCAGTGGCTTGATCGCGATAACCTTCAATCGCGGCTCTAGCTTGAGAGCCTTCCTGTAGTTCTGTTCCACATATGCACTTCGCATCGTGCAGCAAGTCATCAATGAATGTCCTTCTGATCTTGTAAGGCAGCTCACCCTTCTTACGACAATCCTCCAGAACGTTTGAGACTGAGGCTACTGTATCGTTTAGAAAAGCCAGTGCGCCCACTTGCGAGACCAGCTCCATTCTCTCTTGGCTGAGCTTCTCGAGGTCGCCTTCGATGGTGCCTTTCTCGGCCTCTAAACTTCGCCTCTGTTCGGCCTTTGCCTTTACATCAGCAATCTGTTCATATGAAGCGTTGATAGCGTCAAGTTCTGTTTGGAAGCCATTGCTTGATTTCGACGCAGTGTTCCGCTCCAGTTTGCGTTGATCGATTTCTGTATTGATCCTCGACTCTTTCTCAAGAAGATTGCGGTAGTCAGCTGAAGCCGTTTCACTAGCTTCTTTCCTAAGATCCTTGATCACCAGGCGACCAAGGTGATCACTTGCACGGTCTATGATTTCCAAGCCCATCAAGGTCTTGATGGCATCTCGGATTTCGCCGGAAGCAGACACATTCGCCAGTTTTTCGATGCGCTCTCCGTTGAAGAAGAAGTATGAGTGCATCTGCTCAGGTATCAATTGGTTTATCCGGTTGGCTGGGTTTTTTGCCGTTTCATATTTGCCCCGTTCATCTATCCAAGACAGAGTCGGGACAGACTTTCCAATAGGCTCGGCTTCTAGCGCTTCGCCTGTACGCCTGAATTCCTGTTTTCGGTGAACGGTATATGTCGATCCTTCATGTTCAAATTCAAGCTCAAGGCTGAGCTCCGTGACCGCTCCCGGAGCGACTTCAGACAAAGCAAGTTCGTTAAGGATTGTTTGCTCGCCGGTGTCGAAATCTGTCTTGCCGTATAGAACCCACTTGAAGGCGTTCAAAAGTGAGGTTTTCCCAGAACCGTTTTCACCATGAATGACGGTAATCCTTGAGGTGTCGTCAGAGAGGAATTCGAGCTCACACTCTCCGTGGAATTGACGGAAATTTTTGATTTTTAGACGAAGTATTCTCACCGCTTTACCTCACGCTCGATGAGTTGTTTGATCCGCGCAGCAATCTCTTTTTCAGCACTACCCGCGGCCCCAAGATTTCGATAGCTCTGATATTCGTGTTCAATGGATAGAATTTCATTCACGACTTTTCTCGCCTTCGGAGAAGCCGCTTCGAGGATTTGCTTTGGGGACTTACTGTGCTCGGGCATTTCTTACGTCTTTCTGAAATCTCGTGGGTCATACCTGCTAATGGTCAAGGAGGTTGAGGCTCTTCTTGATCTCAGTGATCACTGAGAGCGCTTCTCCATGGTTTTCTGCAAGCGTAGCAAATTCGTTGAACCTCGCCAGTTCTCGTTTCATCAGAGACCGCTCTACGTTGGATGGAGCTTGATCTGACAATTTTTCCAGATCCGGTACAACGATAAAGTCATAGATATATGCACGATTCTTCCCTTCAGAGCGCCGAAGGACCCGCCCCCGTCTTTGGACAAATTCTTTTGGGTTTGAAGATGAAGCCAAGATGTACGCAGTCCGCGTCATTGGAACGTCGACGCCTTCATCTAGGCATCGGATAGCGAGCAGTGCTTGTATATCTCCAGCTGCGAACTGTTTCAGCAGTCTCGACCTCTCGTCGTTGTTCTCTTCTGAAGTGAACGGGCTTGCTCTCAGCCCTAATTCACCCCCTACCCTCGCAAGAGCGGAATCGATATATCGCTGACCATCATCCTTGCTGTCGCCGCAATAAATCAGAGTATGGGAGATCTCCCCCTGCTGCTTAAGAAGCTTGACCAGTTCCGGTAGTTTGTTTCGCGCTTTGCCTACCAGCCGGGCCCGTTTAATCAATAATCGGTTCAACTGTTCGCTCTTGTCGCTATCCGGCTTGGCTGCCTGGCCGAATAGCCTACCAATACGCGTGGAGAGTTCTGCATACTCATCTTGTTCGTCTTCGTCTAAGTGCACGAGGATCGGGTAATAAAGATATCGGCAGAGGTGACCTCCGCTGATCGCCTTGTCTAGGCCGTAGTCCAAAACAATCTCGCCGAAATACCTCTTTAGACCCTCAGTACCTTCTTCATCCCCGTAGCGATCAGGCGTCGCTGTCAATCCCAGACGAAATGCAGCGCTCTCCGGGAGCGCTTGTAGGTTAGACGGCGCACCCAGATTATGCGCTTCATCGCCAACAAATAGGATGTTGCCACCGAAAGATCCAAGAACAGACTGGAATGGCTTGTCTGCCATAGAGGCATTGACTGCGATGAGCATTACATGCTGCGTTGCCTTCGAGCGCAGCTCATTCAGGCGCCTTTGGCATTCTTCCATCCAGCGGTGGACGCCGCCGTAGCACAAAACAGGCTTGAACCCGAACTCTTCAGCCTCTCGGGCCCATTGTTCTGCAAGATGTTGATAGGGAACCGTTACAACGATGCAAAGTTGACCGTTCTTCTGGGCAACAAAATCATTCAACCTCGTCACTGCTGTCAAAGCAGTCACTGTCTTGCCGGTTCCCGTTGCCATGTGGAGAATCCCGCGGCCATTGTTCTTGAACCACTTGCGTATCCCCTCTTCTTGGTAACCGCGTAGGCGACCGTCAGTCAGGAAGTGTTCAGGTACACGGGGAGAACTCGGTTTTTCTGGCGGAAACAATTCGTAGTGTCTGGAGCTATCTCGTGCTGCACTGACAAACCGCTCAAGATCGGCTGAAGATGGATCAAACAGCGCCAAGTTCGGATCTAGTCCTCTCCACATTCGGTCAAAGGACGCTGCGATATGATTATTTCTTTCGAGGCTTTCGCTTGATTTCCAATCGCAAAACACGCTGAAAGCTTCCCAATTTGTACCAGCTCCGCCGGTCAAATTGTACGATCCTTGAAAGCCTACTCGGTTTCCGAACTCATCTGTGAAGATGCCCTGTTTGGCATGCATAATTCCGGAAAGCCTGTTCTTCGGAATACCAACTTTAAAGGTCAGTACGCCATCATAGAGAAGCCAGCCAAGCGCTTCGCGCGTATGTTGCGTAAGGTGCACATAGAGATCGTCGTACGATCGAGAAATGAAATCTTGGACAAGTTCATCCGACAGCTGACCATCAATCTGAAGGCTCTTGAAATCTTCAACAGACATTTCGGGTGAGATCACCCACCTGGCTTTGCCACCGTTGAGTGCGAAGCTTGCCATGCCATGAGCTGCATCGCGCAACCACGCACTGCTAAAGTACCCGACAGCAATGTCATATTGATGCGCGTGCTCAAGAACTGGATCAAAAAAATCCGCTACAGGATCATGCTCGCTCGTCGTGACGTAAAAAGGGAGTTTCAGGGTTTCAAGGGACATCAATCAATACCAAAGTCCCCGAGTATCATCCCGAGCATTTCTTCACCTTCTCCCGGGTCGTCTTCCTTGATTGTGAACAAGTGGTCGAGACGTGTCAGGTCAGACGCATCCTGTGATTTGAGAGCATCTTGCACCGCTTCAAGGTCTGGCACTCCTGCACACCCATGTTCTAGAGTTTGATCCCGAAGTTCAATGTATTTTGAAACCACTTCGGGCAGCTCAGTTGTTGTAACGATCTTTTGGTTCACGTCGAAAATATCGCGGTTTTTCAAGAAGCTCAGGAGCGGCCGTGTCTGAATTTCGCCCCAAACGGGGCTCAAGATTTCTGAGAGAGCAAATGCCGTTCTGGGACCGCCCGCCAATGCGATTGCGCAAGCCAGTATCAGGTCTGTTTGGCGTTCTTCTTGACCGATGGCCCTTACCACTAGATCAAAGCGGCCCCGGCCGACCGACACCGCCTCAGGCGAGTTTTCCAGTCCAATTGATATCGACGTTGTGAAAACGTCTCTTCGGCCTTCAAGCTCCTCGGCAATCTCCACCAACGTCATCGATCGCTGCGCTTCTGTCAGTACGGCCAAGACTTCTTCGCCAAGGCCGCGGAACTCAGACTTGTTTTCATCAGTTGCGAGCCCGATCATCAGGCCTCTCTTGGTCACGAAACGCTCGTCATCCTGTACAATGCCCAGAAGCATGTAAGGTCCAAACGAGATCCCAAAGCGTTCAGTCTCGCCCTGGAATAAGTCGGAGAACAGAACTTTTGCGCTTATGAACCCGCCGACACTCTCCAGGTGACGAAGCGTACGGTCTCGAATTTCTTCAAGATCGTTGTCCGTAAGACTGAGGTTCTCGTAGAGATCATATGTTCCTCTTTCGACGATGAGGGCTTCTTCCAGCCCAGCAAGCGTGCTCCCGATATGATGAATGCTCTCGTCTTTTGCGAAGACTTCGTGCATCCGAGCCCGGATTTCGTCGCAATGCATAGCGTGCCCCGCTTCGCGAAGGATGAGAATACACCGCACTGAACTAGGCAAACGCGGAGCAGCTCTTACAAGATCTCCTTCGAGAGAAGCCTCAAAACGTGCTGACAACTCGCCCTTAATTTCCGAAAGCGGATAGTCGGGTAGTGAGGCGGCAATTTCTGACAAACGGATCGGCAGTTTTTGTTCGCCGATTGCGGACACAATTCGCTGCCGAAGTGACCCAGACAAGTCTTCCGGCTCATGGCTCATCGTGAGCAAGTCATGTTCTTGCACCCAACCTGCATCGGTTCGAATGCTCTCAGCGTCGAGGTACGACCTCAAGTCGCCGTACGCCAGGTCGACCGCAAGACGCTCCTCTGGAGCCAGTAACTTGCTCACAGCACTTATCTGTTCCTCAGAGACGATTTTCCGATTCTTGAAGAGCTTTTCCAAGGAGCCTTCTTGCTCCAGTGCGCCGATCAGTATTTTTATTGTGCGCTTCGTTTGGAGCTTTTGCTTTGCCTTCTTCTCAATCTGACGAATGCGCTCTCGGGTCACATCATAGCTAGAGGCGACTTGTTCGAGCGTTTCGGTCTCGCCGCTATTGATACCATACCGCCGATGCAGGATGTCTTGTTGTCTTTCATTGAGTGAAGAGACGGATCCTGCAATAACTTCAGCTACCGTCAATTCCTCGATTGAACTGCTCTCGGAAGCTTTAATGTCTTCAGGCTTGATGTTTCCGAGTTCTATGATTTTAGCCAGCGATGAATCAGAGAGTATGTCGCCATGCAGTAAGCTTCTTAGTTCGGGCGCAATCCTCGTATCAGCGCCACAAATTGAAAGGCGCGCTTCAATCACACGAGAAACAATCTGGTTGAGCTGTTCGATGCTCTTACGTCCGCAGCCAGGTAGCGAACGGATCCGCAAGGAGGTTTCATCGTAAGTCTTCAAGAAGTCTCCAAAGCTACTTCGATTTTCTTTTTGATCAATTTTCAAAAGGTTCGCGAGCCTGGTCGGTGGCGACCATTCAAAGAGCTCGTCAGGATACTGCATCCCGGATAAAAACAACTCAGCTACTTGGTTTGCTCTCTTGTAGGTCGTTTCTTCATCAAATGCCCCTGTTGTTCTACCCGTTTCTTTGGTCGAAAAAGCAGCAACGCTTCGCACAATCTCGTCGAGTTCAGATGCTGACTTTTTGCCAAGGTTTGGTAGCTTTAAGAACGCATTTCGAGCAATTTCCGGTGCTTCCATGTATTCTCGTACAGTGTTTATGGGTAACCGATCAGAATTTGCGGTGATTGCATTGAGAAGTCGAACAGAGCAATCAGCCTCTCGTATTATCTCGACAATACTAGTTGGCGCATCCTCCCATTTCTTTCGGTTGATTTCGTTCGCTTGTTTTTCAGCTGCGCTTTTGCGCACCAACCGATCAAGCTCGTTCGCTAGCTTTGCGCCGAAATTCTTGAGCTGCTCGAAGCTCTCGCGCGCTGAATCGGGTGCCAACATGTAGTCGTTGAGCGTCGTCACTGGCAGTTCATTTTCAGGACTTCGCAGCACATTGATCAGCCGCGTTGATGCGAAACTCTGTATCGCCAGATCAAGAAGGTGTTCTTCTTCCAGTGCATTTTGAGAAGCAGGCCGAACTGGCTGACGTGGCCGGCTGCTAGAAGTGTATGTAGCTTGCCTCTTGGAGGGGCTACCCTGACTCGGCTCGTCGATGGCCAAGGCCAATTGCAACACGGTTAAATCATCGTCAGAATTCGCCCGAGCTTCCAGCTGATCATCGGGCGCTTTGTCAGCAGCCTGCGCCCAAGCGGTGTCTGTCTGATCCGCTTCAGGAGCGTTGAGCGCAAATTCAAACTTGTTGCCTTCTATTCTGTCAAAGGCTCTGGGCGAATTCTCCAACTCATGCACGGGAGCCGGTTGTGTGGTCTGTAATGGTTCCGTTGCGGTGAGGCTTGATGCTGGTTCAACTGTCGAACTCGTTGATGTGTCCTTAGTGACTGATGCGGCCGAATGATCTTGTCCATCTGTTGCGACAGATGGAGCCGTTGAAACAGTCTTCACTGTTTCCCTGCTCACGAGAGCTTTGAGTTTCTTACCCAGTCTTGAAAGCATGTTGCCCGCTTACGGCCTCCGATAACCCTCTAGAAAAGCGCCAAAAAAAAGCCCCCTTTCCTCCTCAATCTACCAACTGAAATCAATAAATGCTATGTGTTTTGAGGGGTGTTGGCCCAGAATGCTGCTCGCTATGGTTGATGATTATTGGGAAAGATCCTTGGATAGTAAATGAACAGTCTGGAAGACGTATTGCAAGATCAGTTGCGGCGGCAAAGTGAACCTTTCGACGCCCTTTGGGCCTGCCGCACCATGGTCTCTGATGGCGCGTACTTGGCGTCCCTGAGAGCCCACGCCCTACGAGTTCTTCGGGTGATATCCAGTCTTTCAGGAGGAGGCGGTAACAGCTCTGCGTGGGACGGGGTGTATCATAACCTTCATCAAGCATTGTCGCTGCAACGCATTGGCCTATACACTGATGTTTTTAACGACAGCACGATGTGCAGTTCGGCTGGCGCCCATGACGATGCCATCTCAAAAATGAAAGAGAGATTTGTCGCCGGTCAACTTGTCTTCCACGGGGCATGGAACGCCTTTGAGATTGCCGGTAAGACCCTTTTCCCGCAGGAAAGGGAGAGGGTTTCGACGACGGCCGTTCGCCACAAGTTAGAGAGATTCAGCTTCCAACCGTGCTACGGATTGAAGGAAGCGATGCATGAAGCACACCGCACTGCAAAAGCGTGTGTCAATTCAAGGGAAAAACCTTTCAAGGAGGCCATCGCTTCGGGCAGCGACTTAGCTATATCGGCTGAGCTGCTGCGTCAGTTCCGAAACGGTATGCTTCATGGGAAAATCGAAAACATGATCCCTCACGAGTACGACTATGGCGCGCAGTCGGATGATCTCATGTCTGGAACCCTTGCTGCTCAAACGGAACTCTTCCACGCTCAGATCCGCCTTGTGCTATTTCTGTTGCAAGCCATCATCGCTCGAGTGGAGGCCGACCATGATGTGTGGTTTGGTGATGGAGTTCATGTGTGGGAGCTCATCTTTGCGCTGCAAAAGGAAATACCAAAAGATGCGTTTGATGACACCGAAGAAGACACAGATGCGCCAGGCTTGTTCATGGATCAAAAGTTCATCCACGATCTTTAGTAGCGATCACCATTTATGCGGCTCTATGCGCTGCGTAAGAGCAATAGCTCTTGGACCGCTTGAACAAAGAAATCAGCTACGCGTGAGATATCTTCTTGACTGGTCTGCCGCCCTAAACCTAACCGGAAGGCGTCACGCGCCCTTGGAGTTTCGCCGAACATTGCTAGCAGGACGTGGGAGGTTTCGACATGTTCCGTGGCGCAGGCGCTCGACGCAGAGAAGCAAAGATCGTTCCTTAGCTTCTGCATGAGCGCCTGTGGGACAACGCCGTCGATTGTGAGCGACATTGTGTTTGGCAACCGCGCTTCAGTGTTCCCATT
The DNA here is from genome assembly GCF_056537745.1 of Ruegeria sp. C12. Taxonomy (NCBI): domain Bacteria; kingdom Pseudomonadati; phylum Pseudomonadota; class Alphaproteobacteria; order Rhodobacterales; family Roseobacteraceae; genus Ruegeria; species Ruegeria sp. C12. The sequence continues at coordinate 15,434 of NZ_JBQFSA010000012.1, forward strand.
GACGTGCACGGATAAGGCTCCTTTGAGTTCCTTTTCGAGTTGGTCTCGCAGGGCACCAATACGATCCCGGTCATGGTCTATGTGCTTTGAAATGAGTTCAAATGCATGTCCCAACCCCGCGATGCCAGGTGTGTTCAAGGTCCCTGCCCTTAAACCTTTCTCTTGTCCGCCGCCAAACATCACTGGGGCCAAGTTCACCCGTGGCTTTCGGATCGACCTGTAAAGGGCCCCTATCCCTTTCGGTCCATAGGCCTTGTGTCCGGAAAAACTCGCCAAATGGATGGGCGCGTTTTTGAGATCAAGTGGCACAAGAGCAGAAGCCTGCGAGAAGTCTGTGTGAAACAGCGCCCCGGCTTCCTCTGCAAGCTGGCCTGCCTCCAAGATGGGTTGCAAAACGCCCGTCTCATTGTTGGCGGCCATGATAGAGACCAAGCCAGTCCGATCGGTTAAAGCCTGAGCCAGCTCATCTAGCGAAATCTGGCCACCTTCATCAACGCCCAGTCGCGTGACTCGTGCGCCTTGGCCTTCGAGAAAGTCAAAACAGGCCAGAACCGATGGGTGCTCAATTTTCGTGGTGATCAGGTGGGGCCGTCCTGCCGCCTTCAGAATTGGAAATGCACCGAGGATCGCAAGGTTGTTTGCTTCGGTGGACCCAGCTGTGAAAACAAGCTCGGTTTCCTTGCAGCTGACATGGGCCGCTATCTGCCCGCGCGCAGTCTCGACAATCCGTGCCGCTGCCGAGCCTTGACTATGTTCAATACTTGACGGGTTGGCATAGCTGTCCCGACTGACCCGTATAACTGTCTCCAAGACATCCGGATCAATTGGCGTTGAAGCATTGTGATCGAGATAAATCGGTGCCGACATCGTGTTACGCACTTCCTGCGATCAGTTCGGCCGCATCAGCCGGGGACTTTAAGCGGACCGAGAGTTGTCGAACGCCACGATCAATGTGCATCCGCAGGCGCTCCAGCAAATCATTGTCGTCGGCCTCGTTCTCTTCTGGGCCAAGCTCGACATATTTTAAGAGATCGATGAAGAGAGGCTGGAAGTCCCCAAACAGCGTGTAGGCGTTGAATTCCTGTCCCTCGCTCGTGTCATCAGCCGCGCCAGAAACGGGTCCGGCTTCAAATGATGATAACATCGCCAAACGACACACGAGGTTTGGCGTCAGGCCTGATCTTTGTGAGATGATCCTGACCTGGCCAGTGGCCGTTGATGAAATCCGAAACTTGTTAATGTGCATCGGTCATCTCCAGGAGGTGTGCATCCCGTGCATGGTCCAGCACAGTGATCTCCGTGCGTCGCCCGCCGACGACCGCACCGATTTCAAAGCGTCTGCTCACGTAAGGCGTGATGATTTCCGAAAGATCCGGTGTCAGCTCGGTATCGGTGCACAGCATGATAACCTGGGCAGAGCTACGCGGTACGTAATTTGCCATCAGGTTCGTGCGGTGCTGCTGGTCCAAACGTGACAACGGCGTGTCGATAATCATAGGTAGTTCTCTTCCGCTTGTTCTACCAAGCGCCCAAAGCATTGAAATCGCGAACAGCTGCCGTTCGCCGGCGGAGAGTTCCGACGGTGTAATTTCCCTGCCCTTTTCACCCAGAAGCTTCATCTGGAACGAATTCGGGTCGACTATGACCTCGCGCACGAGGGACTTGCGCGTGACGAGCCCGCTAAAGGCGTCAATGAAGTGCTTTGAAAGCGAGGCGAGACGCAGCTGAACAATCCGCTCTTCGTAATCATTGAGCGCGGCCTGCGCCCGCGTTGCCAAATCACGCTTTTCTTCTGCCTTTGCCAGAGCAAAAACGGCGTCTCGCGATTTACGCAACTCGCGTTCCAAGCGGTCGATCAGCGCACGGGCCTGCGTTGCCGCATCTTGTTTACGCTTGAGTTCGGCTTCAACGGCGCCGAGCTCAAATTCGGCTTTCTTTAAATCCTCAAAAGCACCGGATGCTGCACCTGGCTGGAAGTTCTTCAACTGGTCCTTCAAGGTCGCGCGTTTCTTTTGTAGCTCTGCCAGTTGCGCAGCAAGCTTGGCCACCTTGACCCGTTCGTCCGGCACCCGAGCAAGTTTCTCGATGACCCAATCTGGTTCCGTGCTCAAAGCCATTTTGGGGCCGGAGCTTTGACGGCTTTCAGCGAAATCACGAAGCCGTGCAAAATGGGTCTTCGTCCATGTCGCGTCATTGCCCACGGTCTGCTGGAAACTCGAAACGAAGGCCTCGATTGCCAGGGCAGACTGCTGACTTCGAGCATGCTCCACATCGGATAAGAACTTTGCCAAGAGCTTTGGAGCCAAGCCGAAAGGTGCGACACCGTTCACGAGCGACTTAAGGGCGTTGGTTTGCTTGGTCAGTTCAGTCTCTGCACGCTTAAATTCCTCCGATAGAGTATCGCGGCTCAATGCGATGCTGCCGCCTTCTTGCTCAAAAACCTTCTGTGAAGCTTCGCTTCGGCGCGCAAGCTGAGTGCGTTTTGCTGATAAAGCCCCAAGTTCTTCTTCAGCCAAGACCAGGTCAGACTTGGCAATTTCGAGATCGCGCTGGAGACTCTCAATGTCCGCGCTGCCTTCCCGGTCCATACTGCGCGACTTGTAGAGAGCGAGGTCACCCCGAAGCTGGTCAAGAATGTCGATGCCCAGCAGAGATTTGATTGCATCAGTCAGTCCTGTATTTTCCTGATCATCTGCAATGTCTTGGATCTTTTCCCCGTCAAAAAAGAAAAGCTGCGAAACACCCGCTGGAATGATGTCTTCGAGATAGTGGTTCCAATCCTCGGTCGGGATATCATCGACTGGCGCACCATTGCGTTCAAACTCGAGGCTTTCGACAACACTTGCGCCACGGGCGGCCCAAGCACGGCGCACAGTGTATATGTCCTCGTTGCCGAGGTTTTGGCTCTTGAAGGACAATTCGACAGAGGCAGTCCGGTCCGTGGCAAAATTGTTGATCCGTTTGAGCAGATGCCGCTCATACTCGGCTTGGCCAATACGGGCACCGAGCGCGCGTTTACCATACAGCGCCAGACGCACAGACTCCAGGAACGTAGTCTTCCCCGCCCCATTATGGCCAACCACCAAAACTACAGGCTTCTGGCCGCCGGCATCAGGGGCCAGTTCAAATCGGTGCTCACCGCCATAGAGACCAAAGTTAACGAGACGTAGGGACTCAAGAATCATAATTTAGTCTCAAATAGTGGGTTGGCCGCTGTCGACTTGTTCTGTTCCAGCCGCGTTTTTCGCTCGTTCAGAACTGTTGTTTCGTCACGCCATTCCTGCTCAAGGATGGAGGCGATTTTTCTGTGAATAAGGGTGCGTCGCTTGAGGCCACGTACAGAACGTTCGGCCTCGAGAAGCTGGGCCATGAGACGTGGTGGCAGATCATGTGCAGTGCAGACGTCAGCCAAGACCTTCGCGTCATCACCTTGAAACTCAAACCCTTCAGTCGCCTCAGCTGGAAGCTCTTTACCCGTAACCGATTTGACAGTTTCCGAAACAGAATCGCCCCAGTCACCGTGCTCACTGCGCCAGATACGACGGATCTCCTTAAGCTCTTCGATTTGAATGAGGACCGTCTTCTCCCCTGGTGGTGCCTTGGCGTTCACCTGCTCTTGGGCTTCGAGGACCTTGCGAAGGAGTTCCTTTCTATAGCCGAAGAGGTACGGACCAGGAATTGATGTCTCGGAGTCGCCAACGAACGTGACAGAACCGTCCCGCCGCTTGAAATCTCGGAATTCCCTTTTTCTGTCAGGGTTTTGCGTTTCGGCCAGCTCGTCACGTAGATCAAGAAGTGGTTCTAGCCATTCTTCGCCATTATCGACCATGGCTTCCATGGCTTTGTCTTTGGTGACGACTGTACAGACCCAGCATCCGAACCTCGAGTTGCCGCAGCTTTCTGTTTGCTTATCCACCACAAGCGGGCACTCGCCAGCTTGCGCGTTCCTATACATGGCAAGCAGATCGCGGTTATCCGATCCCCAGGGCGACTGGTTTTGCAGTAGGAAGGCCCAGACATCATCCACACTAAACGCCTCGATTGGCGTGAACACATAAGCCCCCGGCAAGGTCGAGTGACGCGACAATGCCGTTCCATCGATCTTGTGTAGCGACATGACCTGAGCGCGAGTCGCGCTCTCAGCGGATCGCACGCCCAAGACCATGACGACTTCGCCGTATTCAGCAACGCGGTTCTTGATGAAGGCATTTGCCGGATCGATCTTCAGCCGTTCGGTGCACCAGCGAAAGCGTTTTGATGGTGCGGGATATCCGCGACCGATCAGGTTCACCCAGAAGCTATCCGAAATCTCCGGAACGACTTTCTGTGCTGTGATCGGCATCCTTTGTTCTGCCGCTGCTTCGTTGATCGCCGCCAATGTGTCGTCGATGTAGTTCACGATGACTGGCGTCTCCACAAGCGTATCGGAGCTCAAGACGAAAATTGGCTTGCTTCGTTCATTTTCCGGAAGCGCGCGAACGGCACCCCAGATCAGCTGTAAAGCACAGGTTGAGTCTTTTCCGCCGCTATATCCGATCACCCATGGCCGGTCGTCTGACTTGTAGACGGCGCGAATGTGCTCCTGCAGAGCGCCCACGTCGAGGCCTGCCTTTTTCGCTAAATTATCTATTTTTGATGTCATGTGACGACCTTCTCCTCAGCCAATGACGCCAAGTAGTCGTCTTCATTCGCTTGTTCTTTTTCGTTCAGGGGTAGGCCCACAGCCCCAATCAGGACGTTTGCCGCCAGATGCACGGATTTCACACTGCCATCCATGCCGCGGGCACCCATTACGCGAGGGCGCCACAGTTGGACATTGCGCTTGCTCCAATCAATCTCTGCAAGGGGAGCGAGACTTTCCGCCCATCCATCTGGTTTGGCTGCGATCAGCCGTGCCCCCAAGACGCCAAAGGCCTGCAGCATGACGCCATGGGCATGAACCGTCTCTTTGCGTAAATCGCCAGCCGTGGTCACGCCTCGCATCAGTTTCTGCCAGTCCGGCATGACTTCGGATACCTGCCGCCAATACGCGATGATCGTGTTTTCGGTGTTTTCACCGAACCGCCCCGCGTCTGGCCCCGCCAGCCATTTGTTGGCTTGATTTAGACTGGAAAGGGTGAAGAGGTTTTTGGCTCGGTTTGAGAGCGACGTCTTTTCGAGCTCGGTGAATTCCTGGAAGAACGGAATACCTTCCAGCACGCGCGTACTTAAACGCGCCAAAGGGTTTCTGCGGTCATAGAGGACATTCAAAGACCCTGATGGGCGCACCGCATTCTTGTTGAGGTCTGCAAACATTTGCTGGCAGCGCTCCAAGCCCTCATCCACAAAGAGCACAACTGAGATCGTTTCGTTTTCGAGTTTGGGTCGCGTTTTCAGGGCCTCTTCAATTGCCGCGCGGCGGTGTTGCCCATCATTCAAGATAATGCGAGCCGTCATCGAAAGCCGCAGCTCGCCAACGTTGCGGAATTGAAGGTTGTCGCTGGCGGGCGAAAACTCCAGATCCCCGTCCACGGATGCGCAGAGAGAGGAGAGCGTGTATTCTTCGAAGTTGTCCGAAAGATAGGATGCGATTTGCGGGACGCGGACATTTGACAAAACGCGCTGAGCGCGCAGGTCAGCCGGTAATTCCTGGCTGTCGAACTCGAAAATCTTTGGCACCATTTTAAGCGGTACCATGATCACATAATACTCGGTCCCAGCTTGGACGCCGCGTATGGCCGCAAAATTGTAGAAATTGCCACTCATGAGAACCCCCAGCCGTTACGCTGGAAGTCTATGGAAGTCTGACGGGAAGTCAATGTCTGTTTGGCTATTCTGCCTCGGTTTCTTTGCTGGTTGAACCGTTTGGCAAACAAGAGCCCGTACCCGCCCTATTTTGCTGCACTCACTAGTCCACCCGAGCGCCGAATACGAGTGAAATCGTCACCAAGTCGCCGATATGCAGAGCATCATGCGGCTAGCGCTTGGACATGATGGGGGTAGGCTCGCCGTCCCAAACAAAATCCCAAGCCGCGCCCTGTCGGATATTCTGCACAAGGTGCGGGCGAAGCGCGACCAGGCATTGGCCGTCCGGCAGTCGTGAGGATGGGTAAAGGATTCCATTGCCGTCTGAGCCAAGCACATCGCGTGCCAGGACTTGCCCCGCCGGGTATGCGGTCGCAGGGTCAGCATGCAATGCAGCGTCTTCTGTTCCCGGGGCGAGTTCGTGGAATTGAGACGTGAACCCGGTAAAAAGCTCCCTGTAGGACGTGGTGTTTTCAAACACACCGGTCGCTTCGAGTTCGCGCGTCAGATGCCAGGACACCTCGGCTTGCGCGGTTTCGACCGCAAGATCTCCATAGGACGCGTACCACGCCCCCCGGTCAGGGCCATTGAACCTGTTGCCTATCGGGCGGGTATAGCAGAATGCTGCATTCACCAGCGTCCAGCCATACCCGGCGGCCTCGGTCAGAAGCTCACCCGGATGAAGGCCTCCCGGGATCGGTAAGGTGACGGACCGGCGTGCGGAGGTCAGCCCTTCGATTTCTTTAAGGATCGCCAACTCATCGTCATCATCGACCAGCGGTGCCATCGCGGGCTCGTCGATATAGGCAGTTGAAATCAGCCGGACAGTTTTGGGGTCTGTGAATTCGACCTGTGTCAGGTCACTTGCTCTGATCACTCGCCACCTCGGAGCGCGTCGATATGCTGGCGCATTTTCATCATCGCCGGAATGCCGCCTTCGCACATGATCTGAACCGGGGTCTTGCCGTTGAAGCCCGGGCCTGTATTGGCGGTCTTTGGCCAGCCATATGTAAGCGGGCCGTTGAACAGCAGTCTCAATCCCTTGAACAACCCGATCAGCAGGCTTGCGCGGGTGACCTTGTCCTGGTCCAGCACACCTTTGTAGGTGCCAGCCTTCATGCGCCCCCAGGTGGCTGTCGGGACATCGAACAGCATTGCGGCCTCGGCATTCGACAACCCCCAGGCATCAGCGGTCCGAACAACGCCTTTGATAATCGCAGCGATCTTGTCCTGTTGGTCAATTGGCTGGACATATGCCGGTTGAGGCGCATTTTGGATGGGTTCAGGCATGATTAACTCCATATGACATGATAATACATATCATATGATGTGATCGTGTCAAAATCCCTTATAGAGCGTGCGTTGCCTGATTGGTTTGGCACGCCAGCGCATGGCGCTGACCAGGCTCTTGGCTGCGCCCGGAGCCGCTTGGTGGCGTCTCCGCCAATTCTGGACACGATCCTTCGTGCATGTCTCAGATGAGATCGCGGGCGAGACCGCGATCGCTTGAACCAGCGGTCAGCGGGGTCTCCGCTCCGCTCTAACTCGGCTGGCAGGTTTTCAATGCTGAATTCCGCCTGCCATCCGGCCGGCGTCCCGAACAGGGGCTCTGGTGTCGCGTTCCGCGCCAGCCTCCACGGGAGAAATCCGGTTCCTCCCGCGCGGTTTGCGCGGGTCCCTCCCGATTTCACCGCTCCGGCCCCCTGTGTCGGGTCGCCGTCCGGCCGCAGGACGGGCTATCGCCCTCACCTGCTCTGCCTAGCCGAAAAGCACGGGGGCTTTTCGGACTGACAGATCAGTCGAGGCCTCCGCCACTGGGCGGAAGCGGACAGGCCCGAGAGGTCGCAAGAAGAATATTCCGCGCCGCTCTAACCACGAAAGGAGCAGGCCATGGGCCTTGATCAATACGCATATGTCAAAACCCCCGAAAGCGGCGACGAGGGCGAAAGCCCGAAATTCGTCTGGCGCAAGCATTCCAAGCTGCAAACCTTCATGGAGGCGCTCTACACCGAGCGGACCGGGCTTTCGGCGTCCGATCTGAATTGCGGTGAGTTGAAACTGGAAACCGCCGACATCGACACGCTGGAACAGGCCGTGAAGAGAAGCGCCCTGCCCCATTGTGAGGGCGGGTTCTTCTATGGCCACCAGTTCCAAGACGAACAGGCCACCGAATACCGCGACTACGACCTTGAGTTCTGCGCATGGGCGCGGGCCGAAATCGCACGAGGGTCAACCGTGATCTACTCCTGCTGGTGGTGACGCCTCGGGGCCGGAGCCTCAGACGTTCCGGCCCCATCCCCTACCCCACCCAAAATAGCACCCGCCGAGCGCCCATGCCGCGCTCCGAGCGGGCCTGAAACCCATCCGAAAGGACAATCCAATGACCAAGCAACAGACCATCCAAGCTGACACCGCCAGCGCCGTGATCCTGCAAATCCCCTTGGAGATGCTCTACATCTCCGATCTGAACCCGCGCAAAGCCGTGTCTGAGGCCCATATCGAAAGCCTTGCAGACAGCATCGAACGCTTCGGCCTCATCCACAATCTCGCGGGCCTCATGGATGAGGACGGCAAAGTCGGGATTGTCGCGGGCGGCTGCCGGTTCCGCGCCATCCAGATGATCGCGGAGCGGTCCGAAGCCCATCCCTTTACCACGGTGCCGGTCAAGCTCGCCGCAGATGCCGCCGAGGCCGAGGATTGGGCCAGCGCCGAGAACGCTGCCCGTGAGGACATGACCCCGGCGGACGAAATCCGCGCCTTCGGTCGCATGAAATCACGTGGCGCAACCGTGCCGGAAATTGCCCTCGCCTTTGCCGTGACCGAGGCCCGCGTCTACCAACGGCTGGCGCTGGCGGGCCTGCCCGAACCCGTGCTCGACGCACTGGCCGCAGGAGAGATCAGCCTTGGCACCGCCAAGGCCTTCACCCTCTCTGATGATGAAGCGCTCGCCCTGAGCCTTCTGGAGCAAGTCAAGGGTCAAGCCGTCTCAGAGAGTGCAATCAAGAACGCGCTACATCCCGACGCCATTAAGGCCACGGATCGCCGCGCCAAGTTCGTTGGGATCGAAGCCTATGAGGCCGAGGGTGGCACGGTCACGCGCGATCTCTTCTCCGATGAGGTCTTCCTCGCCTCCCCTGCCCTTCTGGATCGCCTGTTCACTGAGAAGCTGGACGCGGCCCGTGCCGATCTGGTCGAGACCCAAGGCTGGGCATGGGCCGAGGCTCGCAGCGAGGCCTGGCTCAACTACTACGAGCTGGACCAGATGAAGCTGGCCCGCCTCTACCCCATCGAAGGTGATCTGAGCGAGGAAGAAGCCGAGGACTACGACGAACTGGCCGACCTCGCCAATGGCGGGGTCCTGGACGAAGATGGTGAAGCGCGGCTCTCCGAGTTGCAGGCCATTCTCGACGGCGACTATTCCGAGGATCAGAAAGCCCATGCGGGCTGTATCATTCTTGTCAACGGATCGGGCGAGCTTGAGGTCACAGCCGGTCTGGTCCGCCCCAACGACAAGAAGGCCGCCATCGAGGCCAGTGTGCTGCAGGCGCCGCAGACCACCAAACCCGACACCCCGAAATCCCCCTACTCGCAAAAACTGGTGGCGGATATGCAGGCGATCCGGCTGGCCTCAGTGCAGACCGCCCTTCTCGCCAAACCCGAGCTGGTTCTGGACCTGCTGGGGTTCGGCCTGTCGGAGGCATCAGGGAGTTTCGAGAGTGTGTTCGGCATTCGGCTGGACCGCCCGACCAATGCGCCAAGCGTTGAGAATGGCTTTACCCGCGAGCCGCGTCTGGAGCATGGGATCGATGCCAGCGAATACTGGCAGAACGGCACCCGTATCGAAGACCTCTCCGAGGCCTTCGCCGCCTTCCGCGAGGACGGGAAGAAAGCCCGCAACGCCCAGATCACCGAGGCGATCACACGCACCCTGCCCTATCGGGCTGGCGGCGCGGAATTCTTCGGCTTGATCGCCGACGAAGCCGGAGCCGATATCCGAAAGCACTGGACGCCCACGGCAGAGAATTTCTTCTCGCGCGTGTCAGCCGGTCATCTGGTCGATCTGCTTTGCGAGTTCCTCGACTGCAATGCCCGTGACGAACGTGTCACCGGTTTCGCCAAGCTCAAAAAGGCGGAAAAGGCCGAGAAGATGGAAAAGCTCGTGAGCGATCCAACCACTCAGAAGCTCATGGGCCTGACAACGGATCAAAAAGCCAAACTCGACAAATGGGTGCCCGACTGCACCTGATGGCTCCTTCGTGGGGAGACCCAACTGGCCCTGCTTCGGCGGGGCTTCTTTTTTGCCAAGTGATTGGCCAGGAGCAGGGCCTGGAAAATTGTCCGGCGGCGGGGCAGAAGGACAAGCCCCCTGCCCTGCCGCCGGACCGGCGCTGTCCGCGCGGGAGCACCGCATCGGCGGTGCGATTTGGCCTAGATTCCTAGCCAGAACTTCACAGAGTTGTTCCACTGTCAGGCGTAACTATATGAAAAATTGAGAAATTGACTGGATTCGGCCATGAAGCAAATATCGCGAGAGGAACTCTATGAACTCGTCTGGCGCAAACCAATGACAAAGCTTGCGGAGGAATTTGGCCTGTCAGATCAGGGCCTTTCCAAGATTTGCGCGCGCCATGCAATCCCAAGGCCACCCCGGGGGTATTGGGCGAAGCTGGAAGCGGGCAAGGAGGTTCAGAAACATGAGCTTCCTTCCTGCCCTGCGGGAACAGCCAGCATCATCCTGTTCCCGCAAAGCGGCCAATTCCAAAGAAAGTCTCGCAAAAGCGCGAAGCGTGTCGCGAGGGTGGTGGTGAATGTCGGCAAAATCTCGATACCGGGGACGTTGCGCAATCTCCATCCGATTGTTGCGGCTTGGGTGGACGAACATCGAAAGGAACAAGTTGAACGGCGCGCTCGATTTCGTGCTCGCCAGCCGGATGATCTTTGGTGGGGTGAAGAAACACTGGCCGATCTGACCGAACGGGATCTGTATCGTTTCCGGGTCACCAGCGCGCTCCTGAAAGGGTTTGAAGCCCAGGGAGGTCGCGCGCTTGAAGGCAGTATTCGCGGCAAATTGAGGTTAGAGGCTTCAGGAGAAAAGTTCGAAATCGCAGTTGTCGAAAAGATGTACCAGTTTCATGGAAGGCCGTCCGATGAGCCGAAGGGCTGGACGGCCTTTCCATATCACCACAACAGCGCTCTGGCCCCTACCGGGTTCCTGCGCTTCACGATCACGACCTACCTCGGAACGGGTGTGAAGAAAGAATGGGTCGAAACGAGTAAGCTCAATGGCGAGGATTTACTTCCAACCGTGATTGCGGGATTCTTGCTGGCAGGGCCGGCCTTGGTCGCACGACGCGAGGAGTTTGCGGAGCGAGACCGTCGCATTGAAGCGCAGCGGGTCGCAGAGGAAGAGCGCCGTCATCTGGCTCAGCTTGAGCAAGAGAAATGGCGTCTGTTTCGGGACCGGGCGAAGGACTGGGAGGAGGCGCAAAGGCTTCGATCCTTTCTCGCCGCACTTGAAGCGAACCCTCATAGCCTGGCTGAGGAGATTGACGGGATGCCAGCCGCTGACTGGTTGAAATGGGCACATCGCAAGGTCGAAGAACTCGACCCGTTGGTCTGATCCGTTGGCCGCAGCTTGACGTCAGATATTGGCGTCGGTCTATGCTGAGTGACGCAGTCGCACAGACCTTTCATTGGTGTTGCTTAGAATGCTGGTCGCAGGTCCTGCCAAAACCACAAAGGGCGGTTCTCAGAATTCTCCCCTGCCCTACCATGCATTCCTCGCGGAACAGAATTCTGGTCCCTTACCCCTCTCCGCTTCGCTACGCCTTCGGTGTGGTTTTGGCCATGGTCCCTGCCCTCGGACCATCATCGCAACACCATAGAAAGGAACCTGGCGATGACCACCAACTGCATTCACTTCGACAGCTCCGAAATCGAAAACGCCAAAGGCAGCGGTTCGATCTCTACCCTGACATTCGACATCGACATCACCGTTGAGCCCATCTCAAGCGACAATCCGATGGCTCCTACGCACCGTGTTCTTGGGCGTTCTCCCCGTGGTCGCCTGGTCGAATGCGGCGGGATCTGGAAGAAGCAGAATCGCGATACCGGCGCCGATTATTTCACGCTGACGATCCGGGACTTCGGCTTCAACGCCAATCTCGGCAAGGCCGCAAATCAGGATGATGACACGCTTCAGGCTGTCATTCCCTGGGGTCCGAAGGAAGCTCAATAAGACCTGCACCGGGCCATTTCCCGGCCCGGTGCACCCATTCCCCTGGCGCTGTTAACAGCTGTTAACTCGCCGATGCAGTATCGCTTCCCTAGTAGCCCGTTGGTTGGGCAGCACAAATTGTGGAAAAATCCTTGACTTAGAAGGGTGAATCACTGCCTTTAGAGTCAAGTTGCGCAAATAAGCGCGTTCGAGCAGAGAAATTGCAACTATGTTTCAGACGGCACCCATCGAAGCGGCCTCTCAATCAGAACTTACCAGCCAGATGGCGGCGCGTCTACACACGGCGCTTACCACGCATCTTCAGCAGGCTTATGCACCCGATCAGCGCAAAATTTTGAGACTATTCAGCGCAACAGAGACTGCTGAACTGCTCGGCGTGACGGGACAGTTTCTGCGCAAGTGCCACAGCGAAGGGTCCCTGCCCGAACCCGAAGTCATCAAGAACGGGCGGCGGTTCTATTCCGGTGAAGAGATTCTGCAAGCGCGCCACCTATTGGAAGCAAGCTCACGCAAACCTGGAAAATACCTTCCCGGGCGTCGCGAGGGTGACAAACTCCAGGTCATTCAGCTGATGAACTTCAAAGGTGGTTCCGCCAAATCCACTTCCGCCATCCACCTTTGCCACTACCTTGCTTTGAGCGGCTATAGAGTCCTGGCGATTGACCTAGACCCGCAAGGAAGCCTCACGGGTTTCTGCGGGATTCAGACGGAACTGGAGTTTGAAGGCGCGTCAATTTATGACGCGCTTCGCTACGAGGATCCGGTGCCCATGTCCGAGGCCATTGTGGAAACCTACTTCCCGGGTCTCCACCTCGCGCCAGCCCGTCTTGTGCTGAGCGAATTCGAAACTGAGACCGCAGTCAATGCGGGCCGCGGCGTTGCCTTCTTTGAGAAGCTCAGCAAAGCGATCCAGTCCGTTGAGAGCAGTTACGATGTGGTAGTCATCGACAGCCCACCAGCACTTGGGTTTCTAACTTTGACGGGCCTATATGCGGCCACCTCCGTCATTGTGCCGATGACACCGAGCATGCTTGACCTGGCTTCCACACAGCAATTTGTCGAGATGACCTCAGCCTATTTGGGCGTGATCGAGGACACAGGCGTCAAACTGGACCATGATTTCTTTTCCTTCCTCATAACGCGCGATGACCCGAGCGATATTCCAAGTCAGCAGATCGTGAGTCTGATGCGCGCATTGTTCCAGGACCGCGTGGTTGGTGCGACGGGCCTGCGCAGTACAGCTATTGGCGACGCATCGATGCTCAAGATGTCGATCTACGAGGTCGCGCGGTCCGAGATGACGCGGTCGACCTACGATCGCGCTAAAAACAGCATGGATGCGGTTGGTGCTGAGATCGCAGGAATGCTTCAACAGGCATGGGGGCGGTAATCATGGCAATGGGAAAAAACAAAACCGGCATCATGGCCGCGATTACCGCGGCGACCGAAGCCGCGAAAGACAGTGGCTCAGAACGGGCGCATCGGACCTTGCCCAAAGGGACCATTGGGTCTGTTCGCGCAGGTCTCGGCGGAATTCAGGATATCGATACAAGCCTCATCCTGGCATGGGGTCCAAAGGACCGGCTCGATATCGAGTTAACAGCTGTTAACAGCGCGGAGCCGCATGAATCGATCCAAGACCTGGCATCCAGTATTGCCGAGGCCGGACAGCAAGTGCCCGTTCTTCTTCGTCCGTCTAAGGATCGCGATGGGCATTTCGAGGTGATCTACGGCCAGCGAAGGATACTTGCCTGTCGGCAGCTTGGTATCCCGGTGCGGGCTCTGATCCGAACGCTCGACGATACAGACGCCTTGATGGCAAAAGGGCTTGAAAACGCAGGCCGCGCGGAACTGAGCTACTATGAACGTGTTCGTTTTGCGCAAGCGATCCTGGAGCAGGGATACTCCCGCGCAGAAGTTTGCCAGGCCTTGGCGATCAGCAAAAATACGCTGTCTCAGCTTGAACGTATCTATCGCCTGGTTCCCAGCGCCGTCGGTGAAGCAATCGGCGCGGCTCCGGGGGCAGGGCGCCCGAAATGGACAACCCTCGCAACTGCGTTTGAGAAGGAGCAGTTGACCGAGCAAGCAGCCCTGGGAGTTCTTGGCCGATCCGGTGAGCTGGAATCCGACACCCGTTTGGAGCTTGTACTCAAGGAGATCGGAAAACGCGGAAAGCAAGAACGGTCCGTTGAGCAACGCTCGCCACTTCCTGGCGTTCAGATCAAGAGTGGAAAGTCGGGCCTCTCGGTGACCGTCAAGAGGGCAGGGGACAACACGAAATTCGCAAACTGGCTGGACCAAAATCTGGACCAGCTCATTCAGGATTCCTTCGAGCGGTTTCAATCAGAAAACCAGGAAGGATAGGGGCGGTTAACAGTTGTTAACCGCCGAAACGGAGGCAAAGAGCAGAAAGGAGAACGGCACCAAAAAGAAAACCCTCGAAACCGAAGTCCCGAGGGCTGCTGCGCACAAGGCGCGATTTGTTTTGACACCACAATCCTAGCAGCCCGCGAATCGCTAAACAACGAAAAACGTCTTCGGGCGAACAGGTTTTCTGTGCCTGCATAGAAAAATGAAGAAATTCAATGATGCTCCGGATGGAGTGACTGGGACAGGCATGCCTCAGAACGGTGGAGGTATGTCCAATATCAACCAACCCTCGGGTTGGCGTAAGGCAACGGTTGGACTTGCCGTCGCTGAACAGCACGCACAGGCGGGTGAGAGAGCAGCCGTTCCCAAGGCACAGGCCTTTGTAGCTGTGAAGCGCGTTGGCGCTCATATCGGCCTCAAGGCCGGTGACATGCTGCTCCTCGATACCCTTGGCGCCTTCACACAGGCCCAGGACTGGGAGGAGGGCCAGCGTCCGATCGTCTGGGCGTCAAACGCCTACCTGATGGAGCAAACGGGCTTCTCGCTCTCTGCGCTCAAGCGCCATGCGCGGCGTCTGGCCGAAATTGGCGTGATCTCCTTCAAGGATAGCCCCAATGGCAAGCGGTGGGGCCACAGGAACGCTGACGGGCGCATCATCGAGGCCTATGGCTTCGATCTGTCGCCGCTGTCAGCGCGTGTCGAGGAATTCGAGCAGCTACAGGCCGAATTGCAGGCCGAACGGGAGCTCTGTCAGCGCTTGAAGCGCCAAATCACGGTTGCGCGCCGGATGATCCGCGCCCGGATCGAAGCGGCCGCCAGTAGCGCTCTAAGAGGGCCTTGGGAGCATCTTTCAGGGCTGTTTGAGGATCTCCTGGACCGCCTTCCGCGTCGGAACACGGGTTCTGAGACGCTTGAGCGGCTTCTGGCATGGTTCAAAGAACTCCAGGAGCGTGTCGAGGCGGCTTATCTTAAGGGAACTCGGACGAATGAGGTTGTGGATAACAGCGCTGAAAGCATCGAACAAGTCAGTGAAAAGACTCAAGAATTGAACCCCAGGGAGGTCAATTCTGAACCTCATATACTAATTACAACCCAACTTAATCCTGTAACCTGTAATCGCTCAGAAACTGAGCAAGCGGCGCGCGTGGTGCCCAATGCGCCACCCGAAGAGCAGGTGGATAGGGAGTTGGAAGATTGGGTTTCTGAGACCCGCAAGACACGAGGAGCAGCACTTGATTTGCCGACTGTGATGCAGGCTTGTCCAGAATTCGCGTCCTGGGCACGTAATATGGGCGGGTATCTGAAGGATTGGGGTGATCTTCATCGCGTTGCCGGGCAACTTAGGCCGATGATCGGCGTGTCCGAGCACGCCTGGAATCTCGCACAGGCCCGTCTTGGGCCTCAAATCGCGACAGCAGCGCTGGTTCTGACTTTTGACAAGCATTGCGCCGGTGAAGTGGCGTCCCCAGGCGGATATCTGCGTGGTATTGTCCAGAAAGCCGGGGCAGGGGAGCTGCATCTCGAGCGCAGCTTCTATGGCAGGCTCAGTGGGCAGGCGGCATGACGATGGCGGTTCGCCGGTCGATGTCCGCAGGTTTACTGAACAGTGAATCTGCAGGGTTTAGCAAATATGAGTCCGAGCTTTTCGAGGGCCCGTCTGTGTGCTCTGCAGTGGATTATGGGGCAGGGGATGCGGGTTGCACCCCTAATAACCCGGAGAAAAGTTCTCTTTAAGAGTTTTAGATCGGAGTTTCAGGCGGATTACGGTGTGGAACCTTGAGTTATGTGAGTTTAGGCTATATACCGGAGAAAATTCCGGACTAAGTCTTTCAAGCCGGAAAAATATCCGGTGTAACCCTTGGAGAGTGTTGTGGGCTCGTTACAAGTTAAATCCGCTTTGTCGCAGCTCGGTCGCGATATCCAGACGGCGCGCAAAAGGCGCCGCATGTCGGTTGCGGATTTCTGTAGCCGGATTGGTGTCAGCGACAAGACTCTTGCAAAGCTTGAGCGGGGCGATGGTGGCGTCCGGCTTGAGACCTTTGCTATGGCGCTTCTGGCTCTGGGAATGCTGGAACGGTTGGCCGAGATCGCAGACCCATCTTCGGATTCTACCGGCATCGGACTGGACAGGGAGAAACTCCCAGAGCGCATTCGGCAGCGCGGTTCATCGGCATCCGTGCGGACCGGCAAGGGCACAATGGCCACCCCAGTTAACCTGAAAGACACCGCAAAGGGGCCAGTCGTTTTTGATGATGATGAAGGGACAGCATTTTAATGCCTGAGGCTTTTGTTGTTCTTGGGGATGCCTGTATCCCCGTCGGGCGTTTGATTTTTGAAACTGATGGGCGCCGGTCTCATTCCACGTTCATCTATGATGAACGATGGCTCGAAAACCCGATAGGATTTGATCTCGCGCCGGACATGCCGCGCGGCCGCGCGCCTTTTCATTCTTCGTCTGAGGGGCGCGACAGCCGTCGTCGAGATGTCCTGGCGGGGCCCTTCACAGATACATCGCCTGATAGTTGGGGACGTAAACTCATTCGCCGGGTGCATGGCGAGGGAGCGACAGAGTTTGACTATCTGGTTGCCGCAGATGACAGGGCCCGCCAGGGGGCGTTGCGGTTTTTGAATGAAAAGGGTGAGGTGTTCCACCCGGGTCAGCCCCCTGTGCCACGCCTGGCAAATATTGAAGAGCTTCGTGCGATCGCAGCACGGTATGAGCGGGATCCGGATGGGGCTGAAGCCGAAGCGCGTGATCTTGTGGGTGCGGCAGGTTCACTTGGCGGTGCGCGCCCCAAAGCCAATGTCGAGGATGGCGATGACCTGTGGATCGCTAAGTTTACCTCGATTGATGATACATGGCCCGTCGAAAGGTTGGAAATTGCCACCCTCGCAATGGCGCGTGCGGTAGGTATTCGAACACCGGAGGCCCGGCTTGAACTGGCGGCCAGCAGGCACCCTGTCGGACTAATCAAGCGCTTTGATCGCCGTCAAGGTGGTCGTCTGCCATATATGTCGGCCCGTACCGCTTTGGGGAAAAGAGGTTCCGCCCATGGTTATTACACCGACATTGCAGATGCTCTTCGTCAAATGTCTGTTCTGCCTGACAGGGATATTCTGGAGCTGTGGCGGCGTCTGTTGTTCACCGTGCTGATCACAAACACCGATGATCACCTGAAAAATCATGGATTGCTCTATGTGCGCGACAATCGATGGCGCCTGTCACCGATGTTTGACGTAAACCCGCAACCACGCAGGCAACCCACTTTGGAAACGGGGATCAGCGACATTCACGGTTTTGAACCCTCAGTGGAAGCAGTTGTCGAAGCCGCACCCTTTTTTAATATTGAGGAAGCTGATGCCAAGACCATGGCCAGGGAAATGGCAAATACGGTAACCGAGATCTGGGGCGAAACGCTCCGCCAGCATGGTATTACCGGGGCCGCGCACAGAAGATGCGCGCCAGCCTTTGAGCATGAGAGGATGGAGACGGCTCTCGGACTGTAGTCTGACCCGGCTGCAACAAATTGATTGCTGCTTTGACGAGTACCTGAGGGCAAAAGCCGCTGAGGAACCCTACAAAACTGTGGCTTTGGTCAGGTTCACGCGGATCCGGTAAGGCGGACCATCTCAACATGGATGCCAGACGTTGGCACAGTGGACTTGATAAGGCGTGCAACATGTTTGTGCGAATGATGGGTGCAGAATTCTAACCCCAAGAACCTCCTCCATTTCATCCCCGTACGAGCAAGGGGATCGCGGGTTTGGCGGACGCCGCCGCCCGCGCAATGGTCTGCCCGCTCCATTCGCTGACGCTCCCGTGTTGACCATGCCCGGGCGGCTTGTTGCGTCCGCCATTTCCTCCCGCGTCCCGCACGGGGACGAGAAAATGGAGGATCACATGGCAAAGCCCGATATCTACACCCGCATCACCGAGAAGATCATTGCCGATCTCGACGCTGGCACCCGACCCTGGCACAAGCCCTGGAGTGCCGATCATCTCGCCGGTCGCATTACCCGGCCTCTGCGTCACAATGGCATCGCCTACCGTGGCCTCAACATCATCCTGCTCTGGGCCGCATCTGTCGCCCATGGTTACGCCGCCCCCACCTGGATGACCTATCGCCAGGCATTCGAGCTCGGCGGTCAGGTCCGCAAAGGCTCCAAGGGTCAACTCGTCATTTACGCCGATAAGCTCCGCAAGACCGAGACCGATGAAGCGGGCCAGGCCCGCGAGATCGAGATCCCCTTCATGAAGGGCTATACGGTTTTCAACGTCGATCAGATCGAGGGGTTGCCCGACCAGTATTACGCTGTGGCCGAACTGATGCCAGAGGCCGACGAGCGCGATGCCGCCGCCGAAGCATTCTTCGCTGCGAGCGGGGCTGATATTCGTCATGGCGGCAATCAAGCCTTCTATGCGGTCGATCCCGACTACGTTCAGATGCCGCCCTTCGAAACCTTTGAATTCCCCGAGGCGTATTATTCAACCCTCGGCCATGAGATTTGCCACTGGACTCGTCACCCCAAACGCCTTGATCGCAGCTTCGGTCGCAAACGCTGGGGTGACGAAGGCTATGCCCAGGACGAATTGGTTGCTGAGCTTGGCGCAGCGTTTCTGGCCGCTGATCTCGGACTGTCACCGGAACCGCGTGACGAACACGCGTCCTACATTGCGCATTGGCTCGAAGGCCTTCGCAACGACAAGCGGTTCATCTTCCAGGCTGCTGCTCACGCTCAGAAAGCCGTTGATTACCTGCATGGGCTGCAACCAAACACGGATGAGGTCGCCGCATAGGCGGCCTCAATTCGAGTTGATTTCACCAATCGAGGACCTTCACCGCAGCCCCAGCCAACAGCTATGCTGCGCCGTAAATCTTGATTGCCGCTGCAAGTGCGGATTGGTGGCAGTGTCACTACCTGCCGATTGTTTATTTGTTGCAATCGGCAAGATAGCGGCAGTAGGCGCTCGACAAGTGTACGATCAACTGAGCTTGCTCATGGGAAGGCACTTTTGTTGGGCTGACATGCCGACCAAAATTGGATGAAAAGCCCCACATCTGTTTTAAAGCCCCGTCCAACGGAGCTGGCAATCCAATTTTTGAAGCGAGTTTTCCAAGGTCCTCATTGGTACCAGAAACGTAACGAGCGGTTGCCTCAAGGGCGCCCAAAGCATGGTGAATTGCGCCGGTCAAATCCGCCTCTGGACGCCGCGAAAGATCATTCAAAGCTTCCCGGATTTCCTTTGCTGCCACATCGAAACCGGTCTGTGCCAAGGCGGTTTGGGAAGAATGGACGGCTTCTTCAAAGTCAGCATCACCGCGCATAACAATGCCATCGCCTGCAACGAGTTGCCAGCCTGCCCCAGTGTCAACGAATACTGAGTTGATACGATCAGCAAACTCTACCGTAGCGTGGTAGCCGTATGTCCCTTCAATGAACGATACAAGACCTTCAATCGCATCATACACACGATACCATTCTACGTCCTGAATGATCTGTTCGACCTCATCGCGGATATTTGGGATCTCGCTCCAGTTTCCTTTGTCTGGTGCCAGGTAAAGGGTGCGGCAAATAGAGGTGCGTATTTGCTCATACGAGAGATGGTCGTAAGCGGCTTGAATAACCGCGTGGCGCAATCCCTCTGGAGCGTCATGACGAAATCGGATGGCCGGGGGTGTTGCGAACCCGTGTCGTTTTGAAAACATTGCCCAGGAACCTACTCTTATACTTGCCCTGTCTCGGTAAATCTAAACCGTCAATAGCCGCTAATGCATGCGGAACGAAAGTCTTTGGTAGTGCATACAGGTCACAAACTGACGTTAGTCGCATGACGTAAAACCGGCAAACATGGTTCACTCCAACCGATCTCTGCGTTCAGAACGAATGGCCGCTGTCGGGAAGCGGTGCTCAAGCCAACGGCTACCCGAAATGCCTCAATGCCGCGACGGCGCTTCCACTATGTCATCGGTGCTGAGCTCGAGACAGGCGTGCCAAAGCGGCGTCTTCCAATAGACCTCGTCGGACCGTTTCGTGCTCTCGCGTGTCTCCACAAGAAAACCGATCCAGCTCAGGGGCAGTAAGACGTGGCTGAATAGAAACCCCGCGTGATCGTAGTATTCCCGATCATAGACGCCGTGCTTTTCCAAGCCGTAGAGCGTCTTCACCAGATGCGGCTCGGTCAGGCCTTGCTCCGCCTCGACATTGATGATGTTGAGGAAGATGTCCCAGTTGCCCGGCGCCGTGAACTCGGACCTGGCAGTGCGTGCGTGATTGTAGCGAAAGAGGTAGGTCTCGGCGAGGTCGGCAAAGAAGGCGCCGCGGTTTGAGGCCAAAGCCCTGGCCTTCTTTGAGACCTGAAACTTGCCCTTCACGTGCCGACCCAGCTTCATGACGATCATGAGGTCATGCACGACCATGGCCGGCGCGACATCCCACTCGTTCAGGACCTTGTTCAATCGAAGAAGCTCTTCTGCCTTGTAGTCCGGCCAGGGCGAGTTCTCGGCCATCCAGTGCGCGAATTTCCGGTTGAAGGCTTTAGTCTGCGTTAGTCCGATCCCGCCGTTTCTGTCGGCATAGTCGAAGGCGAGCTCCATGGCCTGAAGCAGTCGGGACTGGTCCAGGACAGGGTCGTCGTCGGCAATAGGTCGAAGCTTGATCATGCCCCGCCATATCAGGTTGCGCGGGGAAATGTCATTCCGGTCGTGGCAGGTTCATCCAACTTCAGGCGTCAACCATCGTGAACGTATCCATCTCTCTTGCGGTCCGGCGTGATCGTCACGCAGCCTGGCCATCTCTGTTCCCCTCTCGTTTTTTTCCTGATGCAATCTCCGTGACCTGGCCCGTCTGCCGGGCGCGGCTTTCAGCCACCCCCTTCAAGCAGAACTGTCCCCTGTGCGCTTTGCGCCCATTCCTCGCGCAACAAAGTTCCGCCTGACAGCCGGTCCGGACGGTCACGGTCTCTCGTTTGCATCGAAAACGAAGGAGAACCGATATGACCAAGTACTACACCGTCACCACCCCCGACACCGGCAAGGATGGCAAAACCCGCTTCCACAAGGTGGGCGTCGCCTTCCCGCAGAACGAAGGCGCCAAGTCCTTCATGACCATCCAGCTCTTCGCAACCCCGGTGAATGGCGAGCTCGTCCTCTTCGAGCCTAAGCCCGACAGCGACGACGTCCAGGCCACCGAGTGACCCGGCCGGGGAGGGGCCTCGTGCCCCTCCCGCCAAACCCCTCCGACATCTCATACGAAGGACAGACACAATGGAACTTCTGCCTCAACCCATCCTCGACCAACTGGCCGCCAATGGCCGCGCCAACCAGACGCGCATCGAAGCTGGTGAGGACACCATCGACCACCACCCGGTGGTCAAACTCTTCACACCAGACGGCGGTGCCACCTGGCTCCTTAGCGAAACCGACCCAGAAGACCCTGACATCGCCTTCGGGCTCTGCGATCTTGGCCTCGGTTATCCGGAACTGGGCTCGGTTCGGCTCAGCGTCCTCATGGCACACCGTGGCCGTCTTGGCTTGCCGATCGAGCGGGACCTCCACTTCAAAGCCGAGGCACCGCTCAGGACCTATGCGGAACGCGCTCGCGAAGCCGGAGGGATCGTCACGTGAGCACCAACATTCGTCCTGAACACATCAGCGCCTTTGAGGCGCTGACTTCAGGAGACCACGACAATTTCGTGCTGTTCTCCTGCTTCCTTGATGGCGAACCAGCCGTGGCAATCGTCGCGGTGACGCCGCCTAATAGCGACGAGAGCGAGTATCAAATCACGCCGCTTTTTGTTGGTGTCACCGCGAACATGGTTCTGACGGATCATGAAGGTACTGCCGCCTGACGGTCGCGCGCCGCATAGCATCCAGAAGAAGAGGCTGCCCATTTCTGGGCGGCCTTTTTCTGTTTCGTTCATGATCCCACGCGAACAAAGCTGAACGAAATTTTGGGCGGGGCCCAGACGAAAAAGAAGGCCTCATTGTTCCCCGACTGGTGTCGGTTTGAAGTGCATTGAATAGTCGGGCCTCTCTGCACTCTGTTGATCGAGATGTGCCAGAAACGGCAGGCAAAAAGATACACCATGCAATACATCATATTGCGCAAAATAGTTTATTGAAGTATAAACGAAGGAGAGAAGGAAGACGTTGGCAGGATATGGCCAATGTTTGCACATTTTGTCCGAGGGGTCTGACCCGTGCCGAGGCCAGCGAAAAACCTGAAGCTTGAGCAGCGCATCGAAGTGGCGCGGCGCTTTGCAGCGGGCGAGAGCGCGAAGGAGCTGGCGGCGGCATTTGGCATCTCTCCGCGCCATGTGAATAGGCTGGCGAAAGAGGAGGCGGGGGAGGGGATCGCGGTGCGCGATCCGAGCGAAACAGTGGCGTTCCGGGCCAGTCGATCCGAGCTGGAAGCGTTCGACGCGGAGTGGCACGAACGGGGCTATGCCAACCGCTCTCAGGCGCTGAATGCAGTGCTACGCGGACGGTGTGGATTCCTCGATGTGCCGCGCGATCTGGTCTCGGAATTCTGCGCCGCGTGGCGTCAGGCGAAGGATGTGAGTGACGCCGGACTGGTGCTCGCCAAGGCGGTGCATCGCGGTCGGTTGGAGGTCTCGGAGGCGGATCGCGCGGTGCTGATCGAACTCCTTGATCTGGCGCAGTCCATGAGCCGTGAGATGGGCCGGATGAAAGATGCGGCGCAGGCGCTGCGTCATCAGGAGTGGCCACAAAAGGAGAAAGAGCAGGGGGCGGAGAGCGCGGTTCTGGAGGATGGTCCGCGCGCGATCGGGAGCAGTCTGAGGCTGGTGCGTGAGAGTTCCGGTTCAGAATTGGATCGCCCTTCGCTGCCTCTCGGCAAGCCTCGAACGCGAACGGTGATACCCGATGATTTTCTGAAGAACCGGAACTCTCGAAATGGCTGATCCGCTCGCTCTCTACACCTCGGTCATGGGGCGGCTCTGGGAAGATGAGCGCATCCGGGGTCAGGCCGCGGCGCGGATCGACGCGCGTCTCGCAGGGCGTCGGCAGGGGCGGAGTTTCGCGCGCGTCGGAGCCATGTCGGCGCGCAATGCGCTGAAGGCGGCGTCGGGGCAGAGCCGCGCGGCGGTATTTAAACGGATCCGGGCGGGAGGCTGCAAGACTCGTGCTTCGCTCGGGGCACAAATCTCTTACATCAATGACAAGGCGGTCTACACCTACTCGACGATGACCAATGCGCTGACCGATGCGGCGGTGCTTTCCGAGGAGCAGAAAGAGGGCATCATCGAGGACTGGGCCGGGACCTGGCGCGGCTCGACCAAGCTCGGGTTCACCTCGCACATGTTGCTGTCCTTCCCGACCGACGTGACGGTCGACCAGGCGCGCGACATCGCGATGGACTGGACGGAGCATTTCTTCGAGAGCGGCGAATACGGCGACCAATGGGACTACGTCCTCGCGGTTCATGACGACCGGGCGCACAAGCACGCCCATATCATCCTGAACAATCGCGGCGTCGAAAACGGCACCTGGTTTTCCTGCTGGGCCGAGGGCGTGATGTCGCCGCAACTCATGCGCGAGAAGCAAGCCGAGATCGCCGAACGCTACGGCATTGTCCTTGACGCCACGACCAGGCTCGAGCGCGGCATCTTCGAGAAACCCGCTGGGATCGAGGAAATCTACCGCGCCAAGGAAGAGGCCCGCCTGCCGCGCGAGATCGTCATGACGGCCCAGGAATCCGCCATCGCGCAGGCGCAGGTGGTGGGCTTCGCCAAGGACTACAAGACCCTCGCCGACCTGCTGGACCGGATGGACTGGCACCACATGGCGCGCGCCCTGCGCGGCATGGCGGACGGGCTTGGCTCGGGCACGCCGTGGAACTACGCGCAAGGAGAGATAGACATGAAGGACATCAAGACCGTCGGTGACGCGATCGACTATTCCGGGCGCACGATCGAGGCGCTGAGGCTCAAGGCCGAGGAACTGGACCCGGCCGAGCGCGCCGCCTTCGAGGCGAAGGCCGCGCCGATCATCGCGGACCTCTCGCAGATGGTCCCGGACCCGGAACTGCGCGCGCGGTTTGGCAAGCAGCTTGAAGAACCCTATCCGCCGGGGGCGGGCAGCGAGGTGCTGATCACCGCGTTGCAGTCCGGCAATGACGAAGGGCTGCGCGATGTACTCGAGAGCGCAGAGGAGGCCGGAATGGACAGCGAGGAGCTGGTGGCCCGGATCACTGCAGGTGGCACGCGGAACTACGGCATGGCACAGGACTGGGTCGAGCGGGACATGAACGCGGTGCTGGCGAAAGACGGTCTCACCGTCGAGGCCGCCAGTGACGAGCAGCTCGATGCCGCGCTCGAGAAGGTCGACGGGGTGATGGACGCACTGATGGAACGGGCGAAGGAGATGGGCGTCGAAATCGGCCGGACCATAGCGGACGAGGAAGAGGCGACGCTGCACCTCATCGACGAGGATGACCGGACGCCCAATCCCTACCTGCAGGACCTCGCCGACATGTTGCGGGACGGCAAGCTCACCGAGGAACAGGAAGAGACGGTCGAGCGGACCCTGCAATCCGAGCTCTTCAAGGAGTTGGGTGAAGAGGGCTTGGCCGAGCTACGCCGTGGCAATTACGAGGTGCTGAACGCAGTCCTTCCGAGCAAGCTCGACCAGATCACTGTCACGCAGGAGTTCCTCGAGATGACCTTTGAGGAGACCGGCGATCAGGTCTTCACCGACCGCGCCGCCGGGTTGCAGCAGGACAAGGCGACCGAGGTCGCGCGGCTACGCGGTCAGCAGGAGGCGCAAGAGTTGGGTCGCGATCTTGGCCGTGCCAGAGAACTGGACCGCGGCCTCGATGACGAGATGGAATTCTAAAGGGGAGATGACCACCATGACTAGGACACTTCCCCTCTGGGCTGCGCTTCTTTTCGGTGTGATCTGCGGCGCCGTCATCGGCACCATCGTCGCCGCCTTCTACCTGACCCTGGCCCTGAAAACCGGGTTTGCCAGTTTCGACATGCTGGCGCTCTGGAAGGCCAGCACCGGCACCCGCGCTGCCCATCCGGAGGCTTTCAAGGTTGGCTTCGGCGCCGTCGTCTTTGGGGCCGTCGGCCTCGGCGCTCTCGCGCTCGCCTGGACTTGGAAGAAGGAGCAGGACGATTACGGTTCCGCCCATTGGCAGACCAAGGCGGAGCTGAAGAAGAATGATATGTTGCAGGCCCCGGGCAAGGGCTTCGTCTGCGGCAAGCTTGGCGCGCCAACCTCGAAGGCCGAGTTCATCTCTTCGACCATGATCCCGCATGTGATGATGGTGGCACCCACCCGGGCTGGTAAGGGTGTGGGTTTCGTGATCCCGAACCTCCTGAGCTTCGCGGGTTCGGTAGTGGTGCTCGACGTGAAGGGCGAGAACTTCGAGAAGACCGCGCGGCTTCGGGCTCTCAACGGCGACGAGGTCTATCGTTTCAGCCCCTTTGACTGGGCCAATGCCACGCATCGCTACAACCCGCTGGCCCGGATCGCCAAGGCCCCGACATTCGCGCAGCGCTTCACCGAGGTCTCGATTCTTGCCGACCTCTTCCTCGACAAGGACAACAAGCAGCTCGACACCTTTTCGGAGGCTGGCAAGTCGATTTTTGTCGCGGCCTGCCTGCTCGCAATACAGCGTGGCACCCCGAACCTCGGCGAGGTGAACAGGATCGTCGCCGGGGGCGAGTACAAGAACGCCCAGTACAAGACCTATGCCGACGAGGCCGAGGAAGACATCCTGCGCGAGCTCTGGACCAACGCGGCCTCTGCCTCCTCGCGGCTTCTGACCTCGAACATCCAGGCGCTGATGACCGCAGGCCTCAAGCAGTGGGACAACCCGGCTGTGCGCTCGGCCACGCAAGACAGCGACTTTGATTTCTCGACATTCCGGAAGACCCCGCAATCGCTCTACATCGCCGTTTCCGAGGATCATATCGCGACGCTGGCGCCGCTCCTGCGCCTGATGTTCGCCGATCTCATCGCCTCGATCCGGTTGAACGAACCGGGCCCGGACGAGCCTTGGCCCGTCATGATGATGATCGACGAATTCCAACAGATGGGGGCCATGCCCTATCTCGAGCGCGCGATCCATTCTCTGGCAAGTTATGGCGGCCGCGTCGCGATGATTGCGCAGTCGCTGGCTTCGCTCGACCGGATTTACGGGCCCGAGGGCCGCGAAAGTCTTGAGAATGGGGCAGGGCTCAAGCTCTACATTACGCCTCGCGACCAGCGCACGGTGAAGGAGGTTTCCGCAGCCGTCGGCAGCACCACCCGCGAGGCAGTGACCCGGATGTATGGACGCAACAAAGGCTTCCTCGGGGCGACCTCGACCTCAGCGCGTCTGGAAGAACGGCCGTTGCTTTCCGAGACCGAAGCGCGTCTGATGGACCCCGACGAGGTGATCATCCTCGCCTCACCCCAGCATCCGATCAAAGCGAGCCGGATCAAGTATTACGACGATCCCTTCTTCAAGGAGATGTTGACCCGCCAGGAGGGCAAGCCCTTCCCCTATCCGCCGAGTGTGCAGGGCGTGGGGCCCTGGGGGAGCGACGGCGGTGAAGAGGCCGGCGCAGACAAGCAGGCGAAACCAGCCGAACGCGCGCCTGTGCGGGATCGATCACAGCGGCGCGAAGCGCGGGCGATGAGCGTGATGGCGATGGAGGCCGGGCGCGGTCGGCCTGAGCCGGAGACGCTCGAACGGGAAGCGGTTGTGCCGAAGGAATGGGAAGCGGCACTCGATCGGCAGGAGGACTTCATCGAGGAGCTATTGGGTGGTTGAAGCTGGCGGAGCCATAAAATTGATATAGCGGACCTTTGCGATCAGCGCAGAGAATGGCCCGAGAGAGCCCAAATTGACCAATGCTGCGGCCAGGATCACGTGGCGCATATTGTTATGAAGCTGCCCTTCAAATTTGCGGATCAAAGGTATGCAGGTGAGAAATTGCATTCCGCCTATTACCCCAAAAGCTTCACTCAGCAGCAATGAACTTGGGGACAGGTAAAGATCGCTTTCGACGCCATATGCGCAAGATCGAAACGAGATGAACACATCGCATAATCGCGAAATACGACGTTTTGCCCGGCTCTGAGGCAGCGGAAACGGGAGGGCGAATTCCGAGGGTTCAAAAGAATCCTTGACCAGCTTCAGTATCGGCATTAGTAGAAATGAAACGGCGTTTTGCAGAGTGAAATGTTGAGAAAGTAGAAGATGGGGACGCTCATGTCGCGAACCCGCAAGCCAACCAACAGTTAGGGAGGAGCCTGACATGATTAAAGATAACGGAAAATTGACGCTTACCGCGGGTCTCGTGGTTAGCAGCCTGGCAATGGCTGCGCCTGCCTTCGCAGAAGGCGAGGTGGTGTTTTCATCCTGGGGAGGCTCATTTCAGGATGCTTTGCGCTCGGCGATGCTGGACCCTGCGGCCAAGGCACTGAACGTCACGGTCAAGGAAGATACGACAAACGGCATTCAGGATGTGCGCGCCCAGATCACAGCGGGTGCCGTCGCATGGGATGTAACCGAGCAGGATTTGCCCTCGTGTGAAACACTCAGCCGAGAGGGCAGCCTTGAGCCGATTGATTATTCGATTGTCGACACAACCGGCATTCCCGAAGAGCTGATCCACGACAACTACATCGGCTTCATCAACTTCACCAAGGTGATCGCCTATCGCAAAGATGCCTTTGGCGACAATGGTCCGTCCAACTGGGCCGAGTTCTGGGATCTGGAAAACTTCCCGGGCAAGCGCGGCATGCACGGCAAGGTGAACTACAACCTTGAGGCTGCCCTTATGGCCGATGGTGTGCCTATGGCAGAAGTCTACGACGTTTTGGCCACGGACGAGGGCATGGCGCGCGCCTGGGCCAAACTGGGAGAGATCGCACCCGAAGTCACCGTTTGGTATCGTGGCGGATCACAATCCGCACAATTGCTGCGTGATGGTGAGGTGGATGTGATCCATATGGGCCATAACCGCGTGGAGAGTGTGAGCGCATCCGGCATCGAAGTTGCCTATGCATTTGATGGTGGAACGATGGATGTCGATTGTTTGCTGGTGCCCAAGGGTGCTCCGAACAAAGACAACGCCATGCGCCTGATCAATGAATTGCTGAGTGCCGAAGCGCAGGCGCGGCTGGCGGTCACGATGCCGCTGGGCCCGGTGAATACTGGTGCATTTGACACCGGGATTATCTCGGGAGAGCAGGCTTTGACGGTCAACACACATCCCAGCAACTACGACAAGCAACTTCTGGTCGACCCGAACTTCTACATCGGCCAGTTGGGTGAGTTGACTGAAGAGTTTGACACGCTGATCCAGCAATAATCCATTTTGGCGCAGTGCATTCTGCACTGCGCCCATTTTTTGACAGGTGAGGTGCCCCCATGTCGTCTAATGCCCAATCCCTTCCCATCGACATCTCCAATCTTTGCAAGGCCTACGGATCGGTCAAAGCTCTCGATGATGTATCGCTGGATATTGCCGCAGGTGAATTCCTGACACTGCTTGGACCATCGGGCTCGGGCAAAACGACGCTTTTGATGGCACTGGCCGGTTTTGTACGCCCTGATGGCGGATCGCTGCGTTTTGGCGGTCAGGAAATGATTGCAACGCCGCCACACAAACGCGGCCTTGGTATGGTTTTTCAAAGCTATGCGTTGTTTCCTTTTATGACGGTGGCTGAAAACGTGGCCTATCCGCTGAAAATCCGCGGGGTATCCAAAAGCGATCAAAAGACCCAAGCCGAGCGTGCGCTTGATACCGTGCAGCTTGGTGGCTATGGGGATCGGCGCATCACCCAATTGTCAGGCGGCCAAAGACAACGTGTGGCTCTTGCCCGCGCCATGGTATTCGAGCCACAGATCATCCTGATGGATGAGCCCCTGTCCGCGCTGGACAAAAAGCTGCGCGAACATATGCAGATTGAGTTGAAGGCACTCCATGAAAAGCTGGATGCAACCATTGTATATGTAACCCATGACCAGCGCGAAGCCCTGACGATGTCCGACAGGATTGCAGTGGTCAATCACGGTCGGATCGAGCAGGTCGAGACACCCGAGCGGCTATATCGCCAGCCCCACAGTTTCTTTGTGGCAGATTTTATCGGCGAGTCCATTTCGGCGCCGGTGAAGGTGGCCAACAACGCGGCACAACTTGGCGAACGCGTGCTGAAGTCTGATTTGCCCATAGCCCAAGGTCGAGGTGGCCATCGCTTGGTGATCCGGCCCGAATTGCTGGAGGTCACTGCAGGTGCAGTGCCCGAAACTGCCAATGATCTGTCCGGCCGGGTCAAAGACATCATTTATCAAGGCGACAGTGTGCTGGTGATCGTTCAGCACGACAGTGCAGGCGAGATCAACCTGCGTGTTCCTGCCAATCGCGCTGGCCAGACCGGGCTGCCTTCCAAAGGAGAGCAAATTGGCCTTGCCCTGCATCCCGAAGACACGATCATCGTACCGGAGCATGTGGCATGAGTATCGCCGAGGTCTATGAAGGTGCTGGGACGCTTCAGAACGCCAGCACGCTCAAAACTGAAGAACGCCGCGAAAGACTGACGTTTTTGGGGCTTTCGATGCCCGCGGTTCTTGGCATTCTGATTGTCGTCTTTTTACCGATTTTCTGGCTGTCCTCGCTCTCATTTTACAATGCGGCAGGCGAGTTGAGCATGGAAAACTATGCGCGAATCTTTGAAAGCGCTTTGTACCGTCGGACTTTCGTTGTCACCTTTCAGATCAGCATCGCCGTGACGGTGATTTGTGTCCTTCTCGGATATCCGCTGTGTTACTGGTTGACCAAGGTGCCGAACAGGACAGCGGCCATTCTGATGGTTTTCGTGCTGGTCCCGTTTTGGACGTCGGTTCTGGTGCGCACCTACGCCTGGCTGGTGCTGTTGCAGCGCAATGGCATCATCAATTCGTCGCTGATGTCGCTTGGCATTATCGAGGAACCGCTGCAGCTGGCCCACAACCTCACGGGTTCCATCATAGGCATGGTACATATCATGCTGCCGTTTCTGGTTTTGCCGCTCTACGCCACCATGCGCAACATTGATACCGACCTGGTTCGGGCTGCCGTGGGGCTAGGCTCTACGCCGCGTGGGGCCTTCTGGCGGGTGTTTTTTCCAATGTCGCTGCCGGGCCTTTTTGCGGGCATCGTGCTGGTTTTCATTCTGTCCCTTGGGTTCTTCGTAACACCAGCTTTGCTGGGCGGTGGCCGCGTGCAGATGCTGGCGCAACGCATCGAAAGCACAATCACGGTCTATTCCAATTGGGGTGCGGCCTCCGCATTGGGCGTTGTCCTGCTGCTGCTGGCTCTGGCGATGATTTGGCTGATGAACCGTGTCTTCGGGCTCGACAAACTCTTTATGCGCTGAGGAACTGACAATGGAACAAGTCGGACAACGTAAAATTGACGGACTGTGGCTGATGGTTGTCGGCATCGCAGTGCTGTTCTTTCTGATCCTGCCAACGCTCATCGTGATCCCGATGTCGTTTTCGGGGGCCTCATATCTGGAGTTCCCCCCAACGTCGTTTTCGTTTCGCTGGTACACGGCCTATTTCACTTCCGCAGAATGGATGAGTGCCACAAAGACCTCGCTGATCGCGGCCGTATTGACCACGGCGATCGCAACACCCTTGGGCTCACTTTGCGCTTATGGCTTGCATTGCTCCGCCCCAAGGATCAGGAGCGCGGCGCAGATCCTCGTGATCATGCCCATCGTCGTACCGGTGATCCTGATCGCTGTGGGCGTGTTCAGCCTTTATGCCAAGCTGGGGCTCAACTACACGCTGACCGGAATTGTAATCGCCCATACCGCGTTGGCGCTGCCTTTTGTGATCGTGACCGTGATGTCAGGTTTGCAAAACTATGATTTCAATCAGGAACTGGCGGCCCGCAGCCTTGGTGCATCCCGAGCCTATGCGCTCTGGACGGTGACTGTGCCGCAAGTCAAATTCTCGATCCAGACAGGGGCATTTCTGGCCTTCATCACATCGCTGGATGAGGTGGTGATTTCGATGCTGGTCTCGGGCGGGGAAAAAGCCACAATCACCCGCCGCATGTTCAATTCGCTGCGTGATCAGCTTGATCCGACCATTGCCGCAATCTCGACCTGCCTGATTATCGTGTCAGTCTCGGCGCTCATCGGCGTGCAGTTGATTGGCCGTAACAAGAATGCTGACAAATGATGCGTTCTTTATATCTGACCAATCTCGGCCCGAATCTGGCGGGCGGCATCAAGCACCGCAGCGCGATAGCCTTCGACAGCGGTTTCGCTGAAGCGAACGCGCAGACCCGACAGGCTGACTGCACCCAGCAGCTCGCCCTCAAGCCCAAGAACCGGAACAGACAACCCGGCAACGTCCGGATCACGTTCACCAAGGCTGAGATAGTACCCGGCCTTTCGGATACTGGCAGCATGTTTGCCTTGCCTGATAGAATAGGCATCCAGCACCCGGCCCGAGGAGCCCGTGCTCAGCGGAATGATCTCGCCCTCCTGGATATGATCCCTCGCGAGCCTAGGCGAATTGACACGGTAGAGGCAAACGCCGGAGTTGCCGCGTTGCACGTAAAACGACGCGCTTTCCCCCGTTGCATTCACGAGGTCCGCCAACACCGGGCGCACAATAGGCCCCATGCGCAGGTTCTGACGAAATACGGAACCAAGACGCCACAAAGATGGCCCGAGGTGAAAATGGCCTTCGGCGTCGCGCGTGATATGGCCAAACTTTTCCAGCGAGACGCTCAGACGCAGGATTGTCGCTTTATTGACGCCACTTCGGTCCGCAACCTCTTTCAGAGACAGCCCCGCGTCGCCGGGCTCAAAGCTGTCCAGCACACGCAAGGCGCGTTCGACCGCTTCGACACCACCATTGGTGTCCACGGTTCGGGGCTTGTCGGACATAGGCAGACCTTTCAACGCAAATCCGTGGCTTTTTATAGCTGTTTTGGACGCAATTGGAAATCGCAAATAATGAAGGTGGCCGGCAATGAATAGCGCGCAGATACGAATGATTACAGCTGGTTATGCCGGTCTGCCCTTTGGCGGTTTGTCGCAATGTGAGGCAGGATGTGTCGGGGTTTTGGGTGTTCCAAGCGAAGTCGATAGCGGGCCGCGTTCGGGCACTTCCTTGGCTCCAGATGCGCTGCGCAAGATGACCGGTCAGCTTGGGACCGCCCTGCCAGCAAATGGCCGGGATCTGGGAAACCTGGACCTGTCGGGCGATTGGTCCGACGCATTGAAACAGCTTGTGACGCAAATGGTGGAAAACGGCGTTGTGCCAGTTGTCCTGGGAGGCGCGTCTGATGTTGCAACGCCGTTGCTAGAGACCTTACCAGACCTGCCTGTTGTCGCGGCCATGCCGCTGGCCCGGCGTGATCTCACAGACCGACCAGCAAACACGATCTGGCTGGGTTTGAACGGCGGGCAACCTGCCGATGTATGGGATCAGATCAGTCAGCGCTCGATGTTCCGGCGTACCGCGCGGCAGTTGGATGAAGGGCTGACAGGTCTTCCAGAGTGCCCTGAGAGCGCCGTTCTTTGGATTGACATGTCGGTCATTGATCTGGGGCATGCAGCAGGAAGCGTCGGCCTTAATCCCGCCGGGGTGAAACCCGAAACGCTGGTATCCGTCATCGGGGCCATGTCCTGTAACTGGCAGGCGATTGTGATCACTGGCCTCGCACCAGCGCTCGACACGCGGGGCATGTCGGAACTGGCAGCCATCGAAACCCTGAACGCGGCGTTGCACAATGGGTGAAGCGGCGCACATACGGTTTGATACGATTCCCAGTTTTCTGGGCGTATCAATTGGCGATCTGGAAGATCTCGTGCCCGGGCAGGTCGCGATAGCAGGGTATTTCTGTGACAATCTCGATCGGCCAGCAGCAGGGCAACGCTACCTCGCACGGCAGCTTCGATATGCCTCCCGGCCTGAGACAACTCCGGCGAATGCCATTGACTTGGGGGACGTGAATGTATTTCCGCTTGAGCCGGAAAAACACTTTCCCGCAGTTGCCTCGCAATGTGCAGCCGTTTTGGAAACCGGTGCGCGAATGGTGCTGGTTGGCGGCGATTCCAGCGGTCTGGAAGCGCTTGGCGTTGCGGCACAGAAGTTCACAGGTGCGGTTGTTCCTGTCATTCCAGTCACGGGGGGCGTTGCGGGCCAATTGTCCCACAACCAACCGGTGATTCTGTCTGTGGATTTACAAGAGCTTGCGGGCAAATGGGTATCGCACCCGCGTCGCCTGAACGGGATGTCACCCGCCCAGATGATCGCGAAAATTGACGCCACACCAGGCAATGCCATCGCCGCAGCAGTTTTCGGACTTGCCCCGGAATTAGACAATCGCGGCGGAGCTGAGACCCGCGCCGCGCTGGCAATCTTGCAGGCGGTGACTGAGCGTCTTGAGAAAGGAGCGGGTTGATGCCCTTACGATCGGCACCATTGCCGCGCATGGCAGGGCATCTGTCGTTCATGCGCGCGCAGACCAAAGCAATCGATGATGTCAGGTCCGGCGATCTGGCGGTGCTGGGCGTCCCGTTTGAAGACACGAGCGCGCCGCATGCCGGGCAATCCCTGGCGCCGCGTGCATTGCGCGAAACCTCGGTCTATTTCGGCTGGCATGCAAACCCGCAATTCAGTCACCCCGTAGATATCGATGCACGTCAGGACATCAGTACCGACGGCCTGCACGAGCGGCTATGTGACCTTGGAGATATATCGCCGGAGTCTGAGGACGCGATCCATGCAGCATTGAAGGCGGCAATGCGTCAGATCAGCCGCAATGGTGCCTGTGCCATAATATTGGGTGGGTCGGATCGCATGTCCGAGACAGTGCAGAGCGCGCTCCCTCATTGTCAGACCGTGCAGCTTGGCGGCCCGTCGGGCGATGCGCGCGATTTTCATGTGGCGCCCTTGCCAAATGGGCGGGGCACGCCTCGTACCGTGGATACTGCCGCACAGCTTGCAGCGTTTTTCAGGTGGCGAGATGAATCAAAGCCGCTGTTTGTGCGGTTTGATTTGTCCGTGTTTGAAACATCGATCAGCGCGCTTTGTGATCAGCCCCGGATCGGTGGCTGCGATCTTGATACAGTGGTGCAATGGCTTAGCGCCTTGGGACAGCACGAGGTCAGCGCCATCATGTTGACCGGTCTGAACCCGAGCAGGCCCGGAATGGGTGTGGTGAAGGTTGGTCAACGACTTATGGTCACGGCTCTTCTGGCATTTATCTATGCGCGCCTCGGATTTGGTATTGAGCATCCGGGTCGCCTAACCTCCAAGGAAAATGTACTGACATGACTGCAGCTAATACAACATTCCGCCCGCCCCTGGCTCAACCGGGATATCGGCTGTTTGATGGGTCATTGCGCGACGTGACCGACGTCTGTGCGGACCAGATCGGCGTGGTGGGCATGCCGAGCGACTGGACACATTCCAGCCGCCTTGGCACAAGGTTCGGCCCCGAGGCATTGCGCAAGGCGACAAGTCTTCTGCAATCTATTCGTCCGCAAGGGGCTAGCATCGATCCTGATACAGGCCGCCGTACCGTGCCTGCAACCGACTGGCTGATCGATTGCGGCGACGCAGAGATCACAGCGCAAGACGTTGATGCAACGACCGAAGCCATCGCCGCGATGACCGAAACGCTGACCGTTGCAGGGGCGATCCCTCTGGCACTGGGCGGTGATCACTATAACAGCTTCCCGGCCTGTCTGGGCTATTCCCGTGGGCTGACCAAACGTTCGCCAAACGCGCGCTTCGGATATATCCAGATTGACGGTCATCTCGATTTCTCCGACCGGCTGGGCGCGTGGGGCAGCCACAACCATGCAACTAACGCACGCCGGATTTCCGAACTGCCCAACATCGATGTGTCCAATATGGTCTGGATCGGCATCACGGGCTGGGTCGATGGCGGCGATCTCGCGCTCATCGAAGAGCGGGGCGGACGGGTGTTTTCATCTGGCGATGTGCAAAAACTCGGCGCGGCTGAGGTGATGCGTCAGGCCCTTGCGCACGCCATGCAGGGCTGCGACGAGCTTTATCTGTCAATCGACATCGACGCGATGGACGCCGGCTACCTTCCCGGCACAGGCTCCATTGTGCACAGCGGCATTACACCGCGTCAGTATTACGATCTCCTGGATGGACTGGCCGAGGCACCTTTGGGCGGGTTGGACATTGTCGAGGTCTCACCACCGCTTGATCCCTCGCAGCGCACGGAATTCCTGTCGGCGGAAATGCTGTTCCGGATTCTGCGCCGCTTCCGCACTCGACCTGTGACTGAGCCGGTGACGGGGCAATGATGGAATATATTGGAACCCGCCAACTGGGCGGGCTATCACATGCAGGACAAATCCTTGCCCCGGCAACACGTCCTTGGATCACGGATCTTGCAGCGCTTTGCCCATACGAGGGTCTGCAACCCGGTAACCTCCCGGAATTTGAACGCGACCCTGATTGGGACAACTGGGCGCTCACCGACAGCCCCAAAGACCCGACCAAACGTCTGAACTGGCATGTGTTTCAGGGTGATGGAACACGGATGATGGTGGCCGACCGTATGCTTATGAGCCGCATCAGCTGGCAGGATCTGGATGAAGCAGGGTATGTCTTTGGCACAGAAGTGTCGATTGATGGCAGGCCGTTTCGTTGCCGGTTGCTTACCGGCGGTGATATGCCCTGTGACGACCCCTTTCAGGGGGCGACCGGGCCCAATGAATGGGATGCGTTGGTGGGCGGTACCGCCGTGTCGAACGCGCCTCAGCCGGGCCCGGCCAATAGTGCAGACCCGCTTAGCCCGGATCACCTGACCTCGCCTCATAACCGTTTGTGGAACTGGTTCGGGGCGGTCAGTTGGACGGCCGAACCTGTCGCCAACCGCGCCGATGGGCGGGTATGCCGGGGCTATCATGGCCCGACCTATTTTTACGTGAACACTGTGGACCACCGGCATGAAGATATCGGGTGGCGACCAGTTCTTGAGGAAGTGTTATGACTGTAGATTCCTTTCCCAACTATATCGCCGGAACATGGGCCTCTGGCCGCAATGCGTCCCTAAATATCAACCCGTCTGATCTGAACGATACGATTGGCCATTACGCGCAGGCGAGTGCCAGCCAGACGGTTGATGCGATTGAGGCCGCCGCTGCCGCCTTCCCGAAATGGCGCGCGACGTCGCCTCTGGCCCGGTTTGAAGCGCTGGACCGGATCGGGTCGGAGATCCTTGCCCGTGTGGACGAGCTGGGCGACATGCTGGCCCGCGAAGAGGGCAAAACCTTGGCCGAGGCCAAGGCCGAAGCACATCGGTCTGGACATCTGTTCAAATATTTCGCAGCCGAAGCGTATCGTGCAACCGGCGACACTTACCAATCTCTGCGCGAGGGTGTGTCTCTCAAAGTTCTGCGCGAGCCAATTGGCGTTGTCGGCGTGATAACGCCTTGGAATTTCCCACTGTCGATCCCAGCATGGAAAATTGCGCCCGCTCTGGCCTACGGCAACTCGGTCGTGTTCAAACCTGCCGAGCTGGTACCCGGATCAGCTTGGATGCTCTCGGACATCATTGCCCGTGCAGGCCTGCCCGAGGGTGTGTTCAACCTTGTGATGGGCAAAGGCCGTGAGGTCGGGGAAGCGATCGTGACACACCCCAAAGTTTCCGGGGTCACGTTCACCGGATCCACGCCTGTTGGTCGCAATATGGGGGCTGCGCTGTTCGCCCGCGGGGCCAAAATGCAGCTTGAAATGGGGGGCAAGAACCCATTGATTGTGCTGGATGATGCAGATCTGGATCTGGCGGTTCACTGCGCTTTACAGGGCAGCTTTTACTCTACCGGGCAACGATGCACGGCCTCGTCCCGCCTGATCGTTACAGAGGGAATTCACGACGCATTTGTCGACCGTTTTTGTGCGGCAATAAATGACCTCAGGATCGGTGATGCGCGCGCGCCGGAAACCCAGATAGGCCCGGTGGCCAGTGAGGCGCAGTTGGCTATCGACAGACGATACGTTTCTCAAGCCGCGGATGACGGTGCAACACTTGTTGCGGGTGGCGGCGAGGTCAAATCCAAAACCCCCGGATATTACTTTGCTCCGGCCCTGTTTACGGATGTGTCGCCTGAGGCAGCCGTGGCACGTGACGAGATATTTGGCCCGGTTGCTGCCGTGTTGCGTGTACCGGACTATGATGCCGCCCTTGCCACCGCTAACGACTGCGAATTTGGATTGTCTGCGGGTATCGTCACGCGGGATGCGGCCAAGATCGACCATTTCTCACAGAACGCCGAGGCAGGCATGATACAGGTCAATCTGCCCACGGCAGGTATGGATTTTCACGCACCATTCACGGGCCGAAAAGGATCCTCCTATGGCGCGCCAGAAAAAGGCAGCTATTGCCGCGAGTTCTTCACCGCAGCCAAGGTTGTGCACGAGGGGCGTGGGCAATGAGGCAGGCACCATTGAAGGGCATTCGCATTCTTGATCTGACCAACGTGCTGGCCGGTCCGTTCTGCTGCCACCACCTAGCGCATTTAGGGGCCGAAGTTATCAAAGTCGAGGCCGCTGGCCGAGGCGATCTTGCCCGCCAACTGGGGGCCGACCCAGAACTGAACAAGGCCAACATGGGCGTGTCCTTTCTGGCCCAGAACGCGGGTAAGAAATCGGTCACAGTCAACCTGAAGAACGCACGGGGTCGAGAGATCTTTCTAAAACTCGTCGAAACGGCAGATGTCGTGGTGGAAAACTTCCGGCCCGGCGTCATGACGCGCCTAGGCGTGGGCTACGAGACCCTAAAGGAGGTCAATCCGACGCTGATCTACTGTGCCATCTCCGGCTTTGGCCAAGAGGGCCCGTGGATCCACCGCCCGGCCTATGACCAGATTATCCAGGGCACGTCGGGTGTGATGTCGATCACCGGGGATGGCGAAAGCGCGCCGTTGCGCGTTGGATATCCGGTGGCAGACACCGTGGGTGGTATCACCGCAGCCTTCGCGATTTCATCTGCCCTAAACGCCAATCCGCGCGGCACATTCATTGATGTTTCGATGCTGGAATCGGTGCTGGCGACAATGGGCTGGGTGGTGTCGAACTATCTGATCGCGGGCGTCAATCCGACCGCCAACGGCAATGAGAATCCCACTTCGGCGCCTT
Organism: Ruegeria sp. C12; assembly: GCF_056537745.1. Taxonomy (NCBI): domain Bacteria; kingdom Pseudomonadati; phylum Pseudomonadota; class Alphaproteobacteria; order Rhodobacterales; family Roseobacteraceae; genus Ruegeria; species Ruegeria sp. C12. The sequence goes on from NZ_JBQFSA010000012.1 coordinate 53,979, forward strand.
CCGGCGCGTTTGAGGCCAGGGGCGGGTTAATCAACATCGCCGCAAACAAGGACCAGCAATGGGAGCTTCTGACTGACCACCTGGGTTTGGCCGTGCTGCGCGAACGTCCTGAATATGCCACGCGTGAGGATCGCAAACGCAACAGGCTGGCTCTGAAAACAGAGCTTGAGGTCGTGTTAAAGACCCGACCACCGCGCGACTGGGCCAAAGAGCTCAATAGCATCGGTGTTCCGTCGGGAGCGGTTTTGACAGTACCGGAAGTACTGGAAATGCCGCAGGTGGCAGACCGCGGATTCCTCGGCCAGTTTGAAAACGTCCCCGGCGTCGGACGAGACATTCAGGTGGCCACGACCGGGATCAAACTGGACGGTAGCGCGCCCACCGTCGATGCACCACCGCCCACATTGGGGCAGCACAACACTGAAATTTGGAGCGAGTTAGGGCTTTCACCAGAAGACATTGAAAAACTGGCAAAGGAAGGTGCGATATGACGGAGCCCGCGGGAAACAGTGATGCAGATGCCATTCGCCATTGGTGGCGCACCGCAATTATCGATATGGCGCCAGGGCGGATCGCCTTTCGCGGCCACCCGATCCAGGACCTTATAGGTTCTGTTAGCTTTGCTCAGATGATCTGGCTCATGGTGCGGGGCGATATGCCAACGTCAGAACAAGCGGCACTTTTTGAATGTGCGCTGGTGGCGGGCGTGGATCATGGTCCGCAGGCGCCTTCGATTGCCGCCGCTCGTATGGCCGCGACCTGCGGGCTAGGGCTTAACAACGTCATGGCCACTGGGGTCAACATGCTGGGTGACGTCCATGGCGGCGCTGGTGAACAATGCGCCGAGCTTTATTTCGACGTTGCTAAACGGATCGATGACGGCGCTGAACAGGACGCTGCCGTCCGCGACGGTATCGCCGCCTGGCGTGAGGAATATGGCAAGATTGTCTCGGGCTTTGGCCACCGCTTCCACAAGCCCGTCGATCCCCGCGCCCCGCGGTTGATGGCGCTGGTGCGCGAGGCTGCCATGTCTGGTACGGTGGATGGGCGGTTTGCCGACATCGGTGAGGCAATTCAGGCGGAAATTGGACGCAAGCGCGGTACCGAGATCGCAATGAATATCGATGGGGCCACGGCTGTTATCTTTTGCGAGCTGGGTTTTCCACCCCCGCTCTCTCGCGGTCTGTTCTGTCTCTCCCGCTCGGTCGGCGTCTTGTCTCATGGCTGGGAGCAGATGCAGCTGGGCGGCCGGAACAAAGGGCCAATGCCACCACGCTATCTGCCGGAGTATATTGGTGTCACATCGGAGCGCTAAGCCGATGAACATTGATGGCGCGACCGCCGCAATTCACGCCGAACTTGGCTTTAAAGCCCCACTCGCGGGTGGACTGTTCTGACGTCAGCGAAGCGCGCCAAGTTGCCATTTGTGCAAGTGCAGTGAATTTAAGCTTTGTCCTGAATCTGTGTGGAAACCCCGGCTGGTCAGCGACAACTGTCGAAAGTGGTCATTATCCGCAAACTCTGGCGTAGCTGGAAGATGTCCTGGCCGTTCTGCAAAAATGAATTCAACGCAAGAGACCGCAGCAATGAGTTTTCTCACCGCCTCTTCGTATGGCGCCTATTGGCTGTCCCGCAGCGTAATTGCCGCAATCAGGGCGGTCCAGGACTTCACGTCGCGGCATCGCTCCGTGGAGATGAATGAAAGTACTAGACGACTGGTCTATTTGCATGCATCAAGCCATATGCAATCTCGTACAGATTCCACCAAAGACCACATTCTCAGCACTGGCAGAGGCCTCGTTGCCCAACGGGGATTTGCGGGTATGGGGCTGAACGAGTTGCTAAAAAACGCGGCGGTGCCCAAAGGGTCGTTTTACCACTATTTTTCTTCGAAAGAAGATTTTGGCAGCCAGCTGCTTGAGCAATACCTGACGCAATACCTGTTCCGGCTTGACGAGATACTAAGCGTCGATGGCCCCGATGCGCGTGCGCGATTGATGCACTACTGTTCCCTTTGGATCAGCACGCAAACATCGGGAGATGCCTGCGCACAATGTCTGATCGTGAAGATTGGCGCAGAGATATCAGACGTCTCGGATGAAATGCGTTCCATACTTGAGAGGGGAACTCGACAGATTGGTGCACGCCTTTCTCAAGCGATTATCGACGGGCAGGCGGACCTCTCAATATCTCAATCCGTCCAGCCGGATTTGCTTGGCCCGGCGCTGTACGAGATGTGGTTGGGCGCGAGCCTGATGGCGAAGCTGTCACGTACACGCGACCCGTTTCTGAATGCCATGGAAACAACCGAGCTTTTGTTGCCTCCGCCTTCTCAAAACTCAAAGGAAAATTCTTGAAAATCTTATACAAAACCAGTGCCACAGCGACTGGTGGGCGTTCTGGCGTCAGCAAACTCGATGACGGTAGCTTTCAGGTCGACACAGTGCCTCCAGGCAGCAAGACAGAAGGCGTGAACCCCGAGCAGCTTTTTGCGCTTGGCTACAGCGCGTGTTTTGACAATGCGATGCTGAGGGTGGCGCAGTGCATGAAATTGGTGCCAACCGCGGGTTCGACAACAATTGAAGTTGGCTTAGCGCACCTCGAAAGCGGTGGCTTTGGGCTTGATGTTGATCTCTATGCAAACATCGTCGGCCTGTCTGAAACCGAGGCACAATCTCTCCTGACCGCCGCGCATAAGGTTTGCCCGTACTCCAACTCCTTGCACGGCAACGTCGATGTCCGCCTGCATCTCAACCATTCATCCTGAAAAGAGACTCCAATGACACAAACTACCGACACAAACCGCCGGGTCGTCCTTGCCCAACGTCCGATTGGTGCCCCGGATGCCGATACACTGCGTCTCGAAACATCAGACGTGCCGGTCCCCGGTGAGGGTGAAATGCTGCTGCGGACAGAGTATCTGTCGCTTGATCCCTACATGCGTGGCCGGATGAACGATGCAAAATCCTATGCCGAGCCTGTGAAGATTGGTGAAGAAATGACCGGTCAGGTCGTCGCAGAGGTCGTCGCTTCCAATATCGAAGAATATCAGCCGGGTGATTACGTCCTGGCTGGTAGCGGGTGGCAGGATTATGCGATCTCGGACGGGTCAATGGTCGTAAACTTGGGCAAGAACCCGCAAAATCCTTCCTGGTCCTTGGGTATTTTGGGAATGCCGGGATACACGGCCTATGCGGGTTTGTTGAAAATAGGTGAGCCCAAACCCGGCGAGACTGTCGTGGTCGCTGCAGCTTCCGGCCCGGTTGGCGCCACTGTTGGCCAGATAGCAAAGATCAAGGGTTGCCGTGTGGTGGGCGTTGCAGGTGGCGCGGAAAAATGCGCCCACGTCGTCGATAACCTGGGCTTTGATGCCTGTATTGATCACAGAGCCGACGACTTTGCCCGGCAACTTGCGGCAGCATGCCCCGACGGCATTGATGTCTATTTCGAAAATGTCGGCGGCAAGGTCCTATATGGTGTTCTGCCTCTGCTTAATCCGTTTGCCCGGATGCCGGTCTGCGGTGTGGCCGCCTGGTACAATCTTTCCGGCCTGCCCGAAGGGCCCGACATGTCCCCCGCCATCATGGGGGCAATCCTGCGCATGAAAGTGAAGGTACAGGGCTTCATCATTTTCGACAGTTTCGGTCCCGAGACCTACAAGGAATTTGTTGAGGACATGACGGGTTGGCTGAAGGAAGGTAAAATTCAATACAAAGAGCAGGTAGTGCACGGGCTTGAAAATGCGCCCTCTGCGCTCAACGATCTCCTGGTCGGCAAGAGCTTCGGCAAGATGGTGGTCAAGGTTGGTCCGACCTGATCCTTGGGTAGGTTGCTGCGTTGAACTACCTGTCGGCAGGGTAACACATTCGGAATTAATATTTGGATAGGGGCACGTATATGGCTGTTTTGAATGGTGATGCAATTTGTACTCGGGACGATCTGGTGCAATTTGAAACTGAAATGACGCTTAATCAACGCCTGCCGGAGCGAAGTATTCTGGATGTGTTCATTGCCAGCGCCGATCGGCATCCAACCTCCACCGCAATCACCATGTTGATGACCGGTGCCGTGGACGAACAGCCACGCCGCGTCAACTACAGCCAGTTGTTGGGCATGATCCGCAGCGCTGCCAACTTGTTTTCCTCGTTGGGCGGTCCCGCGCCTGGCGTCGCTTATATGCTGCCCTCTCTCATCCAAACCTACGTGACTTTGTGGGGCGCTGAAACAGCGGGTTACGCGGTTCCGATCAATTTTCTGCTGCAACCCGAAAGCATTGCCGAATTGATCAAGGCGTCGGGTGTCAAGATCCTGGTGGCGCTTGGCCCACACCCACAGCTGGATATCTGGGAAAAGGCGCTGGAATTGCGTGACCAGATCCCCGGCCTGGTTCTTGTGCGTGTCTCGCCCCCCGGAACTCCGCCCGAAGAAGGGGCGGTTGATTTCGGTTCGGCCATGGCTGAACAGCCGGCGGACCACCTGATTTTTGGCGAGCCGCGCAGTGGTGATGACATCGCGGCCTATTTTCACACCGGCGGCACGACGGGTGTTCCCAAACTCGTCGCGCACACCCATCGCAGTCAGCTTGTGTCGGCATTGGGTGGTGCCGTTATGTGCGGATACAGGTCAGACGATGTCATGACAGCAACGCTGCCGCTGTTTCACGTGGCCGGCACCATCGTCGCCGGGCTCAGCGCGTTTATGGCCGGGGTCGAGCTTGTCGTGATGTCCCCCGGTGGCCTGCGTAACCCGGCAATCGTCGAAGGATTCTGGCGTCTGGTCGCGCAGCACAAGGCGACTGTGGTCGGCGGGGTTCCAACGGCAATCAGCGCGGTATTGCAGGTGCCCGTCGGGGACAATGATATCAGCGCCTTGCGGACCGGTCTGACCGGCGCAGCATTGTTGCCGCCCGCGGTTGGAGCACGCTTTAAGGAGGTGACGGGGCAGCATCTGCATGAAATCCTTGGAATGACCGAGTCGTCCGGACTGGTCAGCATTGATCCTTTGTCGGGCCCCGGCGCGGTCGGGTCGGTTGGATGGGCCTTGCCTTATACACAGGTCGATATCCTGCGCCTGAACGAAGACGGAAGCCTGGGAGATCCCTGCGAGACCAATGAGATCGGTGTCATAACTATCAAGGGGGAACACGTTTCACCTGGGTATCGCGACCCGGCCCACAACGCCGGGGTGTTTGATGACGATCGGCTGAACTCGGGCGATCTGGGGTACAAGGATGACCAGGGGCGCATCTATGTTGCTGGTCGCTCAAAAGACCTCATCATCCGCAGCGGTCACAATATTGACCCGGCGATGATTGAAAATGCCATGACCGCGCACCCGGCGGTCAAACTGGCTGCGGCGGTTGGAATGCCCGATGCTTATGCCGGAGAACTGCCAGTATGTTTTGTCGAATTGCTTCCGGGTGCCGACGTGAGCATCGAAGACCTGCACCAGCATGCCCAAAGTTCAATTGATGAACGCCCTGCGTGGCCGAAAAATATCCTTTCCGTTGACGCGATTCCTCTGACGACAGTCGGCAAGATCTACAAACCAAGCCTACGCTGTGACGCCGCCAGAATGAGGATCACGGATCTGGTGCAGAGTGAGTTGGGACTGGCCCATGCAAGTGTTGATGTCGTTGCTGGTGGCAGCCGCGGCATGCGCGTCACCGTGACCCTTTCCGAAAACGAACGATCATCCATTGGGGAAGTCGAGACTGCGTTGGCGGCCTTTCTGTTCGAGGCATCGGTGCAAGTGGGCTAGGACAGAACCGCATTATCCGCTGCCTCAGCGTGTTTCGGATCGTGTGCAGGAACCAAATAACCGTTTCTGAAACGCACAATGGCTGCGTTGCTTGCTCAACCTTTCTCACTTCGGCGCCAAAGCGGCCATTCAGCAAAGGTCCCTGAATGGCTGGAAAGAGCCCATACTGCAAGAATTTTGCCTTGCAGCGAATGCCGGCTATTGGGAGATCTCCAAAATCTCTTCGTGAATTCCGGTCGCGCCCCATCGAACGATCTCTGACAGGATTGGCAGTAGGGCCTTGCCTCGCGGCGCGAGAGAGTACTCGACTTTTTTCGGCACAACCGGATATTCCTTTCGGTTGAGCAGACCCAACTCCGTCATATCCTTCAACTCCCGGCTCAGGATGCGCGGTGTCACTGGCTTGCCCAAGCCGCCCTTGACCAATGAGCGTCCGATCTCGCCGAACCGCTGCGGCCCGCGATGGAGGACGCACAGGATGTGTAGCTTGTAGCGTCCTCCCACGATCTTGTTGAACGCGATGGCCGGGCAGAGCGAGATGTGGCTCATGTCGAGACCGGTTAGAAGGGACACGCTTGGCCCCTTATGGGTGTCGTCATCAAGCGCCATAGGAAATCTCATACTATCGTTTTTGTCCGTATTTACGAAATCGTACTACCCCCTGTAGACTGTAATCAATGGCAAATAGGAGAACGGACATGACGAATGTCGATGCAGCCGACACCCAAACTAAAGTGAAAGCAAAGACAAACTCGAAAACAGGTGAAATCGAAGCCTCTGCAGATTTCGATACGACGCCAGAGCGCCTGTTTCGGGCACTCACCACGCAGGAAGTCTGCAACTGGTGGGTCCGACCGGGTGTGTTCAATACCCAGGAATGGAGCGGTGATGTCCGGGAAGGCGGCCGTTGGGCTGCAGCAGGCATCGGCGGAGGGCAACCATACCAGCTTGAAGGAGAGTTCGTGGCCATCGAAGAACCAATCCGGCTGTCGCAGACTTGGAGCGCGGTCGGCGCCCCCTTTGAACCCGCCATGCTGACCTACGAGTTAGAGCCGCGATCAGAGGGTGTGCAACTCAGACTAAGGCATAGCGGACTGCCAAACGCTGAAGTTTGCGAGAAAACCCGCGCCGGTTGGGAAACCAGCCTCGCGCGACTTCAGGAGATCGTAGCCGCCGAGAAGCGTTGAACCTTCGCATGGCCTATGATGAAGCCCTTGCCGCCCGCGTCCGGAACGCTTTGTCAGAAGCGGGCGAGCTGCGTGAAAAGAAGATGATGGGGGCGCTGTGCTTCATGATCCGCGAGCATATGTGCTGCGGTGTAACCGGCAATGCGCTCATGGTCCGGGTAGGGCGGGATGGTTATGATACGGCCTTGGCGCAAGATCATGTTCGCCCTATGGAGATGACCGGTGGGCGCAGACCGCGCGGGTTTGTGCTTGTCGATCCGCCCGGGGTGGAAACCAACGAGACATTGAACCGTTGGCTCACGTTGGGTCTGGGCTTCGTGTCGACGCTGCCAGAAAAGTAGCAATCTGGTCTAACTTGTGGCACGATTTCACCCCGTCTGGACCTGACCTCGGGAGTTTTCCACGCCATCGGATATTCTCGAATTCTATGGTATCGTCAATCCTTATACGGTTCCTCGGAGAAATAATTGATGCCTGAGCCTAAGCCAGTTCTTGACCAAATCAATATAGTTGCCTCCGATGTCGATGCATGCGCTGCGTTCTATCGTGAGCTCGGCGTCAATGTCCCTAAACTATTTCCAGATAAGTCGGGCACTTGCTTCCATGCCGAAGGTAAAGCTTCCGAAGGCGTTCTCCTCGAAGTCGACTCGGAAGCCTTTGCAAGAATGTGGAATGAAAGCTGGGCCGCAAAGAAATCGCTTTCGGGTCGAACGGTGCTGGGCTTTCGTGTCGTCGAAAGGGCGCACGTAGACCAATTGCACGCGAAGATGGTTGATGCCGGATATCGCTGCCTTCAAGCGCCCTTCGACGCCTTTTGGGGCGCTCGCTACGCTATCATCGAGGACCCCAGCGGCGTTGCTGTCGGAAAAATGAGTCAAGCCAAGGACGAATATCGATCATTACCGCCCGATCTATAGGCTGTCAGACGCGACGCAGCCTTGCGCAGATAACAAGACCATATGCGATCCTTCATCGCGAATGCGGACGTTGGAGCAGGTGCAGCGAAATGGCGCTTGGTCCGCATCGTGATCCTTGAGGCAAGATGCAGCGAATTACCGGAATGGACCTCAGCCCAACCTATCGAAAGCCACCATCAGTTGGGCAAATAAAACTCCGTAATCCCCCGCTTCCCTTCGGCGCGCCCAAGCTGGACGATCACATGGATGGACTTGCGGATGTATTCGCGCACCTCGGCGAAGGTCAGCGGCGTGCCTGCCTGCAACACCATGATCGCCAACCGATCGATAGCGAGTTCGGCAGTCTCTGCGTGAATGGTGGAGACCGACCCGCCATGCCCGGTGTTGATCGCTTCGAGATAGGTCAGGGCCTCGGCGCCGCGCAGCTCGCCGACGATGATCCGGTCCGGCCGCATGCGGAGCGATGCCTGCAGGAGGGCATTGGCGCTGCGTTGCGAGCCGGGACCACGGTCGGCCAGCAGGGCGACGGTGTTGGACTGGCCGGGGAAAAGCTCGAAGGCGTCTTCGATGGTGATCAGCCGCTCGTGCTCGCTCACATGGGTCAAAAGGTGCCGGGCGAAGGTGGTCTTGCCTGTCGAGGTGCCACCGCTAATTAGGACGTTGAGCCGCGCCTCGACCAGGGTCTGTAGGGCCGCCTCAAGTCTCTCTTCAGCGAGGCAAGCAATGTTCTTCATCTTCTCGGCGCGGAGCGCATCAAGCGAGACCGCCTTGCCGAAGAGATAGGCAGGAGCGTAGTCCCGGACGCTGCCCGAGGCAAAAAGGCGGATAGTGATCGACGCACCACGATCGATGGCGGGCGGCACGGCGACCTGGACCCGAAGGGGGCGGCCCGCATATTCCACCTTGCCGGACACGAGGGGGTTCTTTTCAGAGACGCGGGCCTTGGCGTCGCCGACGATGGTCTGGGCCATGTTGAGGGCGGTGGTGCGATCCACGGTCTGACCTTCGTGGCGCATGGTGGCGTCCCCCGCGACCTCGAGCCAGACCTTGCCGTCCGGATTGATCGCGATCTCGACCACGTCATCGCGCCGCAGAAGGTCGCGAAAAGGGTCGAGATACCGTTCGAGGTAGGAGGCTGGCGATGCCTGCTCCATCAGTAAATCACCACGTCGCGGTCCACGAGCACGGTGACAGAGGCCCCCTGATTGACATAAATCGTGGGCGCGATCGACACCTGGTCGGCAATGACCGATCCAACCGCATCCTGAAGATCGCTGCCGACATCGCCGAGGACGATGCTTGTGGTCTCATTGTTGGCGCTTTCTGCCGCCACAGCTGGTGCCGCCCCGATCACGGAAATCAGCGCCGCCCCGCCGAAGCGCTCGGCAAACTTGGTGTCGACGAGGCCGGTGAGGCCCGAGCGGCCGAGCTGGTCTCCGCCCACGGCGGCGATTTCCATCGAGGTGCCATCCGGGGTCAGGACGCGGGTCCAGAGGATCAAAATGCGTTTCTGGTGCATGTCGATCCCAGAGCGGTATTGGCCAAAAAGGCGGGAGCCCCGGGGGATCAGGATCCGGTCACCGGAAAACGCCGAGACCGACTCGGAGACGACCGCGACCACGGAGCCCGGCAGATCGCTGTTGATGGCGGTCTGGAGCGCGGCCTGAATGACGGACCCTTGGGTCAGTGTGCGCTCGGGGTAAGCGAGGCGGGCCGCTTCTTGCACCTCGAGCGGGCGGGCGGTCTGCAGGAACTGCTCATTGCCGGAAAGTGCGGGTCCCCCGGTGCCAGCGGCAGCTGGATCGGCCACAGCCGCACCGCTTGCGCCGCCGCGCGGCCCGTCGGCATAGACCACGGCGGGAGACTTGATCTGCGCCGTCAGAAGCTCTTCGGCGACCCGCTCGGCCTCGCGCTGACGCTGCTCCTCTTCTTGCCGACGGCGCTCTTCGAGAAGGCGCTGGTCAGCGATCAGCCCTTCGCGGTCGAGCTCGGCCTCGAGCCCCTCGCGCTGCGCCCGTTCGGCATCGAGCATGGCCTGCAGGCCTTCGATACGGGTCTCGGTCTGGCGCTGTAAGTTGGCCAGCTCGGTTTCCTTCTCGGCGAGCGTCGCTTCAAGGGCCGCCTTCTGTTCATCGAAGGCTTCGCGCAGGTCAGAAACGGCGGACTGGATTTCCGAGTTGCGCGCGGCCTGACTGGCAGCGAGGGCCTCGCGGAGTTTGGCGATCTCGGCCAGCACCTCGGCGCTCGGTTCCGGGGCAGGGGCCGCGGGCACATCGAGCGCTTCCTCGACGGCGATCAGCGCGTCGTTGACCCGTTGTTCGGTTTCGTCGGGCGGGAACTCCAGCCGTCCGCCGGTGCCGGGGCGACGGTCCTGGAAGGTCTCGACATCGGAGGTCTCAAGCGCGCTATCGCCCTCTTGCAGTCCGGTTGCCAGGAAATACGCGACCCCGGCGCCGCCAAGGGCGAGGGCCGCGGCGAGGGCACCGACCCCGAGGCTGTTGCCCCGGCGTTTGGATTTGCCGCGCTGGCTGAACTGGTCGAGGCGGTCCTGAAGATCGGGAGGGGTTTGATCGGCCATGGTCAGTTGCTCACGTAGATGGCGCTCTCATCGCGCCAGGCGCAGATCGCCTCGTCCCCGATGCGCAGCGTCCAGTAGGTGTTCACCCCGAGCACCCGGACCGTGTTGCCTTGCTGGGTCCAGTTCACCGTGCGCTCGCGGCCTTGGTCATCGGCCTTGAAGAGGGCGGGCTGGCGACCGTTCTCCGGGAAGACGAAATAAGTATAGCGCCCGTCGTCATAGATATGGCTGGGGCGGAAATCCCCTTCTCCCGAGACGCGGTAGTTGTAGTTGCGCGGGGCCTCGAAGCCCTTGGGCTGTGTGGCACCCGCCGCGCGGCGTTCCTCATCGGGGTAGCGGAAGCGCACCTCGAAGAACATGCCGGTGCGGTTTGGGATCGAGCCCTCGCGCAAGTGGAAGGAATAGATACGGCGGTTGGTGATAACCGTCATGTTGGTCGAGGCATTCGCCACATGCGGTTTGATCGTCAGCACATTGCCAAGCTCTGGGATTGGGTCGACCTGGAAGCTCTCGGTGTCGCCGACGATCACCGCCTCAAACCGCTCGCCCGCCCCGAAATGAATCGTCGTCGAATGCCGAAGATCGGTTTCGATCCGGTAGACCTGGTTTTCATTGTAAACGGCAGTTCGGATGCGGATGTCGAGCGGGCCGCCTTGGGGCGTGGCCTCGGCGTTTGCGGCAACAGGAAGGGCAAGCGCCAGGAGGAGCGCGGGCAGGGATTTCATTTGGATCAGTTCTCCAGGGTCTCGGCGTCGACGCGGTAGGAGGTCACCACGAAGCCCAAGGGGTTGGCCCAGACGTCCTGAAGGCGCTGGCGGGTTTCGGGTTGGAAGTCGTAGCCGACGGTGGCGACATAGGACCGGGTCACTGTGCGGGTATCGCGGGGGCGGCGGAGTGTCCTCGTGAAGCGGACCTGGGCCACGCCGCGCTCGATCTGGTTCACGGACTTGATCACCACCTCGATCTTGGCGTCGCGGCCATAGACGGTGATCGGGTAATCTTCGTTGGTGGAGGACCAGAGATCGCGCAGGGTGCGGGCGGCGTCACCATCCGAACGGTCGAGGACCGAGTTGATGCGTTGCTCGCCATCGGTCAGGTCATAGGTTTCCCGGTCATCGACGTAAGATACGAGATTGGCCTGGATGATGGCGTCGCTTTCGGACAGCGTCAGGGCCTGAACGGTGGCCACGCGGTCCATCTCGCCGGTTTCCTTGTCGACCACGACCACGAAGGTCTCGGTCGTTTTGAGGGGAAAGAGGCTCGCGCCCGCGATCATGCCGGCGACACCGACCAGCACGCCTGCCGCCGCAACGAACCAGGCGAAACGCTCACGCCGTCTTGGCCCGTAGATGAAATCCGCCTCGAAGGCGTCGCGGTCAGGCGCGGGGGAACTGGTCACAAGCTTCTTCAAGTCAATCGTCTTTCACATCAGGGTTTGCGGAAGGCCTTGGCGGCGGAGAGAAGCGCGCCGGGGCTTTGTCGGATCATCTCGCCGGTTTTGACCACGCCCGCATTGGCCATCTGGTTCAGTTCCTGCGGGGACTTGCCGGTGACGAGGCGCGAAGTGGTGCCGGTGCCATACTGGCGCGTGTTCACGAACCCCTGACGTGCGAGGCCGGTCAGACCCACGGCGTTCGACGCAATACCGACCACGCCGGTGAGGTTGGAGGCGATATAGGGCACCGAGGCCATGATCCCGGCGCTGAGGATCAGGATGACGAGGAAGGGCAGGATGAGGCTGACAGTTTCGACATCACCGGGATCGGCGGAAGCATCGCCAATGGCCTCGGCGATTGCGACGATGATGCCTGCGGCCCCGGCGGCCGCGACCGGCATGAGCGCATAGCCGATGGTAGCGCGGGTCCAGGCCTCGAAGAGCGATTGGGTCGGTTTGAAGAGCGAGGTCACGATCATGAAGGGCGCGATGACGATCATCAACGCGAAGACGATTCGGGCGAAGGCGATGATCCCGGCGGTGACGGCGGCGAAGACGGCGGAAAGGACAAAGAAGATGGCGCCCAGGACCGCGCCGAAGACCCAGCCCGCGCGGTCGCCGATCGTGTCGCCATAGGCGGTGATGCGCGCGACCATGTTGTCGAGGCTCTCATAGACCCCGGCCTCGTCGCCCGAGCCAGTGAGCGCGAGGATCGAGGCGCCTATGGAGTCGGGGACATCGGTGGCCACGCCATAGATGACGCTGAAATTGTCCCAGCTCTGCGCGAAGATCCCCACCAGTGCCACCTTGATCCCGAAGGCAAAGCCCGTGCCGAAGGGCAGGGGACGGAGTTGCATCACCGCGTTGATCCCGAGAAGCACGACAAGGAGCGCGGCCCCGGCGGAGATCACGTCGCCGACAGCACCTGCCGAAGAGACAAAGCCGTCCTGCGCCACGGTATCCACCGCGGCGTCGACCTGGCTCAGGATGTCGCGAATGATCCCCATCTACTCGGCACAGGCCTCCGCAACTTGGGCCTCGAGCGCGTCGGCTTGAGCGTAGAGATCGAGTACCTTGAACGGCAGGCGCGGGTTGTCCGAGGTCTGGAACCGGAGCAGGGCGTCAAGTGCCTGATCCCAGGTGAACTGATCCAGCAGGCAGGTGCAGCTCTCCGAGGCGAGCGCCTCTTCGGCGGTCAGGATGCGCAGGATCGCGCGGTAACCGTTGCGCAGGTAGGCGGTCTCGGCCAGACCTGCAGGCGGTTTCGGGACGCGGCAGGCGTCGGCCTCATCCCGCGCGATGGCCATCGAGCTGAAAGGCGTGTCGCCGGAGGGATCTGTGCTCGGGGTCTGGGCCAGCGCGGCACAGGGCAGGGTGGCCGCGACAAGCACGGCGAGACCAAGAGACTGAATTGGTACCAAGCTGTGGCTGATGGCTTGCCTCATGGATCCACCGCCATCGAGCGGAACTTGCGCTCATCCGCGAGGGTCGCGGCATCGACGACGCCAAGCTGGCCGGCGCTGACGCCTTGCGCCGCTTCCAGCCGCCAGATCTGGGTCAGGATTATGCCGAGCTCGGCGGTGACGCGGGTGTTGAGATCGACGGCGGCCTTCAGACCGTCCTGATCGTCGATGAGCCCGACCATGGTTTCGAGCCGTTCGAGGCTCTGGCCCGCTTCTTCGTGGCTTTCCTGCGCGGCAACCGACAGCATGGCGCTGGCCCCGGCCGAGGTGGCGATGCGGTTGTCGGCGGGTTGGTCGGAGCCCGAGAGCGTGCTCAGGCGTTCCGAGGTGAAGCCGCTGCCAGACAGCACCCGCTCGACCGAGGCAGAAAGCTCGGCACCGGGATTGAAGCCGCTCAGGAAATCGCCGCTGGCCAAAGACTGCGCGGTGTTGAGCGGGGCTACCAGCTTGCCACGCAGCGCGCGGAACTCCTCGACCGTGGCGAAGAGTTCTCCGAGCCCGCTGCCCTCAATCAGTGAGGTCAGTTGCGCCTCGAGGTTCGTCAGTTGCGACAGCTGGGTCTCAAGCTCCAGCCGCATGGTGGTCAGCTGTTGCATCTGGACGTTCAGGTCCTCGGCCATGTGCTCGAGCTGGGCCACGAGCTGGCCAAGCTGCGAGCCGTCGAAAGTCGGCACGCCCTGCGCCATGGCGGGGCCAGAGACCCCGAGTGTGGTGACCGCGGCTACGGTTAGGAGAAGCTGTCTCATTCGGGAACTCCCATCTGCATGAAGTCGCGTTCGGCCAGCCTGTCGGCCACGAGGTGCTGCGCGTAAGCGGCCTCGCGCTGCTGGTTGGCGGCCATCAGCCGGACGCGAAGGTTGAGGATGCGGCCGATCTCGGCCTTGGCGTAGGTGTTGAGTTCCCAGGCCGCCTTGGCATTGGGTTGCGCATCGATCTGCAGGATGATCGCACGCAGGCGGTTGATAACCTGTTCGGTGGTCGCCGAACTGTCGGCGGCGTAATAGATGCCCGCCTCGGAAATGCTGGCATATTCGGCGAGCGCAAAGTCTGAAGGTGAGAGCGTGCCAAGCGCATCGGCACCGCCCACCACGGCGAGATACTCGTTGTAGAACTTCGAGATATTGCGCACGTAGCCTTGCGTTTCGGCAAAGGGCGGCACCCCGCCGTATTCGATGACCCGGCCCGGCCCCGCGTTATAGGCCGCAAGTGCGTGGGGGATGTTGCCGAAGCGATTGAGCTGGGTGGTGATGTAGCGCGCGCCGCCGCGCAGATTGTCCTTCACGTCATATCGGTCGACGCCGAGGTCCGAGGCAGTGCCGGGCATGAGCTGGGTCAGCCCATAGGCCCCGACCGGGCTTTCAGCGGCGACATTGAATCGACTTTCCTGCTTGATCAGGGCCTGGAAGAGGCAGCGCCACTGGGTGGCCGAGAGACCGGCCCGGGCCACACCCGGGGCGCCTGCGAACTCGCCCGCGACCTCGACGATCATCATCTCGACCGTCTCGCGGCCCTCGCCGAAGAGGCGGCTGTTCATCGGGCTCGGGTCAGTATTGGGATAGACGGCCGCCACCCCGAATTCCGCATTGCCCTCGAGCGCGCGGATGTCGAAGCCGGGACCGGTGATCGCGGCGGTCATCTCCTCGAGGACGCGCAGCTGGTCGGCTTGGACGTCGGCCAGCGTGGATTCGGTGCGATCCTTGTCCTGCTGGACGCCCAGATCCTCGGCCAATGCCGTCACCCGTGCGATGGCGCGACCGATGGCGGAATTATCCTGCGTCGGCACGCCCTGGGCGAGCGCGGGCAGGGCGCCGAGGCCAAGGCAGAGCCCGGCGGATATGATCGCGGCGCGGCTCATTCCGGACGGGGCAGGGTTTCGAAGATGCAGTCGGGTTTGGCTGCCTGCTGAACTGGTGCGCCCATAGTCGAGACCGAAAACGCGGACCGCGTGACCTGCGGCTCGCCATTGCGCCCGAAGCAGGGCGAGGTTTGTTCGGTGTATGTCTCGCAAGCCGACAGCGAGCTGGCGGCGGCGCAAAGCATAAGGAGGGGTTTCAAATTCATATCACATGTCTCCAGAAATCGGGATTGGCGCGCCAATCGGCGGGCACACGCGCCTCGCCAGTGGCGCCACCACCAAGGATGGGAAGGAGGTCGCCAAGCGCTGAGAGGTCCGCATCGACGAAGACGCTGTCGCCCGCCGAGCGCACGAGCGCGATGCGCTGGCCAATGGTGGGCTGGACGAGAAGGGCCGCTTCCTTGGCGTTCACGCGGAGGAAGTCGTAATCCGAGATCGTGGCGCGGTCGTTGGGGAAGAGGATCTGGGTGGGCACCGTCTCGACGATGGTCTTGCCGACGCGACTGTCGCGCAGCTGGCTCGGGTATTGCGTCATCATGATGACGACGCAGTTCATCTTCCGAAGCGTCACCAGCCAGTTTTCCAGCCGTGCCCCGAAATACGAATCGTCCAAGAGCTTCCAGGCCTCGTCGAGCATTATGATGGTCGGGCGGCGATCCTCGACCACGCGTTCGATCTGGCGGAAGATGTAAGAGAGCACTGCCATGCGCTCTACGCCCATGTCGATTATCTCGGTCATGTCAAACCCGACGATGTCGCCCGTGAGCTTGAGGCCCGCGCCGCGCTCGGGTTCGTCGAAGACCCAACCGTAGCGCCCACCCGGGGCCCATTCGGCGACGCGGGACTGCAGCTCGCCATCGTCATCGAGCGACTGGAACAGGGTCTCGAAACTGGCGAAGCGCTGCAGGGCCGCGCCCGCATCGGCGTTCTGGCCGACGGCGCTTTGGATATGGCGGGATTGCTCGCCCGAGAGCGTGCCATTGCGCGTGAGAAGTGTCGCAAGCCAGTCCGAGAGCCAGGCACGGCCGCGTTCGTCGGTCTCCGTGGCGAGCGGATTGAGGCCCGTGGGCACGCCGGCGCGGATCTCGTTGTAGCGCCCGCCAAGGGCGCGGACCGCCATCTCGAGGCCTCGATCCTTGTCAAACAAGAAGAGCCGCGCGCCGACCCTCTGCGCTTGGGCTGCGAGGAAAGCGGTGGTCAGTGTCTTGCCGGTGCCGGTGCGCCCTAGAACGAGCGTATGGCCGACGGTGGGTTCCTTGCCTGGGCTGCCCGCCTCGTGGAAATTGAAGCGATAGCCCGAGGTGCCGACAGTGGGCAGGACCGAGATGGTTTGGCCCCAGGGCGACTGATCAGGTCCACGTCCCTCGACGCTGCCATGCAGGGCCGCGAAATCCGCGAAGTTGATCGAGGAGATCGGCGTCTTCCGTGCCCGGTAGCCGAAATTGCCGGGAGATTGCGCGAAGTAGGTGGCTTTCAGCGCCATGTTCTCACGCACGATGACGGACATGATTTCTTGGCCGACGCGCTTGATCTGGGCGGCTGCGCGTTCGAGCGTGTCGCGGTCCGGCGCGTAGACGGCGATCGAGAGGTGATGATCGCCAAAGGCGATGCGCCCCGCCTCCTGGTCATCGGCGGCCTGGCCCAGTTGTTCGCGCAGGGAGACGGCAGCATCGTCCGAGGCATACATCTGGCGGATGATGCGCTGGATGCGCTCGGCCATGATGTTGTTCGGGATCGGGCTGAAGGAGTTCGTGAGCACGATGTCGAGCGGCAGGTCGAGCGCATCCAGCAGCGTGACGTCCGTCAGCGCCGGATAGGTCTTCATGGAAAAAAGCGCGCCGTATTTGACCTGACCGGTCACAGCATCGGTCAGGGTGACCACGTCGCCGTCGAAGGTCGCGCGGCAATTGCTCAAAGTATGTGAGAGGGGCAGGGCGCTTTGCCCGAAGGCGATGGGGGAGAAGCTGCCGGCGTTCAGCGTATTGAGGTAGCCCAGCCATTCACCACCCGACTTCGTGAGCCTGAGAGGGTTGGCTGAGGCAAGTGCCACCTCGAAGAAGCCCATGACCTCGTTCAGCTCCTGCATGCGGGTTGCGCGGTCCTTTACCCAGGCCTTGCGGGCCAGCGCCCGCAGGAGCGGGATGCGTGCGGAAATGTCTGGGCGCCGGATGACGCTGAGATAGAGTTGCCGCTTGGCCGGCCGCAGGTCTTTGACATGGGCTTGCCAGCGGGCGTCAATCGCGGCGGCGAAGCTGTCGCCCTCGATGGTGCGCATTCCGAGATCTTGCGGCACGGATATGCGGTGAATGTAGAAGCCGAAAGCATTGCCGGTTTGGGCTACGATGGCGGCAACCGCGCGTTTGAGCGCGTCGAGCCGGGCATCCTCGGTGGTCATTGGGTTCAAACCGTCAAGGCGCAGGGTGGCGAGGAGGTCGCCCTCGCGCAGAACCATCACATCGTCATCTGCCAGCACGAAATACGGCAGATGCTCCGCGAGGTAGCTCTCCCGCGCGAACTCGCCGCCACCCGCTTGATGCAAGGCGGTCCCGAAGGAAGAAAGGGTGCCTGCATCACGCGCCAAAGCTGTCGCCTCCGTGCAGGGCCCGGTTCTTCGTCGCGCGCACAGAGCCGTAGGAGATGCGCAGCACCTCGAAGAAATGTGGCTCTCGATCGGCCACAAACCAGAGGATCGGATAGGCGACGAGCCCGACCAGGAAGAAGACCATCGACTTCGTCCAGATGAACGGCAGAACGACCCCGGTCGCCAGAACCACGAGGTATCCGACGGGGAGACCCAGATACTTGGGCGGTCGGGCGAGGCCCAGAAAGAGCGGGGATCGTTCTGCCAACTCGATTCTCCAGCCTTAGGAGAAACCGTCGACGATGGTACCGGCCGAGAAGATCAGCACGATCCCGATGATGACGGAGGCGAACCAGCCCCAGTTGAGCCGTCCCATCATACACATGAAGCCGGTGCCGATGACCGCGAGCGTGGCGACCGCGATACCGATCGGACCGGTCAGTGCGGCCTCGACGGTTTCCAGCATGGTCTGGATCGGTGACAAGTCTTGCGCGAGAGCTGGTGTTGCGAAAGCCGCCAGAGTTGTGGCGACAGGCAAGAGGCGGCTGAGGCGATGTCGAAGCATGCGGAGTTCCCTTGTTTTACTGAAGATCGATGAGGACGGGCGCGCGGGCTGGCCCCCGGTCTGCGACGCGGATGTCCGGCGCGGAAACGGGTGTGCCTGCCAGCCGGGAGCGGATCCGGTGGATTCGCGCGATGTAGTTGCGGGTTTCGGCGAAGGGTGGAATGCCGGAATATTCGACTACGCGGTGCGGCCCGGCGTTATAGGCTGCCAGCGCCAGGTCGATATCCTTGAACGTGGCGAGTTGCTCCAGTAGATAGCGCGCCGCGCCGTCGAGGTTCTGCGACGGATTGCGCGGATCGACCCCGAGTGTACGGGCCGTGTCCGGCATCAGCTGGCCCAGGCCATAAGCGCCCTTGGGGCTGACGGCAGTCGGATTGTAGCTGCTTTCCGCCTCAACCAGGGCGCGGAACAGAACCCGCCAGTCGTCGGCACCCAGACCAACCTGGCGCAGGGCACGGTTCCCCTGGTGGCGGACGGCAGTTGTCTGGATCAGAGCGAGGATGTCGTCGCGACCGGAAGGCGGCATAGCGTCCAACGAGGCCAGAGTGACTTCCGCCTCAGCGCTATCATCCAGACCAGCCCATGCGGGCCTCGCGCCGTGGAAGGTCCAGCCGGAAGTCCTGGCCGCGCCGTCGCGACCGAAGGCGATGACGTCAGCCGCGCTCCTCGAGGGTGAGCTCATAGTCAGGACCAAAGCGCAGATCGCGCCCGTCACCGAACTCGAGATGATGTTTGAAGAGCCCCGGCCATATGTTGAAATACCGCGGCTCTGGCCCGTGCGGGGTGATCCGGGTCGAGACCAGAACGGCTTCCGGCTCGTCCTCGCGCAGGTAGATGCACTGATAGCGCGGCTTGCCATCGTCCGTGAACCCCACGAGCTCATACCGGCAGCGGAACGCGATGCCCTTCTCGGACAAGTCTTTGACACCATCGATGGTGATCAGGATCTGGTTGCGCGCTATCGGCATGTTCGGACTCTCCCCACGAGAGCCCTTCTACTTCACGACACTAAGGCCATAAAGTCATATGGAGTCAATACGACATATTGCAGAAAAATACATATTGCATGATAGTTGCCGCAACTTTTGCGGGAGAGCGACATGAAACGACAGGCGATGGCAGCTGCAATGGGAGTGATGGCGGTGTTTGGAGCCCCTGAGAAGGCGCAAGCTTATGACATCGACTGCGCCATCATGCTGTGCATGGCGGGTGGTTTCCCCCCGAGCACCGTCTGTGCGCGCGCCTATCGCACTATGATCCGCCGCATCACGCCATGGCCCAGCTTGCCGCCCTTCGGAGTTTGCACCTTCGCCCATGTGCCGGTCGAACTGGGTGGCCCTGGCGGGGAAAGTGAACTCGACACTAGCCTCCCCGAATACGAGTGGCTGAACCGGACCCATGTGATCTGGTTTCGGGGGCGGTCTTACAAGGAGCGGGATATGCCTCGGCAGTGGGACTGGTCGATCCGCTCCTGCGATCGCGAGAACCAAACCTGTCGCTTTCTCCAGCGTGTCTACGGGTCCCGCACGCCCTGGCCCGCGACATTCGTCTCGGAAAGCGGTCAAGAAATCGCCTTTCCGACCGGAGGAGGCTCTTGGCACTTCGATTCCCGCAGCATCATGGTTGAATACGGTGACTACAATGGCAACATGGGGCAGTCGGAGTGGTTCTTCTACTGATCCGGATGCACATGCGTTTCTAGAGAAAACTGTCGTACTTGTACTGACCGGTATTCTACTTCGTTTGGGTCGACATGCCAACGGCGGCTCACTGATCCATCGTTCCAGCGGTAGTCGGTAAAGATGTGGACCTCTGTTTGACCTGCCACAAGGTAGCCTTCTTGGAAAGGCCAGCCAATTTGCTTCTTACTCATTGAGGCCTTTCCGATCCAAACATTGGTAACAGGGCAAATCGCAAAGCAAACTGAGACAGGCGAAGTGAAGTCAGAGCTAAGCTGAGAGAGGCTGGTGCAGCTAAGTGAGTAAGGTCGATTGACGGCTCATGGCTGGTCGCCGTTGTAGTGAAGTAGTTCCTGCGTAAAGATCATTGAAATAGAACCAGGGGGCCAAGTGGAACCAAATGGATGTGGGCGCCCAGAAAATGAAACTACTGAGTGCCCACCTGAAAATCAGAAACTCGTATATGTGGTTTTGGATGTCGTGAAAAACTCGCGTGCAGCGCGTCCCTGTTCGCGACTGCCATAGCTAGACCCTTTGCGGCCACCAAATGGCACGTGATAGTCCACGCCAGCGGTGGGAAGGTTGACCATCACCATACCTGCGTGGGATCGGGCCTTGAAATCTTCCGCATGTTTCAGGGACGAGGTGCAGATACCTGATGACAGACCCAACGGGCTGTCATTGGCGATTTCTACCGCTTCGTCGTAGTCCGTCGCCCTGAGAACGCTGACGACCGGGCCAAAGATCTCTTCACGCACGTGTTGCATCTGATTTGTACAGTTTCCATAGACAGTTGGCGCCATGTAAAAGCCTGGTGTTTCACGGGTCAGCACCTCACCACCACACAGGCGCTCGGCGCCCTCGTTGTCGGCGATACCGATATATCTGAGGTTGGTTTGCAGTTGACGCTCATCCACTGCGGGGCCGATTTGAGAAGCGGAGTCGAGAGCGTGTCCAACCCTCATGGTGCGCGCGGCATCAACCATGCCTCGGACAAGAGCGTCGTGAATACCGGGTGTCGCGATGATCCGGGTGTTCGACGTACATCGCTGGCCGGTAGACAGAACCGAACCGCCAATGGCGCAATCGATTGCGGTTTGTATATCGGCGTCATCCATCACAATCAGGGGGCTTTTTCCGCCCATTTCCTGCTGCACCTTCCCGCCGCGTTCAGCCACGCGGGTACGAATGCCCGCCCCGGTGTGCTCGGAGCCGGTGAAGGAGACCGCCGCAACATCGGGAGAGCGCACGATCTCCTCACCAACGACACTGCCGCGCCCCATCACCAGGTTGAACACGCCGACAGGCAGGCCCGTGCGCGACAGGATCTCGGCCAGGGCCCAGCCACAACCGGGCGTCAGGTCAGCCGGTTTGAACACAACAGTATTGCCGTATGCCAAGGCCGGCGCGATTTTCCAGGCAGGTATCGCGATGGGATAGTTCCAGGGAGTGATCAGCCCGACGACGCCGACAGGTTCATGGCGAACCTCGACCCGGACACCGGGGCGGACCGAGGCCATGGACAGCCCCTCGACCCGCAATGCTTCCTGCGCGAAAAACTTGAAGACATGTGCCGCGCGGGTCACTTCGCCGATGCCTTCAGAGAGGATCTTGCCCTCTTCACGGGACAACAGTTCGCCCAGATCTTCCTTGCGGGCCAGAAGCTCCACGCCGACCGCCTCCAGAGCGTCGGCTCGCATCTGCGGTGTCGCCAGGGCCCAACCCGGTGCGGCTGCCTTCGCGGCGGCGATGGCCTGCCCGGTCTGTTCTGCACTGGCGCGGGCGTACTGCCCGATGACGTCGTTTGTGTCCGAGGGGTTGATGTTCTCAGCCCAATCGGCGCCGGAGACCCACTCTCCGGCGATAAGGTTCAGTTTTTCCATGGTGCTATTCCCTAGAGTTCTTTGACCGCCCGGGTCACGTCGTCGAGCGATCTCTTCACGATTGCGAGCAGATCATCGGCTTGCTCTTCTGTGGTGATCAGAGGCGGGCAAAAGGCGACCGCGTCGCCGAGATTGCGCGAAATCGCCCCGTTGCGTTGCAGTGCCGCATTCATCAGGCCGCCAAGCTGACCGACCGGGCCGGTGACGGATTTCGCCCGCTTGTCATTGACCATCTCCAGTGCCGCAATGAACCCAACGCCGCGAATTTCACCCACAAGCGGATGATCTTGAAGGCTTTCCAACTGCTTGCGGAACCTGGCACCGACAAGCCGTGCGTTCCGCACCAACTCGCGTTCCTCGATGATCGCGATGTTTTCCAGGGCAACCGCCGCGCCCAGCGGGTGGCTGCCGCCAGTATAGCCATGGCCCAGCACGCCGATCCGTCCGCTTTCCTCGGCAATCGGCGCGTAGAACCGCTCGTTCATCATGAAGGCGGTGAAGGGCACATAGCTGGAGGTGATCTGTTTCGACATCACCATGACATCGGGCTTCATCCCGAAAGTGTGAGAGCCGAACATCTGCCCAGTGCGGCCGAACCCGCAGATCACTTCGTCGGCGACAAGCAGAATGTCGTATTTGTTCAGAACCTTCTGAATCTTCTCCCAATAGGTCTTTGGTGGTACCACGACCCCGCCAGCCCCCATGACCGGCTCGGCAAAGAAGGCCGCGATGGTCTCGGGGCCTTCGGCCTCGATCAGGGCTTCGAGATCGGCGGCGCAGCGGCTGGCAAATTCCTCCTCCGTCTCGTCGTCTTTGCCGTCCTTCCAATAATGGGGGCAGGTGGTGTGCAGCACGCGGTCGATCGGCAAGTCGAAGGATCGGTGATTATTGGGCAGGCCTGTGAGGCTTCCTGAGGCAATGGTGACGCCGTGATAGCCCCGCTCTCGCGCAATGACTTTCTTGCGCTCGGGTTGGGCGAGCGCGTTAGACCGATACCATAGCATCTTGAGCACCGTGTCATTGGCCTCGGAACCTGAATTGGTGAAAAAAACTTTGCTCATTGGCACGGGCGCGAGAGAGACTAACTTCTCCGCAAGGTTGATTGCGGCCTCATGCGACTTGTGACCAAAGTTGTGATAGAAGGGCAGTTTCGCCATTTGATCGGCTGCGGCCTTGGCCAGACGCGGCTCACTAAAGCCGACGGCGGCGCTCCAAAGGCCCGAGAGAGCTTCGATGTAGCGGTTGCCGCCTGAGTCGTAGACATAGATCCCTTCGCCGCGTTCGATGATCATCGGGCCTGTCTCAGCATGGGCGGCGGCATTGGTGTATCCGTGGAAGTGATAGGCGATGTCGCGTGCCTCGGGGGAGTTGGGGAGGTGTTTCATATCATTCATGCGGGTTGCTTTCCAAAAAGGGCGTTAGATGTGTTGACCACCGTTGATCGGAATTTCCGATCCGGTGACATAGGAGGACTGTGTGCTGGCCAGGAAGTGGACCACTTCCGCAACTTCCTCGGGGCGGCCGAGACGTTTCATGGGCACTTGCGTGTCGACAATATCCTGGGTGCCAGGCGACAGGATTGAGGTTTCGATTTCACCCGGAGCGACGGAATTCACGCGTACGCCGGTTTCGCCCAGTTCATGTGCTAACTCGCGGGTCAGGGTCGAAAGCCCCGCCTTGGAAATGGCATAGGCCGCTCCGGCAAAGGGATGAACCTGATGCGCGGCGATGGAGGATATGTTTACAACCGACCCCTTTGCCTGCTTGAGCGGTTCGATCAATTCCTGGCACAGCAGGAATGGTGCGGCGAGGTTGACGTGCTGCACATCCAGAAAGGTCTGGATTGGCGTGTGCACTGCATCCATACGCTCGCCACCCGGCCCCTTGGGTGAGATACCCGCATTGTTGATCAATGCGTTCAGGCCCCTATTGGCCAGCATAGCGCGCAGTTGGGCGGCTGCGTCGAGAACAGATTGGGTCCTGGACAGATCAACTTTGATATGTCTCACGATCCCATCTGCCCAGGGGCAGTACTCTGAGAAAGGCGTGCGCGCCAACGTGATGACTTCCCACCCGTTGTTGTGAAAGTGGCGGACGATGGCGTGCCCAATACCCCGGCTTGCGCCCGTGACAGCAACGATTGGTTTGTGATGTTCTGCTTTGATATCGGTCATCAGTTAAACTCTTAATTGGGGGCGGGGTTTGCAAAGGCACGGGCGTCCTTGCTGTCAAATGAGAGGCTTGCGGTTGTTCCTTTGACCATGCCAACCAACGGGTTGCCTGCACGGAGCTGCGTGACAATTTGTGTGTTACCGCCCAACGCAAAGATCATTTTTGCACTTGCACCGTGGTAGATCGTTTCCACGAGGGTCGCCGAAAGCGCATTGGAAGCGGTTTCTGATGCGTTAATGGTCATCCTTTCCGGGCGCACGGACAGCGTGGCGTTTGAGGCCAAAGACAGGTCGCCAGTTGCGGTCGCGCTGACGATTTCGCCCGATGAAAGCCTCAGCGTGACCTGATCGCCAACCCGCTGCTCTACACGTGCCGCGAGCATGTTGGTCTCGCCAATGAAATCGGCAACGAACTGGTTGGCGGGGCGTTCATAAAGCGTCGCGGGTTTGTCGATCTGCTGGATGCGGCCGTCATCGAAAACCGCAATCCGGTCAGACATGGTCAGGGCCTCGTCCTGATCGTGGGTCACAAAAACCATGGTAATCCCAAGGTTCTCGTGGATGTGTTTGATCTCGACCTGCATCTCTTCACGCAACTTCTTGTCGAGGGCGCCGAGCGGTTCATCCATCAAAACCAGTTCCGGATCGAAGACCAGGGCCCGCGCGACGGCCACGCGTTGCTGTTGCCCGCCTGAGAGTTGCTTGGGATAGCGCCCGCCGAAGGACCCGAGTTGCACGAGATCAAGTGCCTTTCGAGTACGCTCCTCGATCTCGGACTTACCGATTTTGCGCACCCTCAGCGGATAGGCGACATTCTCGGCAACCGTCATGTGCGGGAAGAGAGCGTAGTTCTGGAACACCATCCCAATATTGCGGTGAAAGGGCGCCACGCTGTTGAGTGTCTTGCCGTTCAGCCGGATCGTTCCCCTGGTCGGCGGCTCGAACCCGGCCAGCAGCATCAGTGCCGTACTCTTGCCCGATCCGGACGGGCCCAGTAGCGTGACGAACTCGCCTTTTGCAATCGACAGGTTCAGATCCTTGATGACGAGGTTCTCGCCATCGTAGGTTTTCTGGATGCCGTCGAACTCTACAAAGTTTTCCATTTTCTTATCCGTTCTTTTGTCCGCGCGCGGCGGCATATTGCGCGAGCGCCAGGATCGCGATGGAGACGGTGATCATCACGGTCGCAACCGCGGCGATGGTCGGGTCGAGGTTTTCGCGAATGCCGGAGAACATCTGCCGCGGCAGGGTGTATTGCTCGGTTCCCGCGAGGAAGAGCGCCACAATGACCTCGTCGAAGGAGGTGATGAACGCGAAGAGCGCGCCCGATAGGATCCCGGGGGCGATCTGCGGCATGATTACGCTTTTGAAGGCGAACCAGGGGCTCGCGCCCAGCGAATAGGCTGCGCGCCGCTGGTTCTGATCGAAACCCTGCAAGGTGGCCGTGACCGTGATGACCACGAAGGGCGTACCGAGGATGCTGTGGGCCAGGATCATGCCCGTAAAGGAGTTGGTCAGCCCCAGCTTGGTATAGAAGAAATAGGATGCCACGCCGGTAATGATGACCGGAACGATCATCGGGGTCAGCAGAAAGGCGGTCAGCAGGCCCGGGGCGGGACAATGGCGGCGCGTCAGCCCGATGGAGGCCAGCGTGCCCAAAGCCGTGGCGACGGCGGTTGAGGCGACAGCGATCACGAGACTGTTCTTCAGAACCTCGCCCCAAATCGGGTTTTCCCACAGCACTCTGTACCACCGCAGGCTCCAGCGCTCGACCGGATAGCTCAGGATGCTGTCATGGGTGAAAGACAGGGGAATGATAGTGACAATCGGCACGACCAGAAAGCCCAGGATCAGGATCGAGCTCGCGTGGGTGGCCAGCACGGCCAGCCGTTCGGCCCGGGTCAGGGAAGGGTCAAACATGGCTCACACCCCCATGGACACGCGGCCATTGCCGGTGATCCGCTGATAAAGCGCATAGAGCACCAGGGTGACGATCAGCAGGTTCAACGCCAGCGCCGAGGCCAGCCCCCAGTTGATCGTGTTGTTGGTGTAGAACGCGATGAAATAACTAATCATCTGGTCCTTCGGCCCGCCGACAAGAGCGGGCGTGATGTAGTAGCCGATGGACATGATGAAGACGAGGATCGCACCCGCACTCAGCCCCGGCAGGGTCTGCGGGAAATAGGCGGTCAGAAAGGCGTAAGCCGGGCGTGCGCCAAGGCTTTTCGCGGCCCGCATGTAGTCGCGGGGGATCGCCTTCATCACGCTGTAGAGCGGCAGGACGAGAAACGGCAGCAGGATGTGGGTCAACGCAATGAAGACGCCAAAACGGTTGAAAACCAGTGTTAGCGGTGCGTCAATCAGCCCAAGACCCTGAAGTGCTGAGTTGATTGGGCCTTCCTTTTGCAGAACGATCACCCAGGCCGCGGTGCGCACCAGAAGCGAGGTCCAGAACGGAAAGAGGACACCCAGCAGCATCAGATTGCGCCAGGTCGGGCTGGCCTGAACCAGCGACCAGGCCAGCGGATAGCCCAGCACGCAGCAGATCAGCGTCACACCCAGGCTGATCCCCAGCGTGCGCAGGAACACATCCACAAACAGTGCCTTGTCAGGATCTACACTGACAAGGGCGCCCTCTGTGTCACGTGTCAGGTCCAGCGACTTGAGCAGAAAGAAATCGGTATAAGGTTGGGCGGAGCGGTGCATCG
>NZ_JBQFSA010000013.1:0-76085 GCF_056537745.1 Ruegeria sp. C12
ATGGAAACAAGTTCCTGGCCCGCTACAACGATCATGACAGCGTTTCAGTCGGCACCACGGCGACTTGGCGAGACGCGGACATTTCCACCGCAGCCGCCCATTTTAACACCCAAGGCGTTCCGGACAGCTACGAGCGCGCCGAGGCCGTTGTTGGTGAGCTGCACCAAGTTTCATCCAGCAAGATTGCCGCCGTAGTGCAAGAGATTGCCCATACCCGCGAACAGGCTACCCACGTCCATGAGTATGATGGACACAGTCTTTAACCACGGAGGACATTATAGATTATTGTTCGCGCTGGTGAATGTGTTGCTGGGAACAGCGAGACCACCGGGTTGGAGTAATGTGGGGTCTGTTCCGATTGGGACGGACTCTTATTGTTGGACATTCCGGGCATTCGCTGCACCACGTTTGAATAGGCAAGAAGCAGAACTTTGCTGCCGTTGACTCTCCAAAATCGAAAGGCTGCTTTTCGAACTTGTCTACCGCAACGAAAATACCAAGGGAGGGTAGCTGCCAATCCCTACGATTGCCAACCAGTCAGGTCAGTAAGTTGGATGCCGACATTTAGTCGGACAACTCCCAGATTCCACTCAGCGGCGCCGCATTGCGGGACCGAGCGCAGCTCATTCATTGATCTGGCTACAGAGAACATCTGTTTTTGCACAAGCTTCGTTCTGGGTCGTTGCGGTCCAACTTATTTAGAGATCCAGTTCCAACACGCCGTCGGGATTGGCTGCGCGGGACTGGCAAGTGATGATCGTGTTTTTCTGCTGCGCTTTGGAGAGCACAAAATCGCGGTGTTCTACATCTCCTGAAATCAGCCCACACCGACAAACACCGCACAGCCCGTCGCTGCATTTCAGATCCACCGGAAGATCGTTTTCGATTAGCACCTCCGCGGCGGATTTATCCGCGGGAACAGCCAATTCCACTCCAGTTTTTGCAAGCTTCATGGTAAAGGCGGAGTTTTCATATTCCGGCGTCTCGGGCACGGAGAAGTATTCCAAATGCCGTGCCTCTTCGGGGAAGCCTGCGCGCTCGGCGGCGTGCATGACGGCTGACATGTAGGCCTCCGCTCCGCAGGTATAGACATGCCATCCCGGCTCGTAGCCCGCCATGATCGCATCAAGATCGGCGCGCGTTCCCTCGCTGGAAACATGCAGCGTCACGTGGTCCGCCCAGAGGAAGCCGGCGATATCTTCTAGCAGCCCCATCGTCTCCTTCGCGCGGCCAGAGTAGTGCAGCTCAAATTCCGCTCCACGTGCGTAGAGCTCGTGCGCCATTGCGATCATTGGCGTGATGCCGATACCGCCGCCCATGAGGAGTGTTCTGGTCGCGCTATGATCAAGGGGGAAATGGTTGATCGGTTTTGAGAAGAAGACGCGCCGTCCTTTCTCAAATATCCGGTGCAATAGCTTGGACCCACCGCGCCCTTCCTCCTCGCGAAGGACTGCGATCTGGTACTTGGTACGATCCGCCGGGTCGCCTGAAATTGAATATTGCCTCAGGAATTCCGGCGCGATGACGATATCCAGATGTGCGCCCGCCTGCCATGCTGGCAGTGGTTCACCCGAAACGGCCTGAAACTCAAATTTCATGACGCCCTTCGCCGTTTCCTCAGCCAGAGTAACAATGCCCGGGATCACCGGGCTTTCCTCGTCATTGTTGTATCGGTGCAGCACACTCTCGTCCCCAGCCGCCACGCTCCGTTTATGCTCTTCGGCAGAGACCATCGCCTCGTAGGCCCTAATCCCTTTTTCCCGGTCCATCACGTGAGGGTAAAGATAGGGCGGCGGTGCCAGAGTCGCAGGATAGACGGCCAGGGTCTGATCCTCGAATTTGAGGTCCAGATCTTTTGAGAGGCCGCGCACATTCACTGGCTTTTTCGTAGGGCGAAAACCGCCGTCTTCCTCAAGTTCGAGGTCCCACCACCACTTCTTCACGGGGTTAAGTGAGCCGTTGTCGACCACGTCGTCGAGTTTGGCCAACGCCGGCGCGAGTTTAGGCACGTTCATCGCCGCCCAGCGAAAAGGCTTCTCTTTGAAAATCCCTTCTAGATTCCATGGGCAGGTCTTCATGCAGCGTCCACACATCGCACCGCCCTGATTTGTCAGGCGATAAGAGGTGCATTTCTGGCTGTCTGATTTCCAGATCTCATAACCATTGAACATGGTCTTTGGCCCGGCAGTGATCGCGCCAGAGGGGCATTCGCGGGCGCATTTGTTGCAGGAATTGCAGAATTTTTGCAGGCCAAAGTCGATGGGCTTGTCATGGGCCAGCGGCAGGTCGGTTGTGACCGTTCCCGATTTCAAACGCGGGCCGAGGAAGGGGTTGAGGATCACCTCGCCAATCCGGCTCACCTCTCCCAGACCCGAAAGCAGCAGCAGAGGCGGTTGCAACACCTCGCCATCCGTCACCGTGTGCGCCCTGGCGCTATAGCCCATATTGCGGATCTGCTTCGCAATCACGCCGCCCAAAAGCGAAAAGCGCAAATAGGCGCGCATGGACTGTACCACCGCGATCCAGTCATCGCCCGAGGCGCCTTCCATTGTTTCATAGCCCTGATCGATCACCAGATTGATCGCCTGGTCATGGGGCGGATCGATTGCATCTCCGCGCGCATCATGGCTGTACCAGGCCCAGTCCGGGCAGCGGGAGATGCCAACCGCATCAGCGCCAAGCCAATAACAGGTGGCCTTGATCAGTTCCGATGCTTCTTTTGGCGAAAGCGGCACACGCTCTTCGGCAACCTCGCCGTCTTGCAACAGAACAAAGGCCCCCAAGGGCTTGCGCGTTGCCATGGAGGGCGCTGATTTGATGACGTGGAGGCCGTTTTGGGACGCGTCCTGAACCTTTTTACCCAGATCGCCAAACTTGGCACGGGCGAACATGTCCGTGCGTTTTGGAACGCGGGGAATGTTGGGTTCATCGATATAGGTCGTAGGCGTATCCACGCGTTTGAGCGTCTCAAATGGATGCGCACCATCCACGAAGCGGCGCTTGGCATAAGGCACTGCATTGGCGGCATTTTTGATCGTTGACGTGCCAAATTTCCACGTGGGTCCAAAGGCGGATTTCGGCTGCTCGGCCATTGGGGCAAGCGGTTTGTCCGGCTCGATGACGAAAGTTGTGGTGACAGCGGCGAGGCCGAAGCGCGCCCCGATATAGGGATGGCTCAGCAAGCCGTCTTCCACCGTGACCAGCCCGGCCGCAACGGCGAGTTTGTTAAGGTCCACGTCACTGCTGGAAACGGTGTGCCCGCGTGAATCGTATCCAAGGATGCGCAGGTAATTTGCCAGAACAACGGCAGTTTCAGCTGCGCGCAGACCGGCGCGATGCGCCTGGGCGCCCTGAATCCACGCGGTGCCAGCCTCATCAACGTCCGGCGTACGGGGGTTTTCGTAGAGGAAAACGAGGCAATGAGTATGGCCGTCGATGCTTGTGGGCGCCGCCTCAACCGCCTCTTTGAGGCTGGCCATGATTGTGTCGATCCCGGCAGAGAGGGTCTTTGTCTGCCGTGTCTTCAGGTCATGGGCCAGGCGGTTCACATCCGGGTTCTTATAGGGTGAAGGCAGTAAGGCGTCCTGCGGTAGAAGGCAGGTGCCAACGACGGCTGCATCCGCGAAGTAGCCGAATGCCTTCAGATGGTTCGCCCGCTCCACTGGGTCGGTCGGTGTATCGGCCATGGCCTTGTTGATATGCCCATCCCGGATCGCATCCATCATCGCCTGATGTTCACGCATGGCGTTGATGATAGAAGCCGGATCGACATCGTCGCGATAAGTCAGATGCGGCGCGGGCGGCACAGCTGACAGATCAGGAAGCTGTTCGGTACGTGCCAAAAGCTCGGTCGGATAAGGCCCCATATGGACAGGTCGGTCTTTGGTGGAAAAAAAGCGATTAGCCATGGGGTATTACCTTCCAAACCCGGCGGAATAAGGCAGCCATGTCGCAATTCCTGGAACCAGCAAGAGCAGAACCATGGCCATCAACATCAACACCACATAGGGAAAAGCCCCCCTCACCACATCCCAGAGCGGCGCGTTGGTTATACCCTTGATGACAAACAGGTTCATCCCGACCGGTGGCGTGATCATGGCCAGTTCGAGGTTGATCATCAACAGAACGCCGTACCAGATCAGATCGATGTCAAGCGCGGCCATCGTCGGCAAGAGGATCGGAGTTGTGATCAGAATGATCGCGATGGATTCAAAGAACATGCCCATCACGAAGATCATCGCCATCACAACCAGGATAAAGGCAAGCGGGCTGAGACCCATAACCGCCACCATCTCCGCAACCCCGTTGGGCAGACGGATGATTGTGATGGCATGGCCAAACATTGCCGCTCCCGCAATGATCATGAAGACCATCATCGACATGCTCATCGTTCTTGAGAGACACTCCCACAGGTCGGTAAGAGTGATGTTGCGGTAAATCACGAAGGCGACGAACAGGGCATAAAGGCACCCAACGGCCGCTGCTTCGCCCGCGGTGAAGATACCCAGGTAAATCCCGCCCATGACCACCGGCGGTGCCATGACAGCCCAGAAAGACCGTTTTAGGGCGCGTCCTACTTCCGGCAGACCCGCCCAGGGTGGCGAGTCAAACTGTGGGTTCAGCGACGATTTTATGATGCAATATGCTGAAAACATAACGGCCAACATCACGCCCGGAATGATCCCCGCGAGAAACAGCGCACCAATGCTGGCATCGCTGACAATGGCGTAAAGGATCATCGGACCGGACGGCGGGATGAGAATTCCAAGTGTGCCCCCAGCGGCGACAAGGCCAAGCGCGTCCTTTTCCGGGTAACCGAAACGTTTCATTTGTGGCACCGCGCTTGAGCCGATCGACAGCGCCGTAGCAACGGAAGACCCTGAAATGGCCGCAAAGATTGTGCAAGACAGGACAGTCGCCGCGCCAAGACCGCCCCGGATATGGCCTATCATAGTATGTGCCATACCAAAGAGATCGTCGATCACTTTGGCTTTGATCATGATCTGGGCCATGAAAACGAACAGCGGAACCGTCATCAGAACGGGCTTGTTGAAATGGGCGTAAACCGTTTCTGCCGCCGGATTTACGTCCCCTTCAAAGATCAAAAGGATACCTGTTGCTGTCAAACCAAGCGCCGCGAAAATCGGCATGCCTGTTAGAAGAAGAACGACCAGGCAAAGAAAGATCAAAAATGCGGTCACGACGCGCTCCTACCTAAAAAACACTCAAGAAGCTTGGAAAAGGCCGTAACACCCAGCAGAACCGAGCCCAGAAAAAGCGGAGCCTGCGGAATCCATAGTAGGATCTCGATCGAGCCAGAGGTGAACGCGTGCCATTCATAGGCGAAATGCACCATATGCCACGAGCTCATGGACAAAACGATGGCGACGGCGAGCACTGAAAGATGTGCCCAGACCACTTGAATTTTCTTAGCCTTACCGGCCAATCCTTCGGTAAGAAGGTCCATCGCGATATGATCGCCGCGACGATAGGCTTCGCTTACGCCAAGCATGATTAACGCCACAAGCGTCCAGCCAGTCATATCGTCGGTCCACAGAAGCGGGTCGGAAAGAACATAGCGCCAAAACACTGCGATGATCGTAATAAAGAAAGCGACCAGAATGAGAAGCGCGCTCAGCGCTCCCCCTAACCAGACCAGCCCGTAAATCAGCTTGATCGGGAAAGGGGCCGCGGATGCCGCCCCTTCGTTGCTAGGTTGAGTTAACATTATCCAGAGCCTCAGGAGCCGCTGCGCAGCTTGTCGATCAGGCCGATCAGCTCTTCTGCACCGTCGATGCCTTCGCCGAAATGCGCATCAAAGGCTGGTTGCATGATTGCCTCCAGAGCCGCGTTCTCTTCGTCGGTCAGACGATAGACATTCACGCCTTTCGCCGCGAGAGCTTCGGGCGCGCTTGCGGCGGCTTCGGCAGAGGCGTCAACGGCCCAGCCTGCGGCCAGCCTGCCCGCTTCGTCGAGCGCCGCCTTGGCCTCGTCCGAGAGGTTAGCGTAGAAGTCGGGGTTCACGTAGCCGTGGAAATAGACCGAGACGACCGGCACGATGCTGAAGTGATCCTGCACCTCGAAATACTTGCGCTTAACGGCGGCGCCGACGCCGGTCATGGCCGCGTCGATGACGCCGGTTGCCAACGACTGATAGACCTCGCCGCCGGACATCGAGACCGGGCTGGCGCCCAGGGCTTCGAGCGAGGCGTTAAAGGCAGGCACTAGGCCGCGCATTTTGATGCCTTCGAAATCCTCGGGCTCGGTCAGGTAGCCGCCCTTGGAGGTAAACACGGAGTCGCCGGCATCAAAGAGCCATACCACGTTCTCGACGCCGCGATCCCTAAGCTTGCCTGCCAGAAAATTCGCGGCTTCGGAGTCGTGCCAGTTGCGCGCGATGTTAGGGTCTTTGAACGCAAACGGCCGGGTCGTGACCGTCATGATCGGCAGCGTGCGACCCCATTGAAACTGTACCGAGAAAGCACACTCGATGTTGCCCGACGCGACGCTGAGGATGTTTTCCTTGGCACCAACCAAGCTGTTGGCGGGAAAGATCTGCACGTCGATTTCACCACCGGACCGGGTCTCGACCTCGGCAGCCCAGCGGTCGATCACTTGCGCGATGGCGTGCGACGGCGGCAATTGGTGGCTGCACCGCATGGGTGTCTCGGCCTGAGCTGCGGTGAAAGTGCCTGTTGTCAAAGCAGCGCCAAGCGCCGCGCTTAGTAGTGTTCTTTTCATGTCAGTTTCCTCCCGTTTGACATTCAATCCGAGCGTCGCCCAATGCGACCCGAAAATTGGATAAAGTGCGAAAAAGTGTCAGGCCGCACAGGCCCGCCAATTTGCAGTTTTTGGTAGACCGGCCTGCGCCATAGCTCCGTGGAGCGTCGCCTCCGGCAGGGCATCGGTCAGAAGCGCGCGCGTTTCAAACAACGCTTCGATGTCGATGCCGGTGTAAAAGCCCTTGGTCTCGGCAAGGAAAACAAGGTCTTCTAGCACGACATTTCCAGTTGCACCGGGCGCATACGGGCAGCCGCCAAGACCCGCGATCGAAGCGTCAAAAATGCGACAGCCTGAGTCTAGCGCCGCTGAAGCATTGGCAATGCCCATGCCACGCGTATCGTGCAGATGGATCGCGTAGGGCAGACCCCCAAGACGCCTTTCCATGCGGGCACAAAGCGACGCAACCTGACGCGGCCCGCCATAGCCGACCGTGTCCGCAGGGGTGACCATGTCGACCCCAGCCTCAAAACAGCGATCCACCATGCGCATAACGTCATCTTCCGGGACGTCTCCTGACAATGAACACCCGAATGACATCGCGATGCCAGCGCTGATGATTGTGTTGCTGCCAAGGTCATTCCGAAGTTTTACGACGTTGGCGATCTCGGCTAGGCTTTGCTCTTGCGTGCGTCTGACGTTGGCCTCGTTGTGCGCTTGGCTGGCCGAGACGACGACGGTGATCTCTTCAACGCCGGTTTCCAACGCGTCGGCGGCTCCTCGTTGGTTCAGCGCCAGAGCAATCCCATGGGCATCACCCTTGGTCTGAACCGCCGCAATAACGTCGCGCACATCAGCAAAACGCGGGAACTTGTCGGCGGGCAAAAACGACCCGACTTCGAAGTAGCGGAGCGCCGCTTTGTAATCCCGGTTCACCCATTCGACTTTTTGAGCTGTGCTGGGCCAGGATTTCGTGAGTTGCAGGCCATCGCGAAGACCAACCTCGCGGATCGCGATGCCATCTTTCGGATAGGCATTGAAAACGTATTTCTGGCTCATTCGATAGCCTCCACCTTCAATGCGCCAAGGATCTCGGCGTTGTGCTGGCCAATCGCAGGGATGTCGACATCGTTGGAAACAAGGGGTGCTCCGTCCATCTCGAGAGGTAGTACAGGTGCGCGGAAATCCTTCTTGTCGGCATAATGCGACGTATAAAGCCCGCCAGGCCGGTTCACGTGAGGGTCATCATACATCTCGGCCGGACGAGCGACCGGCGCGAAGAGAAGATCGTTTTCTTGCATGATCTTCAGTGTGTCTTCATAAGGACGGCCCGCCACGATCTCTGCGATCATTGGCAATGTCCAATCTCGGGCGGCAATCTGGTCGCTCCGTGTCTGAAGACGCGGATCATCAAGCAGATGCGTTAGACCAAGGCCCTTGCAGAGTTTCTCCCACTGCCCATCAGTGGCTGCACCTAAAAAGATCTGGCGCCCGTCGCTTGTCGGGAAGAGGTCGTAAACCGGCCATGAAAAGACACGCTCGGGCATTGGTGGTGCCTCGGTGCCTTCGATATCAAATTGAACCATGTGTTGCGCAACGAGAAGCAGGCAGTTCTCAAACAACCCCGTACGGACAGCGGCGCCTTCGCCGGTTTTACAGCGCTGAATAAAAGCAGCAAGCACACCTAAAGCAGCAAAGAGTCCCCCCATGATATCGTTGGCCGATGAGCCAATACGTAGCGGACGATTGGTGGGGCCAGTCATATAGGCCATTCCTGTCATCATCTGCACCACTTCGTCCATGGCTGCGCGGTTCTCATACGGCCCCTTCAGGAAACCCTTGCACGAGGCCACGATCAGCGTCGGATAACACTCGCGCAGCTGATCAGGCGCCAAACCCATTTTGGCCAGCGTCTCATCACGGAAATTTTCAACGAAGACATCTGCGGTCTTCAGCAGAGCATGCAGCTTTGCCAGATCGTCAGCGTCCTTGATATTCAGAGTCACTGACTTTTTGCCACGGTTGAAGGTCGGAAAGAACCCAGCGCCCATACCCGTTAGATCGCGTGTCTTGTCACCCTGAGGAGGCTCGATCTTAATGACTTCTGCGCCAAGAAAACCAAGAAACTGTCCAGTCGATGGCCCCATCACCATGTGGCTCATTTCCACCACACGCACGCCCTCCAAGGGTAAAGCGTTTGCCATAAGTTCCTCCCGCGGTTTTCAATTAAGGTAACCATGGCGGAACTTGAGCAATCGGAAAATAATATACTTTCGAAAATAGCGTTCTTGATATTAGAATGCACGTATGGACTCTCGACAACTTAGATATTTTGCTGCCGTATGCGAATTCCGAAATCTTTCGCACGCGGCTGACCACTGCAACACCGCCGCGTCAGCGCTGAGTCACCATATCGGTAGCTTGGAGGCAGAGCTTGGAACCAAGCTCTTTGTCAGAAAACCAAGGGGCATGGAGCCAACGGCTGCAGGACTGAAATTGCTTGAGCATGCGCAGTTTATTCTGGCGGCATTCGACACTGCCGCATCAGAGATTAAACATGGTCAAGCCGAAGTTTCTGGAAACATTGCGATCGGCATGCCCTTCTCGGTGATCAAAGTGATAGGTGGGGCGCTGATGCGCCAGGTTATTGAAGAGTTGCCCCTAGTCCATCTGGTTCTGAGAGAAGGGCTGTCCGGCGTGACATATGATGCCCTACGGTCCGGCGAGATTGATACTGCACTGATTTTCAACCCGCCTCCGGATACGCAAACAATTCGAACGCCATTAATCGAAGAGGAAATCTACTGTTTGGGTGCTCCAAACATCGTTGGCCATTCCAGCGAGCCGATCAGCCTTGAGCAAATGGCTCAGCTGCCTGTCGCATTATTGCAGAGTGGTGCGCTGTCCCGCGCGCTCGTTGATCGTCCTGCAGAACTGGCGAAACTCGAGGCAAACGCCCGCATTCAGCTGGCGTCAATCGCAGGTACGTTAAGTGCTCTGAAGGAGGGTTTAGCTTGCACTCTCGCACCTAAAATTCTAGTGAGCGAAGAACTTCGACGGGGCGAGCTTGTTGCTCGTAAAGTCGTGGATACACGGCTTATCCGGACACTCTATCT
Source organism: Ruegeria sp. C12 (assembly GCF_056537745.1). Taxonomy (NCBI): domain Bacteria; kingdom Pseudomonadati; phylum Pseudomonadota; class Alphaproteobacteria; order Rhodobacterales; family Roseobacteraceae; genus Ruegeria; species Ruegeria sp. C12. The sequence goes on from NZ_JBQFSA010000013.1 coordinate 9,837, forward strand.
CGTGTCTGCACTCGGCACACGCCCGACGTTTTTAAGAGAAAGCATCTCAAATCTGGTGGTCGATTTTGTTCAGGACGCGGTCCGAAATGGCAACTGGGAAGGTGCAAAACTAATCGATATTTAAAGGGCGCACTTTAGTGCAGTCCTTGGCCAATCAGGGTCGCCGCTCGCCTGTCATGAGCATTCTGGCATGTCCCGTTCGTCCAAGAGAGCAACTTCGTCAGTCATCGATGACCAACTGCCCGTGTTCGTCCTCTTTCGTAGGCACCGGGTCCAGCGCGCAGCCGGTTCCGAAACCCGAAATGCCTGCACCGGTCGCCAGATCGAATCCAGCTTCGTGATTTGAGCAAATCAACACACGACCATTAGATGAAACGACCGATCCGCCCCTATAGTCGAGCGGAAGGAATTGGTGCGGGCAGGCATTCACGTAGGCAAAAACACCGCTTTCGTTCCTTGCAAGAAGGATTGGAAAGTCGCCCAGTTCCACGCAATGTGCCCGGCCCTCGGGGACCTCCGAGGCCGCGCAGACGACCGTCCCTCCTGCTGGTGCTGATGAATAGCTCTTCCAATTGTCGTTCATAGCATGTGCATCATGGAAACCGTGAATGTGCCTTGTCGCTTATTCATAATTCCTCTCCCAAGGGGTGACGGAAATGCGGAAGGCTGCGCCTTACTCCCGGTTCAGTTCCTTGGCGTGAAGCCAGTCAGCGTGTTTCGGCGCCTTCTTGGTCTTCGACCATTCGTCCAGCATCAGCCATTTGACTTCATCCATGCGCTTGAGCATCGCTTCTTCCTCCGGGTCCGGGCAGGCCAGTTCAATTCGGTGGCCATTGGGATCGAAGAAATAGATCGAGTGGAATATCGAATGGTCGATGACACCCAGAACCTCGACGCCCTCTGCTTCGATATGTTCTTTGAAGGCCACAAGGGTTTCGCGGTCCTTCACTTTGAAAGCAATATGCTGCACCCAAATTGGGGTATTGGGGTCGCGGCCCATTTCCGGTTTGGTTGGCAGCTCAAAGAAGGCCAAAACGTTGCCCATCCCCGCATCAAGAAACAGATGCATGTACGGGTCAGGCTCGTGGGTTGAGGGTACGTGGTCTTCTGCAATCGCCAGGATGAATTCCATGTTGAGGATACGGCCGTACCATTCGACCGTCTCCTTAGCGTCTTTGCAGCGATAGGCGACATGGTGAATTTTTTCGATTTTCAGGTCCATGAGACACTCCTTTCCGAAGCGCACCCGAGGGGTGCAAAATCAAGTCTGTCTGTGGAATACGCCGTGGGCGGGGGTGCGCCGCCCACGGCACGGGGAAATGGCGTTAGTCTGAAACTTTCAGAACGCCGCGCTGAATCTGGTCCTCTTCGATCGACTCAAAGAGAGCCCGGAAGTTGCCTTCCCCAAATCCGTCGTCTCCCTTTCGCTGGATGAACTCAAAGAAGATCGGGCCGATCACGGTTTTCGAGAAGATCTGGAGCAGGATGCGGGTCATTCCGCCGCCCACAACGCCTTCACCGTCAATTAGGATGCCGTGTTTCTTCATGCGTTCCAGCGGCTCTTCATGGTCCTTCACGCGAGCCTTGGATTTGTCATAGTAGATGTCCGGTGGTGCAGGCATGAAGTCGATACCGTGATTGCCAATTGTGTCGGTCGAGGCGTAGATGTCGTCGGTACCGATTGCGACGTGCTGGATGCCTTCTCCTTTGTATTCCTTCAGGTACTCCTCAATCTGGCTCTGATCATCCGAGCTTTCGTTAATTGGAATACGAATCTTGCCGCATGGCGAAGTTAGTGCGCGAGAGGTCAGGCCGGTCAGCTTGCCCTTAATGTCGAAGAATTTGATTTCCTTGAAGTTGAAGGCGGTGGAATAGAACTTGTACCAAGTGTCCATGTTCCCCTGCATCACGTTGTGAGTCAGGTGATCCATGTAGTAGAACCCTGCGCCGTTCGGCTTGGGATCACGTTTGTCGATCCATTCAAAATCGGTGTCGTAAGGTGATTTGCCTTCATCATAGTCCTCGATGAAGTAAAGCAGCGAGCCCCCGATGCCTACGACAGCTGGGACTTCGATGGACTTGCCGTCGCCGGTGTACTCTTCGGCACCATAATCTAAAGCGCATTGCAACGCGTGCTGCGCGTCAACGACACGCCAGGCCATTGCAGGCGCACAGGGTCCATGATCCTTAACAAATTGTGCGGCGTGGCTGTCTGGGTCGCGGTTGACCAGGTAATTCACGTTACCCTGACGATAGACTGAGATGTCCTTAGTCTTGTGTTTGGCAACTTCGACAAACCCCATTTGAGAAAAAAGCTCTTCTAACTTTCCTGCTTCGGGGTGCGCGAACTCGACGAATTCGAATCCGTCAGTTCCGGCGATATTAAAATCGTCGATTTTGGCCTTGGGTGCATCGTGCGGAAATGGTCCCATAGGAATTCTCCTGAACTTTGATGCGGCTTTCGTGCCCTCCACACCTTGATCTGGAACCCGGCCCGCGGGAAATTTCTCGCGAAATAAAACAAACGTAATTCGTTCTGGCAATTATTAAATATGAAATGTTGCGTTCTTGAATTTAGAAAACTCAGATTTTCCAGCATATTATCAATTAACTACCGAGACGAAATTGAGATAGAGACGGGGTCGCGACGCTGATCGCGATTTAAATTTTCGTGATTTCGAAGGCTGCTGGGGTCCCCATTGCATCTGTTGGATCTGCGAAGCGCTGACGCTCTGTGAAAGGTTAACTTGACCTCTCAAAGGACTGTGAACATTCAATGTGGTTATCTCAAATCGATGCAAATTAAATCAAATGCCGTAGTAGCAAGTTCGTTTTAGGGTGTTACCGTCCGTGATAATTCTCAGTGTAAACACACAATTATGTGTGAAATTTGCGCCGTAGTTTTGGTCGCGCAACAAGCGGCAGCTATTCGGGTTGATTCCGTAGCATATTGAATACCGCTTGAAAGCCCGGAATCGGCCGCTTCCCAACGCCAATGTCTGCAATCGGTGCTTCGCAGCTGTTTGCACACATTTCGGCATCTAGAACTAAGGGCTCGGCGCAGACCTTCGCTGCAATTAGCCCAAATGGCAGCTTTGCTCTTCATCGCAGACGTTTGAGGTCGAAGATTTCATTCCCACGCACAGCTCGGTCGAAAGCGCCCTCGCGCGGCGTCAGAACCGCATGCGATTTTCCCTTCTTGGTCGTTCGGGTCGATAGTTGCCTTGGCGGCGGCCGGAGTAAGGATCTGTATCGAAATATGTCCCTTGGCTTGGACGCATACATTCAGCGAACTGGGTAAGGGCATCCACCTGGTCATCTTTAAGAGCTTTCACAATCTGAAGCGAGAGTGGGAAACGAATGTACAGCATCACAGCAAGGCGGAGATCTAAGGACTGGGTTTAAAGTATTTGAAAAAGCAGGTCTGGTCATGGAAAAAAGCTACGCAACCGCACTGCCCCGCTCAAGCAAAGTTAATCTGACAAGACCCAGATGGCAGGACACCTATGCTTGCTTCAGACCAACCAAATCGGAATAAGATCGCTCACCGCGAGTGATTTGACGTTTGAGGGTGTTCGTTGCTGCTTTTACTTTACCCTCGCCCAACAGCGATGTGATCGCTTGATGTTCCTTGAAAGATTTCTTCGTTCGATTGGAACGCTTGGACAGATGCGTCCGCATAGTTTGGACGATATCACTGACTTTTTGATATCCATCCCGCAGGTAATTGTTTCCGCAGGACCTGAAAAACGCGTCGTGAAACTCGGCGTCAAGTTCCAAATACTGCTCGAATTCATCCGCTTCCTGCGCTTCTGACATCTTCGAAACAATTGTAACCAGCTCATTGATCAGAACCGAGGGGTTCTTTTCAAGCGCCTGCTCCAAAGCTGCAGATTCTAGGATGAGCCGATACTGGCAAAGCTGCACCACGTCCTCTTGAGAAAGAGAGAATACAAACGCTCCTCGATGAGGAAAGATCTGAACGAGCCCCTGAAGATTCAAAGCCGATAGCGCTTCGCGAATCGGAGTTTTGCTGATGCCCATGGCATTTGACAGCTTCACTTCCGGCAACGATTCACCCAATTGAAACGTGCCATTGATAATGCCTTTTCGTATATGCTCTTCAGCAGTTTTACTCAACGAATCCGGTCGCTTAATCTGCAAAATCTCGGTCATTTTCACTTCGTCCTATTTCGTCTCTCTAACACAATAGCACATGTAAGCTTGATTTCTATATTATATCTGATATCTCAGATAATAGATCGAAAAAAATCCATGGGAGGAAACCTTGTTCAAGAAATCAACATTGGCGCTTGGCGTCGTCATGTCAGCCGGGCTTGCTTTTGCAGCATCCGCTGAAACAGTCATTAAGGTTGGGCATGGCGCAGCAGAAGCGTTTCATATGCATCGCGCGCTACTGAAATTTGAAGAACTGGTCGAAACTGGCTCGAATGGTGAGATCGACGTACAGATATTCCCCTCGTCGCAGATGGGCCCCGATCGCGAGATGATCGAAGGTGTTCAAACCGGCGTTCTCGAAATGGCAATTCCTCCTTCTTCTTTCTTCGCGGGCTGGGATCCGGCTTTTGCAGTAATTGAACTGCCGTACATGTATTCCTCCAAGGACATCGCCTTTGATGTTCTTGATGGTGATGCCGGTGATGACATGCTTGCACGGGTCGAAAACCAGGGACTGGTCGGTCTTGGCTGGCTTGAATTGGGTGTACGCAACGTGACCAACAATGTCCGTCCGGTCGCAACGCCCGCAGACCTCGAAGGCGTCAAGCTGCGCACGATGAAGGTTCCGGCGCATGTAGCAACATTCGAAACGCTCGGGGCCAATCCAACGCCGATGAACTTTGGTGAGGTCTATTCTGCTCTCCAGCAGGGCGTGATCGACGGCCAGGAAAACCCGCTGGCGATCATTACCTCACAGCGTTTCTACGAGGTGCAGAAATACCTTTCGACCACGGGCCATGTCTTTGCGGTCTACATGCCAGTCGTCTCCAAGCCGTTCTTTGACTCGCTATCTGCGGAGCATCAGCAACTGCTCCGGGACTCGATGGCCGCGGCACGTGATTATCAGGCCGAACTGGTCGCCAGCGAAGATGCGGCACAGCTGGAACAAATCCGGGCCGCTGGTGTCGAGGTTCTGGAACTGACTGCTGAACAGCGACAGGCCTTTGCCGACAAAACCGAAAGCGTCCGCCTACAGTATCGCGACGAAGTTGGCGCCGAAGCCTACGACGCTTGGGTCGCGGCGGTATCCGCAGCAGGCGGAAGCTGACCCGCGGTATACTCAGCCAATCCGGGCACCCGTGCCATGCAGGTTCGGGCGCCCCTTTCGTTCAAGGGGAGGTGAACGATGTCGGTTATCAAATGGATCGATATGAATGCCGAAAAGGTCTTAGCCAGTGCACTTTTGGCCGCGATTGTCTTGTTGATCTTTGGAAATGTGTTCATGCGCTACATTCTGAATGCCTCTCTTTCATGGGGCGAAGAGCTAACGCTTTGGCTGTTTGTATGGTTTGTCTGGCTAGGCGTCAGCTATGCGTTCCACACAGGCGATCATGTGCGTATCACGGTCCTGCGTGATGTCCTAAGCGAGCGCGCAAGGCTTTACGCGGATTTTGTGATCGCGCTTCTTGTCCTTGGATTTCTGATCGTTCTGACAATTGAATGCATCAAGCTTATCCGACAGCCTTTTGTCGCCAGCCAGACTTCGGTCGTTTTGGGGCTACCGATTCCGATCCTTTATGCTTCGGCGCCGATTGGCGCGGGCCTGTCCGCGATCCGCGTCACTCAACATCTGAACCGAACCCTGCGTCTGATCGCAGGAACCAAAGCGTGAGGAACCCGGCATGCTTGCAACAACGCTTTTCTTGACGCTCTTTGCCCTGTTGCTCTTCAGCGTGCCTATTGGCATCTGTCTGGGATTGGCCACTATGATCGTGATGGTCTTTGTAGATGGCACGCCACCCATGGTTCTTCTGGCACGGTCGGTGGTAACAGGCGCGGACTCCTTTCCTCTAATTGCCGTCCCTCTGTTCATATTGGCAGGCGACCTTATGCAGCACGGTGGAATGTCTCGTCGACTGGTTGGGTTCGCCAATGCACTGATCGGTCATATCCGGGGTGGGTTGGCTTATGTGAACGTGCTCGCCTGTGTGTTTTTTGCCGCCATATCCGGCTCATCTCCTGCGACCGTAGCCGCCATCGGGTCGAACATGATCCCAGAGATGGAAAAGGTCGGCTATACGCGCAAATTCAGCGGCGCATTGACAGCATCCTCAGGAATGATCGGTGTAATGATCCCGCCAAGTATTCCCTTCATCATCTATGGTGTTACTGCCGAGGTTTCGATCGGCAAACTGTTTCTTGCAGGCGTTGTTCCTGGCATCCTTTTTGCCCTCATGTTCATGTTGGTCGCTCGGGTTCTGCTGCGAAAGGACGAGGTTGTTCAGCAATCGACGACTACGTTCTCAGGCCCGGGCGTCTGGCAGAGCTTCCGGTCTTCCATCTGGGCGCTATTGGTGCCGGTAATTATCCTTGGGGGCATCTACAGCGGTATCTTCACCCCAACCGAAGCCGGCGCCGTGGCCGTAGTCTATGCCGCTTTCATCGGCATCTTCGTCTATGGCGACATAACCCTCAAGGACCTGCCAGAGGTTTTGGCGGGCAGTGCAAAGACCAGCGGGACCATTCTGATATTGGTGATCATGGCGACCGCCTTTGGCAGGTTGATCACGCTCGCAAGAATCCCGACAGAGCTCGCAACAACAATCACCAGCCTGTCCGACAACCCCATCATCATCCTGTTGCTGATCAATCTGCTGTTGTTGGTGATCGGAATGTTCATGGAGACGATTTCGTCGATCATCATCATGACGCCGATCCTGCTGCCGGTTGCAACCGCGCTGGGTGTCGATCCGATCGTTTTTGGTGTCATCTTGACGGTCAACCTGGCCATTGGGTTCTGCACACCGCCATTGGGTGTGAACCTGTTCGTGGCCAGTAGCATTTCGAAGGTTTCCATCGAAAGCCTCAGCCGGGCGATCCTGCCATTCTTTGTCGGCATGCTGATCTTGTTGATGTTCATCACCTATGTGCCCGCAATTTCCTTGGTACTGCCATCCCTTTGGTGACCGACTGAGGAGCTTCAAACGTTAGACAACGAACAGAGGACCCGGATGGATCTGGACCTTTCCCACCCGTCGATAGAAGACCTTCGGAAAACCGCACAAAAGCGCATTCCGAAGTTTGCCTTCGAATATCTCGACAGCGCGACCGGCCGGGAGCTGGGGTTGAAGGTCAACCGGGACGCACTTGATGCCATCGGATTCCTGCCGCGTGTACTATGCGGCCGAACAAAGGCCGACCTGCAGACTACATTGATGGGTCAAACTTACGATCTGCCATTCGGGATAGCACCGGTAGGCATGTCCGGCCTGATGTGGGCAGGAGCAGAGCGGATGCTTGCAAAGGCTGCGGTTGCTCACAACATTCCGTTTTCGCTGTCGAGCGTGGCGGTTGCTTCACCGGAAGATGTGGCACCTTACATTGGCAAAAACGGATGGTTTCAGCATTACCCGGTGAACTCCGCCGATCTGCGCCGCGCGATGCTGCCGAGGATTAAGGCAGCGGGATTTCGTACGCTGATTATCACGGTGGACGTTCCAGAAGAGAGCCGGCGCGAACGACAGCGCCGCGCCAATCTGACGGTGCCTCCAAAAGCTGACCTGCGCACGCTGACAGAAATGGCGTCACGACCCGCCTGGTGCCTTGCACATCTGCGCGAGGGCATCATGCCACGTATGCGGTTCTTTGACGATTACGTCCCGACCCGCGGACGAGAAAGTTTTACCCATGCAGGCGCTCTGATCCGTGGGATTCCAGATTGGGACTACCTGCGCGAACTACGGCAGGAATGGGAGGGTCACCTGATCGTCAAGGGTGTTTTGCGGCCGGAGGACGCGCAAAAAATGGTGGCCGAGGGCGTGGATTGCATCTGGGTCTCAAACCACTCCGGGCGCCAATTCGAAGCCGGGCCCGCCGTGATTGACCAACTCCCGAACATCCGCGAGGCGGTCGGAATAGATGTGCCACTGATCTACGACTCTGGCGTTGCCTGGGGATTGGACATCATGCGCGCACTGGCGAAAGGTGCAGATTTCGTCATGGTCGGGCGTGCCTTTCAATATGCTGTTGCAGCGTTCGGAGCACGAGGGATCGACCATCTCGTTCACATCCTGAAGGCTGACATTGAGGCCAACATGAGCCAGCTCGGCAGCGAAAACCTCGGCAGTCTGGCAGAGCACCTTTTGAAAACCAGCTGATCGGCGCATGCGGCGCGTGGCGTATCAGACAGGCGCGTTGTCATCCTCGTCAATCAGCCCCTTGACGATCAGATCCGCGGTTGAGCGCGAACATGCCATTGGCAGATCATATACCGTCGCGAGGCGGGTCAGAGCCTTAACGTCGACGTCGTGTGGCATGGGCGACAGAGGGTCGACGAAGAAAATCAGTGCATCCAGTTTCTCTTCACAGATCATAGCGCCGATCTGTTGGTCGCCTCCGAGTGGTCCACTTTTCAGGCAGGTCACATCCAGTTCTGGGTAGGCTTGCTTAATGCGACTACCGGTAGTCTCAGTCGAAAAGATTTGTACTCTGGACAGGCGGGCCAATTGCAGACCCACCCATTCAACGATTTCGTCCTTTCGCGCATCATGCGCTACAAGCGCGAAACGCGGCGCATCACCGGATGAATTGTTCAACGTAATCTTCTCCAAGACCGACTTCCCCGAAATGTTTTCGGCACAGATCAATCTTGGTAAAGACATCTTCGTAGCCAGTGACCTTGCCCCACGGATCAACATAGCACATCACGCCATTGACCTGGAAATAGGTGACCATCTCTTCGACATCGTCGGGAACGACCAAAGTATGAGTCTCACCCGGCGGCTCAAAGACATATCCCCCTTCTTCCGCAACCCAATCATGTTCCAGATAATGCCAGCGCCCTTTCAGGACAAAACCGTGGACTGGCTGTGGATGGCGGTGCCGCGAAAGAACACCAGCTTTGCGCACTTTGAGAAGGTTCATCCAACAACCTTGCGAGCGGTTCAAGCAGAGCGGTCGGAACCAGACGTTCTCTGCCTGCGGAACCCATAGCCTGTCGTCTTCGCTCATGGCATTCGGGATCACGATCTCGTCTTGCGCATCCTTGGGAAACGGCAACTGATATGGCATTCGGGCGGTGTCATCGTCATTCATTGATTTTCCTCACATAGCGAGATAGCCGCCATCGACCGGATAGATTGATCCGGTCACAAAGCTGGCGTTTTCACTCAAAAGCCATTGCACAAGCGCACCGACTTCTTCGGGTTTCCCCCAGCGTTTCATAGGCGTACGCGCCATGATCCCCGCTGTTCGTTCAGGGTCTTCCCGAAGGCCCTGGGTCATCTCTGTCTCAATCCAACCCGGCGCGATGGCATTGACCCGGATACCGTCTTCGGCCCAGCGACCTGCGAGCGCCTTGGTCAACTGTGCCACGCCGCCCTTAGAAGCGGAATACGCCGGAACCAAAGGCCCACCAAAGGTACTGAGCATAGAGGCGGTGTTGACGATGGCCCCACTCGCTTCAGCCAACAATGGATGCGCGGCAAGACAGCAGCGCATGGTGCCTGTCAGATTCACATCGAGCACCTTGGCGAAGACGTCGATGTCATATTCTTCGCCACGCAAAAGAATACCTGCGCAGTTCACCAAGGCATCGAGACCCGTGAGTTCGCCGAATACATCATTGATGGACGTCTGGTCGGTGACATCCAAGAGCTGCACCTTTAACCCGTCCTGAGGCTCGAATGCATCCAATTCGGATTGGGAGGCGGATGCGGCAATGACGGACCAACCTGCGTCTGCCAACGACCGTGCAACACCCGCACCAATCCCTCGCGTTCCTCCCGTTACAAGGGCCTGTTTCATCCAAGTTCCTCCAATACACTGGTGAAGGCGCGCGCGCGCCTGCCGATATCATCCAATGTATAGCTCGGTTTGAATAGTGCAGAGCCCAGCCCATATCCATCTGCACCCACGGCATGATACGACGCCATCGTATCCGGCGTTATGCCGCCTACCGCAGCGATGACTGCGTCTGCAGGCAATACGGTGCGCATGGCTGCTATGGCAGCTGGTGGCACCATTTCCGCCGGAAAGAATTTGAGGACCGATGCTCCGATATCCAACGCCGTAAAGGCCTCGGAGGGGGTCATGACACCTGGACACCAATACAGATCCCGCGCGACAGCCGCGCGCCCGATGTCCGGGTTCATATTGGGCGACACGATGATCCGCCCGCCTGCATCTGCGACCGCCGCGACCTGATCCGTAGTCAACACTGTGCCAGCGCCGACTATGGCTTGAGCGCCATGTTTTGCAACGATCTGCGCAATCGATTCCAGCGGGTCCGGTGAGTTGAGCGGCACTTCGATTATCCGAAACCCGGCATCGAAGAGTACATCAGACACCGGGCGCGCATTTTCTGGTGCCAGCCCCCGCAAAATCGCAATTAGCGGGTTCTCTGCAAGAGCTGCGGTGAGGTCAATCATCCAACCAACCCCGCAGCGCGAGCAATCAGAAAATGCCCTTTCGCAACGATATCGTCAGGCGCGCGACGGCTGTCGAAACCAGCAGTTCGAAGCGCTATTTCGTATCGGTCGGACAAGTCGCTGCGTCCAACAACAGTGATCGTGCCGACGTCTTTTACTTCGCCGGTCGCGGCAGCAACCTCGGTCCCGATCAACAAGCCCGACAAGTAGTCGGCCGTGGCAACCTTTGGGATTTTGCCCATGAGAGGAAGCGTCCGAACATGAAACAGGCTGTGCAGCAGGTTCGACTCACCACTGAGGCCCGTCTTTACGCCCATCACGAATGCGTCTTCGCTGAAGGCGTCCTCCTTCATCAATGTGCCAAGGATCGTGTGTTCTTTCAGCGCCGAAAAGATCTCACCTGTCATGTAAGTCGAGAAATCCACGATCTTCCCGTCCGCAACCTGAACCCATTTGCTGTGCGTTCCCGGCATCACGAACATACCTTCGCTCAAGCCTAGCGAAGATGCCCCGATGATCTGGGTCTCCTCGCCGCGCATTACGTCGGGTCCTCCGGCATGTTCTGTCGAAGCACCTGTCACAAAATGAATACGCGCTCCGTTGGCCGCTTCGTGCGGGACCAACGCACGCGCAAGACCGCCAGCACCCAGCGGCATTTCAGCATATTGCGTTTCTACCCAGCCATTGCGGCTGGTGATCATGCCAGATGCCAGGATCGGCAGGTTAGCCTTGGCGACCCAAGGGCCGATGAGACGATCAAGGACCGCCTCAAAGGTTTGTCCCGCAACCTGCATGATACCTTCAGGCGACGAGACCCCATCGATCACGTCGCCCTCCGCACCAATTAGAAATGCACGAAACGATGAAGTGCCCCAATCTACGCCGATCAGCGCTGGCTCAGATGCGACCGAATTCATTTAGCAGATCCTCAACGGTTTTGCCTTGGGCCACCCATTTACGGGTTTCCTCCTCACGGTCAGCTTGCTCTTGAGCAAGGCGCACGGTTTCTTCGGCAATTTCCTGTGGAACCACGACGACGCCCATCAGATCAGCTACAATGAAATCTCCGGGGTTTACCACGACGCCCCCACAGGCGATTGGCACATTGATCGAAAGTTCTTCTTTACGTTCCGAGAACATCGTGTGCGTTCCGCGCGGCGTGATCGCGCGCGTCCAAATCGGCCAGTTGATGTCTTCCAACTCATCTGTGTCACGCCCAGTGCCATCTACGATCATACCCCGAATGCCGCGGTTCTTGGCCAGGCCACCCATTAAACCGCCGCAGACTGACGTTTGACGATCACCACCCGCGTCCACAACGATCACGTCCCCGGGTTGTCCCATTTCAAGCGCTCGCAATGGGTCGACCAGATCACCTTTTGAAAGCTGAACCGTCACGGCCTGGCCTGTCACCTTGGCGCGGAAAGCGGGCTTGATGGCGCTGTCCATCACGCCTGTTCGGTACTGCACATCCGCAAAAATGGCAGCAGCAGAGTACGCCTCCAACACCTTGTCGAATTTTTTGAGAAGTTCCGGGTTTCTTTCAAAATCATTGAAAACCCTAAGGTCCGTGCTGACGTCTGGCATTCTTGTCTCCTGTTATGCGGTAGATACGGCCAATGCGTCGGCATTGACTGTGTAGTCGGGTTTTTGTCCTGTCAGGACCTTGGCCACCTGAGTGGCCGCAGTGACCCGCGCTGCGTGTATGGATTCCTCGGAATAGTAGGCGGCATGTGGTGTTACGAGGACGTTGGGCAGTGTGAACAACGGGTTGTCATCAGGCGTCCAGTTGGCGCGCTTGGCTGGCTCTTCTTCGGGATCGTCGAGCCCTGCAGCAGCCAGATGGCCTTCGGTCAGCGCCCGGAACAGGGCCTTGTTGTCGACCGTTGGTCCGCGTCCAGTGTTCACGAGTATCGCACCGGGTTTCATGACAGAGAATTCGGCATCCGACAAAAAGTGATGCGTGTTCGGCGTCATCGGCGCCTGCATCAGGATATAGTCGGACCTTGCCAGCAATTCGGGCTTGCTCACCAGCTCGACCCCAATCTTTGCCGCGACTTCTCTTGGCAAATACGGGTCGTAGGCGATGACCGTAACCCCGAAAGATTGCGCCCGCGCCACGATGGCTTGCCCGATTTTACCCAGCGAGACGACACCCATCGTCCGCCCGCGCAAACGGTAGACCGGCTGCCCGCTTTGCCATTTCCAGATCCCTGCATGAGTGGCCCGATCATAGTCAGGCAACTTGCGCGCCAGGGTCAGCCAAAGGGCAATCGCATGATCGGCGACCTCCTCGGTACAATAGTTTTGCACATTGGTGACGAGAATACCTTTTTCCGTCGCCGTGCCGACATCCACGATATCCACGCCTACGCCATAGCGCGCGATGACCTCGCAGTTTCGCATCCGCGTGATCGTTTCTTTCCCGATCCGGGCATATTGGTTCATCATCGCTGCGCAATGCGGCGCGACATCGAACAGGTCTTCCTGACGCTTGGCCTGAAGCGCAATCACCTCGGCTCCTGCGGCTTCCAGGATTTCCGTCTCAACGGCAACATCACCAAAGTCGTAATCGGTTATCACGACCTTGGGTTTGTCCGTTCTGGGGGGAAAGGCGGTGCGATCAGTCATAAGCACCCGCCGAATAGGTCAACTCGTACGAGTGGCTGTAGAGTTCGAAGATGTTGCCAAACGGGTCTTCCATATAGACCATGCGATAGGGCTTTTCACCTGGGTAATACTTGCGCACTTGGCTCATGCGCTGGCGCCCGCCCAGGTCTTCGATAACCTTGATGCGGCCTTCCAGATCCTCGTCCTGTACGCAGAAATGAAACAAGCCACGCCGCCAATATTCAAACGGGCGTTCTTCTTCGACGGTCTTCGGGAACTCAAACAATTCGATGCCAACACCGTCGCCCATCGACAAATGCGCGATGCGGAAGCTTCCCCAACCTTCCCCAAATACATCATCGCACATCTGACCGATGGCGCTTTCGTCATGCAGGATTTCAGTTGGTTCCATCAGCACGTAGAGGCCGAATGCCTTGGAATAAAACTCCACGGCTTTTTCCAGGTCGGGAACTGTGATGCCGATGTGAGAGAAAGTGAGAGCGGCCATGTAGGGCTCCTCCAGTTGGAAGTTAAAGAATGTTGCGAACGATGCCGCCTTCGATCCGGTGCGCAGAACCATTGGAGGCCGTGCTTGCTGAGATCGTGACGATCATGCGGGCGACTTCGTCTGGTTGGACAAAGCGTTGTATGAGCGATGTGGGCTCATCTGATTTGAAGTAATTGTCGACGATCGTGTCGAGCGGCTCACCCTTTTGATCGGCGAGGCCGTCAAAATAGGCTTCGACACCTTCGGTCCAGGTTGGACCAGGCAGGATCGAGTTAACCCGGACTTTTGTCCCCTTTGTCAATTCTGCCATGCCACGTGTCAGACCTAACATGGCAGTTTTAGTGACAGAATAGTGCACCATCTGAGGTAGTGGTTTCACTGCCGCTTCGCTGGCCATGTTGATGATAGATCCCTTATCCCGGCCAAGCATTTCAGGCAGGAAAATCCGGCTCATCCGAACGGCGGACAGGACATTGATGTTGAAGTAATGCATCCAGTCGTCATCCGTGAGATCCTCGAACGGTTTGACCGAAAAGATGCCAACATTATTCACAAGAACGTCCACCGCACCGCGCTCGCGGGCAAACTCTGCCAGAGTTTCCGCATCAGTGGTTTTGGTTAAGTCGGCCGCAATGCCTTCGACCTTGCCCAATGATGACAGGTCGTCGACGCAGTCGAACACTTCCGCCTCGGTCAGGCCATGCACGATGACCCGCGCGCCTTCTTCCAGGTAGACCCGCGCAGTGGCTTTGCCTATGCCGGAACCTGAACCAGTCACCAGGACCAGCTTATTTTTGAGCCCCAGATCCATCTCAGGCCTCCTTCTTGACGTTAGATGACTGCTGCGATGAAGTGCGGCCGAACATTCGACCCATCAAGCCCGAAATCTCTGCACGCCACATGTCTATGCCGACGGCCAACAGAATGATCAGGCCCAACACGATGTTCTGAACCGAAGATGGCGCAGCGTTCAGGTTCAAACCATTCTGGACGATAACGATTGTCATCGCCCCCATCAGCGTGGCGAGGATGTTGCCACGACCGCCTGCAAGGCTGGCTCCGCCGACAACAGCAGCGGCAATGGCCTGCAGTTCCAGCGTCTGGCCATAGTTGGGCGAACCAGAGTTGAGGCGCGCTGACATCAGGATCGCACCAACAGCAGTCATGAAACCAGCGATGACAAATGTCGTCGTCTGAACTTTTCGTACGTTGATACCCGTCAGAACGGCAGCGGCTGGGTTGCCACCCACGGCATAGATCTCACGCCCAAGTTTCGTGAAGTTCATGGTGAACGCAGCAAGGACGTAGAAGAATACGAGGTAGAAGAAAGGCATCGGAACGCCGAACAGCTTGCCGTAGAAGATTGGCTCCAACGCCGGATCCAGCGAGAAGATCGGAGACCCATTGTTGAAGGTCAGGGCAAGGCCCCTGAAGGCAATCAACGCCGCCAATGTCGTGATAAACGACGGGATACGCCCGTAGGCTGTTATCAGCCCAATGATCAGACCAAGCAATCCGCCCATGAAGAGTATGAGGGGCAGCGCCAGAACCAGTGGAATGCCGACAAATTTCAACATTTGCGCAAGGATCATGGTCAGCAAAGCCACCATAGACCCGGAACTCAGATCGATGCCCGCAGCGAAGATCACGATAGTAGACCCGATTGCGATCAAGGCCACGATGCTTACCTGTAGCGAAAGGTTAGAAAGGTTGCCCGGGTTCAGGAAGCGTTCGGTCGTAAGGGCCACGATCAGTGCGACAATCACCATTGCTGCGAATGGCCCGATCAACTGGGTGTCAAAGATCCGCTTCATGCGAAAGCCTCCTTAGGCTTGGATTGGGGGGTGTCGGCGGACGCGCGAACAAGATCGTCATGCGTAAGGTCGGATGCATCGACCGTGCGCACTATCGTTCCGTGCTGCACGACGGCAATCCGATCGCTCATCGCAAGCAACTCATCATGGTCTGAACTGATTAGAATGATCGATTTTCCCGCCCGCGTGAGCCTGTTAATCAACTTATAAACAGCGATCTTGGCGCCGATATCGATCCCTTGCGTCGGTTCATCAAGGATCAGGATGTCAGAGGCTGAGAACAGCCAACGTGCAATCACGATCTTCTGCTGATTACCACCAGACAAGAAGTTGACCGTCTTTTCCTCGGCCTGGGTCGAGATTTCCAGATCGCGGATCAGGTCATGGGTGGCTTGCTCTTCCGCCTTAAGATTCAACACGCCGAACCGGCTTAGCCCGCCAAGGGACGCTGCGGTGACGTTCCCGCTTGCGCGGAAATTGAAGAACAACCCGTCAAACTTACGGTTCTCCGGAACAAGGGCCAATCCAGCACGGATCGCATCAATTTCCCGACGAAAGCGAACCGGTTTGCCCTTCAGTGATATCTGCCCGGCGGTTAGCTCATCTGTCCCAAATAGGGCGCGGGCAATCTCTGTGCGGCCACTGCCCAATACACCACCCAAGCCCAGAACTTCGCCCCGATGCAACGAAAACGATACATCTCTCACGCCCGAATTGGTGGCCAGACCCGCCGCCTTTAGCACAATATCCTTGGTCGCGTTCTGCTCCTTGGGATAATGCTCACTAATGTCCTCACCGACCATTGCGCTGACAATCTCAGAGACGTTGATCTTGGTCTCGCCACTCGCTCGCACAACACAGCCGTTGCGCAGGATCGTCACTTCATCAACGATCCGTTCTACCTCATCCAGCCTGTGCGACACATAGAGAATAGCTGTGCCGCGCTCGCGCATATTGCGCAGTAGCTGGTGCAGGCGCTCGATTTCATCTTCACCCAATGCCGCCGTCGGCTCATCCAGGATGATCATGCGGGCGTCCATCGCGACAGCTTTCGCGATCTCGACCAGTTGTTGCTCGCCTACCGATAGCGAGCCGGTTATGGTTTCGGGTGAAACATCGACATCCATTTCCACCAGAACCCGAGCGGCTTCGTTGTGGACCTTGGCCCAGTCGATCACGCCAAAGCGGGACCGAGGCATATTGCCAAGGAAGATGTTTTCGCCAACCGACAAGGTGGGCACGATCGAGAATTCCTGAAAAACTGTTGCGACGCCAAGTTCACGTGCCGCCTGCGGATCGCTGATCGTGACCGGCTTGCCATTGTGCAGGATTTGACCGCTATCGGGTTGCTGCACGCCGGACAGTGTCTTGA
This sequence comes from Ruegeria sp. C12, assembly GCF_056537745.1. NCBI lineage: Bacteria > Pseudomonadati > Pseudomonadota > Alphaproteobacteria > Rhodobacterales > Roseobacteraceae > Ruegeria > Ruegeria sp. C12. The sequence goes on from NZ_JBQFSA010000013.1 coordinate 26,748, forward strand.
TCATAGTCGACTTACCACAGCCGTTTTCACCCAGCAGCCCATGAATGGAACCGGGCATAAGCCGGATGCAGACCTTGTCATTCGCCAGAACCCCAGGATAGGCCTTGGTGATATCGACAAACTCCCAAAGGGGCGTTGCGGGTGTCATCGCGATTGCCTCGACAAAAGTGAAACTCGGTTGGTTTGCGACCCGGCAGCACGCGCACGCGCCACCGGGAAGCGGGGAGAAAACTCAGTACTCTTTGGACGGCTGCGGGAAGAGCTTTTCTGGCTCTTGCAGCACGCTGATCGCACCGTCTTTGTCTTCAATTGATGTGGGCGTTTCGATCCAGCCGCCGGGATAGGACCCGTTGAGCGCATCAATGGTTGCGTGCATAGCCGCTTTACCCATCAAAAACGGTGAGGTGTTGACGGTTGCCGTGATGTTGCCAGCCGCAATTTCTTCAAGGCCGGACGTGTCGCCATCGTTGCCCAAAAGAACGATGTCATTGCGGCCAAGCGCCTTCGCAGCAAAGGATGCCCCGATGATCATGTAGTCGTTCGCCGCGAAGATCATGTCGAGATCGGGGTTCGACTGCAGGATGTCCATACCAGCAGTGTTGCCGCCCTCAACGTTCCATTTCCCGTCGATAGACACCACAACGTCGAAGTTTTCGTTGCCCTCGATACCGTCGAGGAAGCCGCCAACACGTTCGGTCGAGTGATAGCCAGGCTGCCCTTCGATAATGCCGACCTTCAGCGGTTGATCACCATAAGTCTCAATGGCCCAATCAGCGATAGCATGTGTGCCGTTGCGCTGGGAGTACCCGACAACGCCATGAATTGGTGTCGGGAAGTTCGGGATGTCCGAATTGATCATCAGAACCGCCATGCCCTTGTCTACTGCCTGCTTTAGCAGTGGTGCAGCAGCAAATTCATCGTGTGTACCAAAGATGATCGCATCCACATCCTGCGTCAGCACATCCTGGATCATACCCATTTGGCCATTGATGTCCGCACCGGACTGGGGCGCAAGCATGAAGACTTCGACCCCGGCCTCAGCAGCAACCGCTTTGATGCCTTCACCGATGGCGATGTAGTAGTTGAACTCAGTCGCCGGCGGCATATACGCGATCCGGAACGTTTCGTTCTTGGGTTCTATCGCATCGATTGGCGCTTGTGCCCCGTCCTCAAGTGGAACCGGCGCTGGATAATTTTCCGACAGAGCGACCGTTGCTAGCGTGGCGAACCCCGCGGCAAGCGTAGTGGTCATTAGCGTCTTTAACATAGTTTTCTCCTCCAGAATTTCTTTGGTTATCCTTTGAATGGCGCGTCGATCACGCCACGAACGCCGGGTTTCACAGCAAAGAGGCCGCCAGATTCCGGTTCTTTTGTTAAAGCTGCTTCGTCACTCATCAGCCTTGAGGTCGTGATGAACAGCGTGTCGAGATCAGGGCCACCGAAAGCGCAACAGGTGGGCTTCCAGACCGGCACCTCGATCACGCGATCTATCGTGCCGTCAGGTGCGACGCGAACAACGCGATGGCCTTCCCATTCGGCGTTCCAGACGCCCCCTTCGGCATCGACACAGGACCCGTCAGGCAAGCCAGGCTCATCATTGAAAGAAGCGTGCTGCCGACGGTTCGAAACGGTTCCACTACGGGTGTCGTAATCAAATGCGACGATTTCCCGATCCGGGGTATCCGCGAAGAACATCGTCTCACCGTCGGAAGTAAAGCAAGTCGAATTGGCGCAAGACACTCCTTCGATGATCGTCTGTACACTCAAATCTGTATCGACGCAGATGACCGACGAGTCGGCCTTGCCAGAAACTTCGTTCATGCCTCCAACAATCAGTCGCCCCTGGCGATCGGTTCGCCCGTCGTTCAGCCGTGTTTCTGGGTTGTTCGGCTCGAACCGTGCAACGAGGGTTTCCTCGCCATTGGGCGAATCGAACAAGACAACTCGATCCGCATAAGCAACGATCAGCCCGCCAGACGCACGCGGCGCAAAGCAACACACGCGCTCCGACATCTCGTGAGAGGCGGTTTCTGAGGTTGCAGGATCAAATGACCAAAGCGCACAGCCTTGAATGTCAGTCCACCAGACAAGACCATCGGTGGGATTCCAGAAAATCCCCTCCCCGTGCTGGTTCTTGCAATCGACGACCAACTCTGCGTGCACTTTTGATCTCCTCAGTACATTCTGATATCTGATATACCAGCTTGCCTAATCTGGTGTATCAGATATCTTGCATCTGGCAACACCTTTTTTTGGAGATATCCTCAGATGGCGCTTGAGAGACCCAAGTCTTTGCGTGAACTCGCACTGGAACATTTGCGGAATAGTATTATCGATGGCTCCCTGAAGATGGGTCAGGTTTTGTCAGAGCGAAAAATCTCTGAAGAGCTGGGTGTATCGAAATCGCCAGTCCGCGAAGCCCTCGCTCAATTACGTGACGAAGGGTTGGTCAGCATCGAGCCCCAAAAAGGCGCGCGCGTGTTTTCGCTGTCTGAGCCGGAAGTGACTCAGATCTGCGATTTCAGACAGGCTATCGAAACTGCCGCCTTTGAGCTTGCGTTGTTGCGGAACCCGGAAGGTCTCGCCGACGACATGCAACGTGTCGTGAAGGACATGGAGAAGGAACGCAGGCGGGGCAATGAAAAGGGTTATCTTTCACTGGATACCACGTTTCATCAGTTGATTTTTGAACATGCCGGGAACGATTACCTGACGGCCAGCTATACACGCTACATCGGTAAGATTGCCGCGTTGCGGACCCATTTGGCGAAGCTGCCACAGCATACTGAGCTGTCCTTCGATGAGCATGCGAAAATCGCTATTGCCGTTCGCGAAGGCGACATGGCCAAAATCAAATCTCTTCTCACAGCGCATATTGACCGCACCAGACAGGCCTACAAGAGCGCCGCCATCGTCCTCGAAGGAGCGGCCGCATCCTAGCAAAAGCCTAGCTTCGTTGTGACGGGGGTGGGCCGCAACGGCGGCGCCCCTTCCTTTTGGGTACCTCACGGTCTTTTCTTTTTCAGTTGACATCTGAGATATCAGATGCCAATCAAAAGGCGGGAGGAAGCTTGTATGACGCCAGCAATGAAACCTGACTCACCGGGGCTACAGCCACTGATCCAGCTGGATCGGGTTGGCAAAAGCTTCGGCACGAACATTGTTTTGGATGGCGTCGACTTTGAATTGAGACCCGGCGAAGTTCACGCGCTATGCGGGGAAAACGGCGCCGGAAAATCCACCTGTCTCGGCCTGTTTTATGGACTTCACCAACCTTCTGCTGGGCGTATCCTGTGCGACGGCAAGGAACAGCGAGTCGAAAGCCCATCACACGCGCAGTCCCTGGGCATCGGCTGTGTTTTTCAAGAACTCAGCCTCGCTGGCGCGCTCTCTGTTGCGGAAAACATCTACGCGGGGCGCGTACCCACCCGGTTTGGCGTAGTTGACTGGCCTGAACTGCGCCGCCGTGCGGAGGCGTTACTGGCGGAATTCGGTCTGGATGTCGACGTCTCAACACCCGTGGAAAACTTGCCAATAAGCTCCCGCCAGATTGTTGAAATCGCCAAGGCGCTGTCGTTGAATTCCCACGTCCTTTTGCTGGATGAACCGACATCAGCATTGGCACCCGACGAAGTAGACGCACTATTCGAAGTCCTAAAGTCCCTGACAAAGAAAGGGATTGGCATCGTCTATGTCAGCCACCATATGGCCGAGATTTTCCAGATCTCGGATCGCATTACCGTTTTGCGAGATGGGCGCCACATCAGCACTTTACCGGTTTCGGAAACTTCTCAGGAACAAGTCGTCGCCGAGATGATCGGCGGCGCTCACCCCGGTGATGTCACGCGGTCAGGTAAGGTTAACGGCGAAGAGGTTTTGCATGTCCAAGAATTAACCCATCCAGATGAATTCGAAGACATTTCTTTCTCCATTAAAGCCGGAGAGATTGTAGGGATGGCGGGGTTGATGGGCGCTCGCCGCAGCGAGATTGTTCGATCGATTGTCGGGTTGATGCATGGCGCGACCGGGGAGATCAGACTTCACGGCAAGCCTGTTAACTTTGCGTCCTTGCGGCAGGCGATGCGTGCTGGGGTCGGGTTTGTTCCCGAGGAACGCAAGACTGAAGGCCTCTTTCTGGAACAATCACTCAGCGACAACCTGATCGCGGCCAGTCTTTCCGATCATGCGTCTGCTGGGTTCATGCGTTCGGGCTCGATCAAAGCAGCCAGCCAAACAGCCATTGACGCATTCAGTGTCAAAACCAGTGGGATTAACGAACTTGTTGGTGATCTCTCAGGGGGCAATCAGCAAAAGATTATGTTGGCCAAGTGGCTCAAACGCGCGCCAGCTCTTCTGATCATTGAGGAGCCCACAAAAGGGGTCGATGTCGGAGCCAAATTCCAAATCCACACGGAACTTTTGCGTCGAGCAGCCGAGGGAATGGCCATCCTCGTCGTGTCATCCGATTTTCCCGAACTGGTCTCTCTCTCGACCCGCATCCTTGTCGTCCACGACGGTCGCCTCATGGGAGACATCGCAGCCGCTGAGGCAACCGAAACCACGCTTCTTCAAATGGCCGCTGGAAATTCCGTTCCAATTGTGGACGCACCCCAAACCAATCAATCAGGAGTCGCGACGTGACCATGACCGCTCAAGCCAACTTGCCCATGAAGCGTCCGCTGCTGCGCCGTGTTCTACAAGCTTTTGTCGATATTCGTGAACTGACGCTGATCGTTCTGATCGCCGCCATCATCATCGTGATGTCCAACGTTAATCCCTATTTCCTCAGCTTCTCGAACTTTCGAGCCGTGGCCGTGGGCATGGCCCCGACCGCGATCATCGTGATCGGTATGGCGATCTTGCTTGCCTCTGGCGGGTTCGATCTTTCCGTCGGGTCGGTAATGGCCTTGTCTTCTACCGTCGTAGCCATGCTGCTTTTGACCGGCATGCCAATTCCGCTCGCTGTTGTATGCGGATTGGTGCTGGGTGGAATTGTCGGCGTAGTGAACGGTTTGCTGGTGACCGGCCTCGGGATCAATCCGCTTATCGCAACCCTCGGCACGATGTCGATTGCGCGAGGCATCGCTCTTGTCCTGACGGAAGGTTTCTCTGTCTCAAGCCTGCCGGCATCATTTGCCTGGATCGGTAAAGCTGACATAGGCGGCTTTCCGGTAATCGTCTTGTTCACCATTCTGCTCGTCGTTCTGTTTGACCTGGCCGTCCGCCATACGCGCTTTTTCCGTCAGGTCTATTTCATCGGCGCCAATGAAAAGGCCGCGATGTTGTCAGGCATCCATGTCACACGCGTACGTATCATTCTGTACGCACTGACCGGTATTCTGGCTGCTTTGGCGGGTGTATTGCTGGCCTCCCGCCTGATGAGCGGTACGCCCACGGCAGGCAACGGTATCGAACTTCAGGTTCTGGCGGCTGCGGTCATCGGTGGCGCATCCCTCCGCGGCGGCGAAGGTACTATTCTCGGTGCTTTCCTCGGCGTCGTTTTTGTCGCGTTGATCAACAACACTATGACGATGCTGGCCGTATCGATCTACTGGCAGATGATCGTCATCGGCGGTGTGCTCGTTACAGCGGTGGCCTTGGACATGCTGATCCGAAGCAAACGGGGCTAATCCATAAGCTTTCCAAAACCCAACAACAACCAAAGATCCAAAACAGGGAGACTACGATGACTGAATTGAATGTGAATCGGCGCAGGCTGCTGACAGCGGGTACCACCGCTGGATTGGCCGCAGCGTTCGGACTGCCCATGCTGTCCAAAGAAGCCATGGCGCAAGCGGCCGGCAAAGAGTATGTGTTCCTGTCCATCGTAACGCAGGTGCCGTTCTGGGTGGACTATCGCAATGCGATGGAAGACCTTGAGGAGTTAATGGGCATCAAGGCAACATTCACCGGCCCGTTGGATTTCGACACGGCCGCACAAGCACGCCAATTGGATGAACTGATCGCAAGACGTCCCGCAGGCATCCTTATCTTCCCCGGTGATCCAGCCACTCTGGCCCCCGGCGTCGAACGTGCGGTCGAGGCGGGCATTCCGGTCACATGTTGTATTGGCGATATTCCCGACAGTCCCCGGTCCACATTCCTTGGTATCAACGGCGTTCAGGCAGGACGTGTCGGCGGTGAAATGCTCGCGCAAGCGATTGGCGGGAAGGGCAAAGTTATCCTCGGCACTTTCCCTGCCCCTTCCACATTGGAGCGTGTCGAAGGGTACAAACAAATCTTTGCCGAGAAATACCCGGATATCGAGGTCGTCGACGTCGTCAACGATAAGGCCGACCCGTCCTATGCGCCGACAGCCTACCTTCAGGCAATTCAGGCGAACCCGGATATTGTTGGCATTGGCGGCACGGACGGCGACAGCGGCAAAGGCGCGGCAATTGCAGTCAATGAGGCGGGACGCAAGGACATCAAGATCGTCGCGATGGACCGAAATGATGATATGCTTCCCTATATCGAAGACGGCACAATTCACGGCGCTGTGGCTCAGAAATCCTATCTGGAGATCTTTCTCGCCTTCCACATGATGCATTGGCAGAACACTGACGCGCTGAAGGTCTTGCCCGATTGGAAGGCGGCTGGCATCAATCCTTTGCCAGAGCGTGTTGAAACCGGGGTTATGCCGATCACTGCCGAAAACGTCGTCCAGTTCAAGCACACCTAAGGGATTGTCCCGGTGCATTCTATCGCTCCGGGAAACCGATAGGAGGGGGTACATGTCGGACAGATGGAGCGTTCTTCACCTGCAGCAAAACGATCTGCAGCTGACAATCCTGCCCGGCATCGGGGGCCGCTTATGGGATGTGAATTTCCAGGGGCGCTCCCTCCTATTTCAAAACAAAGATCTCGACGGGTTGGAGGTCGATGACACGCGGCTTACTTATCTGCCCACACGCTCTCCACAATTTGGTTTTCCGCTCTGGGGCGGCGAGAAGACGTGGATCGCCCCAGATGCATCCTGGGTAAACGGCGCTCCGTTTCCCGTGTTGGACAGCGGCGCTTACCAGATCACTTCAAGAAGCAGCACTCGTATCGACATGACCAGCGCAGTATGCCCGACCTCGCACTTGTCAGTGTCGCGCCGCATCACGCTGACCTCGGCGGAAAGCTGGGAAATAGAACACATCGTGGTTAACCATGGGACCTCCTCGCGCCTGACCGGCATTTGGTCAGTCATGATGCTTAACACCCCCACCAAGGTCGGTGTCGAATTGCAAGACCCTGCATTTTATCCTGTTTTTGGCTCTGCCGAAGGGATGATAGCGACGCACGGCAAAAGCATTGTCGTGGATTGCAACAGACAGCAGGAATTCAAGGTCGGGCTACCGAACCCCAACGGTCGTACATTGATACGGTGCGGCGCTGATGGCCCTCTGCTGATGTGTTCAGTACCAGAACCTCAACAGGGCGATCAATTTGCACACGACTATCCGTTTGAGGTCTTTAACTCGGGCGATTACGCCTATTGCGAAGCGGAGTGGCACTCCCCGGCACGCAAGCTCGCACCGAATGAAACGCTGAGTTTTCGGCAGACGTTCCGCGTCTTGACGGATGAAGATGCAACCCAAATGCCATTAGGGCTCACAAACAACAAGGAGTTCCTGTCATGCATGTCTTGATTACAGGCGCAGTCGGGCATCTCGGTCGCAAACTCTTCAACGCGCTAGAAAACGACCCCGATTACACCGTCTCTGGCATCGACATCCGTCCCGTTGATCATCCCGACATTCACACAGCAGACCTGTCCGACGACAGCAGTTGCGTCAGTTTGCTAAAGGGAGTGGACGTTATCGTGCATCTTGCCGGAGACCGAGAGCCCTCCGCCACTTGGGCCTCCGCGATCAAACACAATATGGATGCAACGCTTTCTCTCTATCACCATGCGGTAGCCATGGGCGTCAGCCGTGTGGTTCTTGCCAGCTCCAACTGGGTTCACGGCGACAAAAGGTTCACGCATGAGGTGCTCAACAGCGCGGCACCACCAGGGCCAGTAAACGCCTACGGCATGTCAAAGCTGTTCTGTGAACGGACAGGGGCCTATTTCGCCGAGCATCACGGACTGTCGGTCATCTGCTTGCGCATCGGCTGGACGCAATGGACTCACGGCAACCAACCCGGCACACACATGGCGATGGGCCGGTGGGGTCAGGAAATGTGGTTGAGTGATCGGGACTTTCTAGGCGGAATGCGCGCCGCAATAGATGCCGAGGATATTTCCTTCGCAGCCCTGAACCTAATGTCAGATAACCCAGGTATGCGCTGGGACATCACCGAAACACGACAAGCGATTGGCTATTCTCCAAAGGATGGAAGCCCCGCGAAAATAACATTGGGCATTTCCTTGAGATCCATGCTGCAGCGGCTGTTTACAGTCCGGCTCCCTAGTTATTTCACGACACGTTTTCCAGATTGGTAGAGTTCGTAGCTCTGGATTTTGCTATACACCAACCGCCCCTACCCTTTTTTGTGCGCAAAAATTTGTTTTTTTGCTTTTTACCTCTCCCACATCCCTACACTTCATTTAGACTCGATAAGTACCGCTTATCATGTTATTTGAAATTTGGCCCAAATTGACGCAGAATGGGTACATTGTCGGTTTTCCTTAACCAATGGACTCGCGACGGCATTGGTCCGTAACCCGTAGACCCCTGCCCCGATCCGGCAGCAAACCATATTAGATGCAGCACAGTAACCTGCAATTTTGTAAACAAGTACCGGCACAAATTTGGTCCGCGCCTACACTTAAAGGACCAACCCAGCATGAGGCCAACCATGAAACATGGTGAAAACAAGCAAGAACAGTCTACAGGTTTGGGGAAATCGACATGAAGCCCCCTGCCCCATACCTCCCCGCCGCCGCCCCTGCCCTCTCGGACACAGATCAGGAGGCGCTCACTGATCTTTATGTGCGCGGCACACCGGAAAACACGCTGCGGGCATATGAACGGGATCTGCTTTATGTTACCGCTTGGAAGTCCGCGCGGTTCGCAGCGACGCTGGACTGGCCCGAATCTGAGGCCACCGCCCTCGCCTTCATTCTCGATCACGCCCGCGATCTGAATGACGCACCAGAAACGGATATCGCGCGCGAAACCGCAGAAGCCCTGATTGCTCAGGGGCTGCGCAAGTCCCTCGCCTGCCCGGCCCCTTCGACGCTGGACCGGCGCATCGCCTCCTGGCTTGCCTTTCACCGAATGAAGAACCTGACCAGCCCTTTCGGTGCGCCGCAGGTGAAGCAGGCCCGTGCCAAGGCGCGCCGGGCAGCAGCCCGGCCCCCTGCCCCAAAATCGCAGCACCCGATTACCCGGGACATCCTCGAGCAACTGCTGTCCACCTGCCGTGGCAGCCGCCGGGATTGCCGCGACCGCGCCATCTTGATGCTGGGTTGGGCTTCTGGTGGTAGACGGCGCTCGGAGATCACCGGGCTGATGTTTGAAGACGTCTCGCTGAAGGAGTTCGACGAGAAAAGCCTGGTTTGGATTTCACTGCTGGAGACCAAGACGACAACCAAAGGTGAAACGCCGCGGCTGGTGCTGAAAGGCCGCGCCGCCCAGGCGTTGGTCCATTGGATCGAGGTTGGACAGATTAAGAACGGGCCACTGTTCAGACCAGTCTCAAAAGCGGATCGTGTGCTGAAACGTCGGCTTTCGCCGGACGCTATCTATCAGATCGTCAAACATCGCCTCCAGTTGGCGGGGTTGCAGGAGGACTTCGCCTCGCCGCACGGTCTGCGTTCTGGGTTCCTAACCCAAGCCGCACTGGACGGCGCACCAATCCAAGCTGCCATGCGCCTCTCGCTACACCGCTCCATGGCCCAGGCGCAGAAGTACTATGACGACGTCGATATCGCAGAAAACCCGGCGACGGACCTGTTGGGGTGAGGAAATACGCAATCAGCTCAATTGGCCCCCTGCCCTTCCCTATTTCTTGTCTTGGTGCGCAAGCCGTTTCTACTTTTGTGCCAACTGCTCGTTATGAAAAGCTCAACTCGAGGCGGAGCATTCGGAAGAGTTTTGTGTGTATGCCTACTTTTTGCACAGCAGAACTTCATCAGCTATAAAAGCCCGGGAACCGCTTCAACGAGGTTTACAGCTGTAAACCATTTTGCTTTGATGCAAAGCGTATGTAGTTCACAGCTTTGTAGAACCCACAATATAAGCGAAAATCCTTGACTTAGGACAATGAATCACGCCTGTTTGTCTCAAGTGGCGCAAAAATGACCACATTCTTTAATTTGAGGCAACTACATGATTCCCGTGACACCACTTACGGCAGAACGACCATCGGCTCTCGCCACGGAAATTTCTGAGAGATTAAACTCGGCCATCCGGGAACATCTTCTTGCGGCATTTGCCCCTGACAACACCAAGTCACTACGCAACTTTGCAGCCCCAGAAGCGGCCGAACTCTTAGGTGTCTCAGGTCAATTCATGCGTAAGGTCCACGCAGAAGGAACGATTCCTGAACCAAAAGACGTACGTAGCGGTCGACGCTACTATACTGCCCAAGAGCTTTGGGAGGCTCGCGAAACGCTTGAGAAAACCTCTCGCAAAAAGGGGCGCTATATCCCTCGTCGGACTGAAGGAGAGAAACTCCAAGTCTGGCAGTTGATGAACTTCAAAGGTGGCAGCAGCAAAAGCACCACAACAATTCACCTGGCCCATTATTTTGCGCTTCGCGGTTACCGTGTATTGGCCGTTGACCTGGATCCACAAGGCTCGCTTACATCCATGTGCGGCATCAGCCCGGAAATTGAGTTTGACGGACTGACGATCTACGATGCTATTCGGTATGAAGATCCGGTAGATATGGCGGACGTTGTGCTTCCGACATACTTCCCCGGTCTGTCTGTGGCGCCGTCTCGGCTTGTTCTTTCCGAGTTTGAGACAGAATCTGCCGTTCACTCCAACCCGGACCATCCGTTCTTTACGAGAATACGGAATGCCTTGGCCCAGGTAGAAGGCGATTTTGACCTAGTTCTGATTGATAGCCCACCTCAACTCGGATTTTTGACAATAGCCGGGATGGCCGCCGCCAGTTCATTGCTTGTGCCACTGACACCTTCGATGCTGGACGTGTCTTCGACGGCTCAATTCCTCGAACTCGCTGGTGCTTACATGGCAGTCATTGAAGATGCTGGCGCTACGCTCGAATACGATAACTTCAAGTTCCTGATAACGCGTGACGAGCCGACAGACGTGCCGTCTCAACAACTGGCTTCGTTCATGCGAGCACTGTTTCAGGATCGCGTTATGTCAGCTACGGCCCTCAAAAGCACTGCAATCAGTGACGCCACAATGCTCAAACAATCAATTTACGAGGTCGTGCGGTCGGAAATGACACGCGCAACTTATGATCGGGCAAAGAACTCAATGGATGCGATCGGCTCTGAGGTGGAGCAAATGATCCATCAAGCGTGGGGACGCGGCTAATGGCTAGAAAATCGCTTCAGGAGATGTCAGGGATCGCAAACACCATCGCGCGCTCTAGCCCCAAGGCCATCGACAAAACCCCAAAACCCAATGCCCCTGCACTTGGTGCGCTTCAAGGCTCTCTGGCCGCAATCAGGGAAATTGATCCTGCCCTGATCGACGATTGGGGCCCAGCCGATAGGCTTGGTGAGTTTACAGCTGTAAACACTGACGAAGAAGACGATAGCTTTGAAAGCTTGATATCGAGTATCCGAGACGGTGGCCAACAAGTTCCCATTCTTGTCAGAAAATCGAAATCCGACGGCCGATACGAGGCAATTTATGGGAGGAGGCGGCTGAAAGCCTGTCGTGAACTTGGCATTAAGGTCCGCGCCAATGTTCAGGATATCGACGATGCCTCGGCGCTACTCGCCAAGGGGCTTGAGAATGCTGCGAGGCGCAATCTTTCCTTCTACGAGAAAGCACGTTTCGCCGAGGCGATCCTGACTTCTGGGCATGACTCTGCAACGGTGCGGCAAGTATTGAACCTTTCGAAATCAGGGTTGTCTCACCTGACAAAAGTTACGCAACATGTTCCTGCAAAGATTGGTGACATGATCGGCGCAGCCCCAAAATCAGGCCGCCCAAAATGGACCATGCTTGCAGAACACTTCGTTGCAGGCAAGCTGGCGGGAGATGAAGCGGCAAACCTGCTTGCAACCATTGAGCCATCAATGTCGTCAGATGATCGGCTGGAATTGCTCCTAAAAGCAGCTGCCAAACGTGGTGCACGACAAAGAGAAGGTGCAGCCGAAGTCAGCCCAATTGAAGGAGTTACAATCAAATCCACCAACGGATCACTAACTGTTTCGGTCAAAAGGACCGGAGCTAACGCTGACTTCGCTAGCTGGTTGGACAAAAACATGGCTGAAATCATCAAGCGCTCACACGCTGAGTTTACAGCTGTAAACGCCGAGAAAAAGAACTGAGGACGAGCAGAAAGGAGGAAGGCAAACAAACAAAACCCCCGAAACCGGAGCTTCGAGGGCTGCTGCGCAAAGCGCAATTCTTAGATTAGACACCTAGAATCTAGCAGCACCCGAATCGCCACACAAGAAAAAACGCTCTTGAGCGAACGGGTAATTTTTGTCTGCCGATAGATAATCATGAAAATAGTAGCAGCATTGGCTCCAAATGGAGCAACCTTGTCGGGGACGGCAGGGCAGGGGAGTAGTACACCCAAAAAATGGATACTTCTTCGCGCCGTTGAAGAGGCCAGAGAACCTCTTGGGTTGAAATCCACAACTCTCAATGTCCTGAGAGCCATGATTTCTTTTGTGGGCGGTGATCAGATTACTGCGGACCAAGATGATCATCACATCTGCTTCGCTTCCAACGCGGCGATCGCCAAACGGACGCATGTCAGCGTGCAGACAGTTGAGCGTCATATCTCGACGCTGGTTGAGCTTGGACTTATCCGCCGCGTAATGAGCGCAAACGGTAAGCGATGGGCGCGCCGGGATCGACAGGGCAGGGTGGTCACCGCAACTGGGCTCTCCTTGATGCCCTTGTCTGAACGGCACCCTGAGTTCATCCAGGAAGCCCAGAGGCACGCTGATCGAGTTCTGGAGTTCACTGTACTCCGTGACAAGGTTTCCGCCGCTCTGGCACGCCTTAGGGAACTCGTAGCAAATGACACCGCGGTCTCCGAATTGATGACCACCGTACGCAATGCTCTGCGTCGCAAACCAGATGCGAATGTACTCTGCGAGCTATTGGCAGAAATCTCTGTGGAAATCTCAGAAATAACACAGACAGATACAGAAAATTTGAGGGCCAATGACCATGAAATTGAGGGGCATAAAGAGAACTCTTTGAATCCGATAGTTAAGAAAGAAAAACATTCTCAGATTCAAGTTTCTCCAGATCAAATGAAGCGCAGCTTTCCACGCTTGTGCTCCGAACTTCGCTTCGCGCGGGATCAGACGCATTGTGACCGCCTTATGGACGATATCGCCGATTACCTACGACTTGGTCAAACTTGGTATGCTATGAAATCGACACATAGCGCTGCTCTCCGTTTTATGGTTTTGGGATACATTTTCCAACGAGCGGAGAACATAAGATCCCACCAAGCCTATTTGATTTCTCTGACCTCCAAAATCGATGGGGGAGACACGCAGCCATTCGCTTTGTTGAAGCAAAACACAAAGAAACCACAGAAGAGAGGGCCGTAACTTTGAAATCTCATCTCGCTCATGAGCTCAGAGCAACAGATAACATTCATGCCAACGTCTATTGAGAATAGAGTGCCAATGTATTACATTGTACTACATACCGGAAACAGGTGATTGCGATGAGTACCAGCCCATATTCAATCCGTCTCGATGAAGACTTGAGAAAGTCCCTGGAACGAGAAGCTGCGATCGAAGATCGGCCACCAGCACAACTGGCGGTACGGGCAATCAGAATGATGCTGGAATCCAAGGCCGCAAAACGTGCAGCCATTGATGCGGCTGTTGAAAAGGCAGATCTAGGAAAGTTCATCACGGCAGACGAGATGAATGCTTGGATAGACAGCTGGGATACCGAGAATGAGCTCTCTGCTCCGGTCGCAAGCGGGCAATCCAATAGCCAATGAAAATTGTATTTCTCGAAGATACGGCCCGGGACATTCAATGGTTCCGTTACTACTACACGTCAGTTTTTCCTGAAGGCATCGAAAGGGCACGAGCTCAGCTCAAAGCCATTCAGCTTACTCTCGCAGCCAACCCTTATGCAGGTCACCCGAGTGACACGCGCCAAGACATACGGGAGCTTTCAGTGCCGAGAACCCCATTCACGTTAATCTATCGTGTAATGCCAACCCAGATAGAAATTCTGCGTCTCTGGGATACCCGGCAGGGCACGGATTACTGAAACCAGGAGTTTAAATTGGTGGCATCAGGCGGGCAGGGTAGGGGGCAAGCAACCGAACTTATTTTGTTGTTCGACTGCTAGCTTCTGCACAATTGTCGGAAATGTGCCTGCACTTTCAATAGGTCGGACTCTGAATTTCAATCAGTCGAAGAGGTGACCTAGGGGTGGATTCCGGTAGGGGGCAGGATTGTATCATAAGCGGTGACGGCTCGGATTCTTCCACCTGTATTCGCCCGTGAGAAGAATATGAGCCCATCCCAGCGGCGAGATATGCGCGAGAAGGTCGTCGGGACAGTCCAGACCAGCGCGTTTTCGCGCGGTGACCGCCTCGCCCAGATACTTGGTATTCCAGTAGATGATGATGGCAGCAAGGAGGTTCAACCCAGCCATTCGATAGTGCTGTCCCTTGGCAGTACGGTCGCGGATTTCACCTTGGCGACCAATTCGTAGTGCGTTTTTCAGAGCGTGATGCGCCTCGCCCTTGTTCAGCCCAATCTGTGCTCGGCGTTGCATGTCGGCATCGAGCAGCCAGTCTATGATAAACAGCGTCCGTTCTATCCGGCCGATTTCACGAAGAGCGAGGGCAAGTTCATGCTGGCGGGGATAGGCCGCGAATTTCTTCAGGAGCTGGCTTGGCGGCATTGTGCCAGCAGCCATAGTTGCCACTGCCCGCAAAACGTCAGGCCAGTTTTCTGTAATGAGACGTTCCCGGACTTTACCACCGATCAAACCGCGAAGCTCTTTTGGCGCGGAAGCGGGATCGAACAGGTAAAGCCGCTTGGATGGCAGATCGCGAATGCGGGGTATGAAGCGATATGACAAAAGTGCGGTGACGGCAAAGACGTGATCTGTAAAACCACCGGTGTCAGCATATTGCTCCTCGATTTTCCTGCCCATTTCATTCATGAGCAACCCGTCCAAAATGTATGGTGCTTCGTTCACCGTGGCTGGGATGTTCTGGGTCGCAAACGGGCCAAACTGGTCAGACACATGGGTGTAGGCTTTCAAACCGGGCTCAGAGCCATATTTTGCGTTTATCAGGTTCATCGCTTCGCCCTGTCGAGCGGCAGGAAAGAACTGACCGTCACTGGACGCTGTGACTCCGCCACCCCAGAATCTGGCCATGGGCAATTGAGATTGGGCTTCAATGACTGTTGCCAACGCCCGATTGATGGCATCGCTTTCAATGTGCCAACGTGACAGGCGCGAGAGTTGGAGATAGTCGTGCGTGTTGGTTGCTTCGGCCATCTTGCTCAGGCCAAGATTCAGCCCTTCGGCCAACAGTACGTTCAGCAGCCCGACACGATCTTTGCAGGGTGATCCGGTGCGCAAATGCGTAAAGGCTTCGGTGAAGCCTGTTTCGTCATCGACTTCCAGCAGCAGATCAGTGATGCGGACGGAAGGTAGGCGATCATAAAGGTCGAGCACCAGCGCGTCAGCTTCTTCGGGCACGGCTGAACTCAGCCGGTCAACCTTCAGGATTCCGTTTTCAATAGAATCTCCTGGTACTGCTCCGGTCCTGGCAGCCTTGGCGAGGCGTTCAAGCCCCTGCGCCAATCGGGCTTTGCGATCTGCGATCCATATTTCCGGCTCGAATGGCCCCGTCAATTTCGGTGTCGCTCTGGCGTCCTCAATCGGCACAAGAGCTTGCTTCAGATCGGCATAACGACGGGAATGGGCGAGCCAGATATCACCAGAGCGGAATGCATCGCGCATGTGGAACAGCACTGACACTTCCCAGAGCCGATGGTCATCGGGGGCTTGCGTATTCAGGTGCCGATGCCATTTTGAACTGCGCCGCAGAAAGCCAGTTGGTCGAGACCTGCGCCGTTGTTCATTCCCAATGAGTGCCATCGCTGCCATCAACGGACTGGCCACGGCGGAAGCCTGGATATCAAGAACACGCAGCATGCGAGGCGCATAGCGCCTAAACCGGTGGAAGCCTTGCGTGACATGGGCTAAGGGATCGGCAGTCATCGTGTCTGTCAGTTCGGCGGCCGTTGCGACAAGGCCTTCGAGTTGTGGCCAACCGCAGGAGATTTCGGTTGCGGCATCGAGCGAAGCGCCATCTCCCTTTGCTTCCAGCAGGGCAGCCCCCAAATTCTTGAAAGATTTCAGTGTGTCGTGAAGGGCTGATTTTGCGTTTGTCACCCGCAGGTCGCAGATTTTCTTGGCGTCTCTCCATGTCTTGCCGACAATCCGGTCATGGGTTTCGACCACGGCATCAGCAATGGCTGCCTGCCATTCGACCGCACAGACAGCAAGAATAGCAAGACGACGGTCACTCGTGATATCGCGCAGGCCATCTGCAAAATATCTTTCGCCCTGTCGGCGCAGCCGTGTAACACGGTGAGGAGGAACGTCCCCCAAGACATCTGCTGGCAGACAGAGTTCCTGCAAGAATTCCAGCCGATCCAGAAGGCGGCTGGCATCAGCCGAGTTTTTGCCAACCTCAAATTGTCGAAGCCATACAAAACAGCTGACAGTACCATCCACCAACTCGGACAATAAGCCATCCAGACGTTCTCTCATATCGCAGCTAAGTCGATCTGCGATCCGCGTTTCTATCCGGCGCTCAGCGGCGACAAGAGCGTCCGCACAAAGCCGTTCGATGACCGATGTACCCGGCAAAACTGTCCGGGTACGCCGACATTCTTCGACAAATCTCCGGGCAAGGTCTTCATTCGAACGGGCGGTCTCTGCCTCACCATCTAGCCACGCTTTCAGATCGCGCGCACCTTGTCCGGAGAACATCCGATAGCCATAGATGCTCCGCAGGTCGACCAGATGCCTGCGGCGGGTCGTATCTGTTTCGGCATAGCAGGACAGGTCGTTCGGGTTTTCACCAAGTTGTGCGGCAATGAATTGACCAACCTCCAATGGGATGACTTCACCCGCCACCAGCAATCGCCCTGGATACCGAAAGGCGCATAACTGAAGGGCAAAGCCCAAACGGTTGTGGGAATGTCGCCGCGTGCGGATGTGCTCAATGTCATCGTCAGCCAATGTGTAGTGATGCAGGATTGTAGCCTGATCGCTCGGCAGATCGAAAAGGGCCGACCGCTGGCGTTCGGTCAGAATGGATCGTCTTGGCATGCCCGATTGTCCTTGTTATTCATTAGTCTGATTGAGACACATTCCGCACCAGCAAAATCAAAGAGTTGCAAGCCACAAATCCGAGAGGGTTCAATTGGGACAGCGCGCTGCCATCTATGCTCGGGTTTCTACCTCGGACCAATCCTGTGAACGGCAGGTTTCGGAGCTGACCGCATTTGCCGAACGGGGCGAATACGAGGTGGTGAACATCTTCAAGGAAACCGCATCGGGCACCAAAGCCAATCGGGCAGCGCGCAATAAGATCATGAAGCTTGCTCAGGCCCGCCAGATAGACGCCATCCTCGTCACGGAACTGTCTCGATGGGGTCGTTCAACGAAGGACTTACTGGAAACGCTGGATCAACTCTCCGGGTGGAAAGTCTCGGTGGTTGCCATGAGCGGCATGACATTCGAGTTGGATACACCACATGGCCGGATGATGGCGACAATGCTGGCGGGGATCGCACAGTTTGAACGAGACTTGCTTAGTGAACGAGTAAAGTCCGGCCTTGCAGCCGCCCGTGCACGTGGCAAAAAGCTCGGACGACAGCCTGGCCAGCGACCAAAATCCGACAAGCTCACGCCGCAAGTCATACAGGCCGTTGCCGATGGGCGATCCTACCGCTGGATCGCCCGCGATCTAGGCATTTCAAAGAACACTGTACTCGACATTATGAAACGACATCGCCAAGCACGATGATCCGACGCGCTTATTTGAGTGTCACGTGCCCGCACTGGCTTTGTCGCGATTCCACCAACGATTGGGGTTCGAGTTGAGCGGGTCATAACTGGCGCGACTGGCCCAACAATCTTTGATGAAGATCAGCGGCTCTTCGTAATGGTGAACATCGCGTATCGCATCCAGAACACGTTCTAAGGTTTCAGAGTTTTGCTCTATCGAAATGATGATCAGAACACTTGGAAACGTTTGAACTTTGTTTGCAGCTCCCAGGTGCACGGCGCTGGTTGAGTTTTCTTCCGGCAGGTAGGTTTCGCTGCCTGTGGCACTCACAAAGGCATTACGCTTGTATCGGCCGTAGATCAGCGGATCGACCTTCATCACATTGTCAATAATCTTGTCTACGTCTTCAGGTGTCGCCTGAATTTCAATCTGCCAGACACGTTCGACCGTACCTGTCCGTGTTTTGAGGTTGCTGATGTCGATGCTTTGCATGTTGTGGTTCCACTCTCTTTTCTGTTTTGGTCTCCCCTTGGGCCTGGTGATGAATGCCAATCGAACCCTGTGGCTGCGTTGGTCCACGGTTCGACACGTGTGGCTACGAACATTGATTGAGCAAACAAACCGAGCATTGCATGGGCCTCCCATGATGACCGTAGCTTCAGATCGTTGATCATAGAAACGAATAATATTGTTTATCATGATGAGATATGTAAATCTTGAGCTATGAAACGCGACCTCGAAATCGACCTGCTGCGATCCTTCGTCGCTGTCGCAGCCCATCGCAATTTTACCCAAGCTGCGCACGCAATTGGGCGTACACAGTCTGCGGTCAGCCTTCAGATCAAACGTCTCGAAGAGATTGTGGAGAAGCGCCTTTTTGAACGCAGCCGTCAGTCCGTGACCATCACGCAAACCGGCGAGGCGTTACTGGTTTATGCAAACCGTATTCTGACCACAAATGACGAGGCATTATCGCATCTCCAGCGCCCCGAAGCAGAAGGGCTGATCAGGATCGGAGCACCTGATGATTACGCAACTTACCTGCTGCCGCCTCTATTGTCGGCGTTAAGAAAAGAACACCCTCGGTTGCAGTTTGAAGTCACATGTGACAATGCCAGCGACCTGCTGCCATTGATGAGACAGGGACAGCTTGATGTGGTCGTCGCCACGCACCGTCCCGAGGCCGTCGGGGGGCGGATCGCACGACATGAACCGCTTCATTGGGTCGCCGCCCCTGATTTCATTGATGATCCTGATGCGCCACTCTCCCTTGTTCTCTTCCCGGCAGGCTGTGTGTGCAGAGAAATTGCCTTGGACGCATTGAAATGCATCGACCGCCCGTGGCGCGTCGCCTATTCAACTCGCAGCATAGGATTGATGGAAAAGGCCCTTCTGGACGGCTCGTCAGTATCTGTGATGGAAGCTTCTGTCATACCTAGCGGTCTCAGGATTATTGACGGGCAAGCGGGCTTTCCGAGACTGTCTGAAGTCGTGATATCTGTTCATAATTCAGGAGCATGCGAGGCACATGTTTCTCTCGCAGCGGATTTCCTTGCTGGCAAATTGGGAAGGGCCGCCTTGCGAGCCGTCTCATAAGAAATACTTGACGACCGTGCTGTAGATTGAGCAGACAACGACTGCTCTGCCTTTTGCACCTGTCTCATTTCGTATCTTACCAACCCACGTAGTAGGGAGCGAAAGCGGGGAATACCTTATGATACGATTCTGCCCCGAGCCAGAATCGACCCCACCTAGGAGTTTTTCGAGTTCTTCCCTCTGCTCGGCGTGCTTTTTCGGGTTGTCCCGGATTCCCTATGTCTGACTACCCAAACCTCAGCGGTCTGCGGGCTTTCGAAGCGGCAGCCCGGCACAGCAGCTTCTCGCAGGCCGCTGAAGAGCTGGGAGTATCCCCTGCCGCGATCAGTGCTCAGGTGCGCAAGCTGGAGGCCGAGCTTGGCATTGTTTTGTTCCACCGGGGACATCGTGCCGTTGCCTTGACTGAAGAAGGCGAACGATATGGGCGGCGCGTCTCAGAAGGTTTTGCTCTCCTTGCGCCACCCGGTGTGATCCCAACCTCCTCCGAGCCGCGCGTCTCCATTGATCTTGATGCTGAGTTTTGCCGTCAGTGGTTTCTACCGCGCCTGACGCCCGCAATTCTCGATGAGTTGGGTGTCCATCTGAACCTGCGCACGCATAGCGATACGCCGCGCAGCCTTCCGGCGGACACTGACATTGCGATCACCTGGGGGGCTTTGGAGTTCAATGGCTACAAACGGAGCACGTTTCTGCGCCCCGATCTGTTCGCGGTCGCAGCACCCGCATTGGGTGTGTCAACGCTGGACGAGACAGTCAGGCACCGGTTGCTGCACGAGCGTGATGACAGCTGGTGGCGCACGCTTTACGAGCTGGCTGGAATAGAATTCCCTGAATCCGCGAAACATCTCACCTTCAGTCGCTGTGACATGCCCATTGAAGCCGCCGCGCGGGGGCTTGGGATCGCCGTGGGTGACGATGTAAGCGCTGAACGGTTCCTACAGGATGGGCGGCTTGAACGCATCCCGGGACCGATACTTGAAAGCCGAAACTATCACCTGCTCGTGCGGCGCGGGCGCTCCACTGCTCCGACGCCACGGGTTGTGACCTGGCTGCGCAGTGAGGCTAAACTGTTTACGTCCGAACAGCAGAAACGGTTGGAAGACTCCCCCTGATTTGCAGGCTTCTGCCTCGCGGCAAACGCGGGCGGGGGCGAAGCTAGCTCCTTGAGTCTTCTCCATCTGTCTATGCTCGAAGGCGGATGCTGTTGACTGATCCGGCTATCGACTTTGTTCCAGCCGCGATGAACACGAGGCCGATAGCGCGCGCGATCAACGTGCTATGGCGTGAGAAAACACGCCGAGTAACAGGCAATCCCGTCCAGAAGATGACCCCGATGGTTGCCACGCAGAAACCCAGAAAAGCGGCAAGAACCAACGGTATCGCGTTCTGGAAAGTCATCGCGTCCTCAAATCGGGCAAAGACAGCCGTAAACATCGCGAGCGCGAAGGGATAGGCCTTCGGATTCGTAAAGCCGAAGATCAGCCCTGATCGCCACGGAATCTGAACGATGGCACTAGCCTTTGCCCCCTGGGATACGAGCGCCTTCCATCCAAGCCAAATGAGATAGGCACCACAAACGATGCCCAAGATATCAAAGAGCATCGGACCCATCTGAGACACCCCAATAATCGCTGAGATTGCGAGTATCGTCCAAGCTAGATCGCCAAGCAGATGACATCCTAGAAAGGCCGCACAGGCCGAACGCCCCGGGCCAGCAGAAAGACTGAGTGCCGCCAAGGTGGCAGGTCCAGGAATGAACACATACAAGAGTCCTGCGACAAATGTGGTTGCTAGAAGTTCTGGCATCATCGGGACAACTGCAGTCCTTTTATTCGTCAGATCAAAACTTCGCTGCGACGCAGAATTCTGTCAATGCGGCCCCTGGAGCCGTCCTATGCAGTCGAGGTGGTCTTGGTGTATCGGCTTTGATGCACAAAGCAGCGGTTGTGCGCGGCACGAGCTAGTCTAGAGCCGTCCAGAATCGTGACGTCTTTAACGAAGTTTCTCCTGGGGCGGCGTCGCTGGTCTTGCATGGCGTAGAACTCGGTCAGAATCCGCTGTTTTTCTCTGGGCGCTTTCATCAAAGCCGCCATTGGCTCAGCTGCGTCGAACGGCGGCTTCGTCCGCATTTTACCAGTTTGCTGGCGGCTCGAATTTGCAGATGCAGCGAATGACCGCAAAGCGGGCTGCGTCTGCAGCACACCGACTGGCTAGTGAATGTCCGGATTGGGCCGTCACTATCCGAGCGTAGGTTTGCCGTGCCTACGTGCTGGCACTGCTCCAAGGACCGCACCGAGCTCATTTTGCTCATACGACGCCGCGCAGCGAATGTCTGGTCGTTTATGCGCGGCCGCACTGAGCGCAAAGCACAGTTGTGAGATCAAAGTGTGAGGTCCCAGGTTTCTTGCACGCTCTCACTACCAAAGTGATACCCGGAAACGCGCTCTGTCAAAGTGAATCCGAATCTAGCGTAGAGCGCGCGTGCGACTATCTGTGTCTCGTGGGTCATTAACGTCATGCGTTTGAACCCTGATGCACGCGCGTGATTCAGACAGATCGTCATCAAACGCTTGCCCAAGCCCATTCCGCGGGCCTCGGGTTCCAGAAAGAATAATCGCAGTTTCGCGACGCCGGGTTCTTCTGTATTCATGCAAAAAATTGATCCAAGCCGCGTCTCGCCGCTATGAGCAATAAAGGCGCGGTTTCCATCAATGCCTTGGATCGGCAAAAAAGCCGCAAGGATCTGCATGACGAGCATCTCCATGCGGTAATCAAATTTATAATCTGTGTAATAGGTCTCGGCGTGCCGATTGACGACCCATCCGGCGTCGCCTGGGGTTAAATCGCGAAATTCGACTGGACCCGGCAGGTCAAATGATCTCACCGCCTGCTCCAAAGCCCGGGCGACGCGCCCTGCATCTGCCCCATCCAATCGCTTGTGGACCTCAAGCGCCATCCGGTCGACAAGCTCGCTAAACTTCTGGTGCCCAGATTCAGTAAGATGAAGTTCCTTTTGCCGTGCATCATGTTCAGAAGGTTTTCTTAGAATCCATCCGGATCGCTCAAAGTTCTTCAAGATACGACTGACATAGCCTTCGTCGAGGTCCAGGGCATTGGCGATCAACCGGGCAGTTGAGCCATTTTGCACTCCGATCTCATAGAAAACCCGCAGTTCTGTGAGGTTCATTCCACTACCGCCGTAGTCGGGGGAGAACAAACCCATTCTCTGTGTGTAGAACCGATTGAAGGCGCGAATTGTCGAGATGTGATCCATTCTGCAATTCCATTTACTTGACAAATTCAAGTAATATGGAGCTGCTTGATTTTGTCAAGTAAAAGTACGGAATGCTGTAGCGCCAACGTAAAGACTGCGTCCCTACATTCTCAATGGCTAAAATCCTCAATGGCTAAAATCGCGTGTGGGCCAAATTCAAAACTAGTGTTGGTCTAATAAGGTCCGGAAAGGGCCGTCTACGCGTTCAGCTGACGGCGGGGTAGGGGCCTGTGCTGCAACGGCACCGAGGTCCGGAATGAGCCCATTGTTGACGTTCGCAGGGTAAGTTTCCTTGGTCATGCAGGGCGATGAGAGCGCATTGACTGCGTGAACCCACACATCACAAGTGGGGTCAAAATCGGAAGCTAGCTTTCAACATTCGCTGCAAAATCTGTATTACCGCTAGACAATCTGATTGCCCAGAACACATTCGCCAATTGGCGCAAGTATCAAGTTCCGCGCATTCGAAGGCTATGGATGAGCTTGCGATCTTCCTTTGAATAATGTTCGCAAAAGTGCTCCGTTTGGATCGCACTGATATTGTCGCTCTGCAAAAATCCTTGCGAAACAAGCGTTAGAGTGGTCAGACTTACATAGTCGCAAAGGGGAAAAGCCGTACCGAGACTGGTGAAATCAGAAGATGCCACACTTAAGCGTGGCCGCCCTCACAGGTGACATGACAGTTCCCGGCTCAAAGCTGGCAGCTGGATAATTATGGGAGGAAAGATTTTGAAAGAACTGACAAACACACTTGCTGGCTCACTGATCGCATTCGCCGCTTCCATGGGTGCTGCGCAAGCCGACAAGCTGACATTCTACTGTTCGGCGCAGGAAGACTGGTGCCAGCTGATGGCGCGCAGCTTCGAGGACGCCACCGGCATTGACGTGAACATGACTCGCAAATCCTCTGGCGAGACCTTTGCGCAAATCCGTGCGGAAAGCTCAAACCCAAAAGGAGATGTCTGGTGGGGCGGCACGGGTGACCCGCACCTTCAAGCGGCCGAAGAAGGTTTAACTATGGAATATGTCTCGCCCATGCGTGACCAGTTGCATGACTGGGCAATTTCACAGGCCGAAAGTGCTGGCAACAAGACCATCGGTATCTATTCGGGTGCGTTGGGCTATGGCTACAACTCTGACCTCCTGGCAGCCAACAACCTGCCTGAACCCGCCTGCTGGAAGGACCTGCTCAAGCCGGAATATAAAGGGCACGTTCAGATGGCGAACCCGAATTCGTCCGGAACTGCCTACACCACGCTGGCGTCGATGGTGCAGATCTTTGGCGAGGACGAGGGGTTTGAGTTCATGAAAGGCCTTCACGCCAACATAAATCAGTACACGAAATCCGGTTCAGCACCCATCAAGGCCGCGGGTCGTGGCGAGAACACGATCGGCATTGTCTTCATGCATGACGCGGTCAAGCAGGCGGTGTCGGGCTTCCCTGTAAAGGTTGTCGCCCCGTGCGAGGGCACTGGTTACGAGATCGGTTCGATGTCGATCATTGAAGGCGCTCGCAACGAAGAAGAAGCCAAGAAGTTCTACGACTGGGCGCTGAGTGCCGAAGCGCAGAACCTCGCGCTTGAAGTCAATGCCTTCCAGGTCCCATCCAACAAGGGTGCGCAAACATCTGAAAGCGCCCCGGATATGAGCCAGATCAAGCTGATCGACTATGACTTCAAAAAGTACGGCTCCTCTGATGAGCGCAAGCGTCTGCTGCAAAAGTGGGACGAAGACGTTTCGGTGCTGCCGCAGTAAGTGGCTGACACTGCAAAAACCAGGACCCACCCGGTATTGATCTTCTGGATCTTTGTCGGGTGGGTCGGCTACGTCCTGCTGCCATGGTACATGGTTGAGGATGGCCTTTGGTCATTTCAATGGCTCTTTAGTGGCTATCCGTTTGATGAAGATTTTGCGCCCGCTCTGTTTCTGATCGGGCAGGGTGAAAAGCTCTGGCTTGCACCCTTGCTGATCCCGCTGGCATTGCCGATTCTGGTGCTGGGGAAACCTAAATCTGATCCGATCTACGCTAAGACACTGATACTCGCGGGTGCACTGGGCTTTGGCTGGCTGATTGCGCAAGGCTTCGGGATCGGCATTCGCGGCTTCAACTTCGACTGGCTCAAGGCCCTGTTTGGCGAGCCAAAAATCCGACAGTTCGGCATGGGGTATGGCGCGATGCTCTGTGCGTCTGCCTTCCTGTTCCTGCTCACGCAGGGCATCGCGGCGCGCGGTGCAGTCAACGGCGATGTGTTTGTCGTCAGCGCGATCGGCGGCGTCATAACAATCGTCACCGCCTTCGTGTTCTTTCCAATTGCCAACATGCTGTTTTCGGCCTTTGTGACCGAAGACGGCGCCTATTCGGTATCTGTATTTGCCTCGAAATTCTTTGATGACCGTCTTTGGGGATTGGGGTGTTTTTGGGGTGCGAAATGCGGCGCCGCGTGGAACTCCCTCTTTTTGGCCATTCTCGTCGGCCTGATCACCACGGTTCTGGGACTTTGTTTTGCACTTGTGGTCACCAGGTCAGGGTTTCGGTTCAAGCGCGGGATGCGCGCGCTGACGGTTTTGCCAATCATCACGCCCCCCTTCGTAATCGGGCTGGCCTTGATCCTACTCTTCGGTTTATCCGGGTCGGTCACAGTCTTTTTTGCCGATCTTTTTGGCGTGCAACCGTCGCGGTGGCTCTATGGAATGCCGGGTGTCCTGATCGCACAGACGCTGGCCTTCACCCCCATCGCATTTCTGGTGCTGATCGGTGTTGTCGAAGGCGTATCGCCGTCGATGGAGGAAGCCGCCCAAACGTTGCGCGCCAATAGGTGGCAAACCTTCCGAACGGTGTCGCTGCCCCTGATGAGACCCGGTCTGGCGAATGCCTTTCTGCTCGGTTTCATCGAAAGCATGGCCGACTTCGGCAACCCGCTTGTTCTAGGCGGTAATTTTGACGTTCTGTCGACCGAGATTTTCTTTGCCATCGTCGGCGCGCAATATGATCAGGGTCGGGCCGCCGTGCTGGCCATGGTACTGCTCTTCTTCACGCTGTCTGCCTTTTACGCGCAGCGCGCCTGGCTCGGTAAGAAAAGCTACACCACCGTTTCCGGCAAGGGGGACGCCGGCGTGCATCCGCTGATGCCCAATGGGCTGGCAATACCCGTGCTAGCCATCGCGACCATCTGGGCGCTGTTTACAGCGGTTGTGTACGGCATGATCATTTACGGCAGCGTCGTTGAGCTTTGGGGCGTCAACAACACGCTCACCTTCAAACACTATGTCACCGCCTTCTCAGTGCGCATTGAAGAGGAAGGCATCCGCTGGACGGGTGCTGCATGGGACAGTTTCTGGACCACCATCAGCATTGCGGCCATAGCGGCTCCACTGACGGCAGCTGTAGGACTGGTGACCGCCTACTTGCTCACGCGCCAAAATTTCGCCGGAAAGAACGCCTTCGAATTCGGAACGATGCTGTCCTTTGCCATTCCCGGTACCGTCATCGGGGTCAGCTACATCCTGGCTTTCAACGTTCCCCCGATCGAAATCACAGGCACCGGTGTGATCCTCGTGATCAGCTTCATTTTCCGCAACATGCCCGTTGGCGTGCGTGCGGGTATCGCATCCATGTCGCAACTGGACGGGTCGCTTGATGAATCCTCGCTGACGCTGGGCGCAAACTCGTGGCAGACGTTCCGACGCGTGATCCTGCCCCTGCTCAAGCCCGCCATCCTAGCGGCACTCGTCTACAGTTTTGTCCGCGCGATGACCGCGATCTCGGCAGTCATTTTTCTGGTATCGGCCGAATACGACATGGCGACCAGCTACATCATCGGGCGCGTCGAGAACAATGATTACGGCCTTGCCATCGCCTATTCCACCACGCTGATCTTCGTGATGCTGGCATCTGTAGGGCTTTTGCAATTCCTCGTGGGCCGCGTGCAGATCGGACGGCGCACCCAGATCGGAGCGGAAAGAACGACATGACGGATACCAACATTGCTAGTAAAGCCGCGCCGGTTCGGTTCGAAGGAGTGACAAAAGTATTTGGCAAAGATGTCGTGGCCGTCGACAACATCGACCTGCATGTGGAAGCAGGTAAACTGGTGACGCTCCTGGGACCATCGGGCTGCGGCAAAACGACGACGCTGCGCATGATTGCCGGTCTGGAGATGGCCAGCTCGGGCCGGATCGTGATTGGCGATCGCGACGTGACCAAGCTGCCCGCGACTGATCGCGATGTGTCTATGGTGTTTCAGTCTTACGCCCTGTTCCCACATATGAGCGTGCTGGAAAACGTGATGTACGGTTTGACATTCTCAGGCTTTGATAAGAGCGAGGCCAGATCGCGCGCGCTCAACGGGTTGGAACTGGTGGGCCTCAAAGGCTTCGACAACCGTTTGCCTAGCGAGCTGTCAGGAGGCCAGCAACAACGTGTCGCAGTCGCCCGCGCGCTGGTGCTGGAACCGCAGGTGCTGCTCTTTGACGAACCCCTGTCGAACCTCGATGCCAAACTGCGCCGACAGGTGCGCGAAGACATTCGCTCCATTCAGCGGGACCTCGGACTGACGGTTGTCTATGTAACCCACGATCAAGAAGAAGCGCTTGCCGTGTCCGACGAAATCGTCGTCATGCGTAACGCCGCCATCGCCCAGATCGGGACCCCGCGACAACTCTATGACGCGCCAATCGACCGCTTCGTGGCTGACTTCATCGGTGAAGCGAACCTGATCGAGTGCAAAATCGTCGAAGTCGATGGCGATCAGGCGACAATCGACATCGAAGGACACCGCCACAGCTTGCCCTCTCGCGATTTGCCCGTGGGTCCGGCAACGCTGGCGGTGCGTCCGTCCCGCGTCCTAATCGGATACGAAACCGGCATTCCGGCAAAAGTCTCCAAGGCTACCTATGTCGGCGTGCGCATGGAATACACGCTGACCGGCGCATTCGGACAGGTGTTTGCCGTGCAGGACGACGCAGATGACCCGTTGCAGCCGGGCGCTGACGTCAAAATGGCCTTTGCAGACCGGGGACCGGTTTTGCTGCCAAAGGGCTGACATTGCCGAAACTCGTTATCATTTCGCACCCGGAAGTGGTCGTGAACCCAGAGATCGCAATCACCAACTGGGAACTGAGTGAGGTGGGCCGCACCCGGGCCGAAGCATTTGCAAATGCGCCGATCATGGCCTCGGTCAGCGCCATCTGGTCCAGCACCGAACGCAAGGCAGAACAGACAGCTGCGATCCTGGCCAAACCGCACGGCCTTGAGGTGAAGGTAAACCCGGCGCTGGGCGAAAACGACCGCAGTGCCACCGGTTTCTTGCCACCGCACCAGTTCGAAGCCGCCGCCGATGCATTCTTCGCTGCACCCGACGTGAGCTTTCGCGGCTGGGAAACCGCGACAGATGCTCAGGCCCGGATTGTCGGGGCAGTCACGTCAATCATGGACGCGCACGAAGGTGGTGATCTTGCCATCGTAACCCATGGCGCGGTTGGGACGCTGCTCTGGTGTCATCTCTCGGGAGTGCGGATTGATCGCCAGCACGACCAGCCTGGGCAGGGGCATTTCTGGAGCGCTGATTTGGACACGCTGTGCTGTAGCCCCGGCTGGCGTGCTATCGCCTGACGCAAATCAGACGTGCCATGCCTTCTCGCAAATTGCTTTGAGATCATCAAAGATCTTTGGCGTACCGGCAATGACGCGGCCACCATTGCGGATCATTTCATTGGCGTCCTGTTCTTCGACGACACCACCGGCCTCTGCGATCAACAGTTGACCGGCAAGACAGTCCCACGCGTTCATATGCTCTTCGACGTACCCCAACAGCCGGCCTGCCGCGACATAGGCAAGCGACAGCGCGCCGCTTGCATTGCGATGATACATGGCCCCGCGTTCGATGATGGCTGAAATGATTGGGATCACCTTTGCCGCTTCGATGCGGTTCGAATATCCGACCGAGACGGTCCCGCTTGCCATATCGACGCCTGATGCGACCTGCATTGGCTGCCCGTTGAGCGTTGCTCCCGCCCCCCGCATGGCGACATAGGTCTCAGCCACGTTCGGCTCGTGAATGACACCGATTTGTGTTTGTCCCTCTGCAACAACCGCCAGGACGATCGTCCACGCCGGAATGCCGTTTACGAAGTTCGTGGTGCCGTCAATTGGGTCGATCACCCAGTCAAACCCGCTGGACCCTGATTTCGCATCATGCTCCTCTCCGAAGATTCCGTCATCGGGATAGGCCTCGGTTATTTTTTCTCGAACATACGTCTCGACATTCCGGTCGGCTTCGCTGACCCAATCCTGAGCACCCTTTGCGTCCACCACCAGAGTGTCTCTATTTCCAAAATATCTAATAGCCAACGCGCCTGCTTCTTCAGCCACTTTGGTGGCGAACATACTTCGATCAGAGATGCTATGCACTCGACCCTCCTGCCGTTAAATTCTGTTTCTGATTATGAACAATAGGCGCTGCCGGGAGTCAGCACTACCAAGCAACATCGAAACCCTTTCGTCGATTTCTTCGGATACATATTACGACAACGAAATGAAGCCCCAAACTAATAGTGGACAACGGACCTATGCAATTGATGTCTCTTACGTGAAGGCCCGCTTTGAGCGCGTTGTAGCCCAAAGCCGATTAATTTCCGACGGTACAGCTTAAGCCCAAAAAACCCTTGACCGACCATAAATGTAGCGACTGCTTTGTCCGCAGTGGGTAAGTTCGAGCAGGTCAGTTAACTCGCGGGCGCAGCGAATGTCTGGAAAGCGGGCTGCGACCACAGCATCGCGACACTGTACTGAACGTCAGGATTGGGCCGTTCTACCCAATGAGCTAACAGCGAAGCAGGGAACTGTGCTGCAATGGCACCGAGGTCCGGAATGAGCCCAAACTACCGGATGCTGCGCAACGCACGAATGGCGGCTTGGCGGTGGATCGCGTGGCCCGTTCAATGCTGTGGCATGCCTGTCGCTTCCATAGCGACCAGCCAGCGATCGAGCGCTCCCGGGGCAGTCCACATGCCGGTATTGATGTCCCGTTCCTTCGACACAGTCCAGGTCGGGTTTTCTGCAAGGTACTCCGTCATCGCTTCGCGACCCTTTTCATGATCACCCAGGCAAGAGTGGATCGCCGCAAGAACCTTGTTGGCCGCCACGGGCATGGAAGGCACCGACCGAAAAGCCTCCAATGCCTGGTCGCATTCCTCCATTTGCCACATAGCTTTGGCCTTTACCCACTGAACGTTACGTCCATAAAGTGGGTCGATAAGTTCGAGCGCTTCGATCGTTTCCAAGGCATCTTCTGTTCTACCTACATTAGTCAGAGCTGTAGCCAGCCCCATGGCAACAATTGATGACGAAGGGTTCAACTCGAGCCCGCGCTGAAAGGCGATAATTGCAGCCTCGACATCACGGTTGAACATCAGCGCGCGGCCAAGCGCGTGAAAGGTGAAGAAATTGTTCGGATCGAGTTCAACGCTTCTACGGGCGAGGTCGTACATCCGTTTGCGTGTCGCCTCCTCGTCGCCTTCAATCCATCCGTAGCGCAACCCGATGCGCAGCGAAAGCGCCTGACCGAGGTGACCCCAGGCGGAATCGGGGTACATTCTGATCGACTCCTCCTGCTCTTCAATGTTCTTCAACAGGTTTTCGCGTGTGAAGTTTCGCATGATCCGGCTTTGTGCAGCGTTGGAAATCAGCAACGCGCTGACGTCACCGGAAGTTATGCTTGTTTCGGCTGTATCGACCACCTTGACCCCGACGGCATTGGCGATTCTCCGGCTGATCTTGCTGTTCGTTTCCAGCAAGGCACCCAGAGGCACATCAATCTCATCAGCCCAGATATGGGCCTCGGACGTGCCGTCGATCAATTGCGCGGTGATCCGTAGTCGCGATCCATCGTATTGCTGGCTGCCTTCAAGGATAAAATCGGCACCAAGCTGCTCCGCAATTTCCAGGACACCCAGATTTGTACTGCGAAACTGGAAGCTGGAGCGGCGTGAAATCACCGTTAACTGCGGTGAATAGCGTGCCAGATTCGTGATGATACTCTCAGCCACCGCGTCGCTCAGATGGCCCTGATGCGGGGCTGCGCTGAAATCTTCGAAGGGCAGAACCACGATCACCGGCGGTTCGGAAGGTGCAACCGGGCGCAACACGACAAAGGCGATTGCGCTGGCCGCCGCCACGAGGAAGGCTATAACTGACAGAGGGCCAAACCGAAACTTTCCTGACACTGCAACGTCGGGTTCGGGCAGGATCAGCCGGTATCCCTCGCGCGGAACAGTTTCAACGATGCGCTTATCGGTATCGCCCAGAACACGCCTGATTTCGGCAATACATTGCGCCACGCTGTCATCTGCAACGGCACGACCTGACCAAACCTCGCCGATCAACATTTCACGCGTAACCGTTTCGCTCGGATGGTCAGACAGAACGGCAAGGACCTCTCGGGACTGATGCCGCAATTCGACTTCCTCACCATCGAGATTGAAAATGCGCCCGGATGACCGATCTATG
The DNA here is from genome assembly GCF_056537745.1 of Ruegeria sp. C12. NCBI lineage: Bacteria > Pseudomonadati > Pseudomonadota > Alphaproteobacteria > Rhodobacterales > Roseobacteraceae > Ruegeria > Ruegeria sp. C12. Next base: position 58,250 of record NZ_JBQFSA010000013.1, read on the forward strand.
ATCGCCGTTCCCAGGTCGATTTCAGAAGATTTCAAAACTCTTCGTTTGCCGAAACGCACAATCTTAGCTCCCATTTACAACATATTAGACGGCGAGCCGCGCGAAAATCAATTTCCCGCTGTGAACCTGACACGGGGTGAACAGCCCAATCAATCAAGGGAGGATGATCCATGAAATTTTCGACCAAGGTGTTGACCCTCTTTCTGATCGGCGCAGCCGGTGGAGCCATTGCACAGGATCAGAACGCGAATCTCGGAGAGGTGAATTTTGAAACCAGTTGCACCGAAGCTGGCGAGGCCGCGTTTGAGACCGGTCTGCTGTTGCTCCACCATATGATGTACCGTCAGTCGGCCAAGGCATTCGAGCAATCAGTCGCGGCCGATCCCGATTGTGCAATGGCACAGTGGGGTATCGCGATGACGAAGTTCCACCCGCTCTGGCCCGGTGGCCCGACGCCCGAGGAAACCGCCGCGGGCCGCGCCGCCGCCGAAGCGCTTGCTGCAATGGATCACGGCTCAGCACGCGAGGCGGCGTTCATCAAGGCCGTGCTGGCATTCTATGAGGGTGAGGATGTTCCCTATCGCGCAAGGCTTGCGGCATGGGCTGCCGCACAGCGTTCTGCTCTCGATATCTTTCCGAACGACCATGAAGCACAGGCATTCGCTTCATTGGCGCAGATGACCGTCGCACCGAAAGGACCGGACGCGGTACCTGATCTAATCGAGGCAGGTGCGCGGACGGATGCGCTCCGCGCGGATGCACCGCGCCATCCCGGGGCCTACCATTACTCCATCCACGCCTATGATCACCCGGCCCTGGCCGAGCGCGGTCTGGAAGTATCTCGTGGATATCTGGAGATGGCACCGGAAGTTCCGCATGCGCTGCATATGCCAACCCATATCTTTACCAGGCTTGGGCTTTGGGAGGAGTCGATCGCGCTCAACGTCCGTAGCGCAAATGCTGTTCTTGCCCAGTCGGATGCTGATGTCATCGTTGATCACTATCCGCATGCTGTCGATTATGCCGTTTATGCGCATCTGCAACTGGGACAAGCCGATCAGGCAGCGGCGATGCTGGCCGATATGGAATCCCATGCCAATCTGGAAAACATCTTTGGCACGGCCTATGCCGCCGCCGCAGCGCCTGCGCGCATTCCGCTGGAACAGGATGACTGGGCCGCCGCTGCTGGTTTGTCCCGGTCACTGCACGAGGCGGTCAGTTGGGAACGGTATCCTCAAGCGGTTGCAATCCGCTGGTTTGCCATCGGGATCGGTGCAGCACGTTCCGGTGACGATGCTCTCGCACAGGAAGCACTTTCCGAACTGGCCAGCCTTGGTGCAGTGATGAAGGAGCGTGAGATGGGCTACTGGCTCGCCCTTCTCGATGCTCAGACCAAAGGGATTGAGGCCTGGGTCGCATACGCAGACGGCAATAGCGAGGCCGCGATAACGCTCATGCACGAGGCCGCGGATGTCGAAGACAGGGTCGGCAAGGCCCCGGTTACACCCGGCCACGTCTTACCTGCGCGCGAACTTCTGGGTGATTTGTTGATGGCAACCGGCGATGCGGGCGGTGCGGCAGCAGCGTACGAAGCCGTCCTGGCATCATCACCCAACCGCCAACGCAGTCTTTTTGGGCTGGCGAAGGCAACACAATAGCCGGGAACCGATCTACATATCACGATTGGCAGTGAGCCGTCTGACGATCTTCGCCGGGCGGCTCGGATTTCTTTGCAGGGGGTCTGTTTCGACACCAAATAAGTAACGGGAACTAATTGAACAAACCCCCGTTTGCTTAGCGCAAATAGACAAACCATTTGGGCGCAAAAACCCAACCCGGGCATTGGCGCAGCCGCAGCGAAATCTCACTTTGTCCGCCTTCTGTCAGTCCAAGCCTGATCAAGTGAAAGGTCTCTGTCTCGGGGACCTGCCATTCGCGCTTGGTGTAACGAAACACTAGGAAGAGCCCAGACTTCTGAATGCTGCGGCGTGAACAAACGTTCGGTTGTCAAAAAGAGGCCTAAAAAACGCCATGAAGTTAATGCCGGTTGCCCTTCGGTGAAAGTGTGAGCACGAGCAGGGCGAAAATGATTAAATTGCCCCCAAGCATTTGCGTGGTCGAGAAGGACTCTCCAAAGACCACCCAAGCGACAATTGCCGCCCAGAGCAGCGATGTCAGCCGGAAGGGGGCAACAAATGAGGCCTCGCCCCATTGGAGCGCAGTCGTGATCAACAGCATGGCGACGCCGTGGCATAGGCCAGCTGCAAGCACGGCCACAAGCGCCGGGGCATCGTCAAATTTCCATTCGCCAACTCCAAGGCATGCACCCACGAGCACCATCCCGATTGATGCGTAGAGCGTCAGTGCAACAGCGCTGAATTCAGGCCCCAGCTTTCTTGTCCACAACTCGCGACCGCCCCCCATCAATGCGCTCAGCAGCGGGAAAATGATGTACCATCCCGAGGCGACGGCTTGAACCGACAGCATAATACCCGCTCCCAGCATGCCGATGGCCACCGCGACCAGTTTTCCGAGGGTCAGACGCTCCGACAGAACTATTGGGGCCAGAAGCGCCACAAACAGGATGTTGGTCAGGTCAATGAAGACCGCCAGCGAAAACGGCAAGGAAACCAGCGCAACGACGAAGAAGTAGACATTGGCGATCGTGAACCCGGTCCTGATAAAGAGATCACGGTTACGCAGGCTGGGAAGCGGCGTTCGCCGATACCTCAGGATCAGGACACAGCAAGCCACGGTGGCCAGGGATCGGACGGCGATGATCTGATTTGTGGGCAGGTGACTCGCATAAAGCTTCACGAAGGTGTCGTTGGCGACCAGAAAGAACGCGCCCAGTGCCATCAGGGCCGGGGCTGTGCGGGGGTGAGACAATTGCATGGGCTGTAACGTCTTTCCTTGGGAATTGTCCGGGGGTGGTCTGCGCCATCTGGGATCAAATGCCTAAAAACAAAAAAGCCCCCGAAGGGCTCGGGGGCGCATGGCAACGGATATGGAAACCGCTATCGGACCATGCACCTCGCGTTCAAAAAATAAAGAGTGTTGAGATTCATGACTGGTCTCCTGCCACACCGTGCATAGGCGCTGCTGCCCGCTTTGGCAATGCTGTTGGGAGAGTTCACTCGATGTAGCCTGAGTTTTTCACCTGTATCGACCGTTTTTTGGCCGGGGTATTTTGGCATGGGGTTATTGTCCAGTCTCGCCACGTTCCTTGAAAACCTCCAACGCTACGTTGAGCGCATTGATGGCGGCGGGAAAGCCACCATATAATGCCATTTGCCAGATCGCTTCCGCGATTTCCGTTTGGGTAAGACCAGCCTTCAGCCCTCCCTCAATGTGAATGCGAAGTTGAGGAGCTGTCTGTCCGCCCAAAGCGGTAAGAGCGGAGATCGTCGCAAGGCTGCGATCACGAAGGGACAGTCCTGACCGATCATAGTGCTGCCCGTAAACGAAACTGATCAGGTCCTGCGGCATTCCAGGTAGAAGCGCGCCGTAACGCGCCTCTAGGGCCTCTTCCAAACCGGGGTTATGCCTTTCAGCCAGTGCCTTGCCCCGCTCATAGGGATTTTCCATGTCGCTCATCCTCTCAAGTCTCAGGGGTAGGCTCGCGCTGACACATTGCCTTCCAACATGGAAGGAAGAACCAGCGTGTTGCCGTATGCCGCAATATCCGCAAGCCCGGCAGGATACTCGGCCACGACCGTATGAGCACTATCCGCCCCGACCTCGAAGAGCTGCCCCGTCATCCAGTCACTGACCAGAAGCACATTGCCGATCCGCACAACGCCGTCGAGGTTTCCAAGACTCGGGACAATGGTGCTGATCGCTTGAGTCTCAAGATCGACCGCGAGCAAAGAGCCGGGTACCTCCGTAGAAAAATCGTCGCGCATCCCTTGTCCCCAAGACCCAACGACAAGCCTCTCTTCGTCCAGGTAAAGGCCATTCGGATGCGCCAGTGCCTCGTCTTCAAGCCAGACGGTTATGTCGCCTGCCTGATAGTGCCAGATACGATTGCCTATGAAGTCGCTGACGTAGGCCTGTTCGCCATCGGACGTGATGTCGTTGAGAAACACCGCACCATCGACCTCTAGGCTGCGCAGAAGGGTTCCTGTTGGCAGGTCGATCTCGTGCAAACGTGTGAGGTCGGCGACAAGAAGCGTGTCCCGGACAATCGCCATGCCCTTTGGCGCGTTCAGCCCTGTGATCCAGCTTGGCTCCGAAATCTCGCCATCCGGCGACAGCAGGGCCAAGTGCCCGCTCCCGTCCGCTTGGCCGGGGTGCCCTTGGATCACGCTGACGATGATACGATCATGTGTCACGTCGAAAATCGCACTTTCGGGCATATCGAACGGACCAGTAGTCCAACTTGCGGGATCGGCATGCAAAGGTGATGTCAGGCCGATCAGAACAGTCGCGATAGATGTGATGGTATGGTTCATAAGTTGCTCCATTGCCGTGCAGCAATCTCTATGATTCAGATACGGATATGGCTATTCTCTATTCTGTGGTATCTTCTTTCGATACTTTTTTCGCTTACCAGCATCGTGGGGTGATCATGCAGGCGGAACTTTTCGAGCTTCTGAAGATTGTTCTGAAAGCGCGCCGGATGACGTATGCAGACCTGGCTGAACTGCTGGGACTGTCAGAGCCAACCATCAAACGCATCTTTGCTGAGAGGGATTGTAAGCTCAGCCGCATGAATGAGATTTGCGCCGCGCTCGGTCTGACTCTTGATGATCTGGTGGCAGAGGCAAACCGCGTTGATGTGCAGCCGACTCGACTTACTGACCGTCAGGAGGCACAACTTGCCGAGGACCGTACAAAGTCCGGTCGAGTTTCGCCGCGACGGTCCCCTGCATCAAGCCCTCGCGGCGTTAAACATGGCATTTCTTCGCAGCACCTACCTCGCGCAGGACACAGAGCATTCGGCCTATCTGACTCAAACACGTCGCATGACGCAGAAGACAGCGCAGCATATTCTGGCGCGCCTTCGTGATGTTCAGATCGAATTGTCGAACCTCGCCCGCAGAGATCAGCTCACTCAACCTGAAAATGCGCTCCGGAGCTTCAAGATTGGTATTGCGCTCTCTCCTATAGTGTTCTCCGAGCTGCTTTCGTTGGCAGCAGAAGGCTCATAGCGCCAAAACTCATACGTTTATGTTACCGGCGATAACGATCGTTTCTGACCGCCCCGATTCTCCGAATGCAGCCATTGGCACACCCGCAGCGAAAGGGCGCTTCGTCCCGCATTCTCGTCGCTCGCCACCTGAAAATGCTGCGCGATGGACGAATGGCCGGTATGGTGAAGCTGCACCGCGGCGATCAGCCAAGGACTGAACGGCAGGTCTGGGCCGCCAATGCCAGTCAGAGGCTCATCAACCGGCAGCTTCCAGAGCACGGTCTTGCCTGGGCGCTCTGCCGAACTTGCGCGAATACTCTCTCGAGAACTGTGCGGAGCTTTCGTAGCCCACAGCGAATGCGACTTCGGAAATCTTGGCGCGACTTGTTCTTAGGTCGTCTCTGGCCTTCAACATGCGCAGCTCCTTCTGATATTGGAGCGGTGAAGTTCCTGTGACAGCTTTGAAGTGCTCGAAGAAGGCCGAGTTGCTCATCCCGATCCTCTCAGCCAGATTTCTGACAGCGATGGTTTCCGACAGGTTTGCCTGTATTTCGCGGGTTGCCATTAAAATTCGGCTGGCGGTGCTCTCTTGCCAGAGAAGCCTTTGCAGGGTCTGCGCATGTTGTCCGATCAAAAGTCTTGCATGGATTTCGCGGGACGTAATCGGTGCCAACAGATGCCGCGTTTCCCCTTCCTCGCACTGAAGGAAATAGCGGTGAAGTGCGTCTGTCAGACCTGGATCGGTGTCACACAAACAGATCGAGAATGGATCAGCGGACTTCACACTCATGGTGGAGGACACCGAAGGCGCTAGTGACCTGAGAAGATCGAGATCGAGAGGAAGGACCAAGGCCGTGTAGGGCGCCCCGGGGGAGGCCTCTGTAATGCGCGAAACAACCGGCAAGGTATGGCTGACGATAAGCGACCGCCCGGCGCCGACCGTGAGTGTTCGAGTGCTGGACCCGACCCGCTTTGCGCCTTGCAGGATAAGACAAAGTAGTGGTCGATAGACGGTTGCACTCAAGTCGGTTGTCGCGTGATGCCGCAGGAGGTGGGTGCCGCTCTGCGCATGATGAAATGAACCTTCTGCGATGCCTGCTTGATCGAGCAGCGCGGTGATGTGAGATAACAGATTTTCGCTCGTCATGTCGAAGGCCTCCCTAAGGACGTCTTTCGATAGCATCACCACACACCCCACCAAAACAGAAATCTCTATTTCTGGAGGATCAGGCAAGTATTCTGGTCAATCGGAAAAGAATGAAGCGCATGATGCGACTAACGTGATCAAGACACAGCAAAGGAGACCGACATGCAAAAGGTTATAATCACCGGTATCGCAGGCGGGTTTGGAAAGCCGACTGCGCTCGCGCTTCTTGAACAAGGCTATCAGGTTGCTGGAAGTGTTCGAAGCCGCGAGGGAAAGAGCGCCGAGACAGTTGCCGAGCTTGAAGTGGCGGGGGCGTCCATCGTCGAAATGGACGTGACCGACACGGCCAGCACCGAGCGTGGGATGGCCGAAGCCATTGCCCATCACGATGGCATTGACGTCCTTTTCAACAATGCCGGGATCGGCTCATACGGGATACAAGAGTTGATGTCGCCCGAGGATATGGCACGTGTCTTTGATGTGAATGTCATGGGTGTGCAGCGTGTCATGCGCGCGGCGTTGCCCCATATGCGGACGCAGGGGCGGGGGACGGTTCTATACACCTCCAGCCTGATCGGCCGGATCGCGACACCGTTCTATGGAACCTATTCCGCGTCGAAATGGGCACTGGAAGCGATCGTTGAATGCTATCGGACCGAATTGTCTGGGTTTGGGATTGAATCCTGCATCATCGAACCAGGCGCCATGCCGACTGCCTTCTTCGACGGAATGGTCGCGCCAGCCGACCCGGAACGCGAGGCGCAGTTTGGGGAGTTCGCAGCGGTACCCGCAATGTCCGCAGTCGGCTTGGCCGAGATGATAACGGCGACACCCGATCAACGCCCGGAGCGGATTGCGGAAGCGGTTGTCGACCTTCTGGAAAAACCCTTCGGACAAAAGCCGTTCCGTACCGTTGTGGATCACGTGGGCGTTGGCCCAGAGATCGAGCGCTACAATCACGTGCTTCACGAAGTCACCCGCACTGTCATGACCAACTTCGGCATCGAAGATATGCTCAAGCTCAACGCCTGAAGGAGATACCTCATGAAAACCATTCTGATCACCGGCGCCTCCTCGGGCATTGGAGAGGCCACTGCCAAACATTTCCAAACCAAAGGCTGGAATGTCGTCGCCACCATGCGCAACCCCGACAGCGCAGGCGACCTTGCCGAACTAGACAACGTCCAGGTCGTGCGTCTCGATGTCACCGATCCCGCTTCGATCACGGACGCCGTCGCCGCCGGCATCGACCGTTTTGGCAAGATCGATGTCCTTCTCAACAATGCGGGTTACGGAGCATACGGCGCGCTGGAGGCTTTCTCGATGGATCGCATCCGCCGCCAGTTCGATACCAACGTGATTGGACTGATGGAGGTCACGAAAGCCGTACTGCCGCATATGCGTGCAAACCGCGCAGGCACGATCATCAACATCTCATCCATCGGCGGCCAGATCACATTCCCGCTCGGCACGCTCTACCATGGGACGAAGTTCGCGGTCGAAGGTCTGTCGGAAGCACTACATTACGAGCTTGAACCGCTCGGAATCCATGTCCGCATCGTCGAACCCGGCATGATCAAAACCAACTTTGGCGGGAGTTCATTCGACTTCGCCATGGAAGAGGACCTTGCGGACTACGCGCCGATGGCCGAAGCCATGGGGCGAGTCTTCGGAAAGCTGGCGTCTAATCCGTCCGCCCCAGAGACGGTTGCAGACGTCATCTGGGACGCTGCCAATGACAGCGGTGACCGCCTCAGGTACCGGGCAGGAGTGGATGCGGTGGAGTTGCTCGACAGGCGCAAGACACAGGACGACGCGACCTTTATCGGCGGGATCAAAGAGTTGATGAAAGAGTAAGGCTTGGCGGAACCGCAGCGACAGCGAGGTCCGCTTTCGGGAAGCTGCGCTGCGGCATCGTTTGACACGACGAGAGTCCGGTATGGGCCGGAAGCACGATCGTGGTTTCCCGCTTGATCCCATCACCGGCAACAAGAAAGCTTCACTGCGGCCTTTTCTGCCAGCATTCTATTATTACAGTAAGTTGGCATCGCTGATCATCGTCGTGTTAGATTTTCCGCAAGTATGCCCAAGAGACATACCCCTTTAGTCTACGAGCACGCTCCAATGAAACGCGGCACCAACGTGTGCCACCGGTCTGCTCGCAGCTGTGAACTCGTAGTGCGGTTCCATTTGGAAGACCAACGATCACATTGAAACCTGTTCCAGGTCCGCTGCGCATTTTTAGCATGTCACCGTCTTCGACTCCAAAAACCTCATATGGTCCCGGTGACGCCGCTGCAGCCGGCTCAACGCCCATGACGACCCCTACGAACAAAGCCGCTAAGGGTAAGAAAATTGCATTGCGCATCTTGATGTCCTGCTTGTTGCCTCAACTACAATCGTAGCAATTCGGGTCACCAGAAGGAACAACTCCCAGAAAGAAATGTACGTGATACCAAAGCCTAAACCCCTACATATCTTCCAAGTGGTGGGGAACTCTGGCCCAGTTGGGGGCATCTTTCGCAAAAACCTTTTTCGATGGGCTGAAGTTGTTTGGTTCATCCAGTGTCCCAGCTGCAATGCTCGTCAATCCGAAGGCTGTCACACCCCACAAGCCTGACCCGCAGGTACCGCAGAAATGCTTGATAACAGGTCGGCCTTCCTTTGAGGTCTTCTCAAAGGTCCGTGGTTTGCCCTTCAGTGCTGTAGATTTTCTGACTTTATTATGTACCCGGCGTAGCCATCTGTACCGGTCATCGATAGGCAATCTCTGCAGAAACACATGAGTTGCTGTACCGCTTCACCGGTGATCCGGTAGCGCACTTCACCACAGAAGCACCCACCTTCCAATGATTGTGCCATGTTCGTTCATCCCTTTATGTCCACTGGGAAGAGTAGTGAACATCGTATGCGCCCTAATCTGAGGCGGCAACACTTCCACATTGCTTCTGGCTATCTCACGCGGAATTTCATCATCTGACTAAATGCGGCAGTTTCCGGCCGTGAAAAATTCTCTTCTGCGTGAGTACGGTCATTAAAGAGAGAAAACTGTGCGGATGTCCGCTCAGCAATTGTAGGTCAGTTCCATTGAGGATCAGAATCCATTCCGACGAATGGATCTTGCAAAGTCATTGGACAGACGGTCTGAATTGACCGACAATCACATCATGGAGCTGACGGCAACCACCCCTGTCCACCTGATCCATGTGGATCCAGACGTCAACATGGCGCGGTTCTATGGAATAGAGTTGCAGCCGACGCTGTTTGGCGAAGTGTCCGTTCTTCGTACCTGGGGGCGTATAGGCACAAATGGGCAAGCCATGATGGTGACTTACGAAGGCGAAGCCCAGGCCACAGATGCACTCCAAAAACTCGAAAAGCAAAAGCGCCGCCGAGGGTATGTCCCGGTCGGTGAGTGAATTCGGGTTGCAATCTGTTTTCGTAGCAAATCCCGAGCCTATCGCCTCGTGAGCGGGCTCTAGGTTCCAGCCGACGTATCGGCTTCCACCCAGAACACCCCGGCATGATCTCCCTGACGCAGTAGTCCCTGACCCGTCTCATGCGAGCCGGGGCAGGGGCTTTGGGTCATGGTCGGTCCATGCCGAGGTGATCTGCCCTCCGGGTGACGATCCCTTTTGCGCTTCCGCAGGATCGAAGATCCTTTGGCCTTTTTTATTGGTCAGGCGGGATTTGGACAAGCCAAACGCCACCCGACGTCAGGGAGAAGGCGCGGCCTCCCCCCTCGGACAAGACAAATAGACAAGACCGTGTCCTCGCGCGTTGCGCTGCGGGCCGCTCCACTCTTGTCGATTTGTCCTGTCTCGCCCCCCTCCGCGTTCGCCACGGGGCAGGTTTTAGAGACGACGCCCTTTCAGGGCTCGGCTCAAAACCAGCACCAAAGGGGACCACCCCCGGAGGTCGCATGACATAGGAGAGACGGTTTTGAACAGTGAAGCAACAAAAGACATTGAGAATGACACCAGCCTTCAGGCTGCAGAGATTGCGGTCCAGAATGACCTGTTTCGGAAAGCCTTGATCGATCCGACTGCAGCGATTGAGATGCAGTCCAAAGGCATTCAGGGACAGGTGTTCGTCACGCCGGGCGTGTCCGGCGAAGGGATGGAGTTTCAGACCGCAGCTTTGGCTACAGTGGCATTGGATGACCAGTTTGACGAGGGCAACGACCTTTACGGCGATCACACATTCGGAACGGTGACAATCAGCGGCCAGAAGCTGTTCTGGAAAATCGATCTCTATGACGCGGATTACAAATACGGATCCGACCGTCCTTTTGACACGTCAGTGACGCGGCGCGTCCTGACCGTCATGTGCCCCAGCGAATACTGAGACCAGCCCTGTCCCAAAGGGGCAGGGTCTGCATGCGCAACCTTCGCAGGAAAAGTCCCTCTCGGGACATGCAAGCATGCCCTGCCGGGCAATGGGTGAACCTATGCCCGCAAAAACCTGAAAGGGGGTGATCACAATAAGTCAGGAAACTTTGCAGCAACGACGGCACGAAGCCTTTGAGCTGCTCAAGAAGGGAGGCCTGTCAGCCAACATCGCGCTCCGCTTCTTGAAACAACACGCAGCCGCATAAGCGGCCCCGCTCTACCCCGAGAGGGGTAGGGCACCCTTAACACGAAGCGAAACTCTCAAACAAGGATTTGCCCCATGAGCAAAGTCGAAACATTCACCGCACCGGAAACCATCGAAACCATCGCACTGTCTGATCTCTACTTGTCTGACCTGAACCCACGACAGGACGTTGCCGAGGAAGGCATTGCCCTGCTGGCTGATAGTCTGGTCATGTGCGGACTGATCCAGAACCTCAGCGGATTGCGCGATGCAGATGGTAAAGTTTCCATCGTTGCCGGAGGCCGCCGCCTGCGAGCTCTGAGCATCGCCGTGACCGAGCGGGCCGATCTGGCTCAGGTCCCCGTGAAGGTCACGGATAACCCCTTTGTGGCCGAACAATGGGCCAATGCGGAAAACACCGCCCGGGAAGAACTGGACCCGGTGGACGAGGTCCGCGCCTATGGCAAAATGGCGGAGAAATCCCTGTCTGTTGCCAAGATCAGCAACGCGTTTGGCGTGACCGAAGCCCATGTGCGCCGCCGCCTCGCATTGGCGGGGTTGCCTGCCGCCGTATTGGATGCGCTCAAGGCGGGTGAAATCAGCATGGGGCTGGCGAAAGCCATGACCGTCAGCACCGAAGAAGAGAAAATTCTGGAGGTGCTGGAACAGGCTAAAGAGTGTCGTTGGTTCAGTGAGCATGATGTCAAACAGGCGCTGACGTCAGAGGCTGTCAGCAGTACCAACCGAAAGGCCGTGTTTGTGGGGCAGGAGGCTTATGTTGAAGCAGGCGGCACGGTCACCGCTGATCTCTTTGCAGATGAAACCCTGTTCAATCGAGGCGAACTACTGGATCACCTGTTTGCTGAGAAACTGGCGGCAGAAGCAGTAAAGCTACGCGAAGCAGAAGGCTGGGAGTGGGTGGAGACCCATGAAGACAGCTACATTCCATATGGGTTTTCGGGAAGCGAAGGCATGCACCGTCTGGAGATGGTGAGCCGGGAGTTCACCGAAGAACAGGCCGAGCGGTATGACGAGCTTGCCGAACTCTATGAGGCTGAGGCTCTGGACGCCGATGGCGAAAAGGAACTAGCCGCGCTCGAAGACTATGCCGCGCCTTTCTATTCTGATGATCAGCGCAAGCTGTCCGGCGTGTTTGTCTATGTGGGCAACACCGGTGAGATCAAAACATCATCAGCCTATGTCGCGGCAGAACATGTGCAAGCCGCCATTGAGGCTGGTGTTCTGGCCCCGGTCAAAGAGACAAAGGCCGATGAGAAACCAAAACCGGCCTATTCGCAGAAGTTCATAGACGACATGGTGGCGATCCGGCTGGCAGCGGTTCAAACGGCTTTGCTGGACAAGCCTGACTATGTGTTGAGCCTGTTTGCCTTCTCCGCAACCCCGGCTTCTGGTCTGACCAACACCCTGTTCGGGTTTGGCTATGGTGGCGCTGAGCAAAACACGCCGGAGATCGACGACCAGTTCATCCTTGACCCACGTCTCGGCGGAGAACGGGGTGAGGCGGCAGAGGCAGCCCATGAACAGTTCCAGGAGATGGCCGCACAAGGCAGCGTGGAGGCTTTCAAAGCGTTTCGCGATCTGGGCAAGAAGGTCCGGAATGGAGAGATCACGGCTTTTCTGGCCCGGCGGTTCCTGACCCAACGCCCGGAGTTCATGGCGGAGATTGAGGGTGAGATCGGCGCGGACATGCGCGCGATCTGGACCCCGTCGGCTGAGAATTGCTTCAAGCGCCTGAAAGGCTGGCAGCTGAATGATCTCTACAAAGACCTGCTCGACCTGCATGGTGACACGGACATGTTCAAAGCCTTTGCGAAATCCAAGAAAGGCGCGAAGAACGAGGCGCTGCACAAGTTGTTCAATGATCCGGAACATCAGGTGGCACTTGGTGTGACCGAGGCTCAGAAAGCCCGGATCGATGCTTGGGTGCCGGATTGCTTTTGAACCTAACGGGGCAGGGCGCTTTGCGCCCTGCCTATCAATCTTTGGCTGTGTCAGCCTCAATGATGAAAGCTCAAAGTTGCATTGCGCGAACACCCCGTCGAGCATAGCTATCAGAGGCCGGTCACCCGGCTCATTTTCAAAAGCAATCACCTGATCAGAACGGATTTGGTAAGACTCATGGACACCTCATCAAACAAGCTCGAGAAAGCCGCTCGCCGCGTTTGGAAATCCGCGCAGATGTTTGTCGGGTTTCACACGGATCAGAAAGGCAAGCCGCGCGAACAGCCTAAGCTCTGGCCGCCGAAGAACGGAAGCGCCTCGATCCATGGTGACCCCAGCGCGCAAGAGGCAATTGTTGTCGTCAAAGCCGCTGACCCGGAGACCGCGCAAGACGTGCAGATCAAGCTGCACCCAAACCGCATTGTTGTGCGCCGCGATGCGGATATGTGGTGGCAGGGTGTTGCGATGGATGAGCATTGCGTGACGGTTCGAATGGCCGATAACACGATTATTGAAATCCGACATGACGGGTCGGTCAAACGCCGCTCGGCGGAAGATGAAACTCATGTGGAAGCGGACGGCAGCATCTTCAAGTTCACGGAATTTGCCGAGGCGCATATGACGGGTGACGGCGTGGAAATGACCCGGCGCACCGAGGATCGCATTGCCACGATCACCGCCGACGGTGTTGTCGATCGCGCGCGCAAGCGTTAGCCTGGTTTCAATACCTCGAGACTTTCCTTCGGTTAAACTTGTGGCCCGCTTCAGCGGGCCTCTTTCTTGGAGCGGTATTGCGCGGCCTCTGCCCTTGTACTGGTCCTGCAGCCAGGCGCGCGCGTGAGATTGGTCACGTGGGTCGTCGTGATATCGCAGAGAAACCCACCCCACCAAATTGAGTCCGGCTGATCACCTGATCCGCGCAAGCGCGGTCCAGGGCCGGACCGTCCGGTCTTTGACCTCCGCCAATTGGAATGGGCGGCTTGCACCGCCAGTTATTCTCCATTTGTCATTGCGCGAGCCATACCCGCTCAGAAAGGCCACTCGCACTGGAACTGTGCACTGCTGCGCCAGTGTCGGATCGAGGTGATGTTGCCGCCATAAACCACATCGTGCTGTTCAGATGTTCCGCGCGCAACGATCCCAGAATGCCTTGCCCTTCATCTGGTCTGTCAGTTTCAACCTCGTTGCAGGATAAGATCCTCGGCTGCCCGTGTTTCCGAAGGGATGAACATAATCGAGCAGTCGGGGAAGACGCGCGGCGCCCGGCACGGGCGCTGCGCTTCAACAGGGAATTTCCCCTGCGCCTGCGGCGCATTCCGCGCGGACCAAATTCCCTGCTGACGTCCCCTTGTTGCCCGCTTTTCCCATGTTCATCGAAACACGCCATAGCGAGGATCAAACAATGGCAACTCAAACTCTGAAACTGAACGTCAAAACCGGTGAAAAAGAAGGCATGACTTTCTGGGATCGGTGCGGGGTTCTCTTCGTCAACACCGATGAGGTCGGCAACATCACCTCGATCCAAGTCAAGCACAACATGTTTCCCGGCGTCGAGATGGTGGCCTTCCCTAAGCGGAACGATGACGAGCCCGTCACCGAATGACGAAAGGGCAGGGCGGCGCAAGCCGCCCTTTCCTTTGCTCCGGCCAGAGGCCGGACCACATATGTGCCACGTGTGGCGCGTGGTCCAACGGCCGGGCAGGGGCGATGACCTACCCCAATGCGGCGGCCCTCGTCCCGCCACACCCGCCACGCAGGCGGCGGGAAACTGAGCGCGCTGAGGCGTGCGGAAAATGCCATAATGAACTTGAACGTGCCGGAATGTGACGGGCGCTATTCGGGCAGCCCCCGCTCCGCGTGATTGCCCTGCGCCGGTCCACCGGCACCCACGCCTGTGGTTGGAAAAGGGACGGGACCCTTTTCCCGGCGTGGGGATTGCCTCCAAGAGCAAAACTGTCCCGGCGGCGATTTGAGAAAATACGGATTTCTAAAATCACCTCCGGTTTCCTCTTGGAGAGTATGACAGGATAAGGTAGTTGTGTTACAAATCACAAGTACAACTAAAGATTGATTGAGATTTGGGCGAGAGCAAAACTTTTGACACCAAGGTTTTTTCCGTGCGTTTGCCAGTGGATGCGCTGGAGCGTTTGGAAGCGGCTGTGACTGCGCTCGGAGCCAAGAGCCGCAACCAGATCATCCAGCGACTGATCTATCGGCTGATCGGATATCTCGATTCCGACCCGGCCCTGGTGGATCTCTGGCAGCAGCATCTGCGCCAGGTTCAGGGGGGTTACACCAACCTCAATCAGCTGGCAAAGTCGGCCAAGCGTGGCAGCGTTATCTGGACGGACGACGACCGCCGTGACGTCGAAAACCTCCATCGCGCCATCATTCAGCAGCGCCAGGATCTGAAGGCGCTGATCACCGCAGCGCGCCGAAACCGGGAACCGGAGGCCGCCATTCGGCGGATCCTGCGTGAGGAAAAGGAGGGTGTCGGAACATGACCACGGCAGCCCTTGATCTCACGGCAGCTGATCTGTTCGAACTTGCTTTCCGGGAGGCCCAGAAGGGGATCGACCAGTCCCGGCGGATCGATGTTCAGCTGCAAACTGCCCGGCGGATGAAGTTCCTGATCTCGCGCGCGTCGTCGGTCAAAGCCCGGCTTGGTGCCGTGTTTGGCAAGCCGGAAGCGGTCGTCAAAATTGTGCGCAAGGGTGGGGTGAAAAGCGCACAGGAGCTGTGCCGTCAGATCAACTATCTGACCGTCAGGGCAGGGGGCGTGTTGGACATCCGAGACAATGGCGTGACCCCGCTCGATGCGGATCAGGTCAGTGATTTGATCGAGACTTGGGCCGAGGATTTCAACGGGAAAACCAATTACGGTTACACCCGCCATATGATCGTTTCTTTTCCCGAAGGCACCTATCCGGACGCCGCTCATGAGGCCGGTTTGGAGTTCGCAGATCGTCTGTTTGGCAGCGGTGATTTTGGCGATACCTGGGACTACCTGACGGTGTTCCACAACGACACTGACAACCCCCATGTCCACATCGTTGTGAACAACCGAGGCGTCGAACATGGGCAGTGGTTGGCTATGGGTATGAGCAGCGAAATGAACATCGACGTTCAGCGCTCTATCCAGGTCGAGGTTGCTGAGGAATACGGAATTGAGCTGACCGCAACGACCCGCCTTGAGCGCGGATTGCGGCAGGAAGTTGAGACCGATACGTGGAAAGTTCAGGCCGGAATGTCGGTTGTTGAAACCACTCCGGACGTCGAAGTTACGGCCCGCGACATGGCCGCCGATGTGATGACTCTATCCATCGCAAGAATGTCGGATCTGTTTGATGAGCGCGCCAACGCCATCAAAGACCGGATCGAAGAGTTTGCCATCCAACTCGTTGAAAGTGAGGAACCTATGGTATCGAGAATGGAACATCTACTAGACCAAGCCCATCATTTTGATGATTACGGTGAGCCGGGAGACCCGCCTTATGTGTCCCCCGAAGTCATGAGCAACTTGCGGCGACACATAGAATTAGGCGGTTCTGAGGAAACAATCGCGCCTGAGCTGAAGGCTCAGGTTGTTGCCCATATCAGCGACGTTCGGGACAACGAGCTGAGCTATCCGTATCTGTCTGCTCTTGCTGATATTGTCGATGACAAGGAGTTCCAGGCGTCCGCTAATTATGCCCCGGCAGCACGCCGCTACGAGGTTTATATGCAGGACACCTTGGGCGAGGGGGCCTATGAGGACTTCCAGTCTCAGACCAAAGATTTGCTGCAATCCATCGACAAGATGGAAGGTCTTGCTCGTGAGGTTGACGACCCTCATCTGCGTGTCGCTATGGACATTCAGATTGGCGAGCTGAAGGGCGACGTTGCGGACCTGCGCACCAACGATCCGGACCTTCAAGCCTTCATCATCGAGGACCGCCGCTATTCAACGATGATGGGAATGGGCACCGCCGAAATGGATGTCTTGGACTATCCAGAGGCCGACAAGTGGGCGGCGATCCGCAAGGAAGTCACCGACACGGCCAGCAGCTACGGCCTCGATGGCGAGGCCTTCGTTGCCCGCTTTGGCGATCATCAGAACGTCACTTTGGGCACAACAATGGGATGGCGCAGCGACGATATTTCGACCGCAGCGGCCCACTTCCAGGCTCAAGGATTGTCGGACAGCCACGACCGAGCAGAGGCCGTTGTTGACGAGCTGCACCAGCTTGCTTCTTCCAAGATCATCGCAATCTCAGAAGAACTTTCAGACGTTCACGCCCGCGCAACGCACCCGCTCTTGCAAGGGCGGGGCGATGATGACGGTCACAGCCTGTAAGGAGTTCACCCGGTCTGCCTGATGAGCGCGCCAACGCCGTAGGCAGATCCATCACAGAGTTTTCCATCAACTCGCAAAGGAAAAACTATGGTTTCGCGTACAGACTATCTTTTGAACGAAGTCGAACACTTCGCACCTTATTCCCAATTTGATCAATCCGCCCCGCGCGAGGATCGCGTTTCAGAGCAGATCGACATCATCATGAAAGAGCAGCAGGCGATGGGCTTTGATCGTGCAGCCATCGCTTCAAAGAGCTTCGACATCGAGGACCAGGCCAACCGCCGTGTTAACGAACATACGGCGCAACAAGATTTGGTCGAAGAACTGAAAATCGAATTGGAGGCTGCGGAGCGGTCAGGGGAGCCGGTTGATCTGAACGATATGCAGGCTTTGGTTTCTCAGCACATGAACGATGCTCAGGAGTACGACCTGTATCACCCCTACTATTCGTCGCTGGCGGATCTGTCCTGTGACAAAGGTTTTCAGGATTCCGACGACTACCAGTCGCCCGGTGATCGCTATGTTCAGTATATGCAATCCGCTCTGGGTCAGGCTGGTTTCGAGAACTACGAACAGCAGACCAAGGACATCGTGAACTCCATCGAGAACATGGAGGCTCTTGCACGAGAGGTCGAAGATCCGCATCTGCGTGCTGCAATGGACGTGCAGATCGGAGAGCTGA
>NZ_JBQFSA010000014.1:0-32357 GCF_056537745.1 Ruegeria sp. C12
AATGCGCCATGTCCACGTGCAGATACGCGCCGACCATGTCGGCGATCTGACGCATGCGGGCAAAGTCGATCTGACGCGGGATGGCCGAGCCTCCGGCGATGATCAGCTTGGGCTGGTGTTCCTTCGCCAGCGCCTCGACCTGATCATAGTCCAGCATGTTGTCTTCTTTGCGGACACCATACTGCACCGCGTTGAACCACTTGCCCGACTGGTTCGGGCGTGCGCCGTGGGTCAGGTGGCCGCCTGCGTCCAGGCTCATGCCCAGAATGGTGTCGCCGGGCTGGATCAACGCCTGAAACACGCCCTGGTTGGCTTGGCTGCCTGAGTTCGGCTGCACATTGGCAAAGCCGCAGCCAAACAGTTCCTTGGCGCGGTCGATGGCCAGGTTCTCGGCGATGTCGACATATTGGCAGCCGCCATAATAGCGCCGACCGGGATAGCCCTCGGCGTATTTGTTGGTCATGACCGAGCCCTGCGCCTCCATCACGGCGGCAGAGACGATATTCTCGGACGCGATCAACTCGATCTCATCGCGTTGGCGACCCAGCTCGGATGTGATCGAGCCGAAAAGTTCCGGGTCGCGGTCGGACAGGGATTGGGTGAAAAAGCCATTGGAACGGTGGGGGGCGTTCACGTGGAAACCTCCTGAGAAAAGCCTCCCGACCGGGTCACGGCGGGAGGAAGTTTGGGGAACAGTTCAGATCACGCGGTCGCGGGGCGTGCGACCGGCGAAGAAGTCGCTGAGATTGTCGAGCACCCGGAACCCCATCGCCTCGCGCGCTTCCTTTGTGGCGCTGCCCAGATGGGGCAGCATCACAAGATTGTCGCAGTGCAGAAGGTCCGAACAAATGCGGGGTTCGCCGTCGAACACATCCAGCGCGGCACCACCGATCATGTCGAAGGTCAGGGACTGAACCAGCGCCCGCTCGTCGATGACCTCGCCGCGTGCTGTGTTGATCAGGAAGGCGTCAGGCTTCATCAGATCCAGCCTGCGCGCATTGATCAGGTGCCGGTTCGCGGCCCCGCCGGGGCAATGCAGCGAGACAAAGTCGCAAGCCGGCAGCAACTCATCAATCGACCCGACCTGAGTGGCATTGCACCGCGCCAACACGTCCGGGTCCACCAAACTGCGGTTATAAACCAGCACCTCCATGCCAAAGCCATGATGCGCGCGGCGGGCCATTTCCTGACCGATGCGGCCATACCCGATGATGCCCAGCGTCTTGCCGCTGACCTTGGTACCGACCAGATGCGTGGGCCGCCAGCCGGTCCAGTTGCCCGAACGCAACTCGCGTTCGCCTTCTCCGGCGCGACGGGCCACCATCAGCAACAGGGTCATGGCGATATCGGCGGTGCATTCAGACAGCACGTCGGGTGTATTGGTGACGGTCATGCCAAGCTCGCGCGCCGACGGCTCGCAGATATGGCTGTAGCCGACACCGTAATTGGCAAGGATCTTGGTCTGCGCACCGGGCACGTCCAGCGCCTCGGCGCTGAGCGTGTCGGTGACGGTGGGCAGCACCGCGTCATAGGATTTCAGGGCCTGCCGGATCTCAGACGGGGACATGGGTTTGTCGCCGGTGTTCAGAACCGCGTCGTAGTTCTCAGCCAACTGCGCCTCGACGGCGGCGGGCCAGCGGCGGGTGACAAGAACAGAAGGTTTGACCATCACGCAGCCTCCATGACCCGAGCGATTGTTTCACCGATCACCGCCGGATTTTCGGCAACGGTCACACCGGCGGCAGACAGAATCTCGACCTTCTCGCTGGCGCTTTCGCCAAAGGCTGAGATGATCGCGCCCGCATGCCCCATGGTCCGGCCCTTGGGCGCGGTCAGACCTGCGACGTAGGCGATCACCGGCTTGGTGATGTGGTCGCGGATGTATTCCGCCGCCTCGGCTTCCTGAGGGCCGCCGATCTCACCGATCATGGCGATGACATGGGTGTCTTCGTCGTCCTCGAACCGCTGCAGGATATCCTTGAAGGACGATCCGTTGATCGGGTCGCCGCCGATACCGACACTGGTCGACACACCAATCCCGCGCTCTTTCAGCTGTGCGGCGGCTTCATAGCCCAGCGTGCCCGAGCGCCCGATGATCCCCACATGGCCGGGCAGATAGATATGCCCCGGCATGATCCCCAGCAGCGCCTTGCCGGGTGAGATCGTACCCGCGCAGTTCGGCCCAGTCAGAACCATGCGTTTGTCCTTGGGATAGCGGTACATGTACCGTTTCACCCGGATCATGTCCTGCGCCGGGATGCCGTCGGTGATGCAGACGCAGTAGCGGATACCGGCATCTGCGGCCTCCATGATCGAATCCGCCGCAAAGGGGGGCGGCACGAAGACAAGGCTGGCATCTGCGCCGGTCGCTTCAACGGCCTGTTTGACGGTGTCAAAGACCGGAACGCCTTCGACGGTTTCGCCGCCTTTGCCGGGCACCACGCCGCCGACGACATTGGTGCCGTATTTCAGCATGTCCTTGGTGTGGAACCGGGCCATGCGCCCGGTGATGCCCTGCACGATGACGCGCGTATCACGATCGAGAAGAATGCTCATTACACAGCCCTCATCTTGGTGTTTTGGGACAAATCGTTGCGCCATGCGCCCACGGCGCGTTCGGCGGCTTCCATTAGTGTGGTGGCGCGGATGATCGGTAAGCCGGATTTGGCGAGGATTTTCTGGCCTTCTTCGACATTTGTTCCGGCCAGCCGCACGACCACGGGAATGTCGAGGTCCAGTTCTTTCAGCGCCTGAACCACACCTTCGGCCACCCAGTCGCAGCGGTTGATGCCCGCGAAGATGTTCACAAGGATTGCCTGCACGTTGTCATCCGACAGAACCAGCCGGAAGGCTTTGGCCACCCGCTCGGGCGAGGCACCGCCGCCGATATCGAGGAAGTTGGCAGGCTCACCCCCGGCCAGCTTGATCGTGTCCATCGTCGCCATCGCCAGCCCGGCGCCGTTCACGATACAGCCGATATTGCCGTCCAGCCCGACATAAGACAGACCGCGATCCGCTGCGCGGCTTTCGCGGGGGTCTTCCTGGCTTTTGTCGCGCAGCTCGGCGATCTGGGGATGACGGAACAGGGCGTTGTCGTCAAAGCTCATCTTGGCGTCCAGCGCCAGAACGCGGTCGTCGCCGGTGATGACCAATGGGTTGATCTCGACCATGGTGGCGTCCAGATCGCTGAAGGCAGCGTAGCAACCTTGCAGGGTACGCACCATTTGCTGGATCAGCTTGGGTTCCAGACCCAATTTGAACGCAATCTCGCGGGCCTGAAACTCCTGCAGCCCAACCGCCGGTTCGACAATCGACCGCACAATGCTGTCGGGACGGTCGGCCGAGATATCCTCGATCTCCATCCCGCCTTCCGAGGAGGC
This sequence comes from Ruegeria sp. C12, assembly GCF_056537745.1. Classification (NCBI taxonomy): domain Bacteria; kingdom Pseudomonadati; phylum Pseudomonadota; class Alphaproteobacteria; order Rhodobacterales; family Roseobacteraceae; genus Ruegeria; species Ruegeria sp. C12. The sequence goes on from NZ_JBQFSA010000014.1 coordinate 3,381, forward strand.
GACGATCATCACGCGCTGGCTTGAGCGGTCCAGCACAAACCCCAGATAGATCTCGCGGTCAATCGGCACGGCGGCTTCGACATAGACGCGGTAGATGCCTTTGCCTTCGGGGCCGGTCTGATGCGTGACCAGCTTGCGGCCAAACAGGTCATCGCAAGCCTGATAGATCTCGTTTTCGGTGTTGCACAGCTTGACACCACCCGCCTTCCCGCGCCCGCCCGCGTGGACCTGCGCCTTGACGATCCACTTGTCGCCGCCCAGTTCGCGCGCCCGATAGGCTGCTTGTTCGGGGCTGTAGGCCAGCGCGCCCGTAGGCACGTCGACACCGAAATTCGAAAGGACTTCCTTGGCCTGATATTCATGGATATCCATCTGATCCGCTCCTGATTATGCAGCGATTGAGGTGCCGTAACGGCTTTCCAAAAGGGCTTCGATTGCGTCCGCGTCGACCTGGCCGCCCAGTTCCCGAATGGCTTCGGCAAACAGGCGCACGATCCGGCTGACCGCCTCGCGGTTCAATTGGTTGAGGATACCGATCCGCACCTGCACCGGCGCGCTGAGCGTCGGCCATATGCCAAAGCCCCGTGCGCGGCAGTTTTGCACCAGCTCCATCTCGCGGCCCGCCAGTTCGGGCGGCAGGTTCAGCACGATCAGGCTGGGCATGTCCGACGTGACCTGACACCCCATCTCGATGACCGCATCGCGCAGAACGCGCTCGTGGGTCCGGTACGACATCGACCGTTTGGCCAGACCTTCGATCAGCGTCAGGCGCAGGGATTCATGGAACGCTGCCACCGCATAGGCCGAATGGGTGCGGTGATAGGTGCCTTTCTCGACGTCCTGCCCGTTAACGATGCCCCAATGGCGGGCCTCGAAGATTGGGTTGTGGACGTAAGAATACGCTCCGGTTGCCTTTAGCGAGTCGATATAGGCATCGGTGAAGCTGACCGGCGCGTAAGTCAGTGGCAGGCAGCACAGGCCCTTTTGCGGGCAGGACGCCCAACCCGCAACGCCCGGAAAATCATCGATTGAGAAGTCATCGACGCCCAGCGAGGACACCGCGTCGATCAGACCCATCGCGCCGTGGCGCTGACAGGCATCCGAGAACCCGCGCAGATCATTGACGCGGCCCGAGCCGGTTTCCCAATGCGCCATGAACGCCCATTTGGGTTTGTGCTCGGCCAGCGCGGCCTCGACCATCTCGCCTGTCACCGGCTGGCCATGGGGTACGTCGATCACCGTTACGCTGGCGGCTTGGGGATCAAGGGGGTTGGCGGCATGCTCTTGCGGCGTGGCGGCCTTGATCCGCAGGGTCAGCGCGTCGATGCCGGAAAAGGTGCCGTTGGCAAAGGCCACAACTTTGTCGCCGGGCATAACCGCCGAGAACATGGCGTCCAGCGCGCTCCAACCCGTGCCGGCGACAGCGAAAGTATAGACGTTCTGTGTTCCCCAGATCTTCCGCAGCATGTGCTTGCATTCGATCATGCCGCGCAGCACATCACCCTGCATGTGATCCGCAACACCTGCCCTGGCGAAGGCCTGAAGCACGCGCGCATCCGTGTTGCCTGGTCCGGGACCCGCAGCAAGGGTCTTGGGGATTTCGAGCGGAGGGTAAATCTGGAATGTCATACTGTGTCATCCTCGGCTGTGGAGCGGGCGGCGCGCCCGAACTGTTTTGTTGCCGTGTAGAAAACGCAGACTTGCCCTATGACGCAACGTAACTTACTACTGCTTTTGGATGCCCAATAGTATGGGTTTATACCTACCCATAATGGTAAAAATACCGAGGTATACAAAAGATTGGCCCACCCAAATGGGTAGGTTCTCGGAAAATCAGGGCAAAATCATATGGTTGAACTTCCAAGACCTCCGATCGAGATCATGCTGGCGGACAGCAACCCGTTGGTTCTGTCTGCCATGTCGGAAATCTTTGAGCGGGATCCGCGATTCTCTTTGGTGGCCACATCCGCTACTGCCGAGGGGTTTCTGGGAACGGTGATGCGTGTGCCCGTTCACGTGGGCGTGGTGGACTGGACGCTGCCGGTTCTGGGGGCCGCCAAGCTGATCGAAGTGCTGCGCGATCAGGCCAACGCACCACGGTTCGTCGTCTATGGTGAAGCGGGCGGAGATATTCCGCGCCTGGCCATGCAAGCCGGGGCTGCCGGTTTTGCCCCCCGGTCCGGCGCTGTCGAGGGGCTGCTGGAAACCTGTGCCGAGGTTGCTGCCGGAAAGATGGTGTTCCCCTTCATCGACGTCCGGAAGATGCAGCAGGACCCGATAGAAAGCCTGTCGCGCAAGGAACGCGCAATCCTCGACGCGCTGGCGCAGGGTATGTCCAACCGCGAATTGTCGAAGGAACTACAGATTTCGACAAACACGGTAAAGTTCCACCTGTCGAATATCTACGAAAAGCTCTCGGTCAAAAACAGGACGCAGGCGATTGCGCAGTTCTATTCGGCCCGGATGCCCAAAGGCTAGGCCCGCTTGTTCGCAGGTGGAATTCACGCGGTTTTCAGGGCAAACTGATCCTGCGCGCCCATGGCAGGAGGTCCCGGAATGCCCCAATACAACGATATGTTCGAACTATCGGTCGAGGATATGGACCTGATCGAACAGGCATTGCGACAGGCGATGACGTCTTATGCCACCGAGATTACCGGGAATTCCAACGAAGACCGCGCAAACCTTGAGGATACGGTACGCCGGATGCATGACCTTCTGGGCCGACTGCATGACCAGAAAATCTTCTACCGACCCAAGCAAGGGACCTATATTGGCGGCTGACTGGACACTTTCTGCCTGGCGCGCATTCGGTAAAGTGATTTGGCAAGTCGCGGCCAAATCGGTTCAATGACAGCAGGAGGCGCGCCATGCAAAAACCGGAACGGTTCGAGAAATTCTATTTCGCCAAGGTCGGAATGGGCGAAGCCTGCGGCTGCGCCGAACGGGTCATTGACGTTTACGAATTCAACCGCAAAGGCGGGGCGCAGGCAAAGCAGGCGTTGAAACAGGACAAGCGCAAGCGTCGGTCTTTTCGGTCATGGGCGTTGAAATACGGGCTGCTCAGCCGCAAACCCAGGGCTTAAATCCCGACATATCTTTGCGAAATCTCAGGGGTCAGTTCGGCCATTGTCCCCTGCCACACGGTTTTTCCACGTTCCAGGATCACCGCGCGATCTGAAATTGCCGAGAGTTCTTTCAGCGACTTGTCGATCACAAGAATGGCCATGCCGGTCTCGCGTTTCAGCCGGGCAATTGCGGCCCAGATTTCCTGACGGATGATCGGGGCCAAACCCTCGGTCGCTTCGTCCAGTATCAAAAGCTGCGGATTGGTCATCAGCGCGCGCCCGATGGCCAGCATTTGTTGTTCACCCCCCGACAGGGATGCGGCGCGCTGACCCGAACGTTCCGCCAATCGGGGGAACAGCGAACCCACCGTTTGCAACGTCCATTCGCCGGGGCGTGCAGCAGCGATCAGGTTCTCACGCACGGTCAGGTCGCGAAAACAGCGCCGGCCTTCGGGCACCAGCCCGACCCCAAGACGGGCCACCTTATGGCTCGGCAACATGTGCAACGCGCGCCCCGCAAACTCCAGACGGCCATCCGAGGGCATCATTCGGCAGATCGCGCGCACGGTGGTTGTCTTACCCATGCCGTTGCGCCCCATCAGGGCCAGAACCTCACCCGCATCCAATGACAGGTTTACGCCAAACAGGGTTTGCGACGGACCATAAGAGGCGGTCAGGTTTTCAACGCACAGAAGGCTCAAGCGCTGTCTCCCAGATAGGCGTCCTGCACCTCTTGCGACCTGCGGATGTCATCGACGCTGCCCGTGGCGATGATCCGGCCATAGACCAGAACGCTGATCCGGTCTGCCAAGGCAAAGACCGCGTCCATATCATGTTCAACCAGCAGAATGGGGGCCTCGGCGCGCAGCCCGTCCAGAAAGCCTGTCATCGCTTTGGACCCTTCCGCACCCAGCCCGGCCATCGGCTCATCCATGACAAAGGCCTTTGGGTTCAGTGTCAGGGCAACGGCCACTTCAAGCTGGCGGCGCTGGCCATGCGAAAGGTCCGCGCAGCGGGTATCCCTGACATCGGCAAGCCCGACACGGTCCAACGCCTCTGTCGCGCGCGCATTCAGGTCAGCCTTGCGCGTGACCGGGCGAAACAGCGACCAAGCGCCCGAGGTCGCACCGATGGCCCCCAGAAGCACATTCTCGAAAACGCTGTCTTCCATCGCCAGGGCCGAGATCTGGAATGTCCGGCCCAACCCTGCCTGCGCGCGGGCGGCCGTGCTCAGGCCCGTGACGTCCTGCCCCATCAAATCGACGCGGCCCTGATCGGGGGCAAGGCTGCCGCTGATCTGTCCGATCAGGGTGGATTTTCCCGCCCCGTTCGGGCCAATGATGGCGTGTATCTCACCCGGTTGCAGATCGATCGAGACATCGTCTGTTGCTGTCAAAGCGCCAAAAGATTTCGTCAGGCCATGCGTGGCAAGGATCGGCTCAGACATGCGCGCCCTCCTTACCCGTCAACAGGCCAATCACCCCGCCGCGCCCGAACAGGACGATCAACAATAGGATCGTGCCCAGCCAGACGTGCCAGAAATCGGTCAGGCCACCCAGCCAGTGCTCTAGCGCCACAAAGATCACCGCGCCGATGACCGGCCCCATCAACCGCCCGACCCCACCGATCACGATCAGGATGATCAGCTCACCCGACAGTTGCCAGCTGAACATGGTGGGGGAGACAAACCTGTTGAGATCGGCAAACAATGCCCCCGCCAACCCCGTGATCGCGCCCGAGATGACAAAGGCCACCAGTTTCAGGTGCATCGGGTTCAGGCCTACGGTTTCCACCCTCTCGGGAGTCTGGCGAGCGGCGTTCAGGGCCAGCCCGAAAGGTGAATTGCGCAAGCACCATTGCAGCAAAAGCGCCAGGCACAAGGCAACAAAGCACAACCCGAAGAACTGGATCGGGTCCAGCGTATTCAGCCCCGGAAACCCGTTGCGCACGTAGATCGACAGGCCGTCTTCGCCGCCATAAGTGCCCCAGGAAATGGCGAAGTAGTAGAACATCTGCCCAAAGGCGAGGGTAATCATGATGAAATACACGCCCGTCGTGCGCAGGCTGAGCAGCCCGATCACCCATGCGGCCAGAGCGGAAATCACCGTCGCCGTCAGCCAGATCACCGGCATGGATTTCGTGCCTTCTATCGTGAACGGCCCCAATTCCAGCGGCACATAGGTTTGCGCGTGATAGGCAAGAATGCCCATCGAATAGCCGCCCAACCCGAAGAAAGCCGCATGTCCAAAGGAAACCATGCCACCGATGCCAAGCGCTATGTTCAGACCCACCGCCGCCAGCGCCAGGATCACGGCGTGGGTGGTCAGGGTGATCGTGAAAATCTCATCCACGCTCAGCGCCCAAAGTGGCAGCGCCACAAGGCCCGCAATCACGACCCAGTTGATAAGGCGTTCCGAGATCATGCGCGCGCCCCGAACAGGCCAGAGGGTCGCCAGATCAAAACGATGCTCATCAGGATATAAACCGACATCGAGGCAAGCGCTGAGCCGGTTTGCGTGGCCGCGCCGCTGTCCATGAACAGCTTGAACAGCTCGGGCAGGAAGATGCCGCCCAGCGTGTCCGTCAGCCCCACCAGCAGCGACCCGATAAACGCGCCCCGGATCGAGCCGATGCCGCCGATCACGATGACCACAAAGGCAAGGATCAGCACCGGCTCGCCCATCCCGACCTGCACCGATTGGATCGCGCCGACCAAGGCTCCGGCAAGCCCCGCTAGCGCTGCGCCGAGGGCAAAGACCAGCGTGTAAAGCTTCGAAATATCGACACCCAGTGCGGCGATCATCTCACGATCATTCTCGCCTGCACGGATCTGGATGCCGATACGCGTACGCGCCGTCAGCCACCACAGGCCAAGCGCCACCACAAGGCCGATCCCGATCAGGACTAGACGGTATAGCGGGTATTGGATACCGCCCGGCAGCGTCACAGGGCCCGACAGGTAATCGGGCACATCCAGAAACAAAGGGAAGGACCCAAAGACGTACCGGGTGCCCTCGGAAAAGATCAGGATCAGCGCAAAGGTCGCCAGCACCTGATCCAGATGCGCCGCTTTGTAAAGCCGCCTGATCACCACCGTCTCGATCAGCGTTCCGGCCATGGCCGCCGCCGCCAAAGCCGCGATCAGCGCCAGCAGGAACGAACCTGTCGCACCCGCAACCCAAGCGGCCGCGAAGGCGCCAACCATATAGAGCGACCCGTGCGCGAGGTTGATCAGGCCCATGACGCCAAAGATCAGGGTAAGGCCCGCTGCCATCAGAAACAGCATGACACCGAACTGCAATCCGTTCAGGACCTGCTCGATAACAAGTAGTGTAGACATCACGCGTTCCGGTGTCCCGAATCCGATCCGGGAGGGTTGGTCAAAGGACGAAGGGGAAGCCCCGGGATCAACCCCGGGGCGTGGTGTTACATGCTACAGTCAGCAGCATATGCGTCGGAATGGTTCTCAAGCGCGGTGCCGATGATCTTGTTGGTGAAGACATCGCCTTCCTGAACGACCTCGCGCGCATAGATCGTCTGTACCGGATGGTGGTTTGGACCAAATGAGAAATCGCCGCGCGTGCTGTCGAAATTCGCGGCCCGCAGCGCCTCGCGGAACGCGTCCGCATCCGACACGTCTGCGGCCTCGATGGCCGAGATCAGCAGGTTCGCCGTATCAAAGCCCTGGCTGGCATACAGCGATGGAAGCCGTCCGTACTCGGCCTGAAAGCTTTCGACAAATGCCGCGTTCGTCGGGTTGTCGATGTCCTTGTTCCATTGCGAGGTATTCACGACCCCAAGCGCCGCATCCCCGACCGCTTGCAGAATCCCCTGATCAAAACTGAACGCAGGACCCACGACCGGAATGTCCACGCCACTGTCGGCATATTGCTTGAGGAAGGAAATCCCCATGCCGCCGGGCAGGAAGAAATACACGCTGTCCGCGCCCGAGGCGCGGATTTGCGCGATTTCGGCGGCATAGTCGGTCTGACCCAGCTGGGTATAAACCTCACTGGCCACATCGCCTTCGAAGGTCCGCTTGTATCCGGTCAGCGCGTCGGTCCCGGCGGGATAGTTCGGGGCCATGATGAAGCTGTTGCCGTATCCGGCGGTATTGGCATAGGCGCCCGCAGCCTCGTGCAAGTTGTCGTTCTGCCAGGCGACGTTGAAATAGTTGGGGTGACACCCCTTACCGGCCAGCGGCGAGGGTCCGGCATTCGGAGACAGGTAGAATTTCCCCTGCGCCGTGACCGAGGGCACAACGGCCATGGCAAGGTTCGACCAGATGATACCGGTCAGCACATCCACCTTTTCGGATTGGATCATCTTGTCGGCAAGCTGCACCGCGATGTCCGGTTTGCGCTGATCATCCTCGATGACAACTTCGATATCGTCGCGGCCCGATTGCTGAATCGCCAGCATGAACCCGTCGCGCACGTCGATGCCCAGACCGGCCCCGCCGCCCGACAATGTGGTGATCATGCCCACCTTGGTCTCGGCCAGCGCCGGGGCTGCCATCAAAGCGGCGGCCGCCGTTGCCATAAGAATCTTCTTCATCTTGGTTCTCCCCGTCACGTGTTTTCGGCTTTATGCCAAGTGTTAAGCATTCTTTGGACCCGGCTTTCAATTCAAATCGCTGCCCCCTGCCCCGGAAAACCGGCGCGTCGCCCTTTCAAACCTATGAAAGACATGCAACGCTCGGGCCGCAGGCCAGATCCGAACCGGCCCCAATTGCAGCCTGAAAGCAAAGGATTTTTCTGTGGCACACGCTCCGACACGAACCCTTTCGCTGACCGAAATCCGGTCTTTGGCCAAATCAGTGCTGATCCGCGCCGGTATGGATGAACGTGGCAGCGACGTTCTGGCCGATATTGTTACACAATCCGAACGCGACGGACCGCGTAGCCACGGCCTGCGCAACCTGCCGGTCTATGTGCAAAGCTTCACCTCGGGCTATGCCAACCCCTCCGCGCAACCGGAAATCAAGCGCATCGCGCCGGGTGTTCTGCGTGGCGACGGGGACAACGGGTATTATCAGATCGCAGCCACCGCCGCCCGCGACGAGCTGATCGCCATGGCGCGCGAGAATGGCATTGCCGCTTTCACCTGCGCCAATTGCCACCATCTGGCCGCCCTGCGGTTCGACACGGAACCCCTGGCCGAGGCGGGTTTGGTGGCGCTCGCCGTGGTCAACTCTTTGTCTTTGGTGGTGCCGCAGGGTGGACAACGCCCGGTGTTTGGCACCAACCCGATGTCCTTTGCCTGCCCGCGCGACGGGGTCGAGCCGGTGGTGTGGGATCAGGCCTCTTCCGCCGTTGCGTTTCTGGACATCAAGATGGCCGCTGCCGAAGGGCATGACCTGCCGCACCCCGCCGGGCTGGATACCGAAGGCAACCCGACCGCGGACCCGAACGCCATTCTGGAAACCCGCAGCCTGCTGCCCTTTGGCGGCCACAAAGGGGCCGGGATCGCCTTTCTGGTCGAGGTTTTGGGCGCGGCCCTTGCAGGCGGCACCCTGTCGGTCGATAACGACGCGCGCGAGGCGCATGGCGCGTTGAACATCAAGGGCGGCGCAACATTGATCGCGCTGGACCCGGCGCGATTTGGCAATGATGCGTTTGCGGACTACATCGCCCGCATCTGCACCGAGATCGACGGCAATGGCGACGCCCGCGTACCTGGTGACGGGCGGCTAAGACGGCGGGCCGAAGCCCGCGCAAATGGCGTGGCCGTCAGTGTTGATGTTCTGGACCAGCTTGAGGCGTTGATCTAAGGACAGCCAAGGCAGCACACGACTCAAGGACCCTCAGCCATGTATATCGATCCTTTCGGCGTCGAGATTTGGATGAATGAATGGGAAAACAGATGCGACTGGAATCTGGCCGAAACCTGCGTGGAAAGCCTGACCATTCAGGAATTGCTGACCCTGACAGGCCGAAACGCAACCGACCTGTCCGAGCTTCTGGACCTGAAAATGACCTATGGCGCCATCGAAGGGTCCGATCGGCTGCGCCGCGCCATTGCGGCGCTGTATGAAAACCAGTCGGTTGAAAACACAATCGTCACCCACGGCACGATCGGGGCCAATATGCTGATCCATAAAACTCTGGTCTCACGCGGAGACCGGGTTGTGGCCGTGGTGCCGACCTATCAGCAACATTACTCGATCCCCGCCAGCATCGGCGCCGATGTGCATCATCTTCAGCTGCGCGAGGAAAACGAATTCCTTCCCGATCTGGACGAGTTGCGCGCCCTTGTGACGCCAGACACAAGGCTGATCGCGCTGAACAACCCCAACAACCCAACCGGCGCGTTGATGGACCGGGCCATATTGGAAGACATCGCCGACATTGCCCGCGCGGCGGATGCGTGGATTTTGTGTGATGAGGTGTATCGGGGCACCGATCAGGACGGCTCGGGCATCAGCGCGTCGATTGCCGACATCTACGAAAAAGGCATCAGCACTGCGGGCATGTCCAAGGCGTACTCACTGGCGGGTTTGCGGCTGGGCTGGATCGCCGCACCAACCGAGGTGATCGAGGCGGTGACCATTCACCGCGACTATGACACCATCTCGGTCGGGATGATCGACGATCACTTTGCTGCGCTGGCGCTAGAGAACAAAGACAAGCTTTTGGCCCGCAGCCAGCGGATCACGCGCGGCAATCTGGAAATCCTGCAGGATTGGGTGGCGCAGGAACCAAAAATCACCTGGGTTAAACCAAAATCCGGCACCACTGCCCTGCTGAAGTATGACCTGCCAATCAGTTCCCGCGATTTCTGCGTAAAGCTGTTGCAGGAGACCGGCGTGATGTTCACCCCCGGATCAGCCCTTGGGATGGAGGGCTATGTGCGCATCGGCTATGCCAACGGTCCTGAAATCCTGAAACAGGGCTTGTCCCGCGTGTCAGAGTTTCTGGCGGCAAGATAAGCCCGGCGGCCACAACAAAGACGCGCAACCCTGTGTGGATTTCCCTGGCAAGGCGGATGCTCGCCAAAGGAATGGCCGAAAGCCGCCGCTACTTTGCCTTGTGATTTGCAATTTCTTCCTCGAAAAAGGATTGGTTCTTCGCAACAATGGCCGGGCTTTCTTAACCGCCGGCCCAACCTGATTGATGTGGATTTTGAATTTTGAGACCCCAGCACCAAATGCCGGCTGCCCCACGTCATGAACTGCGCAATACGCGCAATCAGGGTATGACCTTTCTGGCGCTAGCCTTTCTGTTCAGCATCTTCGTGAACCTGCTGATGCTGACCGGGCCGTTGTTCATGCTGCAGGTCTATGACCGTGTTCTGGGCTCGCGCGCGGTCGAAACGCTGACGGCGCTGTTTTTGCTGGTCGCGCTGCTTTACGGCCTGATGGCCATGCTGGATTTCGCGCGCGGACGCATCGTTGCGCGGTTTGGTGCGCGGTTCCAGTCGCAACTGGACGCGCGGGTGTTTGACGCCACGCTGCGCCGGTCGCTGAACCCGCAGGCCCGTGCAGCCCCGGCAACGGCACTGCGCGATCTCGAGTCGATCCAGAACCTGTGTGCCTCCCCGGTTTTACTGGCGGTGATGGATATCCCCTGGACCCCGGTGTTTCTGGCCGCGATTTTCATCTTTCACCCGCTGCTGGGCTGGCTGGCCGTCGCGGGCGGCGGGTTGCTGATCGTGATTGCGCTGCTGAATCAGGCCCTGACCCGCCGCAAAGTGGCTGAGGCGCAAGCTGCGTCCGCGCGCGCGAACGCCTTTTCCGAACATGCGCGTCAGGCGGCCGAAGTTGTCCGCTCGCAAGGGATGCAGCAGGACGTGACGCTGCGCTGGCTGAACCAGCGCTCGGACGCGCTGCGCCAGACCATTGCGGCCAGTGACTGGACCGGCAGCTTTACCTCGCTGACCAAATCGCTGCGCCTGTTCCTGCAATCGGCCATGCTGGCGCTTGGGGCCTGGCTGGTGCTGCAGAACGAGCTTTCACCCGGTGCGATGATTGCGGGGTCGATCCTGCTGGGCCGCGCGCTGGCACCTGTCGAACAATCAATCGGACAATGGGGCATGGTCGAAAAGGCCCGCACCGCCTGGGCCTCGCTAAACCAGTTTCTGGACCACACCCCGCCCGAGGCTGAACGGACCAAGCTGCCGACCCCTGCTGCGCGACTGGCAGCAAAGGGGCTGACGGTCATCCCGCCGGGTGCCACTGCACCGACCTTGCGCAATGTCACGCTGAACCTTGAACCCGGAACAGCGCTTGGTGTGATTGGCAAAAGCGGGTCGGGCAAAACCACACTGGCCAAGGCTTTGCTGGGTCTCTGGCACCCCGCCGCGGGTGAAATTCGTCTGGGCGGTGCCACGCTGGACCAATATGACCCTAACGATCTGGGTCAGCACATCGGGTATCTGCCGCAGCAAGTGACCCTGTTCAACGGATCGGTGGCCGAAAATATCGCCCGCATGTCCCAGAACCCCGATTCTCAGGCCGTGGTCGATGCCGCCAAAAAGGCGAACGCGCACGAGCTGATCCTGTCTCTGGAAAAGGGCTATGACACGTTTCTGGAAGGCAATGACAGTCAGTTGTCGGGCGGTCAGAAACAGCGCATCGCGCTGGCGCGCGCCCTTTATGGGGACCCGGTGTTGTTGATCCTGGACGAGCCGAACTCGGCGCTGGACGCAGACGGAACCGAGGCGCTGAATGCCGCAGTGCGGGGGCTGAAAGCCGCCGGGAAGTCGGCGATCATCATGACGCACCGGCCGCAGGCGATCTCGGAATGTGACAATCTGGCGGTGGTCGAGAAGGGGCAACTGGTCAAATTCGGTACCCGCGATGAGGTTCTGAATGCCATGGTCCAGAATGCCGGGGCGATCAAACGAAATCTCAGCCAGGTGACTTCGGGATGACGGACACTTCGAAACCGGACGGGCGTTCCGCGTGGCGGATCACCCTGCCTGCCTTGGTCGGCTTTGCTGCGCTGTTTTTTCTGGTGGGCGTGCTTGGTGTCTGGAGCGTCACGCAACGTCTGGCCGGGGCCATCGTTTCGTCCGGTGTGATCGAGGTGCAAAGCAACCGTCAGGTCATTCAGCACCCCGACGGCGGTGTGGTCGGCGAAATTTTCGTGCGCGACGGGGCCGTTGTCTCCAGCGGCGATTTGCTGCTGCGGCTGGATGACACCTTCCTGTCGTCGGAAAAGACCATTGTCGAAGCGCAGCTGTTCGAGCTGCTGGCCCGCCGTGCCCGGCTTGAGGCCGAACGCGACAATGCAGCGCCCGAAGACCTGGCCGCCCGTCTGCGCGAGGTTCAACAGGAAAACGGCATCGCCCCGGACCTGATCGACGGGCAACAACGCCTGTTCGACGCGCGGCTGAACACCTTGGCCCAGCAGACCGAACAACTGAGCAAACAGTTGGTGCAAACCGAAAGCGAGATTGACGGAACCGAAGCGCAGCTTGTCTCGCTGCGCCGTCAGGTCGATCTGATCCAGCAAGAACTTGAGGATCAGCAAAGCCTGCTGGAGCGCGGCCTGACCCAAGTCAGCCGGGTACTGGCCCTGCAACGGGAAGAGGCCAACCTGACCGGCGAAATCGGACGGCTTGAGGCCGCAGTGGCCCGGTTGAAAGGTCAGATCGCGGCGACCGAGATTCAAATCCTCGAACTGGCCGCCACCCGCCGGGAAGAGGCGATCACCACCTTGCGCGACGTGCAATCTCAGGTCGCGGAACTGTCCGAACGGCGCCTGTCCCTGACCGAGCGTCTGTCACGGCTGGACATTCGCGCTCCGGTTTCGGGTACGGTTTACGACAGTCAGGTGTTTGCGCTGCAATCGGTGATCCAACCGGCTGAACCGATGATGTATGTGGTGCCGCAGGACACGCCTTTGGTGGTGGCGGCACGGGTGGACGCGATCCACGTGGATCAGTTGCATGTGGGCCAACCGGTCGCCCTGCGCTTTCCGGCCTTCAACCAGCGGGAAACGCCCGAGATTGACGGGCATGTGATCAACGTCTCGGCCGACACATTCACCGACGATCAGACCGGCTTTACCTTTTACCGGGCCGAGCTTGTGCCGGATGACGGGCAGGTCGAACGCTTGAACGGTCAGGCTTTGCTGCCCGGCATGCCGGTCGAGGCGATGATCAAGACAGACGAGCGCACCCCCCTGTCCTATCTGGTCAAACCGATGTCGGATTACTTCAACCGCGCCTTCCGCGAGTGATCAGCTTTTGACATCACCCGAAAACCGCGCGGCGTTTTCCCTGGCGAATGCGCTGGCATCGGCATCAGCATCCCAGAATTGCGGGTTTGCCTTGGGAATGGTCAGCGCCTTCTGAACCGCAGGGCGCGCGTCGATGCGGTCGAACCACGCGTTCAGATGCGCTAGGTCATCTACCTTCACCCTTGCCCATACATACGCCCGCGCCCAAGGATACAGCATCATATCCGCAATCGTGTATTCCCCCGCTGCGATCCAGTCGCGCCCGTTCAGGCGGTCATTCATCACCTCCATCAGCCGGCGGCTTTCGTCGACATAGCGGCGGATGGAAAACGGCTCCTCATGGCCGTTCGGGGCGGCGATGTGCTGAAAATACATTGCCTGCCCCATCATCGGCCCAACATGGCCAACCTGAAACAGCATCCACTGCATGACCTCGGACCGCTTGACCGAATCGGACGGCAGGAATTTTCCGTATTTCTCGGCCAGATGCCACAGGATCGCACCGCTTTCGAAAATCGCCCGCCCCTCGGTCCGGTCTTCGATCGTGGGGATTTTGCCATTGGGGTTCAGGGCCAGAAACTCGGGCGTTTTCTGTTCCTGCTTTGAGAAATCGATATGTGTCAGGTCATAGGGAATACCTGCCTCTTCCAGAAAAATGACAGGCTTGTAGCCGTTCATGGTTCCGGCAGTGTACAGATGAATTTCGGCTTGGGACATGGTCATCCTCAGTGCGTTCGGGGTTTGCTGGCGGCCATGCCGGGTCGGGCTTGGCATATCGTGAACCTGTGAATTGCGGGAAGGAAAAGCAATCAGTATACTTTTTGTAACCTAGTAATCCGGAAAAGGCGCGAAAGATGCGGGCACAGGTCAATCAGGACAAAGATGGGCGTCGCATCGCCACCAATGCCTGCGCCGAACCTTGCGCGATAGAACGTGGAATGCGGATCATCGGCGGCAAGTGGACCGGGTCCATTCTGTGGCACCTCAAGGATGGGCCTGTGCGCTTTAACGACCTGTCCCGCATGATCGGAGGTGCCAGCAAGAAGATGATCGCCGAACGCCTCAGGCAGCTTGAACAGCAAGGGCTTGTCCACCGACGCGTGATGAACACCGCACCGGTTTCAGTTCAGTATTCGATCACCGCGTTCGGCCGGACCGCCCTGGGCTTTCTGGATGAGCTGAGGAAATGGAGCGATCAGTTGCCGCCCGCATTGACAGCGTCCGACCCTACCTCTGAATAACCGCGTTTTCCCAATCGTTCAGGAATTTCCGTCGTTTCAACTGATCGAGATAGGTCAGCAATGCAGGGCCCAGAACAATCGTCCCGCGCGCGTTTGCGGCCCCGTCCGATTGCAGAGTCGGCAGCGAGGCCGCTCCGCCCGCGTTTTGCGCGATCAGGTAGCGCACGAACAACTCGGCGGTTTGGGGTTCCGGAGTACCCGCCAAACCCATCGCCGTGCGCATCATTGTGGTTTGGAAATCCGTCGGCAGGATGACCTGCAGCACACCATCCCGATCCGCTCGCCCCGCCGCGTAGCTGCCAAGCACGTTATAGGCAACGGAAATGGTGCCATCCGTCAAATCGTCGATCATCGCACCTGAACAGCAATACAGATGAACGCCGAGGCCTCCCATCACCTCCATCAACCGCCAATAGGTTTCCGAGGCCCGCGCGTCCTGCGTTGCAAACAGATAGCCCAACCCCGAGTCCCGAATATCATAGGTCCCGACCTTGCCGCGAAAATCCTGCGGACGGGCACGCAGGATCTCGATCAACTCCTGTCGGGTTTCGGGGATCGGCCCGCCTTCGAAAGCGGCACGGTTGATTACGATTGAGGCCGGTTCCGAGGTAAACGCAAACAGGCTGTCATGCCATTGCGCCCAGTCCGGATGGGGTATGTCCGTCAGCGGCAGACCAAACCCGTCATTGGCCAGTTTCAACTGCAGGTCCATCGCGCTTGAGATGACGATGTCAAACGCATCCGGGTCGGCGCGGACCAGACGGTCGATATCGGCGGTGGTGGTCACAAGATACTCGATCCCGATCATTGGATTTTCGGAAATGAAACCCTCGATCAGTGGCGCAAACAACACCGTGTCGGTACTGGACAGAACGCGCAGAACCGGACCACCGGCATCCGCGTTGAACACCTGCCGATCTTCCCAGTCCTGAGCCGACACAGCGCAGGGCAACAAAAGAAACGCTAAAGCAATAAGGTAACGCATGCGCCGCCCTCCTGCCGGTTGCTGAGGGTCAGTGTGCCCCCATGCGCCGTCGCCACATCCTGCGCAATCGTCAGACCAAGACCGGATCCGATGGTTCCAATGGCGTTCTGGCCGCGCTCAAACCGGCGGGTCAGCAGGTCAATCTCGTCCGGTGGGAAACCCGGCCCCCGATCGCTGACAGTGACTTTGGGCGGGGTTGTGACCTCGATCCTGACGGTGCTGTCGGCGGGTGCGTATTTCAGCGCGTTGTCGATCATGTTGCGCACCGCATTCTGGATCAGGATAAGATCGCCCGAATAAGGCACCGCCGGATCACCTGTCAGCGACAATGACAGATCCTTCATCTCGGCAATTGGTGTCAGGCGCTGGACCAGATCGCGGATCAGGGTGACCAGATCGATCTCTTCCCGTTCCAGATGATCGGCCCGAAAGGTGATCATCGCATGATCCAGCAACTGCCCCGCCGCGCGTGAACTTTCGTCGATGGCCCGCACCATCGACCGCAACGCCTCGCGGTTTTCTTCCTTTTCCACGCGCTGCAACGTGGCATCCGCATAAGACCGGACCGTTGCCAAAGGGGTACGAACGCGATGCGCGGCCTCGGCAATAAATTCCTCGGACTGGCTCAGCGAGTGGTCCAGCCGCCCCATCAGGGAATTCAGCGACGTCACCAGCGGCGCCATTTCCCGTGGCACCGGTTTTCGGAACGGGCTCAGGTCCTGCGGCCCCCGTCGCGTGACGGATGTGGTCAGCTTGTTCAACTGCCCAATGGTGGTGGAGGTCGCCCAAAAGGACAAGCCGGCGGCCAGGGCAAAGAACCCCAGCCCCAGCAAGGCAGCATTACGCGAGATCTGATCCAGCGTCTCGGCCAGAGCGTCCTGCGTTTGCCCCAAGGCCACTTCTACCTGTGTCCGAGTGCCAAGCCCGACCAAGGTCCGGCTGGCGCTGACCTGCCTAATCGCCTCGCCCCGGACCTGACCCGAGCGGAAGGTCCAGCCACCGTCCGGGGTGCTGTTGGTTACGGGCAAATCGTCATAGCCGGACAAAAGCTGGCCGTCCTGAAAGATTGCATAAAACACCCTGTCATCCGACGGGGTGTTGAGCATGGAAAACGCGGCATAAGGAATATCGACCTCAAGCTCTCCGTCCCGCAGCGCCACGGCATCCAGGATCGAGGTGACCGACGCACCAAGGATATTGTCCTGCCCTTGCTGCGCCACGCGGGCCGCGTAGCTGCGCACGGCAAAGAACAGTAAAAGCGCCAGAATGGCCGCGCCTCCGATCAGGGTCAGCACCAGCCGGTTGCGTAAAGACCCCGAGACGGCAGCGCTAGCGGACATGATCCAACCTGTACCCCAGCCCGCGCAACGTGGTGATCTTCAGGTCCGAGCTTTCAAGATGCTTGCGCAGGCGGCCCACATAGACCTCAATAGCGTTATCCGAGACGTTGTCGTCATAGGAAAACAACCGATCCGCCAGCTTCTGTTTGGAAAACACCTGACCGGGGGCGTTCAGAAACAACTCCAACAGGCGCAGTTCGCGGTTGCGCAGCGACACGGTCTCGGACCCCACACCCAGATGACCCGCGACAGGGTCGAAAACGATCCCACCAATCTCAATCGTCGATTTGGCGATCCCTGATTTGCGCCGCAGCACGGCGCGACAGCGGGCCTCAAGCTCGGCATGATCGAAGGGTTTGGTGACGTAATCATCTGCCCCCAGATCGAGCGATCCGATTCGATCCGACACCTGACTGCGGGCGGTCAGAACGATGACAGGTGTGTCCAGATGACTGGCCCGATGCCGTTTCAGAAAGTCGCGACCGTCGCCGTCGGGCAGCATGATGTCCAGCAGGATCAGGTCATATTCCTCGGTGTCCACATAGGCCGTTGCATCATCCAGTTTCGCTGCATGATCAACGACATGGCCATCCAGCCGCATCCGCGAACTGATCGCATTCGCGAGGTCCATATTGTCTTCGACCAGCAGGAATTTCATGAGGCGTAAGCAGTATTTTCGCGCGTGACAGGTTGATGTCAGGTTGATGTGTTTTTCTTGGCGATAATCTGAGCCGCCAAGCGGCCGGTTGTCAAATGGGAGGAAAACATGACGACATTCAAACTGGGCCGTCGCGCCCTGATCGCGGCTGTGGCCGCTGTTGGTCTTGCAGGGCCGACATTCGCGGATGAGGTTGTAGACAGCATCCACTTTCTGATCCCCGGCGGCGCGGGCGGCGGCTGGGACGGCACCGCGCGTGGAACCGGCGAGGCGTTGACCAAAGCGGGCCTTGTGGGCACCGCGTCTTACGAGAACATGTCGGGCGGCGGCGGCGGTAAAGCCATCGGTTATCTGATCGAAAACGCCGAAAGCAACCACGGCACGTTGATGGTGAACTCGACCCCCATCGTGATCCGCTCGCTGACCGGGGTGTTCCCGCACAACTTCCGCGACCTGACGCTGGTGTCCGGCACGATCGGCGACTACGCGGCCATTGTTGTCGGCAATGACAGCCCGATCAACTCGATGGCGGACCTGCTGGCGGCTTATGACGCCGACCCGGGTGCAACGGCCATCGGCGGCGGCTCGGTCCCGGGCGGAATGGATCATCTGGTTGCGGCCATGGTGATGGAAGCGGCTGGCAAAGACGCGCTCGGCGTCAAATACATCCCGTATGACGCAGGCGGCAAAGCCATGGCAGCCCTGCTGTCGGGTGAGATCGCAGCACTGTCGACCGGTTTCTCGGAAGCCGTCGATCTGGCAAATGCAGGCGAGGTGAAGATCATCGGCGTGACTGCGGATGAGCGTGTGGACGCAGCGCCTGACGCGCAGACCATGATGGAACAGGGCATCGACACCACCTTTGTCAACTGGCGCGGCTTCTTCGCGGCCCCCGGCCTGCCCGAGGACAAGCTGGCCGCCTATCAGGACGCCATCGCCAAGATGTATGACACCCCCGAATGGGAAGAAGTACGCGCGCGCAATGGTTGGGTGAACATCCACAATTCAGGCGACGATTTCTCGGCCTTTCTCGAGCAGCAGGAACAGCAAATCAGCGATCTGATGAAAAAGCTGGGCTTCCTGTAAGCACCACCCATGGCAGAGCGGTTCGCCGCTCTGCCACACAAAAAGAACACGTAAGGGAGGGGATGTCATGGCGCTGGATCGCTGGATCGCGCTTGTTTTGCTTGGGGTCTGTCTGACCTATGGCTATGCCGCCTGGTTTACGATGGATGGCAGCCTGCCCCCCTTCATGCAGCGCAACCCTATTTGGCCAAGCACCTTCCCCAAAGTGCTGTCGATACTGGGCATCATCGCCTGCGTAATCATCCTGCTGGGCTTCGAAAAGTCCGAGCCGAAAGAGGCCGATATCGACTACCGCCGTCTGGGGGATTACCACCTTGATCAAGCTTTGATGCTGCTGGCCCTGATGGTGATCTATGCCCTGTGCCTGCGGCCCGTCGGCTTTCTGATCTCGACTTCTGCTTTCCTGATCCTCGGCTCGTTCATACTGGGCGAGCGCAAGTGGCACATCATGCTGCCCGTTGCCTTCATCGCCACCGGCGCGGTCTGGTATCTGGTTCAGGAAGTCCTTGGCATCTACATGCGCCCCCTGCCGGGCATTTTCGGAGGTTGATATGCTCGAAGGACTTCTGATCGGCCTGCAAACGGCATTCTCAATTCAAAACCTGCTGATGGTCATCGCGGGCTGTCTGATCGGCACGTTCATCGGCATGCTTCCCGGCCTTGGGCCGATGTCGATCATCGCCATCATGATCCCGGTCGCGATTTCGATGGGCGATCCGTCTGCTGCGCTGATCCTTCTGGCGGGCGTCTACTACGGCGCGATTTTCGGCGGCTCGACCTCATCCATTTTGCTGAACGCGCCGGGGGTCGCAGGCACCGTGGCCTCAAGCTTCGATGGCTACCCGATGGCGCGGCAAGGCAAGGCCGGCAAAGCGCTGACCATCGCCGCCATCGCCAGTTTCGCAGGCGGCACATTGGGGGCCATTCTGCTGATGGTCTTCGCCCCTGCCCTGTCCTCGGTCGCGCTGCTGTTCCATTCGGCCGAATACTTCGCCCTGATGGTTGTGGGCCTGTCTGCCATTGCGGCCTTTGCCGGGTCGGGTCAGGTGGCCAAGGCGCTGATCATGACGATCCTCGGCCTGATCATGGCAACCGTCGGCGAAGGCGCTTTGTTCAACCTGCCCCGCTTCACCATGGGGATCATGGACCTGCAATCCGGCTTTGGGTTCATCACGCTGGCCATGGCTATGTTCGCCCTGCCCGAAGCTTTGTTTCTGGTTCTGAAACCCAAGGACCTGCAAGGCGATGATGGAGAGATCAAAGACTTGCGCATTACCAGGGACGAGGCCAAAGCCATCGCGCCCGTGATCGGTCGCCAATCGGTGCAAGGTTTCTTCATCGGCGTCCTGCCCGGGGCCGGAGCGACAATTGCCAGCTTCCTCGGCTATGCGGTCGAGCGCAACATTGCTCCGAAAGAAGAACAGGACGAGTTCGGCAAAGGATCGATCAAAGGCCTCGCTGCACCTGAATCCGCCAACAACGCGGCCTGTACCGGGTCATTCGTGCCGCTGCTGACGCTCGGCATTCCGGGATCCGGGACCACGGCGATCCTGCTGGGCGCTCTGATCGCTTTGAACGTGACCCCCGGCCCGCGCCTGATGCTGGATGAGCCACAGATCTTCTGGGCGGTCATCATGTCGATGTTCATCGGCAATCTGGTGCTGCTGATCCTGAACCTTCCGCTGATCCCGTACATCGCCAAAGTGCTGGCTGTGCCGCGCAACTACCTGATCCCGTTCATCCTGTTTTTCACCCTGATGGGGGCCTATATCGGCCAGAACAACGCGACCGAGTTGCTGATCCTCGTCGGTTTCGGCATCTGTGCCACCGCGTTGAAATTCGCGGACTACCCCCTCGCCCCGCTTCTGATCGGGTTCATCCTCGGCGGGATGATGGAGGACAACTTTGCCCGCTCGATGCAGCTGTATGACGGCATCGCCTTCATCTGGGAACGCCCGATGACGCTGGGCCTGCTGGTGATCGCCGTCCTTCTGGTGCTGCTGCCCAGCTACCGCGCACGCCGGGCCAAGGCGCGGGCGGCCGGTGTTGCTGATGGCGACTGACCCTTTGGCCGGCATCCGCGTTCTGGATTTGACGAACGTGCTTGCCGGCCCCTATTGCTGTTATCAGCTCGCGCTGATGGGGGCCGAAGTGATCAAGGTCGAGCGCCCCGGTTCCGGCGATCTGGCCCGTGTGCTGGGGGCTGACCCGGACCGCAACAAGGCCGGGATGGGGATCAGTTTTCTGGCCCAGAACGCGGCGAAGAAATCCGTCACTTTGGACATGAAATCCGAACGCGGCAAGGCGCTGCTGAAACGGCTTGTTCGCACGGCGGATGTTCTGGTCGAGAATTTCCGGCCCGGCGTGATGGATCGTTTGGGTCTGGGCTATGAGGTCCTGAAGGCCGAAAACCCCCGCCTGATCTACTGCGCCATCAGCGGGTTCGGGCAGGACGGGCCGCGCCGCGACGACCCGGCCTATGACCAGATCGTGCAGGGCATCAGCGGGGTCATGTCGATCACCGGCGCGCCGGACACCGCCCCTTATCGCGTCGGATATCCATTGGCCGATACGGTCGGCGGGCTGACAGCGGCCTTCGCCATCACATCCGCCCTGAACGCCACCCCGCGCGGCGCGTTTCTGGATGTCGCGATGACCGAGGCGGTGATTTCCACAATGGGCTGGGTCGTGTCAAATTACCTGATCGGCGGCGTGACGCCCGCCGCGCATGGCAATGAGAACACAACCTCGGCCCCGTCCGGTACATTTGCCACCGCAGACAGCCCGATCAACATCGCCGCCAACCGGGATGAACAATGGCAGGCCCTGGCCCGGCACCTGGGTCGGGCCGATCTTCTGGACAATCCGGACTACGCAACCCGCGAGGATCGGAAGAAAAACCGCCATGCCTTGCGCGCGGAGTTAGAGCGCACGCTGACCACGCGGCCAGCAAAAGAATGGGTGCAGGAGTTGAATGGCCTTGGGGTGCCCACCGGGCAGGTTCTGACCGTCGCCGATGCGCTCGACGACCCGCAATTGGCAGGGCGTGGTCTGATCGGGCCTCTGGACGTGCAGGGCGAGAACCTGCACCTAGCTGGCAGCCCGGTTGTCATGGACGGCACACGCAACCACCCAGAAACCGCGCCGCCGGATTTGGGGGCGGACAATGCCGCCATCTGGTCCGCGCTTGGCCTGACCCAGTCCGAGATCGACGCCCTGCAACGGGAGGGCGTGATTTGAGCGACGTCTCCGACTGGTGGAAAACCGCGATCATCGACATGGAACCAGGCCGGATTGAGTTGCGCGGCGAGCCGATCCAGGACCTGATCGGCACCCTAAGTTTCGCTGAGATGATCTGGTTCATGCTGCGCGGCGACAGACCCAGCCCGGCGCAGGCCCATCTGTTCGAAGCCGCGCTGGTGGCCGCCGTGGATCACGGCCCGCAAGCGCCCTCAATCGCAGCGGCCCGAATGGCGGTGACCTGCGGTCTGCCCCTGAACAACGCCATGGCCAGCGCGGTCAACATGTTGGGGGACGTGCATGGCGGGGCCGGAGAGCAGGCGGTGCAGCTTTATCACTTTGTCGTGGATCACACGCAGGATCTGCCGGGCGCATTGGATGACTGGATCACCACCCACGGAAAGATTCTGCCCGGTTTCGGCCACCGTTTTCACACCCCAACCGACCCGCGCGCCCCGCGCCTGATGCAGTTGGTTGCTGAAGCCGTCGATCAAGGGGCATGCAGCGGGGATTTCATGCGGATCGGGCAGGCGATCGAGGGCGAACTTGCGCATCGCAAGGGCAATCCCGTTCCAATGAACATCGATGGTGCTACGGCGGTTATATATGCCGAACTCGGCTTTGCGCCGCCGCTGGCGCGCGGTTTGTTCTGTCTGTCCCGCTCGGTCGGTATTCTGGCCCACGCTTGGGAACAGATGCAGCAAGGCGGGCGCAACAAGGGGCCGACGCCGCCACACTACCGATGGACCTATCTGAAAGACGAATAGCGAAACGCCCTATTCCAGCGAGACCCAAAGCACCTTTGCATCTTCCTCGCTGGTCGAAATACAGCCGTGTCCCATCCCACTGTCATAATAAAGCGAATCCCCCGCCTTCATCGGCAGCGGGCGGTAGTGTTCCGAGATAAAGATCAACTCGCCGCTGAGGACATACATGAACTCTTCCCCGGAATGGCGCACCCACTGGTCGAACTCAGAAATATCGCGCGCGCGGATCGTGGCGACATAGGGCAACATGCGCTTGCTGGTCAGTTCCGAGCACAAAAGCTCGTGCAGGTAGGTTGCGGTTTCGCGCATCTCGCCCGCGCCCTTGGGTGTGAAATCGCGACGACCCGTGAGGCCGGACTGACCGGATTGCACGAACAGTTGTGGCGGGTTCATGTCCAGTGCCTGAGTCAGGCGGCGCACGATCTCGAAACTGGGTTTGGTCTGGTTGTTTTCGATCTTCGATAGGGTCGAGCGACCGATTCCCGCGGCGCGCCCGGCCTCTTCCAAAGTCCAGCCTTTTTCGCGGCGCGCATCGCGAATTGACCGCCCCAATGCGGCCCCTTCGCCCTCTTCCTCGTGGGTGGACGCCTCAATCCGTTGGTCTTCGCCCATAAAAATCTCCCTATTTTATTGAAGGTTACCGAGTCTCCGATCATCTCGCAACTTCACAAAAGTGAGAAGGATGTTGCCTTGGGGGAACTTTTTCCACTATAGGAAACAAAGTTTCGAACCGAGGATTCGGTTATCGAGGAGGAGAAAATGTTCAAAACACCGCTGCACGAAGCCGATCCCGTTATCGCCACATCGATTGCCCGCGAAGGCACCCGTCAGGCTGAACAGATCGAATTGATCGCATCCGAGAACATCGTTTCCCAGGCTGTGATCGACGCGCAGGGCTCAGTCCTGACCAACAAATACGCCGAAGGTTATCCGGGCCGCCGCTATTATGGCGGGTGCGAATATGTGGATGAGGTCGAGCAGGAAGCCATCGACCGGCTGAAGCAGCTGTTCGGGTGTGAATACGCAAACGTCCAGCCGCATTCCGGCGCGCAGGCCAATGGCGCGGTCAAGCTGGCCCTGCTCAGCCCCGGTGATACGATCCTTGGCATGTCGCTGGATGCAGGCGGCCACCTGACCCACGGTGCGAAGCCCGCGCAATCCGGCAAGTGGTTTCGCCCGGTCCAGTACGGCCTGACCGATGCGGGGCTGATTGACTACGATCAGGTCGCGGCGCTGGCCAAGGCCGAAAAGCCCAAGCTGATCATCGCCGGTGCATCGGCCTATTCTCAGAAGATCGATTTTGCCCGTTTCCGCGCCATTGCCGATGAGGTCGGCGCATGGCTGCTGGCCGACATGGCCCATATTGCCGGTTTGGTTGCGACGGGCCTGCACCCCTCGCCCATCGGACATGCCCATGTGGTGACTTCGACCACCCATAAAACCCTGCGCGGTCCACGTGGCGGGATCATCCTGACCAATGACGAAGCGCTGGCGAAAAAGATCAACTCGGCCGTGTTCCCCGGTTTGCAGGGCGGCCCCCTGATGCATGTCATCGCAGGCAAGGCCGTCGCGTTCGGAGAGGCGCTGCAGCCCGAGTTCAAAACCTACATGCAGCGCGTGATCGACAGCGCAGCGGCCCTGGCCAATGTGATGATGGCGCGCGGGTGTGACATCGTTTCCGGCGGGACGGAAAACCACCTGATGCTAGTCGATCTGCGGCCCATCGGCGTGACCGGCAAAGACGCCGAAGCCGCGCTGGAACGGGCTGGGTTCACTTGCAACAAGAACAGCGTGCCGGGCGATCCCGAGAAACCCACCGTGACAAGCGGCATCCGACTGGGCACCGCAGCTGGCTGCAGCCGGGGCTTTGGCCCCGAAGAGTTCAAGCAGATCGGCCACCTGATCGGCGACGTGCTGGATGCGCTGGCACAATCCCCCGACGGTGACGAAGCGGTTGAACAAGCCACCCGCCGGAAAGTCCGCGCGATCTGCGCCAGCCACCCGATCTACTGAAAGACCAAGACATGATCTACGACCTGATTGTCATCGGCGGCGGGCCGGGCGGCTATGTTGCAGCCATTCGCGCGGCTCAGCTGGGCATGAAAGTGGCCTGCGTCGAAGGGCGCGGGGCCCTCGGCGGAACCTGCCTGAACGTGGGGTGCATCCCCTCCAAAGCGTTGCTGACCTCCTCGGCCAAATATGCCGAAATTGCACATCTCTCCTCCCATGGCATTGCGGTCGAGGGGGCCAGCATCGACGTGGGCGCAATGATGGGACGCAAGGAAAAGATCGTTGGCGATCTGACCAAGGGCATCGCGTTTCTGTTCCAGAAAAACGGCGTTGAACTGATCGAGGGCTGGGCCAGCATTCCTGCCGATGGGCAGGTAAAGGTCGGTGACACGGTCTATGAAGCGAAAAACATCCTGATCGCAACAGGGTCCGAGCCGACCCCCCTGCCGGGGATCGAGATTGACGAACAGGATATCCTCAGCTCGACCGGCGCAATCGCTTTGGACGCGGTGCCCGATCATCTGGTGGTGGTCGGTGCGGGCGTCATCGGGTTGGAACTGGGTCAGGTCTGGGCGCGGCTTGGGGCCAAGGTCACGGTGGTCGAATATCTCGACCGCGTTCTGCCGGGCATTGATGGCGAGATTGCCAAGCTGGCGCAGCGGGCCTTGTCGAAACGCGGGCTGAAGTTTCAGCTTGGCCGGGCCCTGAAGTCCATCGACAAAAGCGATGGGGGATTGACCCTGACGCTGGGCCGGGTCGGCAAGGACAAGGAAGAGGTGATCGAGGCCGACAAGGTTCTGATCGCCGTTGGCCGCCGCCCCGTCACACGCGGGCTTGGGCTGGAAGATCTGGGCGTCGCGCTGGACCCGCGTGGGTTTGTTCAGGTCGATGGCACCTTCCGCACATCAGTTCCCGGCATCTATGCCATCGGCGATTGCATCCCCGGTCCGATGCTGGCGCACAAAGCCGAAGAGGATGGTGTGGCCTGTGTCGAGATGCTGGCCGGACAAGCGGGTCACGTTGATTACAACACTGTTCCGGGCGTGGTTTACACCGCCCCCGAGGTCGCCTCGGTCGGCTTGACCGAAGAGGCGCTGAAAGAGGCGGGCACCGAATACTCGGTTGGCAAGTTCGCCTTCATGGCCAACTCGCGCGCGCGTTCGACCGGGGAAACCGACGGTGCGGTCAAGGTTCTGGCTGATCCGAACGGCAAATTCCTGGGTGCGCATATCTGCGGTGCCCATGGTGGCGATCTGATTGCCGAACTGGTTCTGGCCATGACCAAAGGCGCAACCGTGTCCGAGGTCGCCTCCACCTGTCATGCACATCCGGCCATGGGCGAGGCGGTCAAGGAAGCCTGCCTTGATGCCATGGGCCGCGCGATTCACGCGTAAGGGGGGCCGCCAGATGACCATCCAGCTTCGCCCCCGCCACCCGGAAAAGGCCAAAAAAGCCGACAGCGCCATTCCGCGCAAGCCAAAATGGATCCGCCGGAAAAAGATCGAGGGGCCTGAGTATTACGAAACCCGCCGCCTGATGCGTGACCACAATCTGGCAACGGTGTGTGAAGAGGCCGCCTGCCCCAATATCGGCGAATGCTGGTCCAAACGCCACGCCACCATGATGATCATGGGCGAGGTCTGCACCCGTGGCTGTTCCTTCTGCAACGTCGCCACCGGTCGCCCCGACGCGCTGGATGCGTTCGAGCCGGGGCGCGTTGCGGCGGCGGTGAAAAAGCTGGGCCTGCGCCATGTGGTGATCACCTCGGTAGATCGCGATGATCTGGACGATGGCGGGGCCGAGCATATCGCCCAGACCATCCGCGCCGTACGCCACCAGAACCCCGGCACCACGGTCGAGGTTCTGACGCCCGATTTTCTGGGCAAGGACGATGCGGCGGATGTTGTGTTCGATGCGGCGCCGGATGTTTTCAACCACAATCTGGAAACCGTGCCGCATCAGTATCCGACGGTTCGGCCCGGTGCGCGGTACTATGCGTCGCTACGTTTGCTGGACGATGCCAAGCGCGCCAATCCCGAGATTTTCACCAAATCCGGCCTGATGGTTGGTTTGGGTGAAAGCCTGAACGACGTGCGGCAGGTGATGGATGATCTGCGCGCGGCACAGGTCGATTTCCTGACCGTCGGCCAATACCTGCAGCCGACCCCGAAACATCACCCGATCGACCGGTTCTGGTCACCGGAGGAGTTTGCCCAACTGGAACAGATCGCACGGTCCAAGGGCTTTTTGCACGTGTCAGCCACTCCGCTGACCCGGTCGTCGTTCCACGCGGACGAAGATTTTGCCGCCCTCAGGCTGGCCCGCCAGCGGGCTCTCGCCAAAGGGGCATAAACCAACGCTATCGGGAGGGAGAAACCATGGAAGCGTTAAATTCAATCGTAGGGGCCATCAATGGCGTCGTGTGGGGGCCGCTGATGCTGGTCCTCATCCTTGGCGTCGGCTTCTTCTTGCAGGTGGGGCTGAAATTCATGCCGATCCTGCGTATCGGCACGGGCTTCAGCCTGCTGTTCAAAGGCCGCGAGGGTCAGGGCGAAGGGCAGATCAGCCCGTTCAACGCGCTGATGACCTCGCTGTCGGCAACCATCGGTACGGGGAACATTGCCGGTGTGGCCACTGCTGTCTTCCTGGGCGGTCCGGGCGCCTTGTTCTGGATGTGGATGACCGCCCTGGTGGGCATGGCCACCAAATATGCCGAAGCCGTCTGTGCGGTGAAATACCGTGAGAAGGACGAGCTGGGCAACTATGTCGGCGGCCCGATGTACTACATCAAAAACGGTCTGGGCGCGAAATGGGCCTGGCTGGGCGTTGCATTCGCCCTGTTTGGCGCAATCGCAGCCTTCGGTATCGGCAACGGCGTGCAGGCCAACGGTGTGGCGCAGGTTCTGGAATCGAACTTCGGCCTGAACACCTCGGTCACCGGCGTGGTTCTGATGGTTCTGACCGCAGCCGTGATCCTGGGTGGCATCACCCGCATCGGTGCGGTTGCCGGTAAACTGGTTCCGTTCATGGCGGTCGCCTACATCGTCGCCGGTCTGCTGGTTCTGCTGATCAACATTGGCAACATTGGCAACGCCCTGTCGCTGGTCTTCACCTACGCCTTCACCCCGTCCGCCGCCGAAGGTGGTTTCGCGGGTGCTGCCGTCTGGGCCGCGATCCGTTTCGGTGTGGCGCGTGGTGTGTTCTCGAACGAAGCCGGTCTGGGCTCGGCCCCGATCGCACATGCCGCAGCCGAGACCAAAGGTCCGGTCAATCAGGGCCTGATCGCGATGCTGGGCACGTTCATCGACACCATCATCGTCTGCTCGATCACCGGTCTGGCAATCATCTCGTCTGGTGCTTGGACATCGGGTGAATCCGGTGCAGCGCTCACCAGCCACGCCTTTGAACTGTCGCTGCCGGGTATCGGCGGGTATCTGATCGCCATCGCTCTGTCGATCTTCGCCTTCACCACCATCCTCGGCTGGTCCTTCTACGGTGAAAAATGCGTCGAGTTCCTGCTGGGCGTCAAATCGCTGATCCCCTACCGCGTCCTGTGGATTGTGATGATCTATTTCGGCGCAACTGCGGATCTGGGCTTCATCTGGCTGCTGGCCGACACACTGAACGCCATGATGGCCATCCCGAACCTGATCGCCCTGGCGCTGCTGAGCCCAATCGTCTTCAAGCTGACGAAAGAGTTCTTTGCCAGCGGAGGCCAGTCGGAAGAGCCCGGCGGTACGCCTGCCGAATAATCCCGGCCTTTGCAAAAACGGGGGGCCAACCCGGCCCCCCGCCTTTGAAACAGATTTCCCTATCTCGAGGAGAGACGTGATGGCGACGAAAATACTGCTGCCAATCGATCACACTGACGACCGCTCGTGGAAGACTGCGCTGCCGGTCGCGTTGGAACAGGCGAAATTCTACGGTGCCGAACTGCACGCGGTGGCCGTCATCCCCGAGATCATCCAGCTGCCGAACCTGCCCGCCAACTATGGCGCGGGTGCCAAAGACCACGTGCGGGGCGCGGTTCAGGCCATTCTGGATCACGGCAATGCCTCGGACGTGCCGGTGCATATCGAAGAAGGCAGCGTCTACCGCGAAATCCTGAAGCTGGCCCATAAGGACGGCTTTGACCTGATCGTCATGGCCTCGACCAAGGGCGATTTCCCGAATTATGAGATTGGCCCGAACCTGGCCCGTGTGGTGCGCAACGCGCATTGCACCGTCATGGTCGTTCGCGACCAGTCCCGCTGATCGAAAGGTTAAAACAATGACGGACGTAAAGCGCACGCCGCTCCATTCTCTGCACGTTGAGTTGGGAGGTAAGCTGGTTGATTTTGCGGGCTGGGAGATGCCTGTTCAGTATCCGATGGGGATTATGGGGGAACATAAGCA
>NZ_JBQFSA010000015.1:0-30623 GCF_056537745.1 Ruegeria sp. C12
TATGGGTTCAATACGGGAATGGCGACAGCGCGATGCTGATCTGACAAGTGGCAACGGCGGTGCGTGACGCAGGCCCCGTTACAGCATCTCATAGCCAGTAAATGACGAGTGCCGCGAGTGCGATGGCAGACAGAAAGACTTTTGGGCAGCGGTCGCAGCGTGTTGCCACACGTCGCCAATCCTTCAGTCTGCTGAACATGATCTCGATACGGTTGCGGCGTTTGTACCTACGCTTATCGTATTTGACCGGGGTCTTGCGTTGTTTCCGCCCTGGGATACAGGTGCGTATCCCTTTGTCTTGCAATGCTTCTCTGAATCAGTCGGCGTCCTAACCGCGACCCCCGAGCAGCCAATCAACATCAGGAATGCTATTCAGCAGCGCCCTTGCACCGATGTAGTCGCTGACCTGTCCTGCGGTCACGAACAGGTCAAGACCCGCAGACTCTCGTTATGAATGAGGGAGCCTCGGGGAGCAGGTCAAGGGATGACAGCGATCCTGACCCCAGAGTAATAAACTCGCCGACCAGATGTGAGCCGTTGCCTTGGGTTACTCCGTCCAGCCCGACGCCACCCGTGAGAGTAATCTCGCTTTCCGGAAGGACAGCTAAGGTGTAATTTGCCAGCTTGCGCCCTCCCGTCGCGCGTCTTGAATAACAAATTGCACAGTAAATGGGCTGCAAGATCTGTTTACCACCCAGATAAGACTGGGAACACATGCTCAAAATTCCCTACGACAGACACTTTCAGCTCCCGCCGTCTACAATGACCCAGCGGTGAGGCTGATTGGGATTCTGCATCCTCAAAAACAGGTAACGCGTCGCGGTCCAAAGCTTAATACGGTTCGTCTTGTTGTCCAGAATTAGATCCCCGCCAGCGGAACGGAACACCAAAACCGCGTGCCCTTTCCGACTTTTATCGAGTACGGTTGCTATTAAGAGCTTATTGGGATCTACACCCGCTTTGATCAGTTCTTTCTTTTTTAGCAGCGCAAAGTCTTCGCAGTCACCACCCATGGATGTTGGCAGAGTCCAAAGATCCATTGTTTTATACTGGCGCTGATCTCCAATCTCCCTAGTCGAAGTGTTCACTTGACGATTCACCTGTTTGACGATCTGAAATTCTTGTTGATTGGAGCGCGAAACAGTGCGGGTGGTGGAACACACCCAACTGTATTGCTGACACAAATGAATGGCTGCTGACGGAGGAGGCGCTTCGGCAATCACGTTGAGGAAAGGTGTCTCTAAAGCATAAGCTTCTGACCCCAGTAAAAAAAATGCGCAACTTATCACGCCAAATTTTTCTAAAACTCTTCTCGGCATTGTCGCCATCAGCGGACTTGCAACCCTGAGATTATTACGAAGAGTTTTCATGCCTCTACCTTAATGTTGAGGTTCCTAATTGAGCATTCAATCAATTTGCCACTTCAACATAACTTTTTTGCATTTCGGTCGCTATGCAGAGTCAAATGTGTCATTTAATTAGCTCCATAGCGAATAGGAGAAATGTTAATACCGCGCTTCCAACTGTCGCTTTGAGAAGAAATAGGAAGGCGGATGATCGTCTTCCTGCATTGGTCTCATCTGGTTTTCTCTGTCGGCAATGATTTTCGGAATGTTGAGGTGTATTCTTAACGGATGGTCTGGTTCGGTTTCTGATTGAGTTTTTGTGGCATCGGCTTGGTATTATGATCAGCGTTTTCGGATTGGTCGTTTCTTGATCTCCTTTCTCACCTTGAAAACAGTGGCGACCAAATTGTCGGACCAGTTTGATCATTGATGCAATCAACCGTTGCTCATCCGCACACCCCTTCGGGACATGCTTCTGGGTCGAACGAGGCTGCCCGAATGCTCGGCAAACTCTACGTTCAGGCACTTTGAATTCGCTGCGCACGTGTTCAATGCAGAAGCAATGACGAGCGGTGCTTGGTAGTATCCAATTTTGCCTCCTTAAAGACTAGCTTTTACCGTGTCAGGTACATGTTAGCTTATCATTTGTCATAAGTAATTAAAATACACAATTATTAATTTTAATTAAACTTCAACATGCTTGTCTATAGCTTGTCTGATGATCCAGCATTGTGTCTGTGTCATTTGCTGATTTAACAGACGTTCTGATTTCCCGCTGCTTACCCGAAAGGGCAGCAAGGCCCTAGTCTTCGGACGTCCAGTCGCTGGGCGGCTGGTTGTGCAGCACGAGCAATAACTTAGTGTCGCGTGTGAATTCCGCAATCCTGTGGAATCTCGTTTTCTCTGGATTGAAATGGGCGATTATGTGCTTTACTCAGATGATGTGGTGCCAACTCAGAGAACATGGCATTCGTGTCGTACAGATTGCCCTTGGCCTGCACAGACTTGAGTATCGCATTGAGATCATTGCCCGTCTTGTGGAACAAGCAGCGCTGTTCACAGGTATCTCCGATACACTTCGCGTAAGGCCGCCCAGAATTCAAGTGTGCCAGCACCTACGGCGAGATCAGACGCTTGAGAAAGGCCGCTCTGCTTGAGGTCGAGCGATAGGTTGAGGAAGTGCGCGACAAGCAGGGCACGTCATTCCTTTTGGTCAGCCACAATCTCGATCAGGTGCGCCGCCTCGCTGACCGTATCGCAGTGACCCATCACGGGGTCACATCGCGTGAATTCAAACGCGACGAGATTACCTCGGACCAGCTCGTGAAGGCCATAACTCTCGGCGAATTAGTAGAACGACATGACCGAAACAACTGCCTCCCGCCCCTTCCTGACGCCCAAACGCGCCGAACTGTTGCGAGACTATGTGCCCTTCATTGCCATTGTTCTGGCAATCTTGTTGTTCTGGGCGATCTCGGGCGACCGCTTCATGTCGATGCGCAACTGGACGTTCATCGCCCAGCAAACGCCTGTCTTGATGTTGTTGGCATTTGCACAGTTGATGATCGTGACAACCGGTTCAATGGCTCGGCATCGTGGTGTGGCTGTCTGAGCTGTGCGCCACGATGCCGAGCCATTGAATGTTGGCAGTGCGGCTGTCGACAATTGCAACTGCTCAACAGCTTGCGCAAAATCTGAGAAGTGTAACCGTGGAGACGGGCGTTGGTTGATTGCATTTGCCAGCGCACCTATCGTGCCAGAGGTCTAACATCGCGTGTTCCACAACGTTGGAGTGTTCCCCGGATGAACATGTTCGAACTTCGCGTACCCTTCTTTCTACCGCTCTGGCGGCGGGTCGCCGTTACACTCTTGATTGTTGGATGGGCGATCTTGGAGCTTGTAACCGGGAACTTGTTCTGGGCCATTCTGTTTGGCGCGATTGGAGCCATCGCGATCTGGCAGTTTTTTCTTTCTGGTTGGCCGGACGAGGCGTCAGATCAAGAGACTAAAGGGTGAATAAAGGCGCTGTAGGTAAGCTTTGAACGTGACGCGTTTTCAGCAGAATAGGGGATTTCGAAACTGGATGTAGAATGAGATCTACTACGGCAACGCAGCGGTGTTAGCAAATTATGTAAGCTCGCGCCTCGGCGCGTATTTCAGAAACGAAGCAGCACGTATTCAACCGGATTCAGAGATGCCTGGCCCATACGCATTGATCTCGGTTGCATCCGAGCTCTTCCAGGAACCTGTTGGCATCCAGATTGAAGTCTTTGGCGAGGTCTTCGATTTGAACCGCGCGAAAGCTCTCGAGATTCCGTACCGTTCGACCGTCTTCAAAGGCAATCAACTCGTGAGACCTGCCTGACCAACGCACGATCCCGCCGCAAAGGGTCTGTCCTTCAGCATCCGCAAGTTCGGCAACCGGGTCGGCAAAGAAATCGGTCCATTTCAGAATGCCTGTGCTTACGGCTCGCGCCACTGCTTGTTCCGTTGTCCGGCACTTGAGCTTGGTGACGATCGAAGATGTCAAAGCATGCACCATTCTGGAGGAGAGCCCCGTCTGGCCAGCAACTACGGTTGGGATCAATCCCGCTGCGAGCATCTTCAGCACATCCATCTCCTGGTCAGATAGAGCGTCCTTGGGAAAGTTGAAGACGGTATCAATCACATCGAGCGCAAGCAGGTGCAGGTGCAGGACCTGAGCCTCATGGCGCAGGGCAGGGAGCATCTTCGCGACCAGGGCGCCCCAATCTGCACGGGTTAGATTGGACGTAACCGTAAAGACGCCGCGCTCACCAAACGGGTTGATAACCGGAATGGAAAGACCGTGCTGACCCACACCAAACTTTCTGGCGGCGTCAAACAGCGGTGCGTGTTCACGCTGGTCATCAAACACAGCCCAATCCATGGGTGCAATCATCGCGGCACCAAATCGAATGAGGGGATCGACCAGAACCAGGTCGTTTTCAGCGTAATACCTGACCCATTCGGCCGGGAACGTGGTGCAACCGTGGACAACGTTGTGATGCTTGTCGATATGGGCGTAAGACGCATTTTCCAATGCAAACCTTTGGCAAATCTCCTGAAGGCGCGCCTCCCCGGTTTGCCTGAGGTCCAGTTCAGAACTGCCAATATCCGCGATTTTCATAGATCGTCTTTCTGTCCCGCATTGCCGTTGAAGCCGATTAGCAACCTAAAGCTGAACAAACCACTCGGGAATTCCCGTAGCCAATCACAAATCTGAATACAGTTCTGTTCTGGAAGCGGAAACAGAGCGAAAACTTGCCGATGAGACAAGCTCCCTTGAGCAGCAGGCGGCGCACAATCCCGACACAGTTAAGTCCGTTTCTCTTGGACGCATCGCAGCTTGTCTTCCTCCTCCCGCACCCTTCGGGCCAACAAACCCATGAAACTGGAAATCAGGTTCAACTCCCCGCGCTCATCAGCCTGCACCATTCCCCGGAGGTATCCGCCCGGATTCACCACTGGCGGCAGTTTCGGGTCGCTCAGCCTTGCCTCAGCAATCACTCCAGCCAGGATCGCCCCCATGAGGGTCAGACGTTCGATAGCCACATGCCAGGCGGAAACATTAGTGCCAATCTCTGAAAGCCTGGACCAAATGCCGGTCTCGATAGCGTAGAGGCTTGGATTGGAATTCTGATCTCCGCCACCGGCGATATCGATATGCATGCGCAGCTCGGGTGAGGCCAGTTCATATAGGATGCGGTTATTCACCCGCGGTAGTTTTTGGGTCTTGCGTGATGCCGTATCTGTCGGAGGATTGCTTTCTAAGCAATGCGTAGGGCCGTCAGGCCCGGAGCCGGAACAATCTGGTTCCGAGGCTTTTGCCGAGGACATTGAACTCTCGCCATCGGCGTTACAGGACAGAATTTTTTCTTCAATTTGGTCTTGTTTATGGGACCCGAAACAAGCTTCGGGTTCACCCGAAATTTCACCGGGTTGAGCGACATGCTCTTCGATGCTTTTCCAAAGGTCATGAGAGGCCTGAACGTGCGATCTGAGCTGATCCAAAGACAGGTATTTCAGCTTGTCAGCCCGCGGCCAGGATCGAAACGCCTTTCTCATTTCCTCAGCACCTTCAGGAGGGCAGGGGAGTGAATGAAGAATTTCCAGACTGTGTTTTACATATCGGTAAAGGCGCGACCGATCTCCCCGCAGCGTGTCATGTTCCTTCTTCTCCGCCCAGTTCTGCGCTTCTGCGTCGAGCATCTCGGGTATGAGGTTCAGGGCAGGGGTCAGGAAGAGGCCAAGCCCCTTGCGCTTACACCGCGCGCCATTTGCACCAAGCCTACGTTCAATCAGACCAATGGATTCCAGTTCGCGTTCGTGATTGTGAATTGTTCGATCTGTCACGCCACGCCCGGCAATCAGTGTTTCCTGGCGCGCGAAGCAAAAGGGTTCCTGAGACGGATCGCGAAACGCACATGGCGTAATCATATCAATGATGATCTCTAAGGTGCGAATACACTGGGCTGATGCGCCTCTGATCTGGGCATGGTACACACAGAGCTGCCGAAACCTGTCACGGTTCCAACCTTCAGGAAGGCCGTTGTGGAAGCGTATATTTTCATGGTGATGGGCGGATGCGATCTGCCGAAAGCTCATGGTTTTGGCTTCCCTTGGCAAAGGTCAGTATTGGTATCGCGGCTTCGCGGCGCAGGGTGTTCGGAATGGTTCAACGGTTTCATGGTCTGCTTCTCATTGGGGAAGCAAGGCAGGTTGAACCTCAGCGAATAGACACAGAAAAACCGTTCGCACAGATGCGTTTATCCTTGTCAGTAATTTGGGAGTTTCCTATAAATCAGGTGATCAAACGTGACTTAGGAAGATCCCCGCTGAGGCCCCGCCTTGCGGGGGTTTTTTGTTTATGGGGTTAGGGTGTTTCTCTGGGCCAGACGGCGTGGTTGCCAATGCAGCAGGCACGTTCACTGACTTTTACAGAAGCAACGTGTTCACCCTCCGGACAAACAACGTCAGTATCGGATGAGCTCGTAGTCACTGAACCCAAATGTGTCGGTCCACTCGACACCAACACCGCGGAAGGTGCTGGGAGGCTCACAGCGATTGCCAAGGGGCAGCCAAGCTGGGA
This sequence comes from Ruegeria sp. C12, assembly GCF_056537745.1. Taxonomy (NCBI): domain Bacteria; kingdom Pseudomonadati; phylum Pseudomonadota; class Alphaproteobacteria; order Rhodobacterales; family Roseobacteraceae; genus Ruegeria; species Ruegeria sp. C12. The sequence goes on from NZ_JBQFSA010000015.1 coordinate 6,457, forward strand.
TGGGCGCAGGAGCGTGATCAGACCATTGAAAGCTCGCGTTGGCGTCATAGCTGCCAACAACCAGATCAAGCGAACGCTCGCAGTCGCCCTCTCGCGAACGACTGCGATAGCTGTAGTGGCGCACATCCCAAACCCTGATGGACCTCACAACGTCGAAATCGGAAGAGGAAAGATCAACGCTGATCGGCGTGGATTGGAGACCGTCACCATATTGGTCGTAAAGTGACTGGATCACTTCTATCGAGATCGCTGCATCTACCAGTAATGGCTCAGCGGCCTCGTCAGATGGAAGCTCTGGAACTGGGCTAGTACTGGTGCGTTTGATCGCCTCCAACCGTTCCATAGGACCCAAGCCTGAGGTGCTGTGTGATACATTCATCGGACAGCGCCACAGTTGGAACGGCGGCTCGACCGGGTAGGGCGTGACACGTCGAATAAACTCCGCCTTGGCGGAACTGCAATCGGGCGACCCGGGCCAGCCTCCGGCGAGACACAGAAATATCGCGCAGTCGATTGGATAAGCACTGACCTGTGAAACTGGCAGCGTAGCGAGTGCAACTGCAAGGGCCTTTGCGCGGTTTCGAATTCTGGGCTTTGAGTGGTTCATGATGGTCTCTCCTGCTTGCGAATCGCTTAAGCAATATCCGGCCAATATATTTCTGACAATCCAATATCGTATATTGGCGTACTTTCTTATATTGACGTAGATTGTGTTTTAGTCCACAACTTTTGGATGTAGAAGATGGCCCATAGGGGGTCGTCATGGCGGACAACAAGAGACAATACACTGTGGTAACCATCGAGATGGTCCGGGGTCTGAAAGAAGATCAGGTTCCCTTTACGTGCCGCTACGAATTTATCGGGCTCGCATCCCTTGGACGACCAAAGTACCACTGCATCTACAGCTCTCCGAACTATGTCGGGGCCCTGTGCAAATCGAAGATCTCTCGGTCCGGCGCGGAGCCCAGAGAGTTCGATCTTTGGCCGGGTCTTTTCAAGCATCACCAGGAATTTGGTGATGGGCGGATTCTCTGCGTCAAATCGGATTACACAATCGAGTCGATCACTCCTGAAGGTCTGGAAGCAGCCCAGGCTGCGGACGCAGCCTCCGAAACCTGACCGTCGGTCACGTGCAATCTCCCGGCTGATCTGTATTTTTGGGTCGGGCGCATGAAACGGCTGTTGTTTCTCAGTGCTGCACTCGCGTTGTTGGTCATTGCCGCAATTTGGATTGAATCAACCAAGCAAACAAAGACTCTGAGCGCATCTGAAGTGATTGCCGTTGACGGCGACACGATCGACCATGGTGACGACCGGTATCGGCTTGTTGGATTTGATGCGCCTGAGACATTTAGTGCTCAGTGCGATGCTGAACTGGCTCTGGGTCTGCAAGCCAAGGACCGGCTGACGGAGCTCATCAACTACGCGGGCGTAATCGAACTGGAGATTGAGCCGCACTTTGACGTCCACGATCGCTTCTTGGCGCTTGGGCGCGTGTCTGGACAGAACGTCGAGGCCATCCTGATTTCTGAAGGTCTGGCGCGCCCGTACTCGGGTGGTAAGCGCCAGTCCTGGTGCGGCTGAAAGAAAGGATAAAACAACGATTTATGACAGCAGAGAGAAACGACTAAGCAATAAGCAGTCCTGTCGATTGCGCCAACAATCGACAGGACAAGAAACGCCCTTAATCCATCCGGGCATTCCTCCAACATCAAGAGAGAACTGTACTATGGTAAAAACAGTAACCCTAGATGCCGGTCCTAGATTGGACAGCACCGCGACAGAGTCAATGGGTGCAACCCTGGACAACGCGTCTGCACCTCCGATCCCTTAGCGCTGCCTTACGATTGAGGCGCGCGGGACATCCGAACGTTTCAGCCAGGCCATCCGAATAAGAGATCCGAACCAGACATTGGTTTTTTGCGGCGCCACTGAAGGTTCCGTGCTGTGTCCCGGCACCCTTTTCCCACTGCCCAGACGACCCGGAATCGAACCTCATAATAGTAATTATGTAAAAATTACTGACCTAATTTGGAGGGCGAATTAGTGACCAGCTCCACCACAAGCTTCAACGAAAACAGACGCAGGTCCAACGTCATTTGGTCTTTGTTGGCGCTCCTGGGAACTGATGTCAGTGCCCAGGTCATCGAGTACGAACCCGATGGCAGCGTGTTCTTGAACGGTGCGCGGGCAGAAATCGTTGATGGCGTGGTGAAACCAATCCAGATGCGGGAATACGAGCTAGATGAACAGCCGCAACCGCCCAAAGCGCAGCGCACGGCAAAGATCGAGATTGCGGGCAAGGCACCGCGGCCTCGCAGATCCTCGGGCGGCTGGTCGCAAGAGCGGATCGTCAAAGAAATCCATGCAGCGGCAAAACGGCACGACATTCCGGCCGAGTTGTTCATGGCACTGGTCTGGCAGGAAAGCCGGTATCGGGCTGATGCTCTGTCGCCCAAGGGTGCATATGGCTTCGCACAGCTCATGCCCGGAACGGCGAAAGACCTGGGCGTGAATCCAAAGAACCCTGCAGAAAATCTCGACGGTGGTGCCCGCTATTTGGCGGCGCAGTACCGCGAGTTCGGAACCTGGAAGCTGGCGCTTGCCGCCTACAACGCCGGGCCTCACCGCGTCGTCGAATATGGCGGCGTCCCCCCCTTCACCGAAACCCGCAACTACGTGCGGATCATCCTAAGCAAAGTGAGCACTTCCTCATGAAAAGAAACCACTTCTACCAGCAGATGGCGTTTTTCGCGATCACTGCGTTCATCATCACAGCAACGCCCGCCTCCGCTGGCTGGCTGCAAGATGCCATTGGCGATTTCATCAACGAAACGCTGGCCGACTCGAAGGTCGTTGGCGTCAGCCTTGCCGCTGTCGGCTTCATCTGGGGCTGTCTCGCCTATGTATTCGGATGGGGTTCGTTGAAAGGCCCGGTAATCGCTATCGTCGTCGGCGCTGTTATCGGCCTCGCTGATACATTCATCGGAGCCTGATTGATGCCGCGCCGCAATACGGTCTTTCGCGGCCTGAGCCGCCCCGCAGAATGGGGCGGCTTACCCGTGATCTATCTGCTGGTGATCCTCGGGATGACCATGCTTTCGTTCTTCATGTTCGGGATAGCGCCAGCAATCATTGCGGGTTTTGTTTTCTACACCGGGCTCCGCCTCCTTTACGAATGGGAACCGGCTTTTTTCTGTGTCCTGTTCGTAACCCTTTCCAAAACGCCTCGCACCAAAAACCGCCAGCATCATGGGGGAGATTACTATAGTGCTTAAGCCTGCTGCCCGAGGCATGTGGACCCTTGCCCGCTCGTTGATCGAGCCGAGCTGGCGCAAGGATGAAATGAGCCTCTTTCAGATGTTGCCGTATGGCTATGTCGTGGACGATGAGCTTATTTCCACACGCAACGGTGGCCTTATCGCCGCTGCAGAAATCATCGGAATCAACGCAAACACGCTGGACGAAAACGAGTTCGAGTTTCTGGCCGAACGGTTTGAGCGTGTGTTGCGCACAACACCCAATGAAGTGGCTTTTTATGTTCATCGACTGACCGTCCCGGCTGAGACTGGTCATGTCATCACAGATCCAACCGGCTTTGCCGGTGCAGTGGCGCAGGCCATGCGCTCAGCGTCCGTCGATGCAGAACTGAAAGAACGCAAGATCATCATCAGCGCCATTCTGCAAAAACGGCAGGATGAGCGGGCAAAACAGATGTTCGGCATGTCGTCTGGAACAATAGACGAGGAACGCCGCGAAATGATGGAACAGCTCGACGGTGTTTTCACAACACTGGCGGGCACGCTGGGCGAAAGCCGGGTGCGCCGGCTGAAGCTCAGCGAGGGGCGTTGGCTCGGCTATTATGGAATGCTGTTGAACGGTCGGTATCAGCCGATCATTCACACGAACATTGCAGAACCCATCGCCTTCAACATGCCGCAAGAGGATGTGCTGTTTCAGGGCAAGACTGGCAAACTGGTTACGGGCGACGATCAGGAACGCTCCATACGGGTCTATTCCCTGAAGAATTACCCGATGGCGTCGTTCCCCGGCATTTTCGACGGGCTGGACCTGCCGGTTGATGTTGTGATTTCGCAATCCTTCCTGCCGATCAGCCGCGCCCAGGCGCAGGAAATGGAACGCCGCAAGTCGGGACAAATGCGCTCGGCAGGCGACAAGGCAAAGTCTCTCGAAGAGGATTTGTCTATTCTGGCGGACGGCATTGCCTCCGGCACCATGTCACTCGGCAAGCACCATCTGTCGATCTGCGTGTTCGGGACAGAGGAAGATCTGAAAACCGCCGAAAAACACATCATCGGTGAAATCCAGATTTCAGGCGGCACAGTGAAGCGCGAAGCGATGTCGGCCCGTGCGGTGTACTTCGCGCAGCATCCCGGCAATTTCGCGTTCCGCGCCCGTGAAGAACTGATCACGGACCAGAACTTTGCGGATATGGTTGCGTTCCACATGCGCCCCAAAGGGTTGGATGCGGAAAAGCTACCCTGGCCGGGGCCATTGGCGACGTTCCCGACAACGCACGGGGACAGCTACGATGTTTCGCTTCACCTTCCCAAGACCAGCAAAGACGCTGAAAACCTGCCCTCCGGGCATACGATCGTTCTTGGACCGAACGGCTCGGGTAAAACTGTGATCGCGATGCTGCTGGCAACAATGGCGGTTGCACAGGGCGCGCGGATCATCGCTTTTGACAAAGACCGGGCAATGGAGGCTCCAATGCGGGCGCTCGGTGCGCAGTACACCCGCGTCCGAGTTGGTGAGCCAACCGGCATGAACCCTTTTCAGACCGAGACGGATGAGGCTGGGCAAAGCTGGCTCGCCAATTGGGTCATTGCCCTGTTGAGCTATGACGAACCACTGACCACCGATCAGAAGGATGAAATCACGCGGGCTTGCCAAGCGAATGCCACTTTGCCGCCTGCGCTTCAGAACTTCGATTCATTGGTGGAACGGTTCAGAGCCTTTGACGATGACAAGAACCTGTACAAGCGTGCAAGTGAATGGGCTGGCGAAGGCCGCTTGTCCTGGATGTTTGGCGAGGGTGGCTCAGATCCGTTTGCTGCTGGCGACCGTCATCTTGTTTTCGACATTTCCGAGGTTCTGGATGACGAATTGGTGCGGCTGGCATGGATCAGCTACGTCATGCGCCAGATCGAACGCCGCTGCGCCACCAAGATACCCACCGTCTTTGTGATTGATGAAGCATGGGTAATTGCTGGCAACCCTTATGGCGCTGGCGTTCTCATAAATGCCTACACCACGTATCGGAAGCTGAACGTCATGATGATGATGATGACGCAGATCCCCGATCACCTCCTGTCGTCGGCGGCAAGTAAGTCGATCCTGGAAAACACCAGCACGCAACTCTTGTTCCCCTCTCGATCCGGCAATGAAGCAGACTACCGGGCAATCGGCTTGAACGATTCAGAGCTGGGCGCGCTGAGGGCACACTTTGGCGACCGCGTAATGCTCATGAAGAAAGGTGACGAGAGTGTTTGGCTCGATGTCGATGTCGGCGCTCTCGGCCCGCTTCTCCGTGTTCTGAGCGGATCAGACGGAAAATCGTTCCCTGATCCTGATTGGCGACAAAACCCCAACTTCTGGAAGGAAATCACATGAAAACTCGCCTTGTAATCGCCCTTGTTGTTCTGGCCGCCGTCTCGGCCTGCACCAGCACCTATTCGGGCTATCGCAGCAAATGCGCCTGCGACTTTGAGCGCATGACCCCCCCTGAAAACTTGGAGCTTGTCTGATGGATATTTCAAAGAAATTCCGCACAACCATTACTGTTTCGGTTCTGGCCGCCCTGCCCGTCATGACGTCGGCCCAAGGTGTTCCGACCATCGACGCCACAGCCATTGCACAGGACGCCGCGAATTCGGCCCGCGAAGTCGCGGAAATGGTCCGCCAATACGAACAGCTGATGCAACAATATGAGAAGCTCGAGCAGCAGCGCGCCATGCTGGAGAACTCGTTTAAGGCCATTTCTGGTCTGACAGATCTGGACGAGTTCAACAGCCGCAGCTTTTTGAAACTGGCGACCGCCGCTAACACGCTCGGCTACGCCCTTGACGCGACCGAAGATACGATTGGCGATCTTCCAGGCGTCGCCGGGCTCGCGATGGAACGCCGATCAATCAGCCTGGGGCTGAACAATGGAATCCTTAAAGAATTCAGTACGTCAGACGTGCCAGCCCGGCGCATTCTTTCGGAGCGAGGTGGCGCTGGCTTGATGGCGTCCGCTCTTGGCGAACAGGGCTATGACATGGCCGGCAAACTCTCTGAAGACGCCGAAAAACTACGTGGTGAAATCGGTCAGCAAGAAGATCTGAAGGATGCAATCGACTATAACACGGCGGTTCTCCTGAAACTCCTACAAGTTGAAATTGAAATCTTGCGCGCAACCTCGGCTAATGCTCTGGCGTCGGGCACGGATCTGGCTGCAACCGCTGCCGATCTTTCGACACTCAGCAACTATGTACGAGGAACCTCACAATGAAACTCCGCTCAACTCTCATCCTGACCATTGCAGCCGCCGCCATTATGTCGGGGGCTGCATCGGCACAGGTGAAGCTGCGCCCATCACCCAAGGTCGATATGCCGTTCGGTGAATATCGTAAGTGCCTTGGGTACTCGGGCGCGCGTGAGTACGGTCGTCAATTCGTCAAAGACGATCAGGCACGCATGGCCGAAGCGGGCCAATCCGCAGACAAGCAGCCTCTTGTGACCAACTGGTCGGTGGTGATCCTGAATGAACAGGTCATCGCTGCGCACGAGGCCACCATCAAGCAATGCAATCTGCGCAAATCTGGCGAGACCTTCAGCACCGAATGTCCACTGGGCGGATTGAGCCGTGAGGACGCGGCCCAAAAGGTCGGAGCTGACCAAGACGAGTTTTGGACCCGACCGTCCGACAATTTTGCCGTGCTGAAAAAAGAGCAACGGACCCGTCTGGAAGCTCTGCGCCCTGCAATTGAGGAGGCTTGTGGGCCGTGATCCAAGATTTTGTCAGCTCGATTGAGGCTGCGCTTAATAACTTCTCGCAGCAAACATACAACAGCCTGGCGGCGGATCTAGCATCCGCCCTCTGGGCAATAGCCGCGCTGATCTTCGTGGCAATGCTGATCAACGGTGTGCTTCAAATCCGGGAAATCGGGTTTGGTGGCTATGTCGGCTGGATCATTCGGGCGACGATCATCATTGGTATGGCTTCTAGCTGGAGCTTCTTTCAACCCATTTATCAGGGCATTTCGAGCCTCCCAGACACGATTGCCGGAGAATTGACCGGCACAACAAATGTCTGGGAAGCACTCGATGACATTGCACTTCAGTGTTTCTTGATGGGCCAGCAGGCCATTGAAAACGCGACCTGGGGCCTGAGCATCACCGGGGCTATTCTCTGGGTTGTTGGGGCCGTCATCGTTGCCTTTGGCACTGGCATGGCACTCATCGCAAAAGGCGGTCTGGCGGTCCTGCTGGGTCTAGCGCCTGTTTTCATCGCAACGCTGCTCAGCTCGGCAACAGCCAATATCTTCGCAGCCTGGGCGAAAACGACCGTTGGCCTGATCATGGTCATCGTTGTTCTGACAGGCATCGTTTCTCTTATTCAGGCCCTTTTCAGCTCTGAACTGACCGCTGTTGAGGATGTGAACAATATGGAGGCCAGTGGCCGCTTTTTGGCGATCTGCATTGTGTCAATCGTGATGCTCACGCAGATCCCGTCGCTCGCGGGCGGAATGTCGGGTGCAATCGTTTCGGCATCCTCGGGTCTTGCCGTGGCAACTGGTGCCGTCGCTGCCGCAAGAAGTGCATTGGGCACTGCAAACGACGGTGCAAGGGGCGCAGTAGCCGGTGGGAAAACTGCCGCTGCTATGGCCTCCGCAGCCCGCGACGGGACAGGGGTTCGTGATAGCGCCTCGCGCGCGATGCAGGCGCGTCGGGACATTGCACATAGAGCCCGCAATCAGGATGGGGCAGCGCGCCAAAGCTACGCTGCTGACCGCTATCGGCAGAGCATTCAACAAGCTCGTGCCAACAGATCTTCATAATCCGAGGTTTTGAGCAAATGTCACACGTGACAGATCACGAAAAAGAACTCTTTCTGGGCGCACGCCGCGATGCCTTCAAATGGCAGGTATTCGGTATGGTCGGCATGGCAATGGGCGTGGCCTCTATGATTGGCTGGGCGATGCTCCTTCCCTTGAAGGAAATCCGCGCGGTGCCATTCTCCATTGATCCGGACACAAAGCTCCCGGTGCTGCTGACTGAAAAGGTCGAAGAACTGGAACCATCTGAGGCGATGGCCTTCCGAGAAGTCGCAGATTATGTGCGCGACCGGGAAACCTATGATGTTCAGGACAACAACGAGCGCCTGAAATCGGTGCTGCGTCGTTCTGATGAGCTAGCCGAAACGTCCTACCGCGAACTCTGGGACGGGTCGAACGATAACCATCCCGACGAAATCTATACGCCCAAGACAAAGGTGCAGACCGAAATTCTGGGCGTGTCGCCGGTCAACGATGAGACGGTGCAGGTCGAGATCCGCAAGTCCCTGATCGTGCCAAACCAAGCAACTGCCTCAGCCCGCTACGTGGTCACAGTGACCTACGGGTTTGAGGAAAAAATAGTGACGTCGATGGATGAGCTTCTGGAAAATCCATTTGGCTTTGTCGTCACCAATTACCGCGTAGACGCCATGGGGAACATCTGATGCAGCGTTGTTTCAAAGCCCTCACCGCCACCGCCGCAACAGTCTTGGCATTCTCTACGCCTCTGCTCGCTGAAATCACACCGACCCCAGACGGGAAGAACGCGGATCACCGCATCACGCATTTCCATTATGTCGAGAACCAGGTGTATCGCATCCCAGTGGGTGAACGCCTGATTACCTATGTTCACTTTCCGCAGGGTGAGACCGTCCGCAGCATTGGTGCGGGCGACACGGAAAGTTTTCAGATCACCCGCCTGCAGGAAGGTCGCGTTATTGCGTTCAAGCCGGAAATCCTGAACTCGGATTCAAACCTGACCGTCCTGACCAATCGCGGGACATACAACTTCTATCTGGTTCCGGCCGAGAGCGCCGCCGAACGCAAACGAGTTCCATTCCGGGTCACGTTCTATAACATAAACAACAGCGGCGGGACCACAACGCGCCGTGGCACGGTTGCGCGGAGCGAGCCGAAGCCAACTGGCCGGTTTGTGAACCAAAACTACTCGCGCTCGGGCAAAGCTGACTTCACGCCTACTGCCGTTTGGGACGATGGCGTTCACACCTATATGCAGATCCCACAGGATGCGGAGCTGCCGGGGATCTTCCGTGTCCTGCCTGATGGCCGCGAGCTGATGGTGAACACCACAGTCAAAGAGCGCGGCATTATCCAGGTGCAGGGCCTTTCAGATCTTTGGACACTGCGCATCGAGGACACTTCGATCTGTGTTCGAAACGATGGCGACGAGTTTCAGCAGGCAAGCGTGAGCGGTCGGCCTGTCACTTCACAGACAGTTAAACCGGGGGGCAGCAAGTAATGAACCGCGATCAAACAATTGCGGCACGGGCGGCGGCTGAACAGCCGTCGCAACGTGTCCGGAAGAAGTTCGACCCCAAGAAGCTGATGACCGTTGCAATCGCAGGTGCGGTGTTCCTGGGCTTTGTGTGGTTTGTCATGGGCGGCGAAAGCAAAAGCGGGAACACGGGTGTCCGCGTTGACGCCTTGCAACAAGGTGGTGGCGAGCGATACGGGCTTTTGACCGCACGGGGGCCAGAGGTCGATGAACCCGAACCCGACGCTCTGCCAGAGACAATTGCGGTAGCAACACCGGCAGCAGTGCCACAGGTCGATTCCGAAGGGCTGAAACAAGCCCTGAAAACTATCGAGCAACAGAACGGTCGGATTTCTGAACTGCAAGACGAGCTGACGGACGCCAAAGTTTCGCTGTCCGAAAAAGACGGTGAAATCGCAACGCTGAACCTGACTAATGAACGCCTTCAGATCAGATATGATGAGCGAGAGAAGAAGTTCCAGATGGAACTTGCCCAGGCCATCGCAGATGCGGAGGCCCGGGCACTTGCCAGCGTAAGCCACCTTCAGGCGCAAGGTCTAACCGATGACGAGCGGCGCAGACTCGAAGAACTGAAGAAGATGCGCCAGCGGCAGAACCAGTCGGACGGCATTGTGTTCGATGAAAATCCACTTCGTAGAAACTGATGGAGCTGACGATGAACAGAACATCACTTACCCTCGCCCTGGTCGCGTTGGCCTCAAGCGTATCCGCACAGGATGGCACCGGGCAAAACTACGAGCCGATTAACAGCGGATCGCAGCCGGTGATTTTCCAGCCCTTCCCCGCCGCACCTCAGCAGGTCCAGGTGCAACCGGATGACACCCGTTTGCCTGAAGAACAGCGCGGCTATCAGGAAAACCAAAACACGACATGGCAAAACAATCTGGTCGAAGAATATCCCCCCATCGTCGGGGCCTCGATCATTGACGACCCGTCGCGCACCCTGACGCAAGGCACGGTTTTGTCGGCGGTATTCGGTGGCGCGGTCAGCTCGGAGTTGCCCGGTAGTGTCGTGGCGACAATCACACGTGGCGTCTACTCGATGGACGGCACTCGTTTGCTTCTGCCGCGTGGATCGAAGCTCTATGGCGAGTATCGAGCGGATACGACATTGGCACAAACGCGCATCATGATTGTTTGGAGCCGTGTCATCACGCCTGACGGCCTGTCCGCGCAGATCGGATCGGCGGGCACGGACGGACAGGGCAGAACCGGCGCGACCGGCAGGGTGAACACACACTTTGGGAAGCGGTTCGGAACTGCTGCGCTGTTGTCCATCATCGGCATAGCGCCCGTGGCACTGGTGTCTGACAGCGATAGCAACAACTCGGTCCGGACGGATCTGGCAACGCAAGTGGGTTCAAACCTGCAGAACGCCACGGCAGCGGCGCTTGATGAATACCTGCGCATTACGCCGACAGTCTTTGTCGATCAGGGCAGTCGCATCAACGCGATCCTGCAGCGCGACGTTGTGTTCGATAGCTTCTGAGCGCGAGCCAATGAGCCGACCGCTGCCAGCATGATCGAGTGCGGTAGCGGCCTTTTTTGACGCTAACTCAGCACTTTTTGGAATCAATGAATCTTGTGTGGGTGCGTTCGCGTTCGAGGCAAAGCCGAGAGGCAGCGAAGGCAACCTCCACTCTCCCAAAAAGTGCTCTGCCAAGGACAAGAACATGAGCGGGCGGAACGGGAATAGCCTTCTGGAATACTATACAGGCAAGATCGAGCATCTGTTGCACGATGAAAGCCTGAGCGAAATTTCTGTGAACCCTGACGGATCGGTCTGGGTCGAAGAAATGGGCGCAACGCACATGAACAGGACAGACATCATTCTGACCAGAAACGATGTAGAGAATATCGGGCGCTGTGTGGCCGGTTTCAGCGACGTGACATTCGGGGAAAAGAAGCCCATTGCGACGGCCAACGTGCCGACACAGCAGGGCAAAGCGCGGGTGCAGGTCGTGATTCCGCCTGCAACAACCGGCGTGGGGTCCGTGGCGATCCGCCTGCTCCGCGTGAAAACTGTCGACCTGGGCGCGTTCAGCTTCGCCAGCAAAGAAGCGGCGTTGGCAGAAAGCAACGATCATAGCGCGCTTGAAAATGCTCGGGCTGCTCTCGCTGCCGGAACAATGAACTTTGACGAGTTGGCCGACCTGTCGATGCAGAGCAAATGGAACGTGATTATTGCGGGCGGCACCTCGTCCGGCAAAACCTCTGTTCTCAATGCCATGTTGAAACGTGTCGATCCCGGCGAGCGGATCGTGACGATTGAAGAAGTGGCCGAGCTGGACATCGAACAACCCAATGCTGTCGATCTGCTTGCCGACCGTTCCGAAGAAAATGGGCCTCGATCCCCGACAAAGCTGCTTGAATCGGCGTTGCGCCTTCGGCCTGACCGGCTGGTTTGCGGTGAAATCCGGGGCGACGACGCGAATATGTTCCTGGAACTGGTGAACACCGGCCACGATGGATCTGCCTGCACCATGCACGCCAACTCGGCCCTCGATGCCATTGGACGGATGAGCAAAATGGTGCGGCGCGGATCTCCGACCGTTCAAAAGTCAGAGGTGGTCGACGACATCCGGGCCACCATTCACATGATCATTCACATGAAGAAAATCGGGGACGAGCGGAAGGTCAACGGCGTGGTCTTCCCGCCCCTGATGACCTCTGACCAACTTATCTGAAGGCGCAGGACCATGAAGAAATTTGAGTATCGAGAGATGTGCTTCTTCAAACGCGAGCCAACCGATGGCTGAGTTCCAGGATCTACCCAAAGGCAAGAAGGTCGCGATTGCCGGTACAATGGGCTTTGTCGCTACCTCGGCTTGCGCGGTGTTGGTGGTCGGGCTGGCGCTCGAATACATCAACACCAGAGGCTTTCGCGGGCTGGACATCTGGGCGATCCCAGAGAAGTTCATGGCTCAGTCTGCAGAGACGCAGCAGATCATGGGTCTGGTGGCGGTGGTCGCGGTGGGAGTTTTGACCTTTGCATTCGTGGCGGCTGCACTGCGTGGTCCCTCAACGAAATACGGTGATGCAACCTTTGCAAAGGCCCCTCAACTCGTCCAGGAGGGCTATGCTTCGATGCTGAAGCTCAAAGACCAACTGGATAGTGAAATCGTGTTTGCCAAGTTCGGCCCGCCAAAGGACAAAAACGCGATCTACTATAAGCCCGGCCCCGGAGTTCAAAAGCCACACGCGATGTTCATTGCCCCTTCTGGTTCGGGTAAAACCAGCGGCTTCGTGATCCCGAATGTCCTGCGTTTCAATGGTTCTTGCGTCGTCCTGGACATCAAGGGCGAGATTTTCCAGACCACGGGTGCGCGCCGGGCAGCGATGGGCGATGAGGTTTTTGTGTTCGATCCCGAGAACCCAGACAAAAGCCACAGCTACAACCCTCTGCGCCGCGCAGCACGTGCCGACAATCTGGACCGGCGATGGGAAGAAGTGATTCAGGTTGCAACGCAGATGTTCGACACGCCCAGCTCGTCCGCCCAAGGCTTTATGGGTGGCGTTGAAGGCATGTTTTGCGCGATGGCGATGTTGGCGATCAAAAGGAAGCGGCCATACATTTCCGAAGTCCTGCGCCTGGTCAAAACGACCAAGCAAAAGGACTACGAGAAAATGGCTGAAGAAGTTGGATATGCGCGAGCTGCAGATGAGTTTCTGAATCTTGCAGCCGAAGAATCCAAAATCTTGCGGTCAACGATTTCGGTTATGAACAACTCCGGCCTGCAGCTCTGGCGCAACCCGTCTGTGGCAAGAGCCACGCAGGGCAATGACATCAACTTTGAGGATCTGCGTCGGCGCCCCACCTCGATCTACTTTTCTGTGCCAGGGAAAAAGGTCAAAGAGTTCCGGACACTCATTCGCCTGTTCTTCCTCGATCTGGTGAACACAATCGAAACCCACGAACCGGGCCCAGATGAGCCGTTCAAGGTTTTGATGCTGCTCGATGAGTTTCAGCGTCTCGACCACCTTGAGCGCGTCGTTGAAGCGTATGACACTATGCGATCGTTCGGGGGTCGGATCATCGTGATTTCGCAAACGCTGTCGCGCCTGCAGGACATTTATGGGCATGAAGGTGTGCGGGCGATGCTGGCAAACGCCGGGACGCAAATGTTTGCTGCGTCCGAAGATTCAGAGGTACGCGAACACGTGTCCAGATCCATCGGTGACAAAACAGTCATGAGCAAGTCGAAGTCTCGGGCGCTCGGCAAAATGGAAATGGGCAGCATATCGGAACGCGAGGAAGGCATTCGCCTGCTCCGGCCGGAACACGTTGGCCGATTGCCGGAAAATGAGGTTGTGCTGATCCGCGAAGGCAAGATGCCGGTGATTGCAAACAAGATCCGATACTTCGAAGATCCGTATTTCATGCAGTTTTTGGGTGGCAAAACTCCGAAGATAAAAGGCACACACCTCGATCTGGCCGTAGAGCAAGCCAGGGACACGGCAAAGGCGCTGGCTGATGCGAAACCGGCCCCTGCCCCGGTGAAAGAGGTTTCAGAAAAAGACCAGGAACTTCAGGCGGCTTTTGATGCGCAGCGCACGGTCGCAAAGCGGAAAAGCCGGTCAGCGAAAGATATGGCGATGGAGAAAATGAGAGCCAAACGACCTGAAAGTAGCGCCTTCACTTAACGGGGGTAACAGGACACGGCCGAACCGGACCTTACTTCATTATGCAGAGAACGGCCTCTTTGAGCCCTACCCGTGAATTCGAGATTTTCGCTGCGAGTGCACGCGGCAGATCAATCGCCGCGACCGCAACATTTTCAGCGCCGCTGCGCGGCGTGAAAACCAGCCATTTATCGTTCCAAAACGTGTGATTGCTTTCGTTCGACGTGAGGCACGGCTTTCGGTTGGCCACATCATGCCGACGATCGCGATCCGGTGCCCTCCCCTGGATCCTACAGCCAAACGGCGAGTTTCCGCCTGTCAGCTCAGCGAATCTACGCTCCGATCAGCGTCTTTCTCCCGTTTACGTTGAATGTAAGACAGTGGGTACGTCACAACTGGTCCACAGATGTAAGAGCGCGAAAGATATCCTCCATGCACCAAGGCACATCCATCACCCGGCAAAATGCCGATATCGTCATCGACTGGAGTTGGGGGCAACATCTGATCGCCACAGATTTCGACCCCCATCACAGCACTATCTATATCGGCTGGATCGGCGCTGACGTGCTGGAGATCACGGAAACGCCGCAAGGCGTGGTCATTTCAGTACCAGGAAACAATCAGTCCACGACATTGCAGGGCTTGACACTTGACCAACTTAGCCCGGAAAACTTCAAGATCAGCGATTTCGGGGCAGAGGCCGAGGTCTTTGCGCTTCTAGGTGGCACCGCTGACGACAGTCATGATGGCCATGACGGACATGAAGGACATGATGGGCACACAGACGGCGGTATTAATCCCGCCCCTGATCCGACGGATCCTGAATCTCCCAACGATAGCGGCGGGACCACCTATGTGGCCAATGTGAGCGGCGCCAACATTTTTGGCTTCGACCCTGCGACTGACGACATTGATTTCGGGTTTAATTCCGTCCACAGCCTGATCGTTACCAAAACCGCATCGGGATACGTTGCCATTGACAGTCCGTGGAGTGCGGCGCAACAGATCCTTGTCGGTGTAGAGTTCGACGATCTTTCACTCGACAGTTTCGGGATCGTTGGCAACGAACACCTGCGGCAAGATATCGGCGGCGCATTATCATGGGAGCAAGGCGTTGGTCCGCGTGAGGCGGACACTGTTTATATCCGGTCCCACGAATATGGGGTGCATGATGTTGTCGAGGGATTCGATCCCCAGACCATGAAGCTCAGCTTTCTCTATTTCAGCACCCGCGAGCGTCTGTCGGTCGAAGACACCGACGACGGGCTTTTGATATCGGTGCAGCCGACCGGGCAGAGCACGCTATTGGTGGACGTTGAGCTGGCCGACCTGTGGCCCGGTCTGGTTGAGTTCCATTTTGATCAGGTGATGGAGGACAATCTGGAAGGTCCGTTCGGATTTTCACAAGAAGATGTCACTCTGGTCAGCCGTGACGGCCTCCTGACGCCGGAAGCTCCCGCCGGAGCAGGGACCGATGGCCACCAGACCCGGACCGGCGAATTGCCCCCTGACATCGGCGAGCCCGATCCTACTCCAGACCCTGATCCAACGCTGGACCCCGATCCCACGCCGGACCCAGGTCCTACGCCGGAACCAACAGATCCCGGCGACCGGCTTGAGATCGGTTGGGATTGGGCCAAGACCGTTCTGGTCAACTTCGATCCCGCGTCGGACGTGATTGACTTCAAGCATATGTCCACCGGGCAAATAGATGTGAGCGAATCCGATGGCGATCTATTGATCGAGGTGCTCAACAACGGAGGGCATGTCTATCGGCTGGAGGGCGTGCAAGCCGAAGACCTGCGATATGAAAACCTCGATGCCGCGTCATACAACTCCGTGATTGATGCGCCGAACGGCGTAATCGATCAATTGGTCCTCCTTGGTTTCGACGACTTCGGCTGATGCAGAAAAAAGCGGATCCGCCGCCGAGCGTTATGGCGGCGGATCTGATGGATTTCCGTTCGAATCGAAATCGCATCTCGCCATTACAGCCGTTTGGACATTGCCAACTTGTTCGCGCCTGCCTGAATGCGGCCTGATCTACGTCTGTCAGGCGGTCATTTCGAGGGCGTAGCCGTCCCAGAGCTCAAAAGCAGCGGCCCTGGCGTGGCGGTGCGAGACGGTGGAGAGTTGATAACGACGGGGGCGAAAGACAGTGTTGATCTGATCGTGGGCGGCAAGACACCTTTGCGCCTGCTTTGGAGACTAAAAGCGCCCCATCAGGGGTCGATTTGGGTAGGGGGCGAAATAGGGCAATAACTCCGATTCACCGATCAGAATAAGTATGCTGTATGAATATTGGAATGATAGAGCCGCCTCACTTGGGCTAGTGACCCTGAAAGCCAGACAACCCGGGAGGAGACAATGGGTCTATTCAACATATTGGCCTTTATAGGGTTTACCGCCCTTGTGGCCATCTTGTCGTATCTTTGGACCAAAGGCACCGACGAAGAACACTCTGAAGGATACTTTCTTGGCGGGCGCTCTCTGACCGCGCCGGTCATTTGCGGATCGCTGCTGCTGACCAATCTGTCTACCGAGCAGATCGTTGGTCTGACGGGACAGGCATATACCGAAGGTGTGCTGGTCATGGCATGGGAAACGCTTGCAGCCATCGCAATGGTCGTCACAGCACTAGTGTTGTTGCCGCGCTACCTGAAATCAGGAATTTCTACGATTCCCAGTTTTCTGGAAGAGCGGTATGACTCGCAGACCAAGACCATTACGTCGCTGCTGTTTCTGTCGGGCTACGTGGTCGTGCTGCTCCCCATTGTTCTTTATTCGGGCGCTCTCGCGCTCTCCACTATGTTCGAAGTTCCCGCACTTCTAGGCGTTAATGATACAACGGCTCTTTGGATAACAGTCTGGGCGATCGGGATCGTCGGTTCGATTTATGCCATCTTCGGCGGCCTGAAAGCTGTTGCCGTTTCCGATACCATAAACGCCGTTGGCCTGTTCGCAGGCGGCCTACTGGTGCCAATTTTCGGACTTATCGCTGTGGGTGAAGGTAGCCTCTTCAGCGGTATTTCGACGCTCTATCAGTCCAATCCCGAAAAATTTGATGCCATTGGCGGCCCGGACTCATCAATCCCATTTGCCACGATCTTTACCGGCATGATGCTGGTGCAGCTGTTCTATTGGGGCACGAACCAGGCGATCATTCAACGCGCACTGGGGGCACGTGATCTGAAAGAAGGGCAAAAGGGTCTCCTCTTTGCCGGCGTTCTTAAGATTCTTGGGCCGCTGATTGTCGTTTTGCCGGGCATCATCGCGTACCACCTGTTCAGTGACCTTGAGGTTGCAGACCAGGCATATCCGCGCCTTGTAACAGAAGTTCTCCCCTATCCATTGCGCGGTTTCTTCGCTGCAGTGTTGTTTGGTGCCGTATTGAGCTCCTTCAATTCCGCGCTCAACAGCTCAGTTACGCTTTTTGGTGTCGATATCTACCGTCAGCACTTCAAGACAGACGCAACGGATACCCAAACCGTCATGGCCGGCAAGAAATTCGGCGTTGTACTTGCTCTGGCTTCCATGACAATCGCTCCGTTCATTGCAAACGCGCCGCAGGGTCTCTTTGGTTATCTGCAAGAAGTGAACGGTTGTTATTCAATTCCGATTTTGACGATCATCTTGGTTGGGGTCTTTACGAAAAATGTTCCTCCAATTGCGGCAAAGATAGGTCTCGCTTCCGGTGTTGGTCTTTATATCATCAGCCAGTTCGGTCTGAAAAACATCGTTGGCGCTGAGCAATATCCGCACTTCCTGCACGTCATGGCAGCACTGTTTGTTATGAACGTCTGTATCATGTTGTGGATCGGCAAGGTTCGCCCGATGCAACCTGCTTTTGTCGCCCGCGAAAGTCACGCGGTCGACATGACGCCCTGGTCTTTGGCCAAGCCCGTCGGAGCAGTGATTGTTCTGGTCGTTGTCTCGACCTATTTCATCTTTACCTAATCTGGTATCCTGCCAGGAAGTGAAAGCGGCCCCAAAATACTGGGGCCGTTTTGCTGTTGGTGAGTTAGCCTTCTTTCGAACGCAGGGCGTTCTCGAGGCGCGGGGCATTGAGCGAGGCCTCCCGAACCAGCTCGGCAAAGAAGGTACGGAGTTTTTTGAACTGAAGGTATTTCATTGTCTTACTCCTATCGACGACTGTTTGCGCTAACGTGCACTTAAGAGATTCTGCCCAGTGTGAATACTTCTGTTTCGTCAAAGCGGATCTGCAAAATACGCAAGGATCGGGCCGGGGATTTATTGCCTTTGGGAAGGAGCAAACTCTCTGTTGAAAGCATTCTCGCACGTAGCCAAAAAACGCTGTGATAAGGCTACCAATTCAATGTTGCGGACTGAAAGTGTTCTAGCGCAGTTTCTTCACGGGCCGAACCTCTTGCGCACGACGCCGAGCAGGCTGCGCTGAACCGGACGGTGACGGTTTTTGATGTGACAGCCCGCGTAGAGCGGCTGGAGCAGCGGCGTGGCATCTGCCACGAGCCGACAAATGCCAGCCCGGATCAGGCGATCGGCCGATGTGCGCAGGACATAGGCGGTTCCACCCATGCTTTCAAGCAGCGCCACCATAGCGGCATCCTGCCCGATCGACAGCATCGTATGCGCAAGATGTGGGTAAAGCCCCCTATGCAACTCCGGCAGGGCGTCCGAGAAATTGGGCGTGATGTAGCGTTCGGGCGTGACCTCCGAGAGCTGGTTCGTATGGGTAGAAACCATGATGTAGGACACTTCGCCCAGGGTTTCGAAATGCAAATCCGGATGCCATCTGGGTGAGAAGACAAGGGCGAAATCGCACAGTCCGTTTGTCAGGTCGGAGCTCATCTGGGCCGAGTAGTCCGCCTCTAAGAAGAACGTGGCATGGGGCAACGCCACGCGAAAATCTGCGATCAACTCGTTGAAATGGTGCCCCACGAGATCGTTCTGAATGCCAATTCGAATTGTGGTACCCCCCGCTCCGGCATCCCGGACCGCGTTGCGCGCTTCGGTCCAGCTGTGGTGGATCATGCGCGCATGCGGTGCGAAGTGGAGACCCTCGACCGTGAGATCGGTGCCCGCCCGAGAGCGGTTGAACAACCTCTTACCCAGGGCAGCTTCCAGGCTGCGGACGCGGCCCGACACGGTCGATTGCGTGATCCCCAACCGATCCGCCGTCCGGTTGAAGCTTCGGGTTTCGCCCAGGTCCAGAAAGGTTTCGATCCAATCGATCTGCATCTTGCTAATCGGTTTAGCCGATTAATAAGGAGGTGTCATGTGAATTGAATGCTGCGGCGTACCGATGAATAGTTCGGTGCATGACAAAGTGACCAAATCAACATGGCAGAATTACCAGAGCAAAGATAACAAAACGGGAGGATTAGATGAAGAAATGCACCATACCCAAAGGTCGGCTCGTCTTGGCCGCTGCACTTGCGTGCACGGCTTGGATACCGCCGGCCTGGGCGCAGAGTGAATCCGTTGCCAAAAAAAATGAAATCACATTCGTGAGTTGGACGGGTCCCTATATGCGATCTCAGATGCTGGGTTTCGTGCGGCCCTATGAAGAGCAAAATAGCATCACGGTGCACGTTGAGCACTATGATGGCGGAATCTCTGAGATACGCGATCAGGTTGAATCGGCGAATGTTGTGTGGGACGTCGTTGACCTCACACAGGCGGATTCACTGCGGGCGTGTAACGAAGGCTTGCTGGAAGACCTTTCCGGTATCGGCCTGCCCAGCGGCAAAGACGGCACCGCAGCGGCGGACGACTTTGTTGAAGGTGCTTTGAACGATTGCGGCGTTGGCGTTATCCAATGGTCGACAGCCTTTGGCTACTCCAAGTCAACCTTTGGGGCTTCTCCACCATCGACGATTGCAGATTTTTTTGACACGGGCACCTACCCGGGGCCCCGCGCGATCAGAAATGACCCGACCGTCATCATGGAATGGGCGCTGATGGCTGACGGGGTGGTGCGTGACGATGTCTACGCAACACTGGAAACCGAGGATGGTGTTGCACAGGCTTTGTCTGTGATGGATGCAATCAAGCCTGGTTTGCAATTGTGGTCCGCGGGCCTTGAGCCGGTTCGGAAACTGAATTCCGGCGAAGTGGTCATGGCATCGCTCTGGGCAACGACGGCCAGTTCGGCGCTTGAAAACGACGGCGCGGATTTTCAGATCGTTTTTGACGGTCGCGTGCTGGAGCTGGATCTGTTCGGCATTCCCAAAGGCAGCCGCTACAAGGAAGAGGCAATGGAGTTCATTCGCTTTGCCAGTTCAACAGAGTCCCTGGCCAATATGGTGACGCATCTGCCGAACGGTCCCACCCGTCAATCCTCGCTCGCGCTTTTGTCGGATGACATACTTTCGAAGGTGCCGAACAGCCCAGCCTATGCCGAAAAGCAGAGCATCGTTTCTGATGCCGAATGGTGGGCGGACAACCATGGTCGCCTCGAAGAGGCATTCCAGACCTGGCTTAACTCCGGGGGTCTGCAGGGCCCGTCTGGAACAACTCGATAACGGGGACTAAAATGTCTGAAAAACAGCAAAAAACTGCGGACAGCCTGATTGCAAAATCTGGACTGTTCACAGGAATGAATGCCACGATGGCCATTGCCTCGATGGCTATGATCATTGCCTTTGTGGCCTACACAATCATCGATGTGGAAAAATCGTCGGCCGTGTTCGCGGTCGGCAAGAACTTTATCATTGGCACATTGGACTGGTTCTATGTCCTGGTGGTTAACGCAGCCCTTTTCTTCTCCGTATGGCTGATGCTCAGCCGGTTCGGCGACGTTAAGCTGGGCAAGGACGATGATGAGCCTGACTTCTCAACCTTTTCCTGGATTGCCATGCTGTTTTCGGCGGGCCTGGGATCGGGTCTCATCTACTGGGGGGTTGCCGAGCCCATGTACCACATCCAGGGCAATCCGTTTAATGTACAGGCCGGGATTGAGGATGGGTCTACAGCGGCGGCCGTCAAGGCGGTCACCGTGACCATTTTCCACTGGGGGTTTCACGGCTGGGGGCTTTACGTCCTGACCGGTCTGGCTCTGGCATATTTTGCCTATCGCAATGATCTGCCGCTTACTCCCCGCTCGGCCCTCTACCCAATTTTGAAGGACCGTATCTACGGCCCGTGGGGAAATCTGGTTGACCTGATTGCCGTCTTCGGCACCATCTTCGGCATCGCCACATCACTTGGGCTGGGGATTGTTCCGATCGGTGCCGGTATCGAACGCCTTGGCATCATGGAAAACACTGTCTCAAACCAGTTGATACTCGTCGCCATCATTACCGTCCTGGGAACCGCGTCGGCGGCTTCGGGCGTCGGTAAGGGTGTTCGCATCCTGTCGGAAATGAATGTCATGGCCAGTCTGGGATTGCTGATCCTGTTCCTGATTCTGGGTCCGACCGCCTTTATCCTTGGCATCGTGATTTCCGGCATAGGCGACTATCTCTGGAATGTTGTCCCGATGGGGTTCTGGATCAACGGTGATCCCGAAAACCAGTGGCAGAGCTGGTGGACCATCTTCTATTGGGGCTGGTGGATCGCATGGTGCCCGTTTGTCGGCATGTTCATTGCCCGTGTCTCAAAGGGCCGGACAATCCGTGAATTCACCCTTGCCGTTTTGTTCGTACCGGTATCCGTTGTGATGATCTGGATGGGCGTCTTTGGCGGAGCGGCAGCTGGCGTCGATCTATTTTACAACAGTGGTGTGGCTGAAACAGTGAACGAGGATTACGCGCGCGGCGTGTTCGCGACGGTCGCCGGGTTTGGCTATGATTGGCTGACTATTCCGGTCTACGTGCTGATCACGGTCCTGCTGATCTCATGGTTCGTGACCTCGTCAGACTCCGGCACGCTTGTCATGTGCACCATGCTATCGATGGGCGACGAACACCCGCCGATCAAATTCCGAATCTTTTGGGGTTTGACCTCGGGCGTCGTTGCGGCGGTGCTGATGCTGGCCGGAGGGCTGAGCGCGCTCCAGACAGCGTCTATCGTCGCCGGTCTACCCATTGCAGTGATCGTCCTATTGATGATTTACGGCATGGTCAGGACCCTGCATGAAGAGCATCCTTTGCCGGACGTCGAAGACAAGCGCGAGTTGGAGTTCCTGAACAGGTAACCGACTTGTTCTCTGCACAAAGGCGGGGCTGGTCATCTTGCCCCGCCTGTTCAATCGACTTGCGAGACCACCGTGCCTTCCAGACTGAAAAAACGGACATTTATCGTTCTCGAAACGAATGATGGCACCGGCAGGCTGGGCAAGGTGATCGATATTGTCCTCATAACGCTCATCGCCGCAAATGTGACAGCCGTTATTCTTGAAACCTTGGACGGCCTGTACCGGTCATATGCCGACTTCTTTGCCTATTTCGAGGTCTTCTCGGTTGCGGTGTTTTCGATCGAGTACGCCGTCCGTGTGTGGATAAGCTCCGAGCGCGCCGAATATGAAGGTGCCAAATGGCCGAGGCTGCGCTACATGCTCTCGCCCATGGCACTGATAGACCTCTTTGCCATATTGCCCTTTTATCTGAGTTTCCTGGTTGCCTTCGATTTGCGGTTCCTGCGCGTGCTCCGGTTGCTGCGCGTGCTGAAACTGACGCGCTATTCCTCGGCGATGACCATGCTTCTGGACGTAATCCGTGAAGAGGCAAGCACATTTTTTGCCGCGTTCTTTCTGTTGCTTGTCTTGCTCATCCTGGCCGCAAGCGGTGCCTACATCGTCGAACATGACGCCCAGCCGGACAAATTCGCCTCAATCCCGCATGCCATGTGGTGGGCAATTATCACCCTGACCAGTGTTGGCTATGGGGATGTGTCGCCCATCACGCCGGCCGGGCAATTCTTCGGTTCTGTCGTCAGTGTGATCGGTGTCGGTGTGGCCGCTCTGCCTGCAGGTATTCTGGCCAGTGGCCTTGCCGATCAAATTCGCTGGAAACGCGAAGACATGAGGCAAATGCTGATGGAAGCATTGAAAGATGGTGTCATCGACGCCGAAGAAGAGCTTGAACTGAAAGCCTATAGAAGACGCCATGGTATCAGCGTGAAGATCTTGAACGAAGTGAAGTCCCAGCTTTCGTCGGAAAGCACCGTGCCCCGGGTCTTTGTCTGTCGGCATTGCGGAAAAGAGAATTGAAACCGGTCAGTTCGGGTCGCGATCAGGTCTTCCTTGTCCGCCTTCTATCAACACCCAATCCCCAGGCAGGCTAGGCCAGCCTTGCGATCTCAGAATTCCGGATTGTCTCAATGGGCCGGATCGAAATGGAAAACCGGAGTGGCATTGACTGATCGGAACGGGGAATTTGCCGCATCGGCGAATTGCCATTTCTGCACAATCATTAGCCGCTCCTGCACAAGTCTGGTTAGTTGCGCGTCTCGAATGTCGATCTCAGTTGCAGCGAAGGAGTGGTTTGAAAACCCGGTCTCCGTGTGACTTTCAATGGCCGGTTTGGAGCCTTGAATAGAATGCAGAGATGAGTGTGCTGCGCAAGCGCCCGAATGCTGCGTCAGCAATAGCTGCGCTCGCACAAGTCCGGTTTGTCCGCTACTTGCCTATTCAAACGTCGTGCGGCGAAAGCCCGGAATGTCCAACAATAAGAGTCTGTCCCAATCGGAACAGACCCCACATTACTCCAACCCGGTAGTCTTGCTGTTCCCGGCAACACATTCACCAGCGCGAACAATCATCTATCATGTCCTCCGTGGTTAAAGGCTGTGACCATCATCTTCATGGACGTGGGTGGCCTGTTCGCGGGTATGGGCAATCTCTTGCACCACGGCGGCAATCTTGCTGGATGAAACTTGGTGCAGCTCACCAACAACGGCCTCGGCGCGCTCGTAGCTGTCCGGAACGCCTTGGCTGTTAAAATGGGCGGCAGCGGTGGAAATGTCCGCGTCTCGCCAAGTCGCCGTGGTGCCGACTGAAACGCTGTCATGATCGTTGTAGCGGGCCAGGAACTTGTTTCCAT
>NZ_JBQFSA010000016.1:0-27302 GCF_056537745.1 Ruegeria sp. C12
CCAATCAAAAACCTCCGAATGCCCACCGTCTCTCCGATGCGTCTCCGCCGCTTCCGCCGCGTCCCAGCGCCTCAGCAGCGCCGGTGAAGGGCGTTCTAAGGTTTAGTGATCAGGGCCGCAAGCAGAAAAACCAGAAAACGGCGAAAAAACTTAGAAATCTCATTTTATCTCTTAAAAACAATCTATTAGAAAAGCATCGAACTACAGATGTGGCACACCAACACGCTTCTCATCGCAGGAATCAGGGGCGCTGTGATGTTATTCACGTGGTTACCCACAGACTCGGCTCAGACTCAGGCGGAATCGGCCTGTCTTGTGCGGGTCAAAAGACCTGACAGCGGCAATCTGAACGCCAGCAGGCCGAGAATGGCGGCAAGGTAGAGAAGCGGCTCAAGCTGAAAGCCCTTGGCCAGCATGACATAATGAACCCCGCCCAGCAGAACCGCCGGGTAGACCAGCTTGTGCAGCTTGCGCCAGCGAGGGCCCAGACGACGCACCGACCAGTTGTTCGATGTCACAGCCAGGGGCAACAGCAGGGCAAACCCCGCCATGCCGACGGTAATATAGGGGCGTTTGACAATGTCCGCCCAGATCTGGCTGGGCAATTGTACGTCCAGCACCAGCCAGACCAGCAAATGCAGCGCGACATAGGAGAAGGCCAGAACCCCGATCGCACGGCGGAACTTGATGAGGTTCAGGCCAAGATGCTGACGCAATGGGGTGACGGCCAGACCAAGGATCAAAAGCTGCAGGGCCAGTTCGCCCAACTCATGTTCCAGCGCCTTGATCGGCTCGACCCCCAATCCGCCTGTCAGGGCCAGATACAGAAACCAGGGGGCAGGCAATGCCCCCAAGGTATAGATCGCCCAAACAGGGATCTTGCGCAGTATCTGGTTCACCGCCTGCATCTGATCAGTAGTTCTCTTTCAGGTCCATGCCTTCGTACAGGCTGGCGACCTCGTGTTCATAGCCATTATACATCAGCGTCGGGACGCGCTTGGCAAACAGCCCGCCACCGACTTGACGTTCCGAGGCCTGCGACCAGCGCGGATGATCCACATTCGGGTTCACATTACTATAGAACCCGTATTCGCGCGGCGCGGACATATTCCAGCTGGTGGGCGGCTCATCCTCGGTCAGCGTGATCTTCACAATCGACTTGATCGACTTGAACCCGTATTTCCACGGAACCACCAGACGCAGCGGCGCGCCGTTCTGGTTCGGGATCGGGCGGTCATAGATGCCGGTCGCCATGATGGTCAGCGGGTGCATCGCCTCATCCAGACGCAGACCCTCGCGATAGGGCCATTCGAGGATCGGGAAGCGCGTGCCGGGCATTTCTTCCGGGCGATAGGCGGTCTCGAACGCCACATATTTGGCACCTTCCTGCACGCCCGCCATGTTCAGCAGATCGGCCAGTTCGAACCCGTTCCACGGAATGACCATCGACCAGGCCTCGACACAGCGGAAGCGGTAGATGCGTTCCTCGACGGTCATCTCGGACATGATGTCCTGAAAGTCATAGGTGCCGGGGCGGTCGACCAGACCGTCGATCTGCACGCTCCACGGCTCGGTCACCAATGTATGAGCGTATTTCGCCGGATCATCCTTACGGGTCCCGAATTCATAGAAGTTGTTATAGCTGGTGATCTCTTCCCAGGTGTTGGGCTTCAAAGCCTCCTGCGCCGCTGCGGGCCGCGCCATCGCGGTCAGCCCGACACCTGCCAGCCCGGCCATTACCTGCCGCCGGTTCAGAAATGCCGCCCGGGGGGTGACATCGGCATGTGTCAAAGTGTTGGTCCAGCGATGCGCCATTTGGATCTCCGTCAAGTTTCAGCGTCAAAGGTGACGTAATGCGCTGATAGCACAGAGCCAAGGAAACAGGCGTAACGATTGAGCGAACGGATTGTAACGTTCCGCGTGATCAATACCGGACCCCCACAGGCATGGGTGCAACCGGAAGACACGTGCGTCGGGTCATGAGGTCAAAAAGCCTCTGGCCCGGAGACGCGCAATTCGATAGGCCGGTCACATCCATTGGTTGATCAGATTGCCCCCTATGCTTGTTTTTCAATCCTTCGTCCTGTCCTTTTCGATTCTTTGGCGGTTTGTCCTGACATTTCCGATTCTGGTCATCGGATTGCTTCTTTACGGGTTGGTCGGCGGGTTGATCGGAGGGCTAATCGGTTTCATCGCGCCCG
Source organism: Ruegeria sp. C12 (assembly GCF_056537745.1). Lineage (NCBI taxonomy): Bacteria > Pseudomonadati > Pseudomonadota > Alphaproteobacteria > Rhodobacterales > Roseobacteraceae > Ruegeria > Ruegeria sp. C12. Next base: position 2,202 of record NZ_JBQFSA010000016.1, read on the forward strand.
GAGCCTTCTTGCTGATACTGTTTCTGGTCGGGGCCCGTTTCGGGTTTCAGTCCAAACATATGCGTCCAAGCCACGGCTATAAGGCCCTGATCGTGCCCGCGCTTGCCTATGGTGCCGCCGAAGCCATGGTGATCGGGATTGCATCTGTTCCGGTCTTTGGGTTCTCGGGCCTGATGATGTCGCCGACCAGCCTGGGCCTTGGTACGTTCGACAGCGAGGACCTTCTGAATATTGTGGCAAGGCCCGAGACGCTGATTGCCATCTCGGTCCTTCCTTTTGTCGCTGTATGCGCGATCCGGGCCAGCCTGCTGGTGCCCATGGCATCAGCCTCGATCGGGCGGGATCCCGACAATCGCCCCTATACGCCGTTCCTGCATTTCGGATCGTCTTTCTGGGAGCTGTTCGGCATCGTCGCGCTTAGCTACCTGTCCATTGTCGTATTCTACTTTGTGATCTTTGCGCTGTTTCTGGTTCTGACAGCTACGGGCTCGCCCGAATCCTACGTGATGGAAATCGAGGCAATGTTGGACGGCAGCGAACCGTTCCGCTTTGACTGGTCGCTGGCTGCAATTATCGTCGCCTATCTGGTGGTCGCGCTTTGGAGCTTTAGCCTGCAATGCGCGGGTGGGGTCTTGGCCCATCTTCGGCTCAGTGGCGGCGCAGATCCGTTTGCCCCCATCGATCCGACCAAATTTGACGCAAAACCAGCCCCGCCGCCGCCATCCAACACCGGTCCGCGCATGTCTGCCGAAGACTTGCGGGCCTTGCGCAAAAGCCGTCAATCCCGCCCCTGAAACGGCAGCGATCTTTACAAGCGCACAGGCGGCGCGGCACTCTGTCAGGCAGGTGCCGTGTCCCAATGCTGGGGCGGGGCCAGTAAATCGGCCTATCTGCCGCAACGGGAGGAAGACGAATGTGTGACATCTGCGTAATGAATGCCGTCAAGGACAGGATGCTGTCGCGACGCAGCTTTTTCAAAGCCGCCGCAGCCAGCGGAATAGCGGCCACCGCAACAGCCGCGACCGTTCCAGCAGCACTGGCGGCGGGTCATGGCGGGGTCGAGGATATGACCCACACGCTGAGCCCCGAGTTTCCGACCTGGGGCGGCGATCCGGGCATTTCAGCCGAGCAGGTCTTTAACTTTGGCGAACACGGCTTCAACCTGTTCAACCTGTCCATAAACGAGCACACGGGAACGCATATCGACGCGCCCCTGCACTTTTCCGCAGATGGCCTGTCGGTTGATGAAATCCCGGTCACCGATCTGGTTGCCCCGTTATGCGTCGTCGACATTGCCGCCCGCGCGGCCGAGGATGCGGACACGCGCGTCACCCCGGATGACCTGAACGCCTGGATTGCCGCCAATGGTGACATCCCGGATGGCGCTTGTGTCGCCATGCATTCAGGCTGGGCGGGCAAGACGGCCACGGACGAATTCCGCAATTTCGACGGCGAAGCACAGCACTATCCCGGCTTCCACGTCGAAGCCGCGCAGATGCTGATGGAGGACACTGGCGCGCGGTCGATTGCCGTCGATACGCTGTCGCTGGATCACGGCATGTCCGCCGATTTCGCCACCCATTATGCCTGGTTGCCCTCGGGCCGGTTCGGGATCGAATGTCTCGCCAATCTGGACCGCGTGCCTGCCTCGGGCGCAACGCTGGTGATCGGCGCGCCCAAGCATAAAGGGGGCACCGGCGGCCCGGCGCGGATATTTGCGTTGATCTGACATTTCCAACGCACAAGAAAACTGGCGCGTCAGACCGGCGGGCCAGTCACCTGTTACGTACCTCACAGGTCTTGGGCGCCGAGGACACACCACCCAATGGACAGGACGACCACGGATACCACCCTGCGCTATGACTCCGCCGCGCCGAAATGGCGGGATAAGATGCGCGTCCTTGGTTACTATGACGCGTATCTGGGATTTCTTTCGGCAGGCCAACGCACACCGCAGCATGAGGCGCGCGTTGTCGATGTCGGTGCCGGAACCGCATCATTCGCAGAGGCCTGGGTTGCCATTCATGGACCGCCCGGAAACATGACGCTGCTTGAGCCAAGCCCCATCATGCTGGCGCAAGGCCAAAATGCACTGCGCGTAAGGGGTGTTGAGCCAAATATTGCACAAGGGCTGCTCGGTTCCGTCGATCTTGAACCTGCAGATGTGGCGCTGGCGGCGCATGTGATCGAACACTGCCCGGACCCCATGCGCGCGCTTGAACACATACGCGATCTTCTGCACCCCCGCGGTCGGTTGTATCTTGTGGTATCAAAGCCGCATTGGTGCAATGCGATCATCTGGCTGCAATGGCGGCACCGCACGTTCGGCAGGGATGAGATACTAGGGCTTTTGGACCAGGCAGGATTTGAATGCGAACGCGAATACGCTTTCCCTGCGGGCCCACCATCCCGGACAAGCCGTGGAATACTGGTGCGTCGCAGAGGCTAGTTCCGAAGAAAAAGACCCGCCGATAGGGCGGGTCTTCTGGTTTCTGTTGGATCAATGCACCACGGCATCATTCGGGCGCGGGCGATCTGACGTGCCCAGCCTGTCGCCGATGATCAGCCCGTCCGACCCTGCGGTGACCGGAACGGTCTCGCCGTCCTTGATCTCACCGGCCAGCAAGGCCTCGGCCAGCGGGTTCTGCAGGGCGCGCTGGATCACGCGTTTCAGCGGACGTGCTCCAAAGACCGGGTCATAGCCTTCGTTGGCCAGCCATTCCTTGGCCCCATCATCCAGCGCGAGTTCGATCTTGCGGGCCGCCAGACGTTTTTGCAGACGCGCCATCTGGATATCGACGATACCATCCATATCACCCCGCTTGAGCCGGTCGAAGATGATGGTCTCGTCCAGACGGTTCAGGAACTCGGGCCGGAAATGCGCCCGGACCGCGTCCATCACATCGCGCCGCGCCTGTGCGCTGTCCGCACCTTCGGGCAACTGGCTCAGCGCCTGAGACCCAAGGTTCGACGTCAGGATGATCAGCGTTTGCTTGAAGTCCACAGTGCGGCCCTGACCATCCGTCAGAACACCGTCATCCAGAACCTGCAACAGCACGTTGAACACATCCGGATGCGCCTTTTCGACCTCATCGAACAGCACGACCTGATAGGGCCTGCGCCGCACGGCTTCGGTCAGCACACCGCCTTCGTCATAGCCGACATAGCCCGGAGGGGCACCGATCAGACGGGCAACCGCGTGTTTCTCCATGAACTCGGACATGTCGATGCGCACCATCGCGTTGTCGTCATCGAACAGGAAGTTCGCCACGGCCTTGGTCAGCTCTGTCTTACCCACGCCGGTCGGTCCGAGGAACAGGAACGAGCCCAGCGGGCGACCTTCGTCATTCAGCCCCGCACGTGCCCGGCGCACGGCGTTGGCGACAGCAGTCACCGCCGCATCCTGACCGATCACGCGGGAATGCAGATCGTCTTCCATCCGCAGCAGCTTCTCACGCTCACCTTCCAGCATTTTGGCGGTCGGGATCCCGGTCCAGCGTTCGACCACGGATGCGATCTGTTCCGGGCGCACCGTTTCCTCGGCCATCATGGCGTTGCTTTCCGCGTTTTCGGCCTCGGTCAGCTTTTTCTCAAGCTCGGGGATGATGCCGTAGGACAGTTCCCCCGCCTTTGCCAGATTGCTTTCGCGCTTTGCAATCTCAAGATCGGCCCGCGCCTTGTCGAGCTGTTCTTTCAGATCACGCGCGCCCGCAAGCTTGTCACGTTCGGCCTGCCATTGGGCCGTCATCTCGGCGGATTTCTCCTGCAGATCGGCCAGATCCTTTTGCAAGGTGTCCAGACGGTCCTTGGATGCCGCGTCATCCTCAAGCTTCAGCGCTTCTTCCTCGATCTGCATTTGCAGGATCTGGCGGTCGAGTTGATCGAGTTCTTCCGGCTTGGAGTCCACCTCCATCCGCAGGCGCGACGCGGCCTCATCAACAAGGTCGATGGCTTTGTCGGGCAGGAAACGGTCGGTGATGTAGCGATGCGACAGGGTCGCCGCCGAGACCAACGCCGAGTCCGAGATGCGCACGCCATGGTGCAGCTCGTACTTCTCCTTGATGCCGCGCAGGATGCTGATCGTGTCCTCGACGGTGGGTTCCGCCACAACAACAGGCTGGAACCGGCGCGCAAGGGCTGCGTCTTTTTCGACGTATTTGCGGTACTCATCCAGCGTGGTCGCGCCGATACAGTGCAACTCACCCCGGGCAAGCGCAGGCTTGATCAGGTTGGCGGCATCCATCGCGCCGTCGGATTTACCGGCACCGACCAACGTGTGCATCTCGTCGATGAACAGGATGATCTCACCAGCAGCCTCGGTGACTTCGGTCAAAACGGCCTTGAGGCGTTCCTCGAACTCACCACGGTATTTCGCACCGGCGATCAGCGCTCCCATGTCGAGCGCAAGCAGCTTTTTGTCTTTCAGCGATTCCGGCACGTCACCGTTGATGATGCGCAGAGCCATACCTTCAGCGATCGCGGTTTTACCGACGCCGGGTTCCCCGATCAGAACCGGGTTGTTCTTGGTGCGGCGTGACAGAACCTGCATTGAGCGGCGGATTTCCTCATCCCGCCCGATAATCGGGTCGATCTTACCCTCAGCAGCAGCTTCGGTCAGGTCGCGCGCGTATTTCTTGAGCGCATCATAGCCCTCTTCCGCCGAGGCAGTGTCAGCGGTACGACCCTTACGGATGTCATTAATCGCTTCGTTCAGTTTCTGGGCGGATACGGCACCAGCTTCCAAAGCGTCCTTAGCTTTGGATTTTACCATGCACAGAGCCATCAGAACGCGTTCGACCGGCACAAAGCTGTCGCCCGCCTTGGTTGCAATTTTGGCGGCCTCGTCCAGAACCTTGGCGGTTTGGCCGTCCATGTAAATCTGGCTCGCGTCGCCGCTGACTTTCGGGATTTTCCCCATCGCGGCATCCAGCGCCTCGACCACGCGGTTCGGAGCGCCGCCTGCGCGGGTGATCAGGTTGCTGGCCAACCCCTGATCGTCATCCATCAATGCCTTGAGTATATGTGTGGGCTCCAGCCTCTGGTGCCCCTCGCGCAGCGCAATCGTCTGCGCGGCCTGCACGAATCCCCGTGCCCGCTCGGTGAACTTGTTCAAGTCCATTGCTATTCTCCTTTTCCAAGCGCCCTAAGTCTGCTGCGCCCGCTTGGCGGCACGCGTCGGTCTGGGCCTCGCATTCAATTTGGGAAATATCTTTGCCGGTTCAAGAGGCTAGAGCGCAGATTCCCACACTATTCGCGCTGAATCGTGTAGACCGTGTAGCCTCCGGTCTCGGCCACCTGAACAGCACCCAGGTCATCGACCAGAGACTGCGCCGCATCGCTGCCTGTCGGGCAGGAAACAAGATCGGCGGTGTGATCAAGGAAATTGCCGGTAAAGGCCGTTTCGCCGGTCAGCTGGCACCAATCATCTTCGGATCGGTAGCCGCGTACCAGACGCAAATCATCATTCGTCGGGGCCGGTGCAGCCCCTGTTTCCGGAGCGTCAGGCGTAGGGTCTTCGCAGGCGGCCATTGTCAAAACCACGCCCAGCAACAGCAGTTTCTTCATTTCACGTCCCTTTGTTTTCGTTATTTACGTTCAATCCGGTCACTCTAGCACAGAACACAACGGCCCCTGACAGCTATCGCGCATAGACAGGCGCGCCCGAACCCGTTAGGACGCAGACGTTTGCCAAAAAACAGGAGCGCCCCAATGTCCGATGACCGCCTGATCGTAGCCCTTGATGTTCCGAACGCCCTGCAGGGGCTGGCCATGGCCGAGCGGCTGGGCGACAGCGTTTCGTTCTACAAGATCGGGTTGGGGATGCTGACCGGCGGTGGGCTGGCTTTGGCCAATGAGCTGAAACAGGATTACGGCAAGCGCATCTTTCTGGACATGAAACTGTTCGACATCGGCAACACGGTGGAAAACGCGGTGCGCGGGCTGGCGCAGTTCGATCTGGATTTTCTGACTGTCCATGGCGACCCGCATGTGGTGCGCGCCGCGAAAGAGGGGGCCTCGGGCAAGGACCTGAAAATCCTTGCCGTGACCATCCTGACCTCGCTGAACCGCGACGATCTGGATGCCAGCCTGCTGAAAGAAGGCGACGTGCAGGAATTGGTCGTCGAACGTGCGGCCAAGGCGCTGGAGGCCGGGGCCGACGGCGTTATCGCCAGCCCGCAAGAGGCCGCCCTGATCCGCGCCCTGCCCCAGGCCGAAGGTCGGCTGATCGTTACGCCGGGCGTGCGTCCTGCCGGGGCCGCATTGGGCGATCAGAAACGCGTCGCGACCCCGGCCAGCGCCATCGGCGACGGGGCAGATCACATCGTGGTGGGCCGTCCGATCTATCAGGCGGACGATCCGAAAGCGGCGGCCGAGGCCGTTCTGAGCGAATTAAACTCTTTGACACGGCACTGAACGGTTTCGGGAATCAAACCCTGAATGCGTTAACAAATGTCTTGATTAACTTGACCTTAGGTCATTTTTGACCCCTAAAACCGCTGAAACAAGCTGTGCCCGAAAATACACAGAAAACGCGCAAGTTTAGGGTCTGGGGCTTGGAACCTATCTAAATATAGAGATATCGGCGAGTCTTGGGGATGAAACACTCCCCAACGAACCGTGTCTTCCTGAGGTTCGTTACCTCCCCCCGCTGACGCGCGGGGGGTCTTCTTTTGAGATCAGACACAGATTGTCGGACCTTTGATCCCCCCTTATCGGTGGTATAAGGGGTGCCCAACCCACTCGCGGAATGCCCGAGGACGCGCATGCCTGGTCTTTGCCGAGATTGCCTGACCACAGTCACCGACGAACGGCGCTGCCCGACCTGTGGCAGCCCTCGGGTCAAGTCACATCCCGAACTGTTCGACCTGTCCATCGCGCATATGGATTGCGATGCCTTCTACGCCTCGGTCGAAAAGCGCGACAATCCGGATTTGGCGGACAAGCCTGTGATTATCGGCGGTGGGAAACGGGGCGTGGTGTCGACGGCCTGTTATGTGGCGCGCATCAGGGGCGTGCGCTCGGCCATGCCGATGTTCAAGGCGCTACAGCTTTGCCCCGAGGCGGTGGTGATTAAGCCCCGCATGTCGGTCTATGTCGAGGTCTCGCGCGAGATTCGCGCGATGATGGATGAACTGACGCCGGTGGTGGAACCCTTGTCACTGGATGAGGCGTTTATGGACTTGTCGGGCACCGAACGTCTGCACGGCGCGCCACCTGCGGTCATGCTGGCACGTCTGGTCAAGCGCATGAAGGATGAACTGGGCCTGACCGGCTCGATCGGGCTGAGCCATAACAAGTTTCTGGCCAAGGTAGCCTCGGACCTCGACAAACCGCGCGGGTTTTCGGTGATCGGCAAGGACGAGACGGCAGAGTTCCTGCATGACAAGCCCGTGCGTCTGATCTGGGGCATTGGCCCGGCGGCACAGGAGTCGCTGGAACGGGCGGGCATTCGCACCTTCTCCGACCTGCTGCGCTGGGATCAGGAGGCGCTGACGGCGCGGTTCGGCTCGATGGGTTATCGCCTGTGGCATCTGGCGCGCGGTCAGGACAAGCGGCGCGTGTCAGCGCATGAGCCGATGAAATCGATCAGCAATGAGACCACCTTTTTCGAAGATACCGCCAGCACCGACATTCTGGACGGTCACATCTGGCGCATGGCGTTGAAAGTGTCCGACCGGGCCAAGGCCAAGGATCTGGCCGGGCGGGTTGTCACCTTGAAGCTGAAGAAGGCCAATCACAAGATCATCACCCGGCGGGTTTCGCTGCGCGATCCGACCCAGATTGCCGACCGAATCTATCGCACCGCGCGTGGCCTGTTCGATCAGGTGGGCGATCAGGGCCCCTATCGGCTGCTGGGCTGTGGCTTGTCCGATCTGTGTTCAGCGGATCAGGCCGACATATCAGGGGATTTGCTGGACCCTGACGCCGGACGCCGGTCTCAGGCCGAGCGTGCGACCGACAAAATCCGGGAACGGTTCGGCGCAGATGCCATCGTGAAGGGGCGCGCCTTGCGCTAGGCCCTATTCCGCCGCCAGACGCTGAGGCTGCGCGCCGATGCTGGCGATCTCGGCGATCACCTGACGTAACAGCCTTGAGAAAGGCATGAAGTTCGCATTCGGGGCGATCTTTTCTTCATCCATATACAGCGCGCGGTCGATCTCGATCTGAATCGCGTGTTGCTGGCGACCGGGCCGCCCGTAGGTTTGCGTGACATAAGCCCCGGCAAAGGGCGCGTTGCGCGCAACCGTCAGCCCCGCCGCCGCAAAGGCGGCTTCGATGCGGTCTACAATCTCGGTGGACGCCGACGCACCAAACCGGTCGCCCAGAACAATCTCGGGCCGCTGGCTGCGCGAGGTGCTGGCCATGGCAACCGCCTCATGCGGCATTGAGTGGCAATCGATCAGAATCGCCTGCCCGAATTTTTCATGCGACTCGGCCAGCAGCGATTTCAGCCGCGTATGGTAGGGCCGCCAATAGGTGTCGATGCGCAGACGCGCCTCATCCATGGTCAACTTGCCGCGATAAATCGCCCGGCCATTGGCCACCACGCGGGGAATCACCCCAAGCCCCGAGGCAACGCGGGGGTTGTGCCCCTGCCTGCGCGCACCGCTGATCAGCGCCGGATCAAGCTCATCCGCGCTGCGGTTGAGGTCCAGATAGGCGCGCGGCATGGCCGCCTTGATCAGGGGCGCGCCGAACTCTGACGCTGAGGCAAACAGTTGATCCACAAAAGCATCTTCCGAGGATCGAATCACGTTTGGGTTCAGAACAGACCGTTTCAGCAATGCCTCGGGATAGTCCCGCCCGCTATGGGGCGACGAAAACACGGCGCATGAGGTGCGATTCTCGGGCATATCCAGTATGAAGGCTGCGTTCGGCATGATCTCTCCGTGTTCGCACTCAACATAGACCGGAAAATTGTTCTTCCAAACCCCTTGAACCCCTGAACGACTCCTTTTATAGACCCCGCTACCGGCGCGGTGATCCGCGCCCCATTTCGTTATGGGGCAGGGCACGCAAAGGGAAAGTGGGCGGTTAGCTCAGCGGTAGAGCACTTCGTTGACATCGAAGGGGTCACAAGTTCGATCCTTGTACCGCCCACCATCGTTTCACTGTTCCGGGCTTCCGGGGCACCCGACTAACCCAGGCGCTGGCCACGTCTTTGATGAAGGCGCCGCAGATTGGAGACAGACCGATGAAGGTCAAGAACTCGCTCCGCTCGCTCAAGAACCGGCACCGCGACTGCCGGGTTGTGCGTCGCAAAGGCCGCGTCTACGTGATCAACAAGACGCAGCGCAAGTTCAAAGCTCGCCAGGGCTAAGAACTGCACATACCCAATTCGAAAGAACCGCGCTGTAAAGCGCGGTTTTTTTGTGCGCAGCCTGTCAGGTAGCAGGGTTGGTCCGAAACACTTCGATCGCCTCGCCAAGCCCTTTGAGTTGATGGCAGCCCACCGATTCTGTTTCCCTGTTCAGATGGCGCTGCACATCCTTGGTCATCAGCATTTGCTCACCCAGGTCCTTGCACAGCCCCTGAACCCGGCTGGCGACATTCACAGCTGACCCCACCACTGTAAAATCCAACCGGTCCGGGCTGCCGATATTTCCGAATGTTACAGGCCCATAGTCGAGGCCGACGACAAACTCGATCTGTTCGGCATCTGCGGCTTGGGCGTCCTGATTATACGCCGCAAGCCGGGACAGGGCCTCGGCGGTTGCCAACACTGCTGACTGGCAAGCCGTTTCCGCATCAGGCTCTGCCGGGAAAAAAGCCAGAACACCGTCGCCCATGAATTTCAGCACGTCACCGCCATGGTCCCGAATCGGGCCCACAACCATCTCGAAATAATCACCCATGATGGTCAGCAGTTTCTCTTCGGACCAAATCTCGGATTTCGCAGTGAACCCGCGCAAATCCGCAAACAGGATCGCGGCAGAGACCGACTTGTGCTCGCCCCGTTTGATATTGCCGTTGCCAATCTCAAGCGCCGGACCTTCGCCCAGATAGGTTTGCAGCAGGCTTTTCTGCGACTCGCGCATCGCAATCGGTTCCAGCGCCGAAGACAATGCGTGGCGGGTGGCTTCGATGATCTGCACCTGCGCGTCCGAAAAGCCATCCGGGTGATCCGTGCTGAAACTGGACCCCTGAACCGAACCGTCGCCATATTCCAGCGGCATAGCGAGGAAATCCGTGGCACCGGCATCGCGCAGTTCGGAATACACCTCATGCTCTGCCGACAGGTCCAGATCCAGCAGCCGCTTGCGCAGGGGTTGGCGCGAAGTCACAACCGCCTGAAACGGACTGCCATGCCACGCGCTTGAGACCCGAATCGTGATTGGAACCGTGTATTTCCGAGACCCTTCCGGCGTCCAGATGATGCCCCACGCGCTGATCAGCGGGTTGGAGTAATTCTGACCGATCCGAACCCGCGACAAAGGCACGCCCAGTTCCTGTAAGCCTGCGCAGTATTGCGACACGATCCGCGTTTCGTCACCCAGCATCCGACCCTGCGAAATCAGCCAGATGATCAGATCGTTCTTGTCTTGCATAGGTCGCCTTCCCGCTCTGCCATTCGCCTCAACATATGGTGCCCGCGCCCTGACCGGCAATGTCGGGTGCATTTGACAGGATTCGCATAGTGAATCCCAGAAATCGCGCCTCTCAAACCGGCCCAGAACCATCATCTTGGCTGCCGAAGACCACATCACAGATGGAGAGAGTTATGAAACGCGCTTCACTTACAACCGCCGCCGCCCTGATGGCGTCAACCGCAATGGCCGATATCGAAACACGGACTGTCACGTTCGAAAACGAAGGAGCCGAGATGTCGGGCACCCTCTACCTGCCCGAAGGATATGACGGCACGCCCCTGCCCGCCGTTGTCGTCACGGGCGCTTGGACATCAGTGCAGGAACAGATGCCTGCGAATTATGCCCGCCAGATGGTCGCGCGCGGCTTTGCTGCTTTTACCTTCGACTTCCGCGGCTGGGGTAAATCCGGTGACCTGCCCGAAGGCGTCCGGTTTGTCGAAAGCCCACAGGAAAAGACTTCGGATATTGCCAAGGCGTTTGAAGTTCTGGCGACACTGCCCGAAGTCGATGCGTCTCGGATCAACGGTCTGGGGATCTGTGCCTCAGCCGGGTATATGGTCGACGCATCCGCCGGGAACGATCTGGTGCAGCGGGTTGGCCTCGTTGCCCCGTGGTTGCAAAACGGCGAAATCGTCGAGACCGTGTACGGCGGCGCTGACGGTGTGGCCGGTCTGATTGAAATCTCCCGCGCTGCCAAGGCGTCAGGCGGTCAGATCATCCCGGCGGCAGGTCCGGAAGGGGCTGAGGGCGTGCTTATGCCCATCGGCGGCTACTATTACGAAGCCGACCGAGGCGCGATCCCGGAATATGACAATCAGTGGAACAACGCAGGCTGGGAAGGCTGGCTGACATACTACCCCGCAGACAACCCGCAGCGTCTGGATAAACCACTGGCCATCGTCCATTCGGAAAGCGCCGCAATCCCGCAGGGCGTGCGCAGTTTTCTTGGCGGGTTTGCCGGGGACGCGACCATGCAATGGCTCGAAGACGTGACCCAGTTCGATTTCTACGACAATCCCGAAGACGTCACGCGGGCCGCAGACGCCATGGCCGAGCATTTTCGTGGGGAGCAAGGATGAAACCCTTGCTTGCACCCCTTGTGACCTCAACCGCACTACTGATCGGAGGCTTGGCAATGGCCGCAACACCGGAAGAGAACATCAAAACCGTTCAGGATTTCTTTGCCGCCTATGGGGCAAACGACCTTGAAGCGATTGCTGCCGTGATGGACGAGGATGTGCGGTGGCACATCCCCGGCCGCCATCCCTTAAGCGGCACCAAACGGGGCCGCACTGAGGTTCTGGCGTTCTTCGAACAGCTTGGGTCGGCCGGATTTCAGGCCGAACCGATCTACTTTGGTGCGGATGAAACTCATGTCGTCGATATTCATCGCGGATGGTCGAATGTCGATGGCGCGGCAAATGTCGATACGATCTGGGCGCTGGTCTACCGCATCGAGAACGGCAAGATCGTTGAAGCGACGAACCTGTCCGGCGATCAGGATGCGGCCAATGCGTTCTTTTGGGCCCAGTATCCGCTCGCGCCTCTGCCCGGACGTTTGGCCGAGTAGTCAGACCGATGAATCCCAAGCCTCCGCTTTCATTCAACCTGAGAAAACAGGAGCCACGACAATGGTGAAAACACTGATCTCTACAGCCGCAATTGCGACCCTGGCCGGAACCATCGCTTTCGCTGATCAGGCCCAGATCAACCGATCGATCACGGACATCGCCGCCGGGGCCGACCGGCACGACTGGGACCGCGTGCGCAGCGCTTTTGCCGACACGGTCACAACCGACTACACCAGCCTTTGGGGCGGCGATCCTGCCACGCAACCGGCTGACGCGTTGATTGCTGCATGGTCCGGCTTCCTGCCCGGTTTCGACAGCACGCATCACATGGTGACGAATGAAACCGTGACCTCGGTCAATGGCAATACCGCCACCGCCGAGGCCGATTTCACAGCGACCCACCGCATTGATGACGGTCTTTGGACATTGGGTGGCCGATACTCTTACGCGTTGGTTCAGTCCGGCGACCGCTGGCGTGTCACATCCCTGACCATGACCGCACTTTGGGAAACCGGGGATCGAGGGTTGGTCAGCATCGCAGCAGAGCGGGCGAGCCAGTAACCAGCACGCTCCACCAGTTCGGGCGGGTCATCCCGCCCGGAATTTGGCCGGTGTTGCGCCGAACTTGCGTTTGAAATGTTGCCCAAACCGGCTGACATCCTGATAGCCGACGCGCCAGGCGATCTCAGCCACGGTCAGCTTTGAAGTGCGCAACAGAACAGATGCACGATCCAGCCGGGCCGCGATCACATATTGAAGGGGTGCAACCCCAACCTCGTGTTTGAAAGCCTTGGAAAAATGCGCCCCGCTCATCGCGGCAAGATCGGCCATCGCCGATAGCGACAGGTCCTGGCTCAGATTGTCCTGAATATAGTCCAGCACTTTGCGCAGCCGGGCATCTTCAATGTCGCGATGCCAATCCGCGGCAGGTCGGACAGTTTCGACGATCTGCGCGGCCAGCGCCCTTTGAATGGTCTCGCGGTATAACAGACCGCCACCTAAAGATGCACTTGCCGTCAGGCTCAGGTTCGTCAGCAGCGGGTCAATGTCGCCCACGATGGGCTGAAATTCAAAATCACGGCTCAGATCAAATTCGGTCAGGATCGCGTTGTCCAGACTGACCATGACAAATTCCAGATCCTCGTCAAACTCGCATACCCCATCGCTGCCCGCCGGAAGGATCCAGCCCTGATTCTTGCTCAGGGGCAGGTGCGTTGCAATGGACGTGCCGTGGGCAAAACGGTGAGTTGGCTGATCGTTCAGAAAGATGCCGACCGACAGGGATGGAAGCGAAAATGCGCCGCCACCTGCTGGCAATACTGTCTTGTTCGACACCACTTTGGACATGGTCCGAATGTAACGGATCGGGCGCGCGATTCAAATCTGAACAAATTATCGACTATTTCTGTCGGATTTGCTTGCAAACGACTCGCAATTTGGTAATTGACTAAATCACTCGGGAACTACCCGGAAGAATCTGCAACGTTTGGAGACACCATGTTGAAATCCACGACATGCATCGCGGCTGGCCTGATGGCTTTGATCGCCACATCTGCAATTGCCGAAGGCGAGCTGAACCTTTACTCGTCGCGCCACTATGACACCGACGAACGCCTGTATTCCGACTTTGAAGAGGCGACGGGGATCAAGATCAACCGCATCGAAGGCAAGGCCGACGAGCTGATCGCCCGCATGGAAGCCGAAGGGGCGAACTCTCCCGCGGATGTGATGCTGACCGTTGACACGTCGCGGCTGGCCCGCGCCAAGAACGCCGGTGTTCTGCAATCGATCGACAGCGCCGTGCTGGAAGAGCGTATCCCTGCAAACCTTCAGGACAGCGACAACCAGTGGTTCGGATTCTCGCAGCGCGGCCGGATCATCTTTTACAACAAAGACAATGTCGCCACCCCGCCGGCCACCTATGCCGATCTGGCCAAGCCCGAATATGAAGGTCTGATCTGCATCCGCTCGTCGACCAATGTTTACAACCAGACGCTGCTGGCTTCGATCATCACCCATGAAGGCGCGGATGCAGCCAAAAGCTGGGCCGAAGGAATTGTTGCCAACATGGCCCGTGACCCGCAGGGCGGCGACACCGACCAGCTGCGCGGTCTGGTTTCGGGTGAATGCGACATCGCCGTGTCGAACACCTATTACTTCGCCCGCTCGATCCGCAAGGAGGTCAAGGGCCTGTCCGCCGAACGGGACTCCATCGGCTGGGTCTTCCCGAACCAGGACGGCTATGGCGCGCATATGAACCTGTCGGGCGGTGGCGTTGCCGCAAATGCGCCCAACAAAGAGAACGCCATCAAGTTCCTTGAATACCTCTCCAGCGATCAGGCGCAGCAGTATTTCTCGGCAGGCAATGACGAGTATCCGACGGTCGCAGGCGTCGAATTGGCCGAGTCGGTCAAGTCGCTGGGTGAGTTCAAAGCGGATGAGATCAACCTGTCCGAAGTCGCGCAGAATCTGCCCGAAGCGCAGAAAATCTTCAACGAGGTTGGCTGGAAGTAACAACCGGCCAACTTGGAAAAGTGAAGGGGTGCAGAGGATTCTGCGCCCCTTTTTCATTTGCAAACAATTTAATTTTAAGCGATATTCCCATATTAGTGAATTTTTCTCAAATATGGACTATGTTAGATACTCTTTCAGACCGCCTCGCCTCACGCCTGAGTGAACTGCGCCAAAGCCACAACTGGTCGCTGGACCAATTGGCAGATCAAAGCGGCATCAGCCGGGCCACTCTGTCGCGCATGGAAAAGGGTGAGGTCAGCCCAACCGCCGAAAACCTGGGCCGCCTCTGCGCCGCTTACGGGTTGCCGATGTCCCGCCTTTTGATGATGGTCGAGGACAGCTTTGACCCCAAGGTCCCCTATGAGCGGCAAACGGAATGGAGCGATCCCGAGACCGGATTTACCCGCAGGTCCGTCTCACCGCCCTCGACGGGCCTGACCGGAGAAGTTCTGGAATGCCACTTACCGCGCAACACGGTGATTGGATACGAGACGCCTCCGAAACCGGGGCAAGAGCATCACCTGATCATGTTGGACGGTGGTCTGACGATCACCGTGGACGGAACGCCCCATACGCTCAGCGGTGGCGACTGCCTGCGCTATCACCTGTGCGGGCCAACCCGGTTTGAAACCGGTGCAACGCGGGGCGCGCGATACATTCTGGTGCTGATATGATCACGCGATTGACGGACGCCTATTTTGACGATGCCCATGATGATCTGGCCGACATCCTGCACGCCTGTGTTCATACGGGCGCCAGCATCGGGTTCATTCTTCCGTTTTCGAAAAAGGATGCGCGGGCCTATTGGCAGAACCGCGTGCGACCGGACCTGCGCGCCGGTACGCTGGACCTGTTTGTGGCCTATGGCGACGGGCGGATTTTGGGCACCGTGCAACTGATCCCCGCCGTGATGCCCAATCAACCACATCGCGCGGACGTCGCCAAACTGCTGGTCCATCCCGACGCCAGACGGCGTGGATTGGGGCGAGCCTTGATGAAATCCCTGACAGACAGGGCGTCAGAGCTGGGCCGGACCATGCTGGTGCTGGATACACGCAGCAGCGATCCCTCTCGTATCCTGTACCAAAACATCGGCTTCCAGATTGCCGGAGAAATCCCCAATTACTGCCGCAACCCGTTCGAGCCGGTGTTCGAACCGACGACCTATATGTACAAGAGCCTCGGCTAGGCGTTCTACTCGGCTGCGGTGACCTTTTCGGGGAACTTGTTTGGCAACAGACCCAAGCGCCGCGCGTGCCGCACATCGGCCAGCAGGTCGCGTTCGGCCGCCGCAAACAGATCCTCGGGATCGTCCAGCACGAAATACCCCATCTGGTGCATGTCGATCCGGTACGGCGTGCGCAGAATGGTCAGAACGTCGAATGGGTCACGATCCGGGATATCACTGGTCACGGCATAGACCAGTTCGGTCGGCGAGGACGCAAGACCCGAGCCCAGCGCCTTGATCTGACCGTCCTGACGACGCAGTCCAAACTCGATCGAGAACCAATACAGCCGGATCAGCCAGGCATAATCCGCCGCATCGGCCCGGACGCCCGCCCGCCCAATCGCATGGCTGAATGCAGCAAAGCGAGGATCGCTGAGCAAAGGGGTATGCCCGAAGATTTCGTGGAAAATGTCGGGCTCTTCGATGTAGTCGAAATCCTCGCGGCTTCGGATGAATGAGGCCGCCGGAAAAACACGCTCGGCCAGCATACCAAAGAAGGTCTTGAACCCGATCAGCGCCGGAACCGGTTGGACGCGCCACCCGGTCAGGTCCAGTAATCGCTCAGAGATATCGGCGCAAGACGGCACGCGCGTCTTTGGCAGGTCAAGCCGGACCAGCCCGTCCAGATACTCGCGCGCCATGTAGCGCTGAACATTGTCTTCCTGTGCAGCGTAAAGATCAGCCCACACCGCGTTTTCCTGATCGGTGTAGTCGATATGGCCGCGATCATCGGCGTGCTTGGCGGTGTATTTTGTCGATTTGGGCATGGGCGCGTCCTCCTGTCTGACAGGATACGCCCAAAGTAGTGCGATATTTGATTTGGTGCGGACGTTCGGATGATCTATTTTGACCGTAATGTTTCGCCAACTGTGGAATATCGAACCATATGCTTCACCAGTCAGACATAGCCATTCTGCGTGTCCTGCAATCCAGCGGTCGTCTGTCGATGCAGGAACTGGCCGAGCAAACGGGGCTGTCGGCCTCACAATGCTGGCGGCGCGTTCGCGACCTTGAGGCGTCGGGCGTCGTCTCGGGCTATCGCGCGCAGGTCACCGCCAAAGCCGTGGGACTGAATGCTATTGCCTATGTCCATGTGGCGCTGCGGGATCATCAGGAGAACAGCATCGCCGATTTCCTGCGACTGGTGGAAACCGAACCGCAGATTGTCGAATGCGCCTCGATCACCGGGGATCATGATTTCATTCTGAAGGTCTATGCCCGAACCCCCGAGGACCTTGAAGTGTTCATCATGAAACGGCTGCTAAAATCAGGTCTGGTTCGGGACACCCGCAGCAACTTCGTTCTGCGGCAAAACAAGACACGCGGGCCGTTGCCGATCCTGTGACGGGGTCAAACGGCCTGATGGACCTCGATCACATTGCCTTCGGGATCAAGGAAAAAGACCTGATGCCATTCCTTGGCAAAGGCGGTGCCATAGTCTGAATATGGGATGCCCTTTTCATCCAGCATCGCCTTGAAGGCCGCGATGTCATCGGTGCGGAAAGCGATATGGCCACGCTCGACCGGATTGATGGATTCCCCGTGTTTGAACGCAACGCCAAGATCCCGTTCGGCCAGATGCATCTGCATATGCCCGTCGGTGGCAAACCGGATCTGGCCGCTGTAGCCGCGATCATCCGACTCGGCAGATCGGGGGAAGTTCTCGATCGGAATATCGTCCAGCCCGAGCGTTTCAGTATAGAACCGGTGCAGCCGCCCGACATCTTCGGACACAAAATTGATATGGTGAAATTCCAGCTTCATGGGGGCCTGTTCTGGGGTTTCGTTTGGTTTCGCCGACCTTAGGCAGGTGGCGCGGGCCAAATCAACCCAGGCGGTGACCCTGGTTTGATCCCAGACTCGCCACGCCTTCAGCTAAAGCAGGCTGGCCCGCGATCATCGTGACCTTGTTGCAGGGGAACTAAAGCGGCTAACTCTGTCTGGCGCAGTATCACCCCTTTTGTTCGACAGGGTATTATGTTTCAGAACCGAGCCATTCTTTTCATACTCATTACCCTGATGATTGACGCCATCGGCATCGGTATCGTGTTTCCCATCATGCCGGATCTGATGGACCGGGTCGGCGCAGGCGATACGGGGCAAGGGGCGTTCTGGGGCGGGCTGCTGATGGCGGCCTATGCAGGGGCTTTGTTCCTGTGCGGTCCTGTTGTTGGCAGCATCTCGGATGCGGTTGGCCGCAGGCCGATACTGATCGCGGCCCTTGCCATGCTGGCCATTGATTATGTCATCATGGCTTTAGCGAGCAGTTTCTGGCTGCTTTTGCTGGGGCGAACGCTCGCGGGTCTGGCCGGGGCGACCTATATCACCGCAACCGCCTATCTCGCGGATATCTCAACCCCCGAGGAAAAGGCAGCGAACTTTGGCCTGATCGGCGCGGCCTTCGGGATTGGATTTGTCCTAGGCCCCGCCATTGGCGGCATCGCGGCGGAAATCAGCATCGCCGCGCCGTTCTGGATCGCCGCCGCATTGTCGGCAGGCAACGCCTTGTTCGGCGTATTTGTACTGCCCGAGAGCCTGACACCGGACAAACGCCGCCCGTTTGGCAAACGTGATCTGAACCCGTTCAAGTCGATCCTTGACGCCTTCCGCCTGCCGGGGCTTGCGGTTCCGCTTTTGTGCATCTTCATCTTTGAGTTTGCGAACATGGTCTACCCGACACTGTGGGCCTTCTGGACGCGCGAAGTGTTCGACTGGCCAACCCTTTATATCGGATTGTCGCTGGCCGGCTATGGCGTGCTGCTGGCGTTTGTTCAGGGCGGGTTGATGCCGATCTTCATCCGGTGGTTGGGGGATTACCGCACATTGATGCTGGGCATGGTCTCGGCGCTGATCGGCATGATCGGGTTTGGCTTCACCGGGTCAATTGCTGCCTTGGTCGTCTTTCTTCTGCTCGCCGCGCTGTCTGACATGGTTCCACCCCTGATGACAGCTATGGCGTCGAACCAGACGGATGAGGATCGGCAAGGCGTGGTTCAGGGGGTCATTGCGTCTTTGTCCTCGGTCGCGGCGGTTTTGTCTCCGCTTGCGCTGACCGGGATTTTTCATGCGTCTGTGGACAATGACGGCATCTATTTCCCGGGCGCACCGTTTCTGTTCGCGGCCGTGCTGGTCGCGGCCATGCTGCCGTTGGTGATCCGGCTGAAGGGCCACGCGCAAGAAACGTAGGATTTGTGGCAACAGGCAGCAGTCTTAAGTGTCCGCCGTGCCCCCAAACCCCTGCAAGTTGTGATAGATTGGAACTGAGGACATTCTGGCAGGAGATTTCCCGTTGCGACCGAAATCGATCCGTCTTGCAGTCACTATCATGACCCTTGCCGCGGCGACCGCGGCCTTGCCCGAACGGGCCACTGCCCTGTCATCGGATATCCCCGCCTGGCTGCAAAAGCATGTGGGAACGGGCGACGGCCAGATCGCGCCTGTCGTGCTGGAAAGGGCGCGGGCGCTGTATCAGCAGAAAACCCGGCAGGGTAAGGTCAGCAACCCGTGTTATCTTGCCAAAGACGCGACCCGCCCCAGCACCGCCCGCAACGGCAGCCCCGGACGCAGGTTCTATGTCATCTGTGAATCTCAGCGGACATTCCGCGCCGTTTCATCCGGGTATGGCAATGGGCGAAAACTGCAGCGCGCCAATTTCGCAAACGGGCGGCAATGTGCGAAGAATTTCAGCAATGCCGAAGGATCAAAGCTTACGGCGGGCGGGTCCTATGTCACCGCCGAAACGCGGACGTCCTTCAAAGGGTTTTACAGCCAATCCGGCCAGACCAAGCCGTTCTATCGCACGTTTCTGTTGTTCGATGGCGAAGGTGAAACCAGCAACGCGCGGGAAAGGGCCATTGGTGGCCATCCTGCCGTTTTCCTGAAATGGCAATGTCGGTTCAAGAACCCCACAAGCTCTTATGCTGATGATGACGGCTATGTCCCTTATGGACGGTTGGTGAACTATACGGGTGGGCGCAGCAACGGGTGCACCACGTGGTCGGAATCCGCCTCGGAAGAGATTTTGGCACTGGTAGAGGGCAACCCGACGACGCTTTACATCTATCCGGAATCCAAAGACATCAACGCGGTTGCAAAAGCGGTGAGCAAGGGGCGATCACTGTCGCGCGCGGGCGTTTATTGGAACGCCGCGTGTCTGCAAGCCATTGGCACACCGAAGTTCTGGCCCAAACGCACGCTTCAACCGATCATAAACCAATGGAGGGACTCTTTGCCCAAGCAGCCGCCGTTGGAGCTGCCGATCTGCAAATAGCGGGGCCTAATCCGAGCTGACGGGCAGCCGGTTGCGCACAAGTTCCACAAACCACTGAACACCGGGAACAAGCGCTGCGTCATTGAAATCATACCCGGCGTTGTGCAGCGGTGCGCTGTCGCCGTTGCCAAAATTACCAAACGCACCGGGTGAAAGTTTCAAAGCTTGGGCAAAATCCTCGGATGCACCCATGGGGCGGGCATCCGGGTCCGTGCTGTTTTCGCCGAACACCGATCTCGCCGCCTGCAGCGCGTGCTGCGTCGCTTCAGCGTCATTCACCAGCGGGACAAACACACGCTCATACTCAACGTTTGCTTCGCAGTCATGGGCCATGGCCATGCCATTCGCGATGCGGCGCATCGATTCTTCGATCCTGTGACTGACGGCATCATCGAAATGGCGGCAATCGCCTTCGATGCGCGCCTCGCTGGCAATGGCGTTCTTGACATTGTCGCCCGCAATCGAAGTCACCGAAACAACCGCAAGGGCCGAGGGGTCTATCGCCCGGGATACAATCGTCTGAAGCTCGCTGACGATGGAACAGGCGCACAGGATCGCATCCTTGCAGTCCTGCGGGCGCGAGGCGTGGCCGCCGCGACCGCGCACGGTTATGCGAAACCCGTCCTCGGCACCCATGAATGGGCCGGGTCGGATTTCAAACGCCCCAACGGGAAGGCCCGGCTTGTTGTGCAGACCATAGATTTCGTCAAATCCCAACCGCGATCCCAACCCGTCTCGGATCATGGCCTTCATGCCCTGCCCCCATTCCTCGGCCGGTTGAAAAACCAGCCGCACGGTTCCGTCAAACCCACCCTCTTGGGCCAGAACAGCAGCAGCGCCCAGCAGGATTGTCGTGTGCCCATCGTGACCGCAAGCATGCATCAGGCCGGGTTTGGACGACGCGTAAGGCAGATTGGTGGTTTCATGGATTTGCAGACAATCCATATCCGCGCGCAGCGCAATCGTTCGATCACCATTTCCCTGCCGCAGCGTTGCGACGACACCGGTGCCCCCGATTCCGGTCTCGATATCCTCGATCCCGAACGCCTTCAGCCGCTTGACGACAAAATCCGCCGTAGCCTGTTCTTCGAACCCAAACTCTGGGTTTTGATGCAGGTGTTGCCGCCATTGGCGCAGGGATTTGGCGAGATCTTCGGAAACCAAGCTGTCATCCTTTTTTGTGGCTGGCAGCCGGGATGTTGAGTGCAAAACCGCAAGTATGCAAGGGCCGTGGACGTTGTTTTACGACGTTTCAATCGGAAGATTTTTGTCCGCGCTCCACTCGGCCCATGACCCGTCATAAAGACGAGATGTGTCGAACCCCATATAGCGCAACGCAAGAAGACCGTTGGAAGCCGCCAAACCGCGGCCGCAATAGGCAATGACCTCATTTTCAGTCTCAATGCCCTTGTCGCGGCAATGTTGAAGCAGGCTCTTTTGGTCCGACAGCCTGAATGAGCCTTGTTGCCGCAGTTTCTCTGCCCGTTCGGCAATGGGTGTATCGGCCAAATCCGGATCGATATTCGAGATCGCGGGGATGTTGACCGCTCCGGGAATATGCCCGGACCGCCCGCCCCATGTATGAGCGCCCTGCCCCCGATAGAGATCGTTTGGCAGGAAGTCGACAATCCTGACGTCCGAGTTTCCAAGCGCAGACAAGACATCAGCCTTCCTGGCGATCCAGCCGTCTTGCACCCTGGCTTCAAAACTCCCCGGCTCGACGGAAATATCGCCAGCTTCGGTGGGTCGGTCTTCCAGCTTCCATTGCTGCAGTCCACCGTCCAAGACCTGCACGTTGTCATGGCCAAAATACGACAGCGCCCACCAAAGCCGCGCGGATGCCAGCGGCAGGCCCGAGTCATCATAGACGACAACATGACTGTCGCTTGAAACACCAAGATCGCGCATTTTCCTGCCAAAGTCGTGCGGGCCCAACATCATGTCAGGAATGGTCTGTGTGCTGTCTGCAAGTTCTGTCGACATGCCGACATAGACTGCGCCGGGGATATGCTCGGCCTGATACTCTGACCTGTCATCGAAGGCCAGCCCTTGCCGTTTTCCTCCCGAAACTTCCATCGGACGTCAATGATCCGCAGCTCGGGGTCGGTCAGATGATCTGCCAGCCAGGCGGTGTCGGTAAGTGGGCGAAGGTTCTTGGACATCCCTACGGCCTCCTTCAATCAGACGTGGGTCGCGCCGAGGCAATTATCCATCGAATCTGCGCCCAGAGTCCAATTTTCGAAGTTTTTGTACTTGCAGACAGGCTGCCTGCCAGGACCGGATCGATCAGCTTATCTGGCGCATCCAATGCAAAAGCAATTCCGATTGAAGCGCTATTGCCGTTGATTGCACAAGAAGGCCGCGACCGCTCAGGTATCTTGCGGGATCACCGCATCATCCCAACATTGCGCAGCGTCAGAATAGATCGACTTCTCGGGGGCGTATTTGGACGGATCATCCAGCGCGGCGGCGTGAACATAGATCAACTGGCTCATCATTTCACTGCGGCGTGTCAGTTGTGATCCGCAATTCGGGCAAAACCCGCTAAAGGTCAATCGGCCCGATCCGCCTGTCATCTGATAGGTTTTGCAAGCGTCGCCAATTCTGAAGGTTTCTGCGATCAGCGGCATCATCTCGGAATGGCCCGAGCCTGTCAGTTGCTGGCAATCCCGGCAATGGCATCGAAACATCGGGGCGTCCCCGCGCACGCCCTCAAAGCGGACCAAACCGCATTTGCACCCGCCGATAAGCTTTTCTGACATACTGCCCCCTCCGTTGCCCGAGCATAAGAAGAGATTGCCTGTGAGTCATGAATTTGATTGCCGCTCGTCAATTGACGCCAGATTGACTTATTGCAACACCCACCCGGCATTGGTCGGTCACAAACGCTATGATGTGACTTTCGTTGCGCCATACCTCCTTGGCGGGCGGGACACATGGGTCACTCCAAACGTCGAAGCCTTCAGATCCTGGGCCTATTCCAGCGCCGCAAAAGATCGGGCGGCAGTTGGGTATCGGGGAACCGTTTAGCCAGCCACCAACTTGGCGGTACCCAGGCGCTCGGGGCGCTTTCCATTGTTTCAAAAACCCGTTTCGGACTCAAAAGCGACCAATCTGTTAAGATCGGCGGAGTGGAAGGGGGAACAAGATGCTGAATTTTGATGCCGAGACAACAAAAATCCTGGAAAACGCGTATCAGGGCGCTGACATAACGCGCAGGCGACAGGCTTCATTCGATGCCCTCTGCCCTGCGCCGGGTGAAACCATATTGGATATCGGATGTGGCAACGGCCTGCTGACTGCGGAACTGGCCCGCGCAGTTGGACAGAAGGGCCGCGTCATCGGGATTGACCCCAGCGACGACATGACGGCGGCTGCAAAAGCCCGATGCCGTGACTATGCCTGCGTCGAATTCCGTACCGGCGTCGCCAATGCGCTTCCGTTCGAAGACGCCATGGCGGACAAGGCGGTTTCGGTGCAGGTGTTCGAATATGTCGACGATATTGACGGGGCGATTGCCGATGCAATGCGCTGCCTGAAACCCGGTGGTCGGCTGGTTGTCAGCGATCTGCATTTTGACACTCTGATCTGGTTCAGCGATGCGCCAGAGAGGATGCAGGCCATGAGATCCTCATGGAACCAGCATTTTGTCAGCGGGTCTGTGCCGGAAAGACTACCTGCGTTGATCAAGGCACGGGGTGATAAGGTGGACGAGGTTCGGTCGATAACACTGGTAGATCATCAGCTAAAGCCGGACGGCATCGCAACCATGATGTTGCATCTGATGAGGCAATTTGCCGTTGCGAACGCGCATGTCGACCCCGCCATTGCGCAGGCGTGGTTTGACGAACAACAAAGCCTTGCCGAGGCAGGCCGGTTCTTTTTCTCGATAACGCAATTCATCATCATTGCGCGCAAACAAACCTGACCGATAGCCGCGTCACCACTTTTCGCCAAATGGGCGAATATCCAACTCGAACGTCCAGGCCGATCGGTCCTGTCGCGCCAGCATCAGCGCGGTTTCAGCTATGTGGACAGGGTTGATGAAGAAGTCATCCGGTTTGTCGGGCGCGAAACCCGTCCGGGTGTCTTCTGTGTCGATCACGCCGTCGATGACCATGTAGGCCACATGCACGCCCTTCGGTCCAAGTTGTTTTGCAAGCGCATTTGCCAGCACACGTTGCGCGGATTTTGACGGCGCAAAAGCGGTTGTCCAGAGATTGCCGCGCAGCGCTGCCGTAGCCCCGGATACGATGATCACGCCCGACCCACGCCCGGCCATTTGCGACCCCAGCACTTTGGCCGTAACAAACAGCCCCAATGCGCCTACGCGCCAGCTTTGTTCGAAATGAACCTCGGTCACATCGTCAAGCGTTCCGAACTGAGCAAGGTCGGCATTGTATATGGCGACGTCGATCTGGCCGAACTCATCCTCGACCGCTTTCAAGGCGCCTCTGAGGTTGTCGGGATCTCCGGCATCGCAGGCAAAGGGTTTGACCTGCGGGTCAGATGCGCCTGCGCCCCCGATACCGGCCCCCGACCTGCTGAGAAGCGCAAGGGTGTATCCGGCCTTCCTGAACACTTCGGCATATGCGGCCCCAAGACCCGGACCGTACCCGATGATTGCGCAGACACCCGCACTCATATCGATCTCCTCCGTCGCGATTGTCACCCAAGGCGCATCTTAGCACATCCGTTGGACTGATGCAGATTGGTGGCGATCAGAACCCGTTCCGCGCCCCGTACGGCATGGATGCGATGGCTATGCGCCGCGCTTGCGTTGTGCATCCCGGACCAGCGCCGCAAGCCGATAGAAGCCGTGTGCCATTTTTGTATAGGGCGTCAGCAGGAAGAAGGTCAGGACCGATCCGAGGTGGATGGCCAGCAGTGCGGGCATCAGAGGCGTTGATCCGAGGGCATAGAGAA
>NZ_JBQFSA010000017.1:0-17629 GCF_056537745.1 Ruegeria sp. C12
GGGCAAGCGCGTCGGGCGCGGAGCCCTCCAATTGCTCAAGCGTCCGACGCGCTTCTGCTGGTGTTTGGTTGCCGAGCGATGAGTGCGGCCTGACGTTGTTGTAGTCATATCGCCAGAGCGCCAGCTTTCGCCGCGCATCTTCCAGACTGTCGAACATCTCCTCGTTCAGCAACTCGTCCCGGAGGCTACCATTGAATGACTCGATGAAGGCGTTCTGTTGAGGCTTTCCCGGATCGATGTAGTGCCACTCGACGTCGTTGTCGTTGGCCCATTTCAGGATCGCCCGGCTGGTGAACTCTGCCCCATTGTCGCTGACAATGCTGGCAGGCATGCCGTAGATCCGGACAAGCGCATCCAGCTCTCGCGCGACACGGGTGCCGGATATGCTGGTGTCAGCTATCAAGCAGAGGTTCTCGCTGCAGCAATCATCATTGACCGCCAGGATGCGGAACCTGCGCGACGCTCCGAACGTGTCGGACAGGAAGTCCAGAGACCAGCGTTCACCAGGTCTCAACGCTTGAGGCATCGGCGTCCGCGACTCACGAGCCCGTTTGCGGCCCCTTCGCCGCCTGACGCCCAGCTTCTCCTCGGTATAAAGCCGATAGAGTTTCTTGTGGTTCATAGTCATCCCTTTACGCTCCAGCATCACCCCGATCCGGCGATAGCCAAACCGGCGCCGCTTGGCAGCTATGGCCTTCATCTCTGCTCTGATCTCTGGGTTGTCAGGCGGGCGTTCGCGCCTGACCGTCTTGGGGTCGACACCGACAAGCCGACAGGCCCGACGCTGCGAGATACTGTGATCCCGCATCGCCCTGAGCGCTGCCTCTCGCCGCTCGTTCGGCGTCGTCAGTTCTTTCCCAGAAGATCCTTCAGAACAGCATTGTCCAGCATCGTATCGGCCAGCAGACGCTTAAGCCTGGCATTCTCGTCTTCCATCGCCTTCAGCTTCGCGACATCAGATACCTCCATGCCGCCGAACTTCGACTTGTATTTGTAGAACGTGCCCTGGCTGAGACCGTGCTTGCGACAAACCTCCGCTGTCGGCATTCCCGCTTCCTGTTCCTTGATCATCCCGATGATCTGCGCATCGGTGAAACGGCTCTTTCGCATTCGTTTGCTCCTTCAAAAGGTTGAGCAAACTCTACATCAGAACGAGGGAAGTTTCGGGGGGCAGGTCATGGTGAGGATAACTAGGGGCAAGAATGGGTAGTCCAGGAGACAAACTGGATACTGGCGTCGTCGAGACATCCATGAGCTTTCTGCTGCGGCGTTCATCGCAGCGGTTCAAAGATGCCATCACTCCTGTTTTGAAGGAAAAGGGCTTGTCTGCCTTGGA
Source organism: Ruegeria sp. C12 (assembly GCF_056537745.1). Taxonomy (NCBI): domain Bacteria; kingdom Pseudomonadati; phylum Pseudomonadota; class Alphaproteobacteria; order Rhodobacterales; family Roseobacteraceae; genus Ruegeria; species Ruegeria sp. C12. Next base: position 1,337 of record NZ_JBQFSA010000017.1, read on the forward strand.
ATTTACAACCTTGAGCTTGATACAAGTGAATGACGCCTGCATTCTTCGAACCCTTGCGGATGCAATCGGCGCAGAACCCCCTGCGATGAACCGCATCATAAACAGCCTAGAAGAGAAAAACTCGCATCCAGACACAAGTGCCACAAAGATGCGCGCTATACATTTTTCAAGCTAACAGAATCCGGCAGGAACTGTTTGCGGGATGTAACCGCCTGTGTTAAGAGCGCCGAGAATGAAGTATTACAAACTTTGACGGATCGTGAGAGAGGTAATTTGGTTCAGTACCTTCAAAAGTTTCTTTGACCCGTTTGACCCTTTTCTTAATAACAAATAGCCTAAATGAGTGAGTTGATCCACGGAATCGGGCGATTGTCGGGAAGAGCAGCAAGGGGGATATGGGTGAGTGGTCCAGGAGATAAGCTCAGTACGAATGAGGCCGAGACGTCAATCGGTTTCCTTCTGCGGCGTGCGTCACAGCGGTGCAAGGATGTCACCGTACCGGTGCTGAAGAAGAATGGTCTTGCTACTCATGAACTGACAACTCTCAACATGATCCATATCAATGATTTTTGTATCCTGAGAACCCTGTCGGAGGGAGTTGGGGTAGAACCTCCAGCTATGAACCGCATTATGAATAGCCTCGAAGAAAAGAAATTAGTGTGCAGGCGGAAGGATATTGAGGACATGCGCTTCACGTATTTTGAGCTTACAGATTCTGGTGTCGAACTGGTTGAGAAAGCGACCCCTGAGGTGCAAGAAGCAGAAAACAGCGTGCTGTCAGCGTTGGCGGAAGACGAACGGCAGCAACTATTTTCAGCACTAAAAAAACTTCTTTGAAACTGACAAGTGGATTCAGTCGCCAGAGGATAGAGAGTGCGTCCATAGTTTCGATCGCCTGAGAAGGCTCAGGCAATTGTGAAAAGATCTCTCCATCTGTTTCCTCGGCACGCCATACACTTCGTATGCAATAGGTTTTAGCTACTCGGTCATCAGGACTTTGGAGCGAATGCCGTCGCTGCAGGTCAAGCCGGTGCCAGCTGAGGGGGAGCGCTGGAAGAGTGAGTGGCGCCTGCAGCGACATCTATTAATAAATACAATTGCGTCAAGCAATGAAAGGGGAAATTATGGTTCCCCTTTGGCCTTGTTGCACAAATCAGGCTTTGACCGGAGTTCCCCTTTGGGACTGTTCCGAAGTTGGGGGGTTACGTTTAGGTCAGGAGATGGTGTGAATCTATTTTGGGGCAATAGTTATGGGTTGGCGGATTTGTTTGTGTGATGATGGTGTCGAACCGGGCGACGACATAATCGACGTTTACAATATTGGTGAAGTGTCTACCCCAGAGTTGATTGGTGATGTGGGATTGGACCTGACGACGGCTCGCGATCTGTTGGGAAATTTGCAATCTGCTATTGCTGCGCTTCAAGAGGAACGTTTGCGTGCAGGGGCGCTTGCGCAAGCGCGCAGTTCGCCGGGCGTTGAACTGAAAGATTATCGTCAACGCAAAATCCAGACTCTCTTCGGACTTCGGTCGCTTGTTTGCCATTCGTGGTCCTCCGTTTCCTAAACATAACGGTGGACCAGTTCAGTTGGGGAGGCTCAAAAGTGCTTGAGAAAACTGCGGGAATACACCCAAAGCCCAACTGTTCGACTAGTAAATTATGTTGCACGACATCAACGGCACTCTCGAAAGGGATTTGTTGGCCGCATGACACGAAGACGCCTCCGGCAGCAAGGTTGTTGCGCTGACCTATTTTGGGCAACGCCATGTCACTGCGATCGAACCGCTACTGACTCCCGCCGACTTCGAAGGCGTAAAGATGCGTGTTCCACCGGTGCCGATCTATATGGTCTTCCCGGATGCAGCAGGTGCGAACTCTACACCCGTCAACTTTTCGGAACTTTATCTGGCGCTGCAACAAGGCGTTGTCGTCGCTCAGGAAAACCCATTGCCGACCATTCAGGCCAAAAAGTTCTATGAGGTTCAGACGGACATCATGCTGACCGGCCACATGACGGACGGGTATTACACCCTGATCGGCGGACCAACTTGGGGGCGCTTGTCCGAAGAAGACCAAGGCATCATCAGCGAGGTCCTGCAAGAAGCCGCAGCTGGCGCGTCTGCGGACATCATTCAGTCTGAAAAGGACCTGGTCGGCTGGTTTCGCGACAAGGGTATCAATGTGCATGAGCTTGACCGGCAGCCATTCATCGACGTCGTTAAGCCGACGATCTTGACCGGTGACTGGCCATGGGAAGCCCGCCACATCGAAGACCTGCTGGCATTGGGTGCAAACTGAATTCGAGACTGGCCCGTGCTGCGATTGCCGCACGGGCCGCTCGTTTCGTCCCTTGGGCAAAGTGAGGACCAGATGCAACTCCTAAACAAGCTCCAGATCATTGCTATGTGCCTCACGTTGTGGGCGCTGTTCCTGATTGTCGGTCTACAGTTCTTCACCCGCTACGTGCTCAATGACTCTCTAGGCTGGACCGAAGAGGTCGCACGGATGTTCCTGATTGTCCTCACCTATATCGGCGCGGTGGTTTGTGCCCAAAGAGACAGCCACATCAAAGTGGACCTCATTCTCGATATGCTCCCTGTCAGAATGAAGGCTGTGCTAGTGCGCAGCTTTGACATGATATCAGCGGTCTTCTTCCTGTTCCTCAGTTGGACGGCGGTGCGTTTTGCCAATGTCACCAGCCTGAAGATGAGCAGTATGCCTGTTCCCAAGAGCATCCTGTTTTGGATCTGCGCCGTCGCGCTATTGCTGATGGCGCTGCACTACCTGTTGCACGCGATCAAGAAAAAAGACGGCGACGACGACACCGAAAATAGAAACCTGGGGATCTGACATGGCTGCTTCAATTCTCATTATCGCTGTGACTCTGATGATCGTCATCGGAATCCCTGTCGCCGTGGCGATGGCTCTGGGCTCCGTCGTTTTTGTTCTGGCGAAGGGCATTCCAAGTCTGGTCATCATCCAGAAGATGGTCAGTGGCATCGACAGCTTCCCGCTTCTGGCCATTCCGTTTTTTATCCTGGCAGGCGCGTTGATGAATTCGTCCGCAATCACCGATCGAATATTCACCTTCGCCTCGCATCTTTTCGCCTGGGCGCGTGGCGGCATCTGCTACGTCAACATCGCGGCCAGTGTCATCTTCGCTGGTATGAGCGGCGCGGCGGTTGCCGACGCAGGCGGCCTTGGCGCTATCGAGATCAAGGCCATGCGGGACCGTGGATACGGCGACCGCCTGTCAGTCGGCTTGACGGCAGCCAGTTCAATTATTGGCCCGCTCATTCCGCCGTCCCTGCCGATGATCATCTTTGGCTTTGTTGCAGATGTATCCATCGGAAAGCTGTTTGTCGCCGGTTTCTTGCCCGGCATTATCATGGCGATCGCGCTGACAATCATGGTCCGCTGGATCGCAGCGCGAAACGACCTGCCAAAGGACGGAAATTTTTCTTGGTGCACGGTCAGCAAGTCTTTCAACAAGGCTATCCTGTCGCTGTTAACCCCGGTAATCATCGTCGGTGGCATATTGGGCGGGATATTCACGCCGACTGAAGCCGCGATTGCGGCGGCGGCCTATGCTCTCATACTGGGACTGTTCGTATATCGAACACTTGGGCCCAAGGAAATCTGGACGGCTACAAAAGATTCAGCCGAAATGACAGCATCGATCTTGTTCATCGTCAGCGCGGCAGCACTATTCGCCTGGATCATAACAACCGAGCGTGTCGCGCAAGGGTTCTCCGAAGCCTTGTTTGGCGTCACCGACAACGTCATCATTATTTTGTTGTTGATCAACCTGCTGCTGATTATCGTGGGCTGCTTTCTGGACGCCATTGCCGCGATCACCATCCTAACGCCAATTTTGATGCCGGTCGCCGCGGCAGCCGGCGTGGACCCAACACAGTTTGGTGTGATCATGGTCCTCAACTTGATGATAGGGCTGCTCTCTCCACCGCTTGGGATCGTCCTATATGTGCTGAGTACAGTCAGCGGGGTGTCTATGAATGACACCATCATGGGCACGCTCCCGTTCATGGTGCCCCTGATCGCCACGTTATTGATCGTGACGTTCGTGCCGGCAGCATCACTGTGGTTGCCCTCGGTCCTGGGCTATTGAGGTTCCGCAGCATCTCGTTGTTCGGCAAACCGCCGAAGATGGCATGGTCGCGAACGGCTTGGTAATGTGTCTCCGAGCAAAAAGCCCATCGCGACCTAAACGTCCCGAGAGAGGCATTTGGACTATCAATTATGAGAGATCGAAATAACGCTCGGACACGAAACACGATGGACCGATGAGGCTGATAGATGGGTGGTTTATTCTTCTTTTTCAGGTCTCTGAACTCAAGGGCTGAGCTCCGCCGCCTCCTGAACAGTGAACATGAACGGTCTCTGTTTCAGCTGGCGACATATCTTTGCATCGTTTTGACACTGCACACGATTGCGATGATTGGCCTCGAAGGCCTGTCCTTCGAACAGGCGGTTTGGTTGACCGCGACCACTGCCGTCACCGTTGGTTATGGCGATTTCGCGGCGCAAACGACGCTGGGGCGAATTGCAACGATCCTGCTCCTTTACGGAGGCGGCATATTCGTTCTGTTCCACGCCGCCGCCAACTATTTCGAATACCGGTTGTCCCGGCGAATGAAAATGATCCAGGGACGATGGAGCTGGAAAATGAAAGATCACATACTCATTCTGAACACGCCGCGGTTTAATACTGTCAACTATTTCCGTCGGTTGTGTGAAGAGTTTCAAAACACCTCCGCATTTTGCGGGCGGCCAATTCTAATTGTGACCGACAGGTACCCGGATGGATTGCCGGAAGAAATTCGCGATCTTGGGGTTGTCCACATCCACGCGCATTCCACGGATTCCACGGCCTTGGCAGGCGCAGGTGTTGCGGATGCTGCCGCGATTTTGGTCCTTGCCGAGGATGCTATAGACAAACGTTCTGATGCGACGACATTTGACATTCTGTACCGGCTCTCTGAGATTGGAACCGAGGCTAGCATTCTGGCCGAAGCAGTAGAAGATACAAACAAGTCTCGGCTGCGGTGTGCTGGTGCCAAAATGGTCCTGCGCCCGATAAGGTTTTACCCTGAAATCGTTGTGCGCGGTTTCGTTTGTCCGGGTGCAGAGGCTATCCTTGAAAACCTGTTCACAAATGTTGGTGAAGAGTGTCATGGATACAAAGTCGCCATCAAGGCCGAGCATTGGATAGATGTTGTTGTCGCCGTGTTGCGCGCGGGCCTGGGGACCGCGATCGGGTATCAGTCGCGCGCTGACGGTACGATCTCGACCAACCCCCCGGCAGAAGAGCCCGTCGATGCCTCGGCTTTGTTTTTGGTTGTCGACGAAGGCAATGTTCTCTCGAACGAGGATATGCAGGCGCGCCTCGCAGCGATCAGGATTTGACCCGGGCTGCGTTCAGTCATGTGGCTACTAATGAAACTTAGAAATGGAGTAAGGCATGCCGCTTTCAGGCACTAAGGTAGGTTTCATCGGCCTCGGCCTCATGGGCGCTCCGATGGCTGCAAATCTGTTGGCCGCAAACGCTCATCTGACAGTCTACTACCGTACCGTAGAAAAATCTGCTGGATTGGCAAAGGATGGGGCCATTGTTGCCACATGTCCAAAATCCGCAGCTGAGGGTGCGGGTTTCATCGTTCTATGTGTAAGCGATACACCCTCCCTTAAGGCGGTAATATGTGGCGAACACGGTGTGCTTCAGGGCCTTAAGTCCGGCGCGAGGGTGATCGATATGGGCACATCCGAAGTCAACGTGACGCGCCGATTGGCTGCTAAAGTCCAGGCTCTGGGTGGACGCTACATTGACGCGCCTGTGTCCGGTGGCGAGGTCGGGGCCATCGCCGGCTCGTTGTCAATCATGGCGGGCGGTGACCCCACTGATATCGACGCGGCAATGCAAATATTTAATGTGCTTGGTGCGGCACTGACCCATGTTGGTCCGGTCGGAACGGGACAGGCAGCAAAAGCCGCTAATCAGATCATTGTCGGAACCACAGTTAGTATTATTGCCGAATCCTTCGCGCTGGCCGCCGCTGCCGGGGCCGATATCGCGAGAGTTCGCGAGGCCTTGATGGGCGGATTTGCGAGCAGCCGCATTCTTGAACTGCACGGTCAGCGCATGATTGATGACGCGTTCATCCCAGGTGCCCGTGCAACCACACAGCTAAAAGACATGCGGCAAGCCATCAACCTTGCCAAGGAGGCTGACCTGTCGTTGCCACTTTTGTCCAAAAGCCACGCGCTTTGGGCCGACATGGTCGAGGCCGGGATGGGTGATCTAGATCAATCGGGCTATTTCGCTTTCGTGCGCGATACCAATAAATCGAAACCTTGATCAGGATCCTCCGATGCCGTTTAATTTCACCGCAAATCTTAGCTTCATGTTCACTGAATTGCCATTCCCAGATAGGTTTCAGGCCGCCAAAAATGCAGGGTTCCAGGGTGTAGAATTTCTGTTTCCCTATGATTACACACCTGCCGAGATTGCGGAATTCGTGCGAAGTGCAGGGCTGTCGCTCGTGCTGCACAACCTGCCGCCTGGCAATTGGGAGTCCGGCGATCGGGGCATCGCGGCCATCGCAGGCAGGCAACAGGAGTTTAGAAATTCCGTTGAAATAGCGCTTTCATATGCGGATGTAACAGGCCTGCGGCAGATGTATATAATGGCCGGGTGTGTCAACGACGCCGATCGAGACATCGCAAGAGACATCTATCTAGAAAACCTGAACCATGCGACGCGGCGCTTTTACGACACCGGAATCACTGCCTTAGTCGAGCCGATAAATGCAACAGATATGCCGGGATACCTCCTGAACCATCCTTACGAGGCGAGCCAATTAATCAACGAACTGGGTGCGCCCAATCTGAAGCTTCAGTTTGATTGCTACCACGCACAAATAATGGAAGGAGACGCCATTGGCGCACTGAGAGAACACTCCCCATACATCTCGCAAATTCAGGTTGCCAGCGTACCTGACCGGCACGAGCCGGATCACGGAGAGTGCGATTATACCTCTGTTTTTCGCGTTTTGGAGGAGGCAAGTTATGCTGGATGGGTGGGTTGCGAATATTATCCTACCGGTCGCACTGAAGACAGGTTGAATTGGCGTGAATGGTAGGCGAACTACCGGACAACTCGGATTTTTTAGGTTTAACGTGAGCTAGGCAGCACACCCATAAATTTCTTCTGTCTGCCAACGGCTTGTGATTCAACTCCCCTCAAACAACAGGCGGGAGCGGGAAAATGGCGCGTTCAGACACGAGTGATCTTGAGTGGGAATTCATCAAGGCGGTCTTGCTCAACAAGACGCGCGGCAAAAGCGCGTCGATGACCGTCGGGTGGCCGACTATTGCTCCGCTGCTTACAAAAGGGGGTAAACACGATAGCTGACAGTCTCAGACGGCTTCGGAAAGATGACAGCGGCTCGTGATGGGAGTGGTCGCACAAGCCAGATAACGTTAAGTGAATCGAGACGTCTATCATCCGCGCACTCGAAGCCGGTAGTCTGCAACCCCCACGCGATGACGGAGTGGGCTGGGATTTCGGGTTCACGGGATCTGCATCGCTGCGATCGCAATGCTCCGGTTATACCCACAGATATTTTAGTGCTGATTTATCACACGTCGCACCAAGTTGTAACATCTTCGCAAAAGCAATTGATTTAAGCAATTATTACCAATAAATTTACACACATGTAATGAAGTTCTGAAAGCTGAGGTTGACACGATCAAAGGCCACCGGCGGTCCGCAGAAGGATGCGACGATCAATGCCGGACAGCCCCACAGACACATCTCCGTTGGTTCCAGTCAAGACAAAGGTCAGGCCGGGTCAGGGATTTCTGGTTCAAGAGAGGTTTGAATGTATTTTCTTGGGTTTCTAGCTCAGGGTGGCAAAGATCCGTCGGTACCAGATAATCGTGCCGGGTGTTGTTCGAAACCCGGGCCTCACCCTGCATTCATCTCCGATTTCGGCCCCTTTAGCAGTGACATCGTTAGTGACGCAAATTCACTGTGTCGCGCGAGAAAAGATGGTATCCGGGATCGGATAAACGTCAACGTGCGGCACCTTTCCTCGACAAGCGGCCTCGCACTTGCCATCGCGTTGTTCACCGCACTGCCGGACATGGCCAGCGCTCAATGCCTGCTGAACGGAACCACGTCCACGAACACAGGAACCGCCGGTAACGATACCATGTTATGCGATCCCACGAACGATCCGGCCGGCGGAAACATCTCTACAGATCGTGGCAGCGACACGATTACAGTCGAAGGTGGGGTCACGACGGGCCATATCAACGCACGCGGGGGACGAAATGACCGCGCCAGTGACGTTATCACGGTGACGGATTCGACCGTCAATGGGTCCATTACTGCAACAGCTGGAGGCGGCAATCGGGTGACCGTAGAAGGGTCAACGGTGACTGGTATTGCCATTGTAAACGGATCACTTGTCATAAGAGATTCTGACGTAGCCAGTATTCGAGCAAAGAGCGTGAACATAACAAATTCCACGGTTGCAGGTACGATAGAAGGCCGCTTTGGCAGCAGTGGAAGGGAGAATATCAGGCTCACCAACTCAACGGTTACCGGTAATGTGGTCACATATGCCGGGACTGATACTATCACGCTGGATGGTTCCACGGTTGAGGGTTCTGTCTTCATGGCGGGGCCGGCTCCAAGCTTCAGAGCTGGTCAGGGGTCCAATTTCACAATGCTTGGCAATAGTCGGATCGAAGGAGATCTAAACGGCAGCAATGGTGGCGGAAATGGCGGAACCCGCGATCATCCGGACCGTGTCACGCTCGCCGGAGGCACGATTGTCGGAAACGTTCGCATGTTTCGTGCAAGAGACCAGCTGACCCTGAGCGGAACCACGGTGCTGGGCGATATCGACATGGGGGTTCACAACGATAGCTTTACTTGGACAGATGGGGCGATCGGGGGGCAGGTCTTGATGGGCGCCGACAACGACACCGTCACGGTCAGTCTGACAACCCGGGATGTCGATGCCATTCTCGACGGTGGAACAGGGTTTGACAGCTTCCGCGTGATTGACGCCACCACCAATGTTCAGCCAGCAACCATCCGCGGGTTTGAGCGGGCGCAATCAATCCGGTCGGTAGTGACGTTCGATACGTTAATGCTGAATGGTGTAGATACACCCGGCGACAACAATCTGGCAACGGATCTGGAGGTCACGCGCGGCGATGTCACTTTAGGTGGCGGGAGCGTGCTGACAAACCTGTTGGGGTCGCGCGACGCGGAAATTCTGCGGGTCACCGACGACACCGTTGTTTCAGGCTCGATCGAGGGTGCTGGCAATCGGGATACCATCGAGGTTCTGGGGAACGCGAGTGTGACCGTCGGTGTCTTCGGCGGCGGGGCTGGGCACAATGGCGGTGCTGATGCGGCGGATACGATCACCATCAACACTACGGGCTCGGTGGGAACCGTCGATGGTGGCGAGGGCTTGGATGCTATCAATCTTCTGTCGGGAACGGTGGGAACCGCTCTGGGCGGGACCGGCGACGATACGATCACGCTGGATGGCGCGACTATCTCTGGAATCATCGACGGTGGAGCCGACAATGACGCTTTCATCTGGTCTTCGGGCACGATGGCCGGCTTCCAGGGCGGCGACGGCTCCGACACGGCGACGGTGACGGCGGCGGAATACGATGGCACCCAGCTCCTCGATGGGGGCGATGATCTTGGCGTCGCGGACGGTTTCATCGACGTCCTGACCTTCGGCAACTTTTCGGGAGCGCTTAATGGTGCGACGCTTCTGAACTGGGAGGCCGTAGGCTTTGTCGCCGGGATCACCCAGCAGATCGATGACCTGGTCACGCTGCAGGTGCTGGCAAGCTGTGGCGGATCCACGATCCTGGGCGGCGCAAGCATGTCGGATGATGTCGATGGCTGCATCAGTGACGACACCATCGAGATCACCGGAACTACGGTCATCGCCGTCGATGTCGACGGGGCGGGCGGTTCTGATACGATCACGGTCTCGGGTGACGCCAGCGTCACGGGCGCGGTTCGCGGCGATGGCGAAGGGCAGGATGCCTCTGGCGCATTCGACGACGCCGACACGATCACGATCAGCACGACCGGCACGGTCGGATCGGTACATGGCGGGGTAGGCGGTGACACAGTCGTTCTTTCGGGTGGAACCATTGGGTCAGCCACCGGGGACGATGGCGCCGACCAGATTACGCTGGACGGTGCGACGGTTTCCGGCACGATCGACGGAGGCGCAGATGCAGACACGATCGCGCTGAATTCTGGATCAGTGGCCGATGTGATCGGTGGCACCGGCAACGATACGGTCACGCTGGACGGAGCAACGGTCCTGGGGACCATAGATACGGGTGACAATGTCGACACGGTGTCCCTGCTTTCGGGGTCAGTGAGCAGGGTCGATACGGGCGGCAGCGCGGATACAATCACGCTGGATGGTGCAGTGGTTGCGGGGACGGTTTTCGCAGGCGCTGGCGATGACCGCATGACCTGGTCTTCGGGCAACATGGCCGGGTTCAACGGGGGTGACGGATCGGACCTACTTACAGTGACTGCGTCGGAATACGACCTGAGCCAGATCCTCGATGGCGGTGACGATGCCAGTGTGGCCGACGGGTTCATTGATGAGTTGACGCTTGATGGCGTGAACGGAGATCTCACCGGAGGCAACCTGATCAATTGGGAGTTCATCCACCTTGTAAACGTCGTATCAGTTATCGACGACCTCATTACCCCAAACCTCACCACCTGCGGCGGATCTCTGGTGCTGGGCGGGGCCAGCATGGTGGATGATGTCGATGGCTGTATTCAGGCCGATGCGATAGAGATCACCGGCACCACGGTAATCGCCAACGATATCGACGGGGCGGGTGGTTCGGATACGATCACGATTTCCGGGGATGCCAGCGTCACCGGTGCGGTCCGGGGCGATGGCCCGGGGCAGGACGATTCCGCCGCGCAGGACGCGGCCGATATCATCACGATCAACACCACAGGCAGTGTCGGATCCGTTCATGGCGGACAGAGCGATGACCGTATTGACCTGCTGGCTGGCACTGTTGGAGCGGCATTCGGGGGATCCGGTGAAGACATCATGACCCTGGATGGGGCGACTGTGACAGGAAATTTTGATGCGGGTGACGATGCAGACACGGTCAATCTGCTTTCGGGCCTTGCCGATGGTGTGACCAGCGGGTCCGGTAACGACACGATCCTGCTGGATGGGGCGACGATTACCACTGACGTAAGGGGGGCAGCCGGCGAAGACCTCATCACAATCACGTCTGGCCTGGTCGAGCAGGACGTCTATCTTGGTACACTAGCCAACACCACTACCGATGAAGACACGTTGGTGATGACCGGTGGTACAATCTCCCGCAATATTCGCGGCGATCGCGGCGATGACAGGATCGCGCTGCGAGGTGGCGATCTCGGGCAGGATGTGCTCGCGAATTGGGGCGATGACACGGTTATCCTGAACGGCACCACGGTGGGCGGGAATATTGATACTGGCCGGGACGATGATACGATCGTTCTGTTGTCTGGGTCGGTGACCGACGTTTTTGGTGGAAATGACGAGGATGCGGTCACGCTCAACGGTGCGACGGTTGCTGGCGTTCTCAGTGCCGGGGACGGGATGGACCTCGTCACGGTGCTGTCAGGCTCGGTGGGTGGGGATATCCGTCTTGGCCGGGACGTCAGCACAGATGAAGATACGCTTCTGATGACGGGTGGCACGGTCGCCGGCGGTGTGCTTGGTGATCGTGGGAACGATACGATCACACTTGGCGGCGGCAGCGTGGCGCTTGATGTGAACGGCGGGTGGGGTGATGACGTCGTCACGCTGGAGGGCGCGGGAGTAGCGGGCGAGATTCTCGGTGCACTTGGCGATGACACCTTTGTCTGGTCCTCTGGCACGATGGCCGGGTTCAATGGAGGCGACGGGTCGGACATCGCAACGGTGACGGCGGCGGAATATGACGGATCGCAGATTCTGGATGGTGGCGACGATCTCGGCGTGGCGGACGGCTTCATTGACGTCCTGACTTTCGGTGAGTTTCAGGAAACACTGAATGGCGCAAACCTTCTGAACTGGGAGGCCGTGGGATTTGTTGCCGGAATCACTCAGGAGATGGAAGACCTGGTCACGCTGCAGGTGCAGGCAAGCTGTGGCGGATCCACGACCTTGAGCGGCGCAAGCATGTCGGATGATGTTGATGGCTGTATTGACGACGATACCATGGAGATCTCCGGCGCCACAGTGATTGCCAACGACATCGACGGGGCCGGCGGAGCGGACACAATCACTGTGTCCGGTGAGGCGTCGGTAGCCGGCGCTGTTCGTGGCGATGGCGACGGACAGGACGCATCTGCTACAGCGGATGCTGGCGACACTATCACGATAAGCACGACGGGTACTGTAGGCTCAGTGCATGGTGGCCTGGGCGGGGATACTATCGGTTTGTTGTCAGGGGCAATCGGAGCGGCCTCCGGGGACAGTGGCAGCGACACAATCACGCTGGACGGCGCGACCGTTGCGAGCGTCGTATCTGGCGGCAATGGGAACGATGCTTTCGCATGGGCCTCCGGAACGACGATCGGTTTCGACGGCGGCGATGGTTCGGACACTGCTACCGTGACCGCCACGGAGTATGATGGAACACAGGTTCTTGATGGCGGCGACGATACCGACGTAGCGGACGGCTTCATTGATGCGCTGATGCTGCAGGGTGTGAGTGTCACCGTAAATTCCGGTAGTGTCGTCAACTGGGAAGCCGTCACCGTTCTTGATGGTACAATCGATTTCGGACCTGACATGACCGTTGGCAGCGGACCGGGGTTGGGGTTGATTGCTGGAAGCGATGGCATCATCAGCAGTTCAGGAGATTTCGCCCTGACCGGTGATCTTGTGACACTTACAGGCGGCACCTACCAGAACCGATCCGGAGCGGCAGCTCTCATCGATATCGTGGGGAATATCCGCAATGCCGGAAGAATAAACATCCAGGATGGGGTCACCGGTGACAAGATCGCGGTGAGTGGCGACTATTCCGGTGGCGGCGCATTGCAGTTGGATGTCGATTTTTCCGGCGACACCGCCGATACGCTGGTGATCGCCGGTGATGTGGTTTCGGGAGGTACAACGATATTTGTTGCGGACATCTCATCTGGCGAAGCAAGCGGGAACGACATCTTGCTCATTGATGTTCAGGGAGCAACCAACGCCGGAGATTTCCAGCTCGCGAATGGGGAAGTGGATGTCAACGGTATGGTGTATGGATTGCACCTGGTTGGCTCTCAGTGGGTTTTACAGCTTGAACTGCTTCCAGCCAATGTCGTTTACGAGGTCTATCCGAGGACTCTTTTCGCTCTCAACAAATTGCAAGGGCACCACAGGCGCGTTCAGGGACGTACATGGCTGGCTGGCAGTGATCCATTGTGTGGTGAAGCCAGAGAGGAGATCTCCTCTCTGACCGACCCATTATGTCATGATGCCGGACTTTGGATGAAATTCACGGGTGCTGTGTCCGATCTCGATCCCGAATTCTCAACAACAGAAGTGGATTTTGGGACCTCCGACATCGATTACGACATGCATTCCACACGGTTTGAACTGGGCTTCGACACACTGCTTGGCGAATACAATCGTGGAAAGCTTGCCGGCGGTATCTGGGCCTTTTATGGATCTGCATCCTTGTCCGGTTCGTCGCCGGTCGCAAATGGCAATGTCGATACCGATGCCACTGGCGTTGGCGCAAGCCTGACCTGGTACGAGAACTCAGGCTTCTACGCCGACGCGCAGCTGCAATATACTAAATTCAAAAGCGACTTGTCGTCTGGTGGCACGCAGCAGGTATCGGACAACAAGGGTTCCGGTTACGCAGCATCGCTTGAGATCGGTAAGACCTTTGCATTGAACCCGTCTTTCTCACTAACGCCTGAGTTGCAGTACATGTATTACGATGTGGATTTTGACAGTTTCACCGGGGTGGGTGGCGAACCCGTCTACCTTGAAGACGGCAGCACTTCCGAGCTTCGGCTGGGTGGAACGCTGGAGTATCGACCTGACGCTACCGGAGCGAAGAACAACCGGGTTTATGCGACCGCCAACGTCTTTCATAAGTTTGATGCAACAACCATGGTCAATTCCGCAGGTTCACCCCTGATCAACAAGGCGCGCCCCTGGCGCGGCGAAATCGGCTTCGGCGGTTCGCACGAATGGATCGGGGCAAGTGGCGCACGCTCGGCAATCTATGGTGAGGTGACGGCCAGTTCTGAATTTGGTTCCGACTGGAACTCGGGCAGTGCCCTGAGCGGCAGCGTCGGATTCAAGATCGAGTTTTGAACAGATGCTCTATTCGGCTTCACTTTCTCACCGGCTTGGGCCCCTGCTTGCAGCGGCGGGACTTAGCGTCTCGGTTATAGCGACTTCTGCGCAGGAACCCAATTCTCTTTCAGAAACCTATGGCAGCTGGACGCTGCAGTGCAAGACTGTCGCTGCATCTGATAACAGCAGCTCTGATCGAATCTGTCAGGTATCGCAAGAGCTTATACAAGCCGAAACCGGGAACCGTGTAATTTCTGCTGCGTTTACTACAGATCCACCCAAGATCACGCTTATAACGCCATTTGGCTTGCTGTTCACAGAGGGAGTCAGGCTGTCTGTAGCTGAAAAGGACTTGCCAGTTGCTTCCTTCACGACATGTCTTTCCTCCATCGGCTGTATTGCAGAACGCCAGTTGAATGCCGAAGAGATGGTGAGTTTGCGGTCCTCTCAGACACTCACCCTTCTTATGGTGAGCCGAAATGGTCAGAAATTACAGGCAAACCTATCACTCGACGGTTTTCGCGATGCCTCCACGAGGTTGGCAAATCTTCGATAGTGACGCATGCACGATACCGGCGAGTACTCAATCAGAGACCTCGCGGAACTGTTCTCCGTTTCCAGGCTAACAGTCTACCGCACACTCACCCGAACCCAGACGACCAACGAACGATGAAGGTCATAACTAGTGCCTGATCCATTCTTCTCAGAACTCAAATACCTTGGTGGAGCCAATCTCGACTTCATTGAAGTTGCAGTTGATGCGGGCACCGACGTATCCAACCTCGTCGTCACCATCTATAATTCCAACGGGACCATCCGATCCTCAAATGCCGTTATGGGCCTTACCCCCACAACGGGTGCTGGGAAAGACATATACGTCATAGAACTTGGATCACCCGGCACATTCAATGGCCTTGCCTTGAGCAACGCTGTGTCATTGTCTGATAGCGGTATAGTTTATAGTTTTGTGTCCTTTAACGACACGGCGGCCGCCGTAACAGCGGTCGCTGGGCCAGCTTCCGGAATGACCTCCACAGAAATAGGAACTGCGGGCGCTGGATCATCTCTTGAGACAACTGATGGTGGCCTGACTTACCAGGTTCAAACCAATCCTGGTCCGGGAGCTGTTCCGTGCCTGACCGGGGGAACTATCGTTCAAACGAGCCAAGGTAGGATTCAGGTAGAAAACCTCACCAAAGGGATGGAAGTGACTACGCATTTAGGCGAGTCAAAGACGCTGAGGATTGTACTCCGGAAGAAAATCGGGGCACGTCAAATGCGAAAGAACCGAAAACTCTATCCAATTCGCATCTGTAAGGGGGCATTGGGCAGCAACCTGCCCGAACGCGATCTCTTGGTTTCGCGTCAGCACCGCATGCTGGTACAATCAAGGATTGCCGAACGCATGTTTGGGGTAACGGATGTTCTAATACCCGCCATCAAGCTGACAGAGCTACCGGGTATCTTCGTAGATGACACCGTCGAAGGCGTGGAGTATTTCCATCTGCTGTTTGATCAGCACGAGGTCATTTATGCCGAGGGTGCACCCACAGAAAGCTTTTTAACAGGGCCTGAAGCGCTGAAATCAATCAGCCCTGAGGCTAGAGAGGAAATCCTTGCAATCTTTCCCAAGGTAGCGGAGTTGGATTACGCCCCAGAGCCTGCTCTGTACCTACCCTCCGGCCAACAACAAAAGCAGCTCATCGCAAGACACCTAAAAAACAACAAGCCATGCCTTTCAGGCAATATGGTGAATTCATAGATGTTCTGAATTCTGGCCGGTCTTGATGAAGCTTCTGTCCTTTTGCACTAGGCTCAGGACTTCGGTAACGGGGGCAGTTCAGTCAAGCGCTTTCGTGCACTCAAATCGATCCGCCAAGGCGGTTCTGTTGGTTCAGTTTGA
>NZ_JBQFSA010000018.1:0-10975 GCF_056537745.1 Ruegeria sp. C12
TGGGCCGGGCGCATATCACCTGCAACAAGAACGGCGTGCCGTTTGACCCCGAAAAGCCGACCATCACGTCGGGCATCCGTCTGGGCAGCCCCGCAGGCACCACGCGCGGCTTTGGCGAGACCGAGTTCCGTCAGATCGCCGACTGGATCATCGAGGTTGTCGATGGTCTGGCCGCCAATGGCGAAGACGGCAACAGCGCCGTCGAGGCAAAGGTCAAGGCCGAGGTCGCTGACCTTTGTGCACGCTTCCCGATCTATCCGAACCTGTAAGACAAAGGACCCAAACCCATGAGTTTTCACTCCATTGACCAGGCCCCTGCCCGCCTGAACCGCAGCGAGCTGGCCGTCCCCGGCAGCCAGCCCGGAATGTTCGAAAAGGCCGCGCAATCCGACGTGGACGTCATCTTTCTCGATCTCGAAGACGCCGTTGCGCCGGACGAAAAGGAACAGGCCCGCAAGAACATCATCGAGGCGCTGAACGATATCGATTGGGGCACCAAGACCATGTCGGTGCGCATTAACGGTCTGGATACGCATTACATGTATCGCGATGTTGTTGATGTGGTCGAACAGGCAGGCGCGCGGCTGGATTTGATCATGATCCCCAAGGTGGGCACGGCGGCAGATGTCTATGCGGTCGATATGCTGGTCACGCAGATCGAAGATGCCAAGGGTTACAAGACACGTATCGGGTTTGAGCACATCATCGAAACCGCTCTGGGAATGCAGAATGTCAGCGAGATCGCGGCAGCCTCGAAACGCAATGAAAGCCTGCATTTTGGGGTTGCGGACTATGCGGCATCGACCCGCGCGCGCACGACGATCATTGGCGGCGTGAACCCGGATTACTCGGTCCTGACTGATGCTGATGCCGATGGGGGCCGGGCGACGCATTGGGGCGATATGTGGCATTATGCTTTGGCGCGTATGGTTGTCGCTGCGCGGGCCAACGGACTGCGCCCCATCGACGGACCTTTCGGGGATTTTCAGGATCCCGACGGATATCGCGCAGCAGCCAAACGCGCGGCGGTTCTGGGTTGTGAAGGCAAATGGGCCATTCATCCCAGCCAGATTGCCCTGGCAAACGAGGTCATGTCGCCCTCGGACGCCGAGGTGACCAAGGCGCAACGCATTCTTGTCGCTATGGCCGAGGCCGAGGCACAGGGCAAAGGCGCGGTGTCACTGGATGGAAGGCTGATCGACTATGCCTCGATCCGTCAGGCGGAGGTGCTGGTGGAAAAGGCCGGGCAGATCGCAGCCGCCTAAATGACTGCTTGGGTCAGGTACTGGCGACCAGAATTGCGGTCGCCACACCAGCCAGCACCATCCCGTTACCCCGACAGTTTCGCCAAATCACTGCTCAGGGCGCGGGCTTCAGCGATGCTGCGTTGTAGGGCGGCGAGTTTGGCGTCGGGCGTCGCACCGCCCGGAGTGGTGTTCAGAACCCGATCAATGCGCGCTGCCGTGGCTGGATCAGTACCGCCAAGCGCGTCTCGCTGTTGCAGGATCCTCAGCTTCAACTGCGCCAATTCGGATTCCGATGCCCGGATTTGCGCGGACAATGCGTCATTCCGGGCTTGGGCCTCGGCAACTTCGCCCTCGGCGGCGGTGATCCGGTCGTCATAAGCCCCCGTCGCGATCCCCGAGACGCCCGAGAAGAACCCACCTTCGGCAGGGTCGGTGGTTGTCTGGCAAGCGGCCAGAAGCACACAAGGTAAGGCGAGGCGGAGCATAATCACACCCCTCATAGTGACGAGGCCAGATCGCCCGCGATGCCGCGCATCTG
The DNA here is from genome assembly GCF_056537745.1 of Ruegeria sp. C12. Taxonomy (NCBI): domain Bacteria; kingdom Pseudomonadati; phylum Pseudomonadota; class Alphaproteobacteria; order Rhodobacterales; family Roseobacteraceae; genus Ruegeria; species Ruegeria sp. C12. The sequence goes on from NZ_JBQFSA010000018.1 coordinate 1,786, forward strand.
GGTTATCTGATTGGACAAAGCCGCCAGATCGCCATCGATGGGCGAAGCAGTCTGTCCGCGGGATATGGTCAGGTTACGCGCCTCGTTGAACTCGGCCTGTCGTTTGGTGGCCCCGTCGATGGCCAGTTCCATCTGTGTCAGGTTGCCGTTCGCCTCGGCCAGTTCGCGCTGCAAGTCGGCCTGATCCACGGTTCCCGAGGCGACCTGCGCGTTCAACGCATCCAACTCGGCCTTTTGCGCCGCCAGAACCTGATTCATGACATTGATCGTCGTCTGCATTTCGGACGCGTTGCGGTCGAGGTCCTTTTTGATCTGCCGCAGCCGCGACTCGCGCCCGGCATAGTTGCGCTGAACAAAGGCCACATAGGTGCCCGCAAGGGCGCCAGCACCCAACCCGATGGAAAATCCGGTGCCGATATCGTCGCTGCCACCGATGCCAAAGCCGATGGCCCCGCCGGTCACGCCCCCTGCAATGGCCCCTTGCAGGATGGTCTTTTGCATCGCCGCCGCCTGTTTCGCCAGATCAGCCTCGGCCTGTGTCGCGCCGCCAGTGCCCGCAGGCGGAGCAGCGGTTTGACTGGTGTCGCTACAGGCCGAAAGGGCCATCGAGACGGCAAGCACAGCTGCGCTTATTCGGGGGGTATGAGATCGGCCAGCCATTGGTAACTCCCTTTTTTGCTGTCCTCGGCCTGCGCAACATGGCGCAGGAACAGGGCGGCGTCATCTGTCAGCTGGGCGCTTGCAAGGCCCAGCGAGTTTGATCCCGATGCTGCGCTGATGATCGAGGTATCAACGTCGGGTGGAAAAAAGACGACAGACCGTCTGAGGACTTCGTCATAGTAGCTGCGGCTTTGGTCCAGCCGTCGCAGGATGATGCCTCGGGATCGGTAGATGTCATACACGTCATTGCGCGCCTGCTGCAGCACCGGCAGCGCGTCGGGGTTCGAGCGGGCAATCTCTTCGATCTGTCCCAGCGCATCTTCGGCAATGGCCAGCGTGCGTTCAACACTGCGCAGGGCAACAAGGTCGGTGCGAAGACGTTGCAATGTGGTCGCGGCCAGAAACACCGACACTTGTGCGGCATCCTCATACAGTCGCTCGGCCGAGGCGGTCTCTTGCGCGGGCAGGCGTCGGCGATAGCTGTCCAGCGCCGGACCCAGATCGCGCGTTTGCCCGTCGCTAAGGTGTCCAAGCGCCACCAGCGCGGTTGCCAGTTTTTCCGGGTTGGCTTCGGACAGCGACGCGCCCAGAACGGCCAATGACCCGGATGATCCGGTTGTCAGGGCGGCAATCCGGTCCCGTGCGAAGGCTGCGAACAGACCGTCGGGGTAGTCCTGCAAATAGTCTTCAAACACGCGGGCATCCGAACTAGACGAGATACTGCGCCACTGCGCCAGATCCGCCGCCGTTGTATCCTGCGGTGCGTCCAGGGGCAGGCCGGGGGCAAAGCTGTGTTCGTCCAGCACGGATTCTTCGACCCAGGGGATCTGACGCCCCTCGGTTTCAAGCACGACCTGCTGCCGCACCCGTCCCAACATCAGCCGCACGTCCAGATCGGGCGTTGCGATATGGTCCAGAAGGCCGGTGGTAAAGACGCTGTTGTCGCCCAGCCCGTCATAGGCCACGTTGCCGGGATCGGTGGCATAGGCAATCAGCAGGCCCGCGCCGCCGCGCATTCGAACCAGCCCTTGTGCGACCATACCACTGTCAGAAAACGGGTTATTGCGGCAGGCATCCAGCAGCAGAATGCCAACATCCGGCCCCGCTTTGGACATCACGTCGCGTACCCTGTCCAGCGTCAGGGAACTGCGTCTGAGTGCGGCCACATCACTGCCTGCAAAATCGGTGCCAATCAAATGGTTCTCGCCGCCAATCTGAACGCCGTGGCCTGCGTAAAAGAACACGGCCATCTCGGCCCCTTTGGCGGCGGTGCCGAATTGATCCAGTGTCTGTTCCATCCCGGCGACGTTTTGGTCGGTCGCCCGGATCACACTGAAACCCAGCTCGGTCAGGGCCGACCCCAGCGCGGCGACGTCATTCACCGGGTTGCGCAGCGTCATGTCCGGCGAGGCATAATTCGAATTGCCGATCAGAAGCGCCACGCGGGTCGAGGCATGACCCTGCGCGGCCACGAAGACTAAACCAAGCAGGGCAATGGTCAGAACGCGGCTGAGTGCAAAGAACGGGCGGGCTACGGGCATGCCGCCACGTTAGCGCATGGCGCTTTCAAATAACAATCGGTGCAACGGCACAGTCCAAGGACCAATGGCCAAATTACCATAGCTCCGCGTTCTACCCGCGCGGTATCAAACGACATGACCGGTCAGGTAACCTCGTGTCCTAAGCCGCCGCCGAGGCCACCGGCAAGCGCATCATCAAGGCCGCCATTTCGTCAAGGTCGTGATCCGAGACGGGGCAGGCAGAGTTCTGCGACATGGAGTGATTTGCGGGGATCTTCATGGCTGCAGCAAGGTCAGCATCCGTCAGACCCGCGCAGACGGAAGGCAGTTCTGCGGCGATGCCACAGGCGCGCATCAGGCCTATGTAAACGTCGGGCAGTGCCTCTGCCGTAGCCGGTCCTCCAAGGGCTTGGGCTGCCAGGGCGTAGTTCTCGGCCCCGTCCGATCGGGCGACAAGCCAGGGCAGGCTGACCTCCAGCGCAAGACCGGTTGCATGTCCGTGGTGGACCCGTGCCAATGATCCGAGTGCATGGCTGATATTGTGCCCCATATGCGTGTTGCAATTGTGCAGGGCCAAACCGGCGACGGTGCTGCCCCAAAGAACGCGTCCGCGCGCCTCAAGATCAGACCCGTCTGCCACCACGCGGGGCAGGGCGTCCGACAGAATGCGCAACGCTTCCAGACCATAGAGCAGACCGGCAGGGCTGGTTGAACGTGCCGTTGCCCCTTCAAGCGCGTGCGCGACCGCGTCGATGCCGGTCCACGCCGTGATGTGCGGCGGCAGGCTCAGCGTCAGTTCGGGGTCCAGCACGGCCTGTGCGAACATCAGCTCTTCGCCGAAATACCAGTTCTTCAACCCCTCGGGCGTGGACACGATCGATGTGCGCGTGACCTCGGACCCGGTTCCGGCCGTTGTCGGGATCGCGATTGCGGGCAGACCGTCCTGCGGCAACGGTTGCGCTGCCAGCGCAAAGTCGCGCGCCGGTTTTTGGCTGTTGGCTATGGCCGCAACAAGTTTGGCCGTGTCCATGGCTGCCCCACCGCCCAGACCAATGACGCTTGTGGCCCCGGTTTCCCGCGCCTTGGCCGACAGGTCATCGACCAGAGTTTCCTTGGGCTCACCCGCGACATTTGCGGCAAGAACAAAAGGCAAATTATGTGCAGCCAGATCCTGCGTCAGCCGGTCCGTAACACCAAGGTCGGCCAGAATGGTGTCCGCGATGATCAGCACCGGGCCGCCGCCCAAATTCGCCACGATATCCGGAACCTTCGACAAACGTCCGGCCCCAAAAGTCAGCGGAGGCACCCGGCCAATGTTAAACGTTTGCATTGCAACCTCGTTCTATAAGTGACGCCTTTTGCAAGCATCTTTGACGAGCAGTCATTCACGGCGCAAGCGCCGAATTTGTCCGCAAGAACGAGAACCGCCAAGCCGGTGGGTGTGTGGCGCGAAACTCACAGTTTTATTGCCTGTCGGGAAGCCTGTGGGCGCGTGGCTAGCAGGCTGCGCCCTGCAACCCGTCTTTCGACAATTGCTGGTCCTGCAGGCGATCCAGTTCCTGCAAGGCAACCTGTGGATCGCCGGTGCGGGACAAGGCGCGGTCATAGGCGCGGCGAACGGACCGGGGCCGCCAGGGCAGCGCCGCGTTTGCCAGCCACATACGCAAAGGCGGGGGCAGCCGGTCGAACTCGCGCATGGGATCTTCCCGCCGCCGCCGTTTTTTCAGTTTCGTCTGGCCAAGATTGCCCGCCATTCTTATGCGTCTTCGGTATCGAAAATCGGATCCAGCACCAGAACCAATCGGGTTTCCCCAGACCCTTCGATGGGTGGGGACCGGTGCAACAATCCCGAAGCCGGTGTCTCGGGCCAGCGCGAGCCGCGCATCACCATGGGGCACCCCGTTGCCAAGGTGAACAGTTTTTGCGGCTCTGCCCCATTGGACGAGATGCCATATTGCGTGCCGGTTCCCCGATAGGTGCAAATGAGTCGCGCGAGGATCGCGTCAATGTGGAACTTGCGGCAGGCGTTTGTGGTGACGACGCCAAGGCGCACGCGCAGATAGGGCGCGCGCATGATCCCGGCAAACCGGGCCGAGAGGTCGGCGATGTCTTCGACCAGCCATGTGCGTTCGGGACCTTCCTCAGTACCTGCGATGTCACACAGATGCTGAACGGCCTCTTTTACTGCACCGGGGCGCAGCACCATGCGTGCGGCAGGCAATTGGTCGGGATGCAGACTTTCGATCCAGTCCTGAAAGCCCAGCGGCGGTTGCCTGCGCCAGATCGCTGCCGCACAGCCGGGTTTTCGGATCACGGACAGGTCTTCGGGCCTGTCCGCAACACCAACGCCGATTGCGGCATTCCTGATCTCGGTATGTGCCAAAGTCACGCCGCTTCCCCTTCGCGTCGCCAGCCCGGGAAGGGGTCAGGCAAGTCCAGTGGCAGGGCCTCGGGACCCGAGGCCAGATGTTCGGGGACCAGACAGTCGTCCAACCGCACTTTCAATACCGGCCAGTCAATACCCGAGCCGATGAACACAATCTCTTGCCGCCGATCACCCCAGGGTTCGGACCAATGGGCCTGCATATATTCGCGCGCGCTTTCATGATCCGGCCACCGCTCTTTCGGGACCGAAGCCCACCACGTGCCCAAAGGTTTGACGGAAGACAGCGCGCCCGCCATGGAAAACTCGGCCACCCAGTTCGGACGCGTGGCCAGCCAGAAATGCCCTTTTGCGCGGATCACACCCGGCAGGTCCCCATTCAGCACTTTCAGGATCTTTTCGGGCTCAAAGGGCTGACGCGCGCGGTACACGAAACTGGTAACGCCGTATTCCTCGGTCTCAGGCACGTGGTCCGCAAACCCATAAAGTTCCTTGGCCCACATCGGATGCTCATGCGCCCTCTCGAAATCGAACAGACCTGTATCCAGAATGGCCTCGGCGGCCACGTCGGAGTGATTGGTCTCGAAGATGCGCGCGTCGGCGTTCAGGCTGCGGATGATCTTGCGCGCGGCATCGGTTCGGTCCGGCCCGGCATCGACCACCTTGTTCAGAATGACCACATCGGCAAATTCGATCTGTTCCACCAGCAGGTTGACCAGCGTGCGGTCGTCTTCCTCGCCCATGGTCTCACCCCGGTCGCGCAGGAAATCGTGGCTGGAGAAGTCCTGCAGCAGGTTCACCGCATCCACCACCGTCACCATCGTATCCAGCCGCGAGACATCGGACAGGCTTTCGCCCAGCTCATCCCTAAAATCAAAGGTCGCTGCGACCGGAAGCGGTTCAGAAATACCGGTGGATTCGATGAGCAGGTAGTCAAAGCGGCCGTCTTCGGCCAGTCGGCGCACCTCTTGCAGCAGATCATCGCGCAGGGTGCAGCAGATGCAGCCGTTTGACATCTCGACCAATGTTTCATCGGTGCGGCTGAGTTCCGTGTCCGCGCGCACAAGGTCCGCGTCGATGTTCACTTCGGACATGTCATTGACGATCACCGCGACACGACGGCCTTCGCGGTTGTTCAGGACACGGTTGAGCAATGTGGTTTTGCCCGCGCCGAGAAAACCGGACAGGACGGTGACGGGAAGTCGGGTATCGGTCATTGCGTTAATGCTCCGTAGGATTTTGAATGTGTGTGGGATGTGGTTTGCGCAGCAAATCGAGGCTGCGCTGAATCTCGGGCCGGTTCAGGTTGCGTCCGATCAACACGATGCGGGTGCGGCGGTCTTCCCCGGTCCAGTTTTTTATCGGGACAGGCGGATCAAAGATGTGCTGGACCCCGTGGAACGCAAATGGCGTCTCGATTCCGTCCAGAAACAGGATGCCCTTAACACGCAGGATGTCCCGGCCTTTGTGGGCGATCAGAGTGTCGAACCACTTGTCAAAGAGGTCGTCATCCAAGGCCTCGTCCAGAACAATCGAAATGGACGTTATGTCGGTGTCATGACGGCGAAACTCGATCGTTGATACGGGGCTGGCCGCCGAGCCCGGCAGCAGCCCGGACAGGTTGCCAAGAGGGTCCGCATTTTCTTTGGGTGTCGTCCAGGCCAGTGCGTCCTGTTGGCCTGCGGTGTCGCGCATGCTTGTCAGGTTCCACATCCCGTTCGCGCTGAATTCGCGATCCGAAACGCGCATGATGCTGGCGGTCGGGTTCAGGTCACGGAGCCGCTTGGTCACGGCCTTTGATTCAGTGTCAGAGACAAGATCCGTCTTGCTGAGCACGATCAGATCGGCCAGCGCAACTTGCGAGACGGCTTCGAATTGCGCATCCAGCGACCCGGGGCCGTTGACGGCGTCCACAACGGTGACGATGCCATCCATCCGTGTATTCCGCGCCAGATATGGATCAACCAAAAGCGTTTGCAGGATCGGTCCGGGATCGGCCAGGCCCGTGGTTTCAATCACGATCCGGTCAAAGTGCAGCATGCCTTCGTCGCGCCGGGCAAGCAGCTTGACGAACGTGTCCGACAGATCCCCGCGGATCGAGCAGCACAGGCAGCCGGATGACATCAGCATCACGTCGCCGTCCACCGATTCAATCAGATCGTGATCCAGCCCCGCCTCGCCGAACTCGTTCACGATCACCGCAATGGGTCCCGAACTGGACTCCGCAAGTATTCGGTTAAGCAGTGTCGTCTTACCCGCCCCTAAGAACCCGGTGAGCAATGTCACCGGGACGCGCAGATCATTGGTCGGGTTTGGCGTGGTCTTTGAGGCGTGAGTCATGAACATGAGCATGAGATGAATGTAATAACATTACATAGTTATGGGAAATCAAATCGAGTGTCCAGATGGCGCGGGGCGATAGGGTCAAAGTGCCTTGATCATGCGCCTTTGACGTAGGAAGATGCCACAGAGAAAATGGGTGTGAATTGAAGTTCAGGTGAGTCAGGCCGCCTCTTCAAAACTGAACTAATGGCGTATGTAAGATATAAGTATTTGTTATGGTTTAGATATTCTCTGCATGCAGATTAGGTGCGCGGGTTTTGTCGACCGTCCGTTCTCAGTTGTTGAGAAGAGGCCACAGTCAGTAGTGTCAGGGTGACACGCACTGGACATCCTTTAACCAAAAGATCAATTTCTCGCTTAAGGCGAGAGCCTCGCCACAATAATGACAACTTGGACATGAATCTTCTTGTCCAAAGAATTTTTTAGGGCCTTGCAATGGTTGTTAATATTTCAACTCCTCCTTCGTCGTCTCCACTGAGCGCGATCCAAGGAACCCGCGCGTATGGTAACGGTAACCCGAATACCACAACGACGATTACCTATAACTTTGACCAATATGCGGGCTCCACCCCTTGGACAAACGCGTACAAAGACGATTTCAGGAAGGCACTGGCTGTTTTTGAATCCGTTGCCAACATACGGTTCGTAGAAGTCTCTAATTGGCAGGACGCTGACATTTACGAGGTTCTTGCACCGAATTCCAACCCGTACTTCTTCGATTCCCCGTATACGCTCGGGTATCACTATACGCCCTCAAATAACCCCTCCGAAGGTGCCTTCAGCACGGATTACTGGGATGCAGGCCCGGGTGGGAACGGGGATGCCGGAGGCTACTTTTTCACGACTCTGCTGCACGAGCTGGGCCACGCACTTGGCTTGGCTCACCCGCACGATTCAGGGTTGGGTACAACAGTCATGCGCGGCGTCACAGGACCGTTCGATTCTTTCGGAGCTTCGGGTTTGAACCAGGGTGTCTACACCGTCATGAGTTACAATGACGGTTGGACCTCCAAGAACGGAATTCTGCCGGTGGACGCCAAATGGGGTGGCGCTACAGGATTGGGTGCGCTGGATATTGCTGCGCTGCAAAACATGTACGGCGCGAACAATTCGTACAACTCGGGAAGCAATACATACGATCTGGCCACAAGCAACGCCAGCGGCGTCGGGTATCAGGCCATTTGGGACACAGGCGGATCCGATACAATCCGTTATTCTGGCAGTGGGATCACAGTTATCGATTTGCGACCCGCCACCCTTGATTATTCGTCTACGGGCGGCGGCGGCGTGTCTCATGTTGGGGGCGTAAAAGGCGGGTTCACGATTGCGGCCGGTGTTGTTATCGAAAACGCATCGGGTGGATCTGGGAAGGACACCATTTTTGGCAATGCCGCCGTAAACACTCTGAATGGTAACGGCGGCAACGACACCTTTTTTTCAGCCTCCAACGGATCGAACAACAACACGATCAACGGCGGTGGCGGCAGCGATACAATCTACCTCGCCAATGGATCCGGCGCAGACACTGTAAACGGTGGATCCGGTAACGACGTCGCCATTGTCAGAAACAATACAGGTTCGTTCTCGGGTGGAACTGGCACTGATACGGTCAGATTCGTAAGCGCCATCAGCAAGTATCTGTTCATCAACAATGGCAGTACCTACGAGTTTCTGGACGTTATCACCGGCAGAACCTTTACAGTGTCCAGCGACGTGGAGCGTTTCGAGTTTTCGAATGGAAATCTGGGCTACAACCTTACTCAGTTGACGAACGCAACTCAGATCTCGGACGTCGAAACGACTGGAACCGCGCTTCAACACGCCGCGCAAGGTATCTACCTGATCGGTGGTCCGGGTTCGAATGTCGCAGTTACTTTCAATGGTCAGGTTATGGGGGAGAATTCCCTCGTTGGCTGGACGGCCATTCAAGTTGAAGACGATGGCCAAGGATACCTTATTCTTTGGCGCAATGACGATGGCCGTTACGCGGAGTGGACGCTTGACGATCAGGGCGCGCGTTTGAGCGGTCGCCCGATTGCGAATGTTGTCGATGTCGAGGTGTTCTACGGCGTTGATCTGAACAATGATGGCACAATTGGTCATGTCACGACGACCGTTGAAGATGACGGCGCGACAACGCTGGCGTCGTCGACGCGTGGGGTTTACCTGATCGACGGCAGCACGGAAGTGACGTGGAGAGGGGACCAGATCGGCCCTGACAGCCTGCCCGGCTGGAGCGCGATTCAGGTTGAAAGCAACGGTCCGGGTTACCTGCTCCTGCTGC
>NZ_JBQFSA010000019.1:0-9711 GCF_056537745.1 Ruegeria sp. C12
CCGACGCGCTTGCCCAAACTGACGACGAAGAATATGAAAACAAGACCCGCAGACTCTCGTTATGAATGAGGGAGCCTCGGGGAGCAGGTCACGGCCGATTTGGCAGATTACCTTGGGGACAAAGGTATGGATCACGTTCGTGGTGCGCCACACCATCCGCAAACCCAGGGCAAGATCGAGCGTTGGCATCAGACCATGAAGAACCGGGTTCTGTTGGAAAACTACTTCCTGCCCGGTGACTTGGAACGGCAGATCACCGCATTCGTCGACCACTACAACAACCACCGATACCACGAGAGCATCGGCAACCTGACGCCCGCCGATGTTTATCACGGTCGCGGCGCGAAGATCCTGAAGATGAGAGAGGAGATCAAGAAACAGACATTCCGAAAACGCCGCTTGCAGCACCAATCCGCTGCCGCATAAACTGAAACAGAAATCGAACCAGAGCCTCCGTTACGAAACAGCCCAAGCTTTCCGAAATCTCTGACGACGGACACAATCGAGACCTCCTTCACTTCGGCCTGGACTGCTGTAGCTAATATTGGTCCTGCTTTTGGCCCAAAGGTGGAAAGCTCAGGCTCACTCGAACACTTTAGTCAAGCCGCCAAGTGGATCATGATATTTGGTATGATCGCAGGGCGTCTGGAATTGCTTTCATTGTTTGTGATGTTCACTCGACGATTTTGGGATCAGTGGTAACGGGTTGAAGCACCAACCAGCGATACGTTGCGCAACAACCAAATACAATGAATGGGTCGAGAGCCTTCTGTGTCTGAGCTTCCTATACGGCAACGGACATATTCTGGTGAAATCGCAGCGCCCCCCATTTAGAGGATTTGGGTGTTGTAAGGGGGGCGCTGCCTTGGCCGAGGAAAGCTTGCTTACGAGTGAGTGGCCCGCGTCTCCACGGTGCCGGTGACACCCTTTCGGAGGGGGTGCGAAAGCTTCCTTGACCAAGTGTACTAAGTGTATTGAACTAACTCGAACGATGTATCCAATGTGAGTGATAGAACTCTCACAGAACTTTCATCGAGTTTACATTTTAGAAATATTTCAACCTGTCTATCTCTCAATCCGTGAGCAAGGCGAGGTTGCAACTAACCTTTTTCACAGTGTCCGTGATCTTCGGTAGCAGTCGCTCCGTGAATGGATAATTCATAGGTCATGGTTGGAAAATGGAGGGCCAATGTCCAGACTTCGTCGGGTTTGATGTGGATGAAAGTCACCCCGTCAAGGCCATGTGCAACTGAGGCCTGGCCTTCTGATCCCTGAACAATCATGCGCGCTTCCGAGAGGTCTTCGTTCTGAAACACCTGAAGCTCCTCTCCGGATACATCCGATGTGCATCTGAATTCAGTTTCTTCGGCAGTGGCCGCGGATGCAGACATAATTGCTATCAAGATTATGGCTTTATTCATCTTTGTATTTCCTCGTTTTCTGGATTTGGATCTTTGGGTTTGAGTGATCCTGCAAGCGGATGGACCCAAAGGGAGGTGTGGAGTGTTTTTCCTTGGTGTACTCAACCGGTTGCGGGGGTTGTTCCAAAACTCACGCAAACCCTCAAACCCGGTTCATTGTCCTCCGCGACGACTATTGCCCCATGCCGTACTGCAACAGCCTTTACGAGGGATAAGCCAAGCCCGTTTCCCGCTTCGTTTCTGGTGCCGTCTGCCCTGAAGAATGCGTCAAAGATCTTGCTGATTTGAGACGGGGGAACGCCCGGTCCATTGTCTTCCACGACAAGCTCGACACAATCGAATTTGGCCATCAGTGAAATCTTGATCCAAGAGCCTGATGGGCAATACCGGAGTGAGTTATTTACAAGATTGACGAGCAACTGCTTCAACATGTTTTCATCGCCTCGGATCAATACCGTATCGGCGTTATACTCTGCCGAGATGTGTTTATCCTCGTCTATCGCAACTGGATAGAAGGTTTCGACAATGTCTTCGACGATTGCGCTCAGGTTCACTGTCGCAAAGTGGTCCTTGTACCCGCCAGTCTCAATACGAGAAATTCTCAGGATCGTGTCGAAGACAGCGCTGAGACGTTTCAGTTCGCTTTCCAGTTCGTAAAGCGTTGGACGCGGGTCGCCGCCATACTCGACTTCGCTGTAGACCTGCTGCAACGCCAAAAACCCATGGGATAATGGCGTCTTCAGGTCATGGGCAATTGTGACGGCGGTTGTTTGCGTGCTGATGAGCAGGTTCGACAGCCGATCGAGGTGCCGGTTTATCAGACGGGAAACCCGATCAATCTGATCGTTTGCTTCTGAAATGGGCAGGCGAATGTCTGTGTCCCCTTTTGAGACAAGATCGAGGGTTCGCTCAATCCGCTGGAGTTTGCGATAGCTTTGCGAACTGACGTAGTATCCCAGCCCCAATACGGTGGCTGTTGTCGCGAGCGTCAATAACAACAATCCTTCCCAAAGCGTCGTCAAAGCTTGATTGAGTGATGTCAGGCTGCGGGCGACCACCGTGCGATAACCAAGATAGTCGGAGGCGTGAAGCAGGTAGACAGGAGCAGACCCACCGATCGCCACGAAATCCGGATCCACCTCATGCCAGCCATTTGTATCGGGTACTTTCGCGACAGATCCGGCGAGTGCCGAATTGTGTTTGTCAAACAGCGCGATCATGTGAAGCCCTGATCGATTGGGACTGTTCAGATGCTCAATCGCCCGCTGAACTGCGTCTGCGCCACCGTCCAACAGTATCTCGTGAAGCAGAAGTTCTTCTTCAAGGATTTGTTGTTCGAGGTTAAGGCGAAGCCTATCTTCTAGCGCCAGATAAGCCGCGTACCCGAAAACGGCAGTGATGATCCAGACCACCAGCGCAGCGTAACAAGCTGTCCGGAACGGGGCACCTGAGAAAATGCTAGCGCGGTCCATGAAGACTGTATCCAACATTTCGAGACGTATGCAGAAGAGGCGTATCAAAAGGCTTGTCAATCTTTGATCTCAGCCGGCTGATATAGGTCTCGATCACGGTCGAATTCGGGTCGAAATTGTAGTCCCAGACTTGTTCCAGAAGCATGGTGCGGGTCACGATCCGTCCTGAGTTTCGCATTAGAACTTCAAGAAGCGAGAACTCACGCGGCAGTAATTCTATTGTCTGATTTTGTCGTTTGACGACCCTGCTGAGCAAATTCATTGAAAGATCGTGAACGTGAAGTTCAGTCGTTGTAACTCCGGCAGAGTGGCGCTTGATAATGCTATACAAGCGCGCAAGAAGTTCGGAGAAGTGAAAGGGCTTTACAAGATAGTCATCGGCCCCCTCAGTCAGCCCCTCAACTCTATCCTGAACATCTCCGATCGATGTGAGGAACAGAACAGGGGTCTGTCTTTTAGCCGCTCGCAGGGCTTTCAGAACGGAAAGACCGTCCATTCCCGGCAACATTCGATCAAGGATGATGGCGTCACAGTCATTGTACAAGCAATAGGAAAGGGCATCCCGACCATCTTCATACCACTCCACACTGAAGCCGTTGGCTCGCAGGCCCGAATTAACAAAATCAGCGGTCTTTTTGTCGTCCTCTGCAATGAGTATTTTCACTCTGTGCCCCTCCAAATTAGCCAGTACCTGTTCCAAGAAAGTGACTGAACCAAACGTAGAATAGACCCAGCCACATCAAGATGGCCGAGTCCATTTGGCAAATGGCTGCGGATCAGAGGCTCAGTGTTTCCTCGACCGCTTTGACTTGCAACCGTGCCAAGCCCAGGTTGGCCGACTTCTTATCCAATGCGACATACACAAAAATATTGGAGTTTTTTTCCAACGGACGGACAAGATGAAACTGCTTGCCCAGCGTGATTAGAATATCTTCGATAGAGTCGTTGAGCTTCAGAGCTTCGATAGCCTGCAGTTTTGCGCGAACCACTTCAACGTTAGCCGCACCGGCTGTTTCGAGATCGATCTTGGAGCCGCCCTCCGTGCCGAGTATGAGGCCCGTATCGCTGTCGACGAGACAGGCCCCCAACAGTCCTTTGATTTCACCGAGTTTCGAAATGTCTAATGACATGATTGGCTCCTTTTTTGCCTTGGATTGGTTTGTCTGACCCATATTCGGTTTCCGGGGGGCCGGACGGTTCAGATCGTTTGCGGGTGGAATTGTGATGGTGTATTTCTGAATCAGGCCGACCTTTTCACCGAATCTGGATATCACAGAGACCACGTTGCCTTTGGGCTTTGACATAAGTTATCCAATCGCCGTGGTTGTTGGAGTGGTGGCGTGAAGCGCAGCTCCGCCCTTTCGGACCACCTGAGCGCGGCGGAACAGCTGGTCGACCAGTGGGTCATCTAGGCTCGGGAGGATTTTCGATCTTTGCGCAGCACCGCACCTCAAACATTGCGTAGACTTCGAAACTGGCATGCCTGGCTTTCGTGAGCACCTGCTGGCTTTATCTATGAACTTCAGTGCTGTAACGGTGGCGAAGGTGAAATATTGGGCGTGGCCAACCGAAGCAAAAAACGCGTTCTCTGCATCAAAGAAGAACGCGAACCACAGATGCCCGATTTCGAAGATGACACTTGCCAGCCCGGATATCACTAGACTCAGCATTAGACCCCCGCCTCGTTATTCAACAATCAAGCGGTTATCAGAGCGCTGGGGGCTTTAACTGACTTTTCAGTAAACTTAAAAAGTTGCAAGGTTTCGGGCATTCAAAATCGACAAATTGACCTTCGGCAATCACGATACAAAAAAGTTTGAAACGCGTTCCCGACATTTGGCACTCTACATAAATGTGCGCTTTGAGAGCGACTTGCCGAATGCGACCGCCGCAGCCAGCAATGTCGGCAATGGGCTCAACGCTCCCACCCCATCTTCCCCAAAACTTCGCAGCACGCCCCGTATCAACAGTTTAGGGTCTACAATGCCCTAAATGCCGCTGGGCTGCCTATGAGAACTGACATCACACCCGGCCAGACATCGGACTATCTTGGATTTGATCGGGTCATGGACGACGACCTGCCAGAGCCAGTCGTGCTGCTAGCCGACAAAGGTTACGATGCCGACCGTATTCGCGCCGAACTGCACAACCGAAACATTCGACCGGTGATCCCAATGCGAAAGTCTCGAAAGAGGCGCCTTGGGTTGGATTGGCATCTCTACCGGCTGAGAAGCCTGGTCGAGAGATGCTTCAACAAACTGAAGAATGCTCGGCGCGTGGCAACCCGCTATGATAAAACAGCCGAAAGCTTCCTCGGCTTCGTAGATATCACTTCGATCCGCCTCTGGATCCGCCATTTGTCAACATGACCTAGAAGGTCTCCGTCAGCCTTACTCAGCTAGTACATCGACATTGCGCGAAACTTTAAACCGCTTGGCTAGCGAGGGTTTTGTTGAAGCTCAGGACCAGCGCGGATTCTTTGTGACACCTGTTTCTGACAAAGATCTCATCGAAATCTCGAATCTTCGAGTGCTACTAGAATGCCACGCTCTTAGGAAGTCGATTGAACTTGGCGACACAGATTGGGAGGGTAATCTTGTCGCTGCACATCACAAATTGCACCGAATGGAGCAATTGATGTTAAGTGGGGACGACAGCCAAAGAGAAAATTGGAAACGATACGATTGGAAATTTCACAAAGCCCTGATTCAGGCGTGTGGATCACAAAATTTGTTATCACTTCATGCGGTGATTTTTGACAAATACTTGCGATATCAAATGCTTGTCCTGACTTGCCGCGGGGAGGAAGCCGTCGAAGAGCACAGACTTATGTTTCAGGCAGCGTTAGACCGGGATGACGAACGCGCGGTTCAGGTCCTAAAGGATCATATTGAAAAGGGTCTTGAACACACGCTCGCAGCACTTTGACAGGATTTGCCGCAATCTAAGGTCTTTATTGAAGGAAATGCTGGCTTACGTACTTGTTGCCTGAGTAACAAAAACGAGCAAATGATTAGCACTATCTCCGGATGTGTCGCAAACTCTGGGGTTTATTTGACGAGCCTGCGTAATCTGAGGTTTGTACTCATAGAATAGTTTTCGAACAGGTTGTTTGAGCATGATCTCATTGAAGGGCTGTCATTTTCCCAAGGACTCAGTTTTGTACGCTGTGTACTTCTATCTGCGGTACACGGTGCCCTATCGTGATTTGGAAGAGATTATGGCCGAACGCGGCGTGCAGGTGGACCACGCTACACTTAACAGGTGGGTTGTGAAGTATTCACCGATGATCGCCGCGAGCGCGCAATCGAAGAAGCGTTGCTGCGATCGATCCTGGCGAATGGACGAAACCTACGTGCGCGTCAAAGGCGAATGGGTCTACTTGTACCGAGCTGTCGACAAACACGGTAAGACCCGTGATTTCATGTTGTCTGAGCGTAGGAAACGTCCAGCGGCCGCCAGGTTCTTTGCCAAAGCGCTATCGACAAATGGAATCCCGAGTAGGATCGTCATCGACAAAAGTGGAGCGAACGCGGCGGGCATTCGAGAGGTAAACAAAATCCTTAATCGGTTTGGTTGCCCAGCCAAAATCCAAACGGTCAGGTCCAAGAATTTTAATAACCTGATCGAGCAGGATCACCGGTTTATCAAGCGTCGCGTGCGGCACACGTGCAGGTTTAAATCGTTTAGATCCGCTTCGGCTACTCTGGACGGTATTGAGGTCGCTAACATGATCAGAAAGAGGCAATTCTCCAGCACTACGAGATCTGGCTTTCGGCAATTTGCCGAGATCGCAGGATGAGTGCGTCCAGTAAATCGTTACTTTGGCCAATCCAAAAGTTTGCGACACATCCGTATTGGTAGTATGTCGAATCACCTTGTTGGAGTAGTGTTGCAGTAAGCCGCCGGCTCACAGATGACGAGCAGAGATTTCTTGATCCTCACTGATTCCCAAAGCGCTTATTAGTTTCGTCGCTGAGATGCTGAAATTCTCTGCCAACGTCTCTATCGTAATCGGTTTGAAGCCATTCAGATTTCGTATTTGACGTCCATCGCTAATTGACAATGCTCCGTGAACCGCCCCCCTCCAACGAACAATGCCACCCAGCGACATCTGGCTGACCGTATCAACAATCTCCAAGACTGGTTCTGCAAAGTATTCGGACCATTCCAGCACACCAAGAGCGACAGCACGTCCTGTAGCTTGTTCGATACTGTCAGCCATTAATTTCGTTAAAATCGAATCGCGCAACACCCTGATTGTACCAAGAGATACGTCAAAAAATGTGCTGATACCTTTGGGCGAGAAACCCTTGGCCAACATTCTGAGAACTTTCATTTCATTTTCTGAAAGGGGATCGATGGGTAGTATCAAGCGAGTGTCGATAGCATCCAACGTTAACAAATGTATGACTTGGGCTTTCTGGCGGAGATTTGGAAGTATACTCTCTACAAACCTTGGCCATTCTCCAGCTCTATGGTCGGCGGTTACAGAAAGCTGACCTCTGATCCCGAAAACGTCTATTACGGGAATAGAAAAGCCAGACGTTCCAATGTTTAACAGAGCAGCGGCTTTGAAAAGACCTTGATATTCGGGTTCGTCTGAATACACAGACCAGTCTGTTGGCGCGATCGTTTTTGCGCCCAGTTTGACGATAGGATCAAGTTCCGCGAGGTTGTGCCCTATATAATAGTCAACCCACTTCTTCGGGTAAGTTGTAAATCCATACACAACCTTGTTGTTTTTGTCGATATGCGCATATGAGGCGTTTCTTAAAGAGAATTTCCGACAGATCCCGCGTAATAGTGTGTTTCCGCTCAGGCTATGATCGAAATTAATTTCACCTATATCGGAGGTGTCTGTACTTGTCATTCCAATGCCCAGAAAATCGTATTGCAATATCAGATCTATTTTGCCTCTTCTTGCACTGTCTAAATATGAACCATGACGAGAATTGGACCGGTAACTTACAAAAATGACAAGTACCGGATGTGGAGTAAGCATAGCACATCGGTCACGACGGATTTGGGAACAAAGTCCAGTTTGACGAAGCTCTGGCACCAGAACGCGGATCATCCCGCCGCTACCGAGGAAGACTATCTCACCGCCACTCTCAAGCGCGCCAAAGCCAGTGTTTTTCACCGCAGATCGTGAGCACAACCTCATCCAAATGCCATTTATCGTTCGGCCGCGGCCGATCCCGCCTAATACAATCCGCAAAGTGTGGACCAAAACGATTAACCCAAAGCCGGATTGCTAACATCGCAGCCGTGCGTCATGTCGGTGCCAAAACAGGCCCTCAGTAGCAGAGAGGCTCATGCAACGGCAACGGAAAGTGGTTGGGGCGGCCAAATGGTTATATGCGCAAGTCTCAGTGGGATCGCTCGGAGGCTTTTGGGGCAGTCGTCAGGAACAGGACAAACGAAATCGCCGCAGCAAATGCAGACAGTGTCAGGGCCAGTTGGTAGTTGTGATAACGATCAATCAGCAATCCGGCAACGGAAGGGTCAAGAAGCCCGGCGGCGGCCCATGTGGTGAAGATGCGCCCATAGGCAATCGTACCCTTAGCCGCGCCAAAGCGCTGGGAGATATAGGCTGGATAGGTTGCAATGGTTCCGCCATAGGTGAACCCGATGATCGCCAACCCGATCAGAGTCCTCACTGATTGGAGCGCAATTGCCATTGTCAGCAGTGCAGCGGTCGACAGAACAACAAGGCATGTCAGAACAGGCCGCCCGCCTATCCTGCCAGTCAGCACGCCTCCCAGAAGGATGCCGACTATGTTGGCCGCTGCGATCAAGATAGGTGCCGCGGTGATCCAGAACATCCCGCTGTCACAGCGCCGAAATTGCTGAGCCAGAGGCACATCACCTGCCGCCCGACGCCTTGGGATACGTGGCTCAGGTTTTTAGTGTCAGGGGCATAGATCATACGTGACTGCGCAAGCGTCAGGGCGCTCAATGCCGATATAAGCAGCAGGCAAAACGTTAGAAACAGCAAAGCCTCCATTCAGGTTGTTTGCAAACCTGCAATGGCACACCGAGGCCAGCTGGTGTGTCTACACCATCACAACCGGTCACTGTGGCGGTTTATACCGCAAGCCAATCTCCTCTAGGCGCAACTGCATGTCCTCGTTCGATAGGACTTTGCCTTCGTCCACAACCAGAAATAAAGCCGATGCGTCCACAACCTTGTCCGCCGGAGGATTTGTGTTAATCGCACCGTCAATTCTTGACTGATAACCTATCGCGGTTCCCAACCCGGCTTTGAGTGTGGCCACCACAACATCCATCCAGGTGTCTGCCGTGATATCAACTTTGTAGCCGTGGCACTCCTCGCCAACAGCAGCAGGCGATGGGCTATGATCGTGCCGCCATCGCTTCAAAGAGCTTCGACATCGAGGACCAGGCCAACCGCCGTGTTGACGAACATGCGGCGCAACAAGATCTGGTCGAAGAACTGAAAATCGAATTGGAGGCTGCGGAGCGGTCGGGGGAGCCGGTTGATCTGAACGATATGCAGGCTTTGGTTTCTCAGCACATGAACGATGCTCAGGAATACGACCTGTATCACCCCTACTATTCGTCCCTTGCGGATCTGTCCGGCGACAAAGGTTTTCAGGATTCCGACGACTATCAGTCGCCCGGTGATCGCTATGTTCAGTATATGCAATCCGCTCTGGGTCAGGCCGGTTTCGAGAATTACGAACAGCAGACCAAGGACATTGTGAACTCCATCGAGAACATGGAGGCTCTTGCACGAGAGGTCGAAGATCCGCATCTGCGTGCTGCAATGGACGTGCAGATCGGAGAGCTGA
>NZ_JBQFSA010000020.1:0-5945 GCF_056537745.1 Ruegeria sp. C12
TTTCGATCGTAAGAGAGATATGGGCTTTTACTAGGTTTGGCGGTGACCTACTCTCCCGGGGCTTAAGCCCAAGTACCATTGGCGCGGCAGTGCTTAACTTCCGGGTTCGGTATGGGACCGGGTGTTTCACTTGCGCTATGACCACCAAACCGAGGAAAAGCCCACGTCGCTGTTTTTGCGGAGCAAAAAAGCGACGAGCAGGAGGCAGCGTATTCGCGAAGCGGATGCGCGGTCCTGCCCGGTTGTGTTTTCAATCAACACCGTCGCTGTTTGCGTAGCAAAAGCGACGTAATTGTCCAACTCAAGGTCGGTGTATGCTTCTGGTTTGATTTGTCTTTCTGTTACTGGATCAAATCAAGCCTATCGGGCGATTAGTACCGGTCAACTGAACGCATTACTGCGCTTACATCTCCGGCCTATTGACGTGGTGGTCTTCCACGGCCCTCAGGGAGACCTTGTTTTGAGGGGGGCTTCCCGCTTAGATGCCTTCAGCGGTTATCCTGTCCGATCATAGCTACCCAGCACTGCCGTTGGCACGACAACTGGTCCACCAGTGGATCGTTCACCCCGGTCCTCTCGTACTAGGGGCAACTCCTCTCAAGTCTCCTACACCCACGGCAGATAGGGACCGAACTGTCTCACGACGTTCTAAACCCAGCTCACGTACCTCTTTAAACGGCGAACAGCCGTACCCTTGGGACCTGCTCCAGCCCCAGGATGAGATGAGCCGACATCGAGGTGCCAAACACTGCCGTCGATATGGACTCTTGGGCAGTATCAGCCTGTTATCCCCGGCGTACCTTTTATCCGTTGAGCGATGGCCCTTCCACTCGGGACCACCGGATCACTATGGCCGTCTTTCGACTCTGCTCGACTTGTCAGTCTTGCAGTCAGGCTGGCTTCTGCCATTGCACTCAACGAGCGATTTCCGACCGCTCTGAGCCAACCTTCGCGCGCCTCCGTTACGCTTTAGGAGGCGACCGCCCCAGTCAAACTACCCGCCACGCAGGGTCCCGGATCCGGATAACGGACCGCGGTTAGACATCAAGAGTGCGAAGGGTGGTATCTCAAGGGAGGCTCCACAGGTACTTGCGTTCCTGCTTCAAAGCCTACCACCTATCCTGCACATCACAATCCTGATGCCAGTGCGAAGCTGTAGTAAAGGTGCACGGGGTCTTTCCGTCTAACCGCGGGAAGCCTGCATCTTGACAGGCAATTCAATTTCGCTGAGTCGATGTTGGAGACAGCGGGGAAGTCGTTACGCCATTCGTGCAGGTCGGAACTTACCCGACAAGGAATTTCGCTACCTTAGGACCGTTATAGTTACGGCCGCCGTTTACCTGGGCTTCAATTCAAGGCTCTCACCTCTCCTTTTAACCTTCAGGCACCGGGCAGGCGTCAGACCCTATACGTCGTCTTGCGACTTCGCAGAGCCCTGTGTTTTTAATAAACAGTCGCCACCCCCTGGTTTGTGCCCCCAGCCCCTAGTTGCCTAGGAACCGGGCCTCCTTCTCGCGAACTTACGGAGGTATTTTGCCGAGTTCCTTCAACATCGTTCTCTCAAGCGCCTTGGTATGCTCTACCAGTCCACCTGTGTCGGTTTAGGGTACGGTCTGATGGAGGGCTATTTCCAGGAACCACTCAGCAGCCCAATCAATCCGATAAGATTGAACTACACCTGTGATCCGTCACATCCTCCTGGCCTAGGAATATTAACCTAGTTCCCATCGCCTACGCCTTTCGGCCTCGGCTTAGGGGCCGGCTTACCCTGCTCAGATTAGCTTTAAGCAGGAACCCTTGGACTTTCGGCGAGAGTGTCTCTCACACTCTTTGTCGCTACTCATGTCATCATTCTCACTAGTGATCTCTCCACGGGATCGCTCACGCGCCCGCTTCATCGAAAGCTCCAAATATCCTCCAAGGCGTCCCGAAAGACGCTAAAGAGGATAGGAACTATGTCACACTACGCTCTGCTACCGATGCTTACGCATCCCTAGACTTCGGCTCATGGCTTGAGCCCCGTTACATCTTCGCCGCAGGACAACTTATTTAGACCAGTGAGCTGTTACGCTATCTTTAAAGGATGGCTGCTTCTAAGCCAACCTCCTGGTTGTTTTGGTCGTCCCACCTGCTTTCCCACTTAGCCATGAATTGGGGGCCTTAGTCGTAGGTCAGGGTTGTTTCCCTCTCCACTACGGACGTTAGCATCCGCAGTGTGTCTGCCATCTAGTACTCCCGGGTATTCGGAGTTTGGTTAGGATCAGTAAGCCTGTGGGGCCCCATTACCCATCCAGTGCTCTACCCCCCGGGGTATTCGGATGACGCTCTACCTAAATAGATTTCGCAGAGAACCAGCTATCTCCGAGTTTGATTGGCCTTTCACCCCTAGGCACAGCTCATCCCGATCCTTTTCAACGGATGTGGGTTCGGTCCTCCAGTAAGTGTTACCTTACCTTCAACCTGGCCATGCCTAGATCACTCGGTTTCGGGTCTGATCCCACGAACTCATACGCCCTATTAAGACTCGCTTTCGCTACGCCTACACCTAACGGCTTAAGCTTGCTCGTGAGACCAAGTCGATGACCCATTATACAAAAGGTACGCCGTCAGCTCGCAAGGAGCCTCCGACTGATTGTAGGCGTTCGGTTTCAGGTACTGTTTCACTCCCCTCGTCGGGGTGCTTTTCACCTTTCCCTCACGGTACTGGTTCGCTATCGGTCAGCAAGGAGTACTTAGCCTTCGAAGGTGGTCCTCCGATCTTCAGACAGAATTTCACGTGTTCCGCCCTACTTAATACGTCCGTCAAAGCTTCGAATACGGGGCTGTCACCCGCTATGGCCACGCTTCCCAACGTGTTCTTCTCACTCATCCGGCTCGGCTGGTCCCCGTTCGCTCGCCGCTACTAGGGGAGTATCAATTGATTTCCTTTCCTCCGGGTACTTAGATGTTTCAGTTCCCCGGGTTTGCTCTTAAAACCCTATGTATTCAGGTCTTAAGTACCTGTTCATGCTCATTATTGATTAGCAGAGCTAACAATAACAAACATTCAGGTGGGTTGCCCCATTCAGAAATCCATGGATCAAAGCTTATTCTCAGCTCCCCATGGCTTATCGCAGAGTATCACGTCTTTCATCGCCTCTTGCTGCCAAGGCATTCACCAAACGCCCTTCT
Source organism: Ruegeria sp. C12 (assembly GCF_056537745.1). NCBI lineage: Bacteria > Pseudomonadati > Pseudomonadota > Alphaproteobacteria > Rhodobacterales > Roseobacteraceae > Ruegeria > Ruegeria sp. C12. The sequence goes on from NZ_JBQFSA010000020.1 coordinate 3,172, forward strand.
CGCGCTTGATTTGATCCAGAAAGAGAAAGACAGGATTTGCGAAGCAAATCCAATGACAGGCGCTGGTAACAACCCGTCTCTCTTACTGAACCAAAAGCATACTTTCCCGCCTTCCATCCTGGAACCCGCGCTGCCGATGTCGGTCGGCCCCACGCAGAGAATGGAAGACAATGCATAACCGTTAAGTTATGCGGGTTAGTGTACTTGACTTGGACAACTCTGTTCGTTTCAGCCGCGATAGCCGTGGACAGGCGAGGAAACACCCGTGTCACAACCCGCCCCTCCGAAGAGGAGAACGACTGAGATCAACGCCACACTCGGCGCCAATCAAACAGTGTTGATTGATTTCTCTCTATACGATGTCAATTCATCCAATTGGATGATCCAGCACTCAAACAAGTGCTCGATGATCAAATTGAAAGGAAAGTGGTGGGTCGAGGAGGACTTGAACCTCCGACCTCACGCTTATCAGGCGTGCGCTCTAACCACCTGAGCTACCGACCCAGCTGATTTTGCTTCGCAAAATCGGCGTCGCCCGACAGGCTCTTTTCAAAGAAAAGATGCCGAGAGGGCCAGCCCCCATAGTGGTTCATACAAGGGCCTTTATCTGTGTGCCCTTTGCTTTGCAAAAGGCTTGGTGGAGCCTAGGAGGATCGAACTCCTGACCTCCTGAATGCAAATCAGGCGCTCTCCCAGCTGAGCTAAGGCCCCTTGCCGGACCTCGCGCCTATTCGCAAGATCCTGATTTTCTGAAGAGATATGAGGACGGCTCGGCTCATGAGTTTGACCAACTTTGTTTGTTGATCTTCTGCTAAGTGTTCCACGATCAAGAGCGAACTCAAGATGCTAGGAACATCCTTAGAAAGGAGGTGATCCAGCCGCAGGTTCCCCTACGGCTACCTTGTTACGACTTCACCCCAGTCGCTGATCCTACCGTGGTCCGCTGCCTCCAAAAGGTTAGCGCACGGCCGTCGGGTAGAACCAACTCCCATGGTGTGACGGGCGGTGTGTACAAGGCCCGGGAACGTATTCACCGCGTCATGCTGTTACGCGATTACTAGCGATTCCGACTTCATGGGGTCGAGTTGCAGACCCCAATCCGAACTGAGACAGTTTTTTGGGATTAACCCATTGTCACTGCCATTGTAGCACGTGTGTAGCCCAACCCGTAAGGGCCATGAGGACTTGACGTCATCCACACCTTCCTCCCGCTTATCACGGGCAGTTTCCATAGAGTGCCCAGCCGAACTGCTGGCAACTAGGGATGTGGGTTGCGCTCGTTGCCGGACTTAACCGAACATCTCACGACACGAGCTGACGACAGCCATGCAGCACCTGTCACCGAGTCACCGAAGTGAAAGATCCATCTCTGGACCGGTCCCGGGATGTCAAGGGTTGGTAAGGTTCTGCGCGTTGCTTCGAATTAAACCACATGCTCCACCGCTTGTGCGGGCCCCCGTCAATTCCTTTGAGTTTTAATCTTGCGACCGTACTCCCCAGGCGGAATGCTTAATCCGTTAGGTGTGTCACCGAATAGCATGCTACCCGACGACTGGCATTCATCGTTTACGGTGTGGACTACCAGGGTATCTAATCCTGTTTGCTCCCCACACTTTCGCACCTCAGCGTCAGTATCGAGCCAGTGAGCCGCCTTCGCCACTGGTGTTCCTCCGAATATCTACGAATTTCACCTCTACACTCGGAATTCCACTCACCTCTCTCGAACTCTAGACCGATAGTTTTGGAGGCAGTTCCGGGGTTGAGCCCCGGGATTTCACCCCCAACTTTCCGATCCGCCTACGTGCGCTTTACGCCCAGTAATTCCGAACAACGCTAACCCCCTCCGTATTACCGCGGCTGCTGGCACGGAGTTAGCCGGGGTTTCTTTACCTGCTACCGTCATTATCTTCACAGGCGAAAGAGCTTTACGACCCTAAGGCCTTCATCACTCACGCGGCATGGCTGGATCAGGGTTGCCCCCATTGTCCAAGATTCCCCACTGCTGCCTCCCGTAGGAGTCTGGGCCGTGTCTCAGTCCCAGTGTTGCTGATCATCCTCTAAAACCAGCTATAGATCGTAGGCTTGGTAGGCCATTACCCCACCAACTACCTAATCTAACGCGGGCTAATCCTTTGGCGATAAATCTTTCCCCCGAAGGGCTCATACGGTATTACTCTCCGTTTCCAGAGGCTATTCCGTACCAAAGGGCATATTCCCACGCGTTACTAACCCGTCCGCCGCTCACCCCGAAAGGCGCGCTCGACTTGCATGTGTTAGGCCTGCCGCCAGCGTTCGTTCTGAGCCAGGATCAAACTCTCAAGTTGAAATGATCTTACGACCATATCCTTGACGTTCGAACCTCTGCACATCTTTGGTTGTGCTACCGCCTATTCGGCTACTCGAGCACGATTAAGCGACACCCTCAGCCGGCTAGCCAAGAGTACAACCAAAAGTCATCTGTTTGTCTGTGCTTCTGGTTTCATCAGAAACCGAAAGCCGTACAAACAGTGAAGCTGACACTGGTCATCGGGACAGTCACCCCTACCAGCGCGATATACAGACATTCAATCCGTCGAAACGAACCAAACCGCCCACATATCTCTTCAGTTATCCATCAATGTCAAAGAACAAAACACCCAAGACCCAAAACCAGACCATAACGCCAATCACTCAGCGCTACCGCCCAATCAAAAACCTCCGAATGCCCACCGTCTCTCCGATGCGTCTCCGCCGCTTCCGCCGCGTCCCAGCGCCTCAGCAGCGCCGGTGAAGGG
>NZ_JBQFSA010000021.1:0-4445 GCF_056537745.1 Ruegeria sp. C12
ACCCCCCGCCTTTTTGTGGCGGGGGGTTTTGTTGTTATTCAGCTGCGTCTTTGTATGCGTCCATTGGGGGGCATGTGCAGACGAGGTTTCGGTCTCCGTATGCGTTGTCGACGCGGTTGACGGGGGACCAGTATTTGTCGACGCCCATGGAGCCCGGGGGGAAGCAGGCCTGTTCGCGGCTATAGGGGCGGTCCCAGTCTCCGACCAGATCGCGCACCGTGTGGGGGGCGTTTTTCAGCGGGTTGTTGTCGGCGTCGATCTTGCCGTCGATGATGTCCTGCGCTTCCGCTCGGATCGAGAGCATGGCGTCGCAGAAGCGGTCGAGCTCGGCCATGGGTTCCGATTCCGTGGGCTCCACCATCAGGGTTCCGGCCACCGGCCAGCTCATGGTGGGGGCGTGGAAGCCTGAATCGACCAGACGTTTGGCGATGTCGTCAACGCTGACATGCGCCGCCTCGTCCAGGGGACGGGTGTCGAGGATGCATTCATGCGCCACCCGGCCTGTTTCCGAGGTGTAGAGGATCGGATAGGCCTCCTTCAGACGCGCCGCGATATAGTTGGCGTTCAGGATCGCCACTTTGGTCGCCTGCGTCAGACCGGCACCGCCCATCAGCAGCACATAGGCCCACGAGACCGGCAGAATGGACGGCGAGCCAAAGGGCGCCGCCGAGACCGGACCCACGGCGGTGCCGTATTCCGGGTGGCCGGGCAGGTGTTCGGTCAGATGCGCCTTGACGCCGATCGGACCCATGCCGGGGCCGCCGCCGCCATGGGGGACGCAGAAGGTCTTGTGCAGGTTCAGGTGGCTGACATCGCCGCCAATGTCTCCGGGACGCGACAGGCCGACCATGGCATTCATGTTGGCCCCGTCGATATAGACCTGACCGCCATGGTCATGGGTGATCTGGCAGACTTCCTGCACGGTGGTCTCAAAGACGCCATGGGTGGACGGATAGGTGATCATGCAGGCGGCCAGATGATCGGAATGCTTTTCCGCCTTGGCGCGGAAGTCATTCAGGTCGATATTGCCGTTCTCATCCGCCTGCACCGGCACAACCTGCCAGCCCACCATCTGGGCCGAGGCCGGGTTGGTGCCATGGGCCGAGGTCGGGATCAGGCAGACATTGCGCTGCCCTTCGCCACGGGCGAAGTGGTAGTTGCGGATGGTCAAGAGACCCGCATATTCGCCCTGCGCGCCCGAGTTGGGCTGTTGGCTGATCGCGTCATAGCCGGTGATCTGGCACAGCTTGTCGTTCAGATCGGCGATCATCTCGTGATAGCCCTGCGCCTGATCTTCGGGGCAGAACGGGTGCAGGTTGCCGAACTCGGGCCAGGTGACCGGGATCATCTCGATCGTGGCGTTCAGCTTCATGGTGCAGGACCCCAGCGGGATCATCGCCCGGTCCAGCGCCAGATCGCGGTCGGCCAGACGGCGCATATAGCGGGTGATCTCGGCCTCGGCCCGGTTCTGGTGGAAGATCGGGTGGGTCAGGTATTCGCTTTCCCGCAGCGCGTAATCGGGCAGGCGGTAAGCGACGTTCGAGCTGTCATCGGTGCGGTCAATGCCGAAGGCACCCCAGACGGCCTCGATGGTCTCGGGGCGGGTCTGTTCGTCCAGGCTGATGCCCACTTTTGTCTCGCCGACCTTGCGCAGGTTGACGCCGCGCGCCACGGCGGCCTCCATCACCGTTGTCTGCAGGTGGCCGACCTCAACCGTGATCGTGTCAAAGAACACTTCCGGTTCAACGGCAAAGCCCGCCTCTTCCAGACCGGCGGCCAGACGCGAGGTCTTGCGGTGCACCGATTGCGCGATGGCCTTGATGCCGTCGGGGCCGTGATAGACCGCATACATCGAGGCAATCACCGCCAGCAGCGCCTGCGCGGTGCAGACATTCGAGTTCGCCTTCTCGCGCCGAATGTGTTGCTCGCGGGTCTGCAGCGACAGCCGGTAGGCCTTGTTGCCGCGGCTGTCGATGCTGACACCGATGATCCGGCCCGGCATCGAGCGTTTCAGCTTGTCGGTGGTCGCCATGTAAGCGGCATGCGGGCCGCCATAGCCCATCGGCACGCCAAAGCGCTGGGTCGAGCCGATGGCGATATCCGCGCCCATCTCGCCGGGGGATTTCAGCAGGGCCAGCGACAGGATGTCGGCGGCGACAATGGCGATGGCTTTATGTTCGTGCAGCGCCGCGATTTCCGATGTGAAGTCGCGCACATGGCCATGGGTGCCGGGATACTGGAAGATCGCGCCAAAGACGGCGCCCGCGTCCAGCGTGTCCGGATCGGCCACCTGCACGTCGATGCCCAGAGGCTCGGCGCGGGTTTTGATCACCGCGATGGTCTGCGGGTGGCAGTTCTTGTCGACGAAGAAAGCCGCGTTATTGGCTTTCGACCGCCCGCCGCGCTTGGCCATGGCCATGGCTTCGGCCGCGGCTGTGGCTTCGTCCAGCAAGGACGCGTTGGCCACGTCCAGCCCGGTCAGGTCGCTGACCATAGTCTGGAAGTTCAGCAGCGCTTCAAGACGGCCCTGGCTGATCTCGGGCTGATAGGGCGTATAGGCGGTGTACCAGGCCGGGTTTTCCAGAATGTTGCGCAGGATCGGCGCGGGCGTGGTGGTGCCATAATAGCCCTGACCGATCAGCGAGGTCAGAACGGTGTTCTTGCTCGCCACCTCTTTCATGTGGAACAGAGCGTCGCGTTCGGTCATCGCCGGACCCCAGTCCAGCGGCTCCTTCTGCCGGATCGCAGGCGGGACGGTGGCGTCGATCAGCTCGTCCAGCGTCTTGAAGCCAATCACCTTGAGCATGTCGCGCATCTCGGTCGGGCTGGGCCCGATATGGCGGCGGTTGGCGAAGTCATAGGCTTCGTAATCGGTCAGTTTGAAGGCCATCTTTGCGCTCCTCAGGGAATGTCTCGCCCGGCCGCTGTGGCGGATGCCTCCGGCGGGGATATTTTTAGCCAGATGAAGGACGGACCCCCGCAAGGATCCGCCGTGATTTCTTAGCCGATGAAGGCTTTGTAGCCGGCTTCGTCCATCAGATCCTCAAGCTGCGACGCGTCCGCGATCTTGACCTTGTAGATCCAGGCCTCGCCCTCGGGGTCTTCGTTCAGCGCGCCGGGGTTGTCGGCCAGCGCCTCGTTGACCTCGACAATCTCGCCATCCACCGGGGCGTAGAGTTCCGAGGCCGCCTTGACGGATTCGATCACGCCGATCTCGCCGTCCTTCTCGAACTCGTCACCCACTTCCTGCTGCTCGACAAAGACCACTTCGCCCAGCTGCTCGGCGGCATGTTTGGTGATGCCCAGAGTGGCCACGTCCCCTTCGACGGTCAGCCATTCATGCTCTTCGGAATAATAGGTTGCCATGCTGTCTCTCTCCTGACTTCAACGCTTGTAATTCTGGGTGACAAAGGGCAGCGCCACGATCTGCGCCGGTTGCGCCTTGCCCCGGATGATCAGGTTCACCTTCTCTCCCGGCTCGCCGTGACCGGCGGACACGTAGCCCATCGCCACCGGGCCGCCCACCGTGGGGCCAAAGCTGCCCGAGGTGATCTGACCGATGCTGTTGCCATTGCTGCACTGGATCTCCACGCCCTGACGCGCCGGGGCGCGGCCATCGGGCTTGATGCCCACCAGCTTGCGGGCGGCACCCTCGGCCAGTTCGCGTTGGACACGCTCGGCACCCGGGAACCCGCCCTCTTCCTTGCGGCGCTTCTGGATTGCCCAGCCAAGGCTGGCCTCGATGGGTGAGGTGCTCTGATCGATGTCATTGCCATAAAGGCACAGCCCCGCCTCCAGCCGCAGGCTGTCGCGCGCGCCCAGACCGGCCGGTTCGCAATCTTCATGCGCCAGAAAGGCCTTGGTGATCTCGATCGCCTTGTCCTCGGGGATCGAGATCTCATACCCGTCCTCGCCGGTATAGCCCAGCCGCGAGATGCGGCATTCGGTGCCCATAATGTCGGCCACGGTGGTTTCCATGAACTTCAGATCCCGCGCCGCAGGGCAGAGTTCCCCCACAACATCCTCGGCCTTGGGGCCTTGCACCGCCACCAGCGCCCGGTCGAAGATCTCGGTCACGTCTACGCCTTCGAGGTTCGCCTTCATATGCGGAATGTCCTGATGCCGCAGCGCCGCGTTCACCACCACAAAGAAATGATCCCCCGCATTCGACACGATCAAATCGTCCATGATCCCGCCATCCGCGTTGGTGAAAAACCCGTACCGCGCCTTGCCCTCTTTCAAGGTCGCATAGGCCTGCGGGCAGATCGCCTCCAGCTTCTCACCCACATTCTCACCGCGCAGGATCACCTGACCCATATGAGACACATCAAACACCGCCGCCTTCTCACGACACTGCTTATGTTCCCCCATAATCCCCATCGGATACTGAACAGGCATCTCCCAGCCCGCAAAATCAACCAGCTTACCTCCCAACTCAACGTGCA
>NZ_JBQFSA010000022.1:0-4130 GCF_056537745.1 Ruegeria sp. C12
AGTCGGCGTCCTAACCGCGACCCCCGAGCAGCCAATCAACATCAGGAATGCTATTCAGCAGCGCCCTTGCACCGATGTAGTCGCTGACCTGCCCGGCGGTCACGAACAGGTTCAGAGGGCGGCCTTGGCTGTCGCAGATGGCATCAGTTTGGTGTTCATGTCGCCCTTAGTTCGGCCAATCAGGCGTCCACGCCCCCCTTTACCACACCCAAGCTGGACGCTGTGCGATGCGCTTTCAGGTAGGTCGCGTCGATCATCACGGTCTTTTCCTCACTATGATCGGCGGCCAAACCTGTCATCATCTTGGCAAAGATGCCCTTATCGCTCCAGCGCTTCCAACGATTGTAGAGCGTCTTGTGCGGGCCGTATTCCTTAGGCGCATCCCGCCACCGTAACCCATTGCGATTGATGAAGATAATGCCGCTCAAGACCCGCCAATCATCGACGCGGGGTTTGCCGTGGGATTTAGGGAAGAAGGGCTCAAGACGCGCCATCTGGACGTCACTCAACCAGAAAAGATCAGACATGTTCACCGCTTGTATTGCGTACCGTGAATCACGCGGCCACCTGGAAATCAATGGGGCCTGAGCCTAGTTAAGTTACGTTAGAAACTGACCTGCTCCCCGAGGCTCCCTCATTCATAACGAGAGTCTGCGGGTCTTGTTTTCATATTCTTCGTCGTCAGTTTGGGCAAGCGCGTCGGGCGCGGAGCCCTCCAATTGCTCAAGCGTCCGACGCGCTTCTGCTGGTGTTTGGTTGCCGAGCGATGAGTGCGGCCTACCTAAGGGTTGTGGATTCTTTCCAAATTCCCCCTCAACTGCGTTACACGTGTCTTGCCTGTCTCCGCTAGGATATTCGAAAGCGGTTCGATACTCATAGCATCTTGTAAGCAGGATTTCGTGACCAGAGAAATCTCCCGATCAGGCTCAGGCTTGGCCAGTCGAAGCGCTACGAGTGAACCATCAAATACAGTCTCGCCAAGGGAAATTTCGGGAAGCAGAGTCACTCCATAGCCACTCGCTGTCAAACCCATTACCGTCTGAAGGGAGCTCGAACCGATTTGGTTGAGCGATTCCTGGCTTGCGAATTTGCATAGGTCTCGAGTTTGTTCCCGGAGGCAATGCCCATCCGAAAGTAGTAACAGCCTGACCGGCGGCATTTGGTCCAATACAATGTGGCCATCACAAAGCCCCATCTTCTTGGCTTGCTCAATACTGAGAGCAAGAACAAAACGATCAGAAAAGAGGTAATGTTGAACATAGGCCTCTTCCGGGACAGGTGTTGCTAGAACACACGCGTCTATTCGGCCGCATTCTAACTCTTCCATCAAGTCATCTGTAGTTGCTTCTAGAATCTGAAGCTCGAGATCTGGTAGCTCTTTCCTTGCGGTCTGAAGCGCTGACGGCAGCAAGAAAGGCGCGATAGTCGGAATCGCGCCCAGCTTAAATGGGCCATTCAAACCACGACGGTATCTGGCACTGGCCTCCAGTTCATTGACTTTTGTCAGAATACCTTTGGTTCGCTCAAGTACCTCTCGCCCGAACGGTGTCGGTTTGAACGGCCTCGTCGTCCGATCGACCAAAGGTGTACCTAGAATTTCCTCAAGTTCCCGTATTTTGGTCGACAGCGCAGGCTGAGTGACGTGCGCGGTTTCCGCAGCGAGACTAAAGTGCCCTAGCTCACAGAAAGCTTCAAAGTATGCAAGATGGCGAAGGGTAATTCTCATAAGAAAAGCTTACAACTTTCTAAAGAAAAGGCAATTTCACTTTCTTGGGCCTTTTGGTTAGCATCGGTTTCAAGAGTATGTTCATGGGTAACGCAATCACCCCGAGAAGAATTGTCTGAGTAACCGACTCGCGAGACTGTCGCTGACAAGTGATTGAAGGCCTCATCATAATGCAGAAACTTCGGAAATGGCGTGGGGGAATCGAGACTGAAAAGGGCGAAGCCAGAATGGCCGCTGTTCCTAGTTTTATTGGATTCGTAAGAACCGAGAAGACTCACTTGGAAAAGGCCGTCAGAGTTGCGGTCAAGGCTTGTCGCGATTCTTAGTTGGGCGATCCGCTAATTTACCTCGTTCTGTATGACAAAATTCTCAGCTGTATTCTAGGGTTCACTCACTCACAACCAAGGAAGTTGATTGAAAACACCAAGCTTGGTGGCGGAAGAGGTTTTTGGAGCTAGAAAGGACGTATCGTCGCAAGCTAACTGCGCGAAAGCAAGGCTTGCGACAGAACTTAAGGAAACGATTTCATGAGTTTAGAGCACAATGCTCACGGCAAAGAAAAAAGCAATTCTGTTAGATCGCTAGATGGAACGAGTATTGAATACTCATGTAGAGATGGATTGCGCCACGTCATCAGGTTTTATCACACCACCGCGAGCTTTTGGGCGGTCAATAACGCAAATTGCATTTCGAACCGATATGATGACATCCCATATCGCTATCGTGAGATTAGGTCCGACTTGATCTACATAGCGTTTTGCGAAGTGTGCATTGGTGACTTCTTGTGTCTAGTTATTGATCGGCTTGAAAACAAAGCTCATATCGCTTCATTGATGGGATTCCCGTGTGACAACCGAATATTCCAATTCGAAAAGGGACAGATAGGAAAGGCCGACTTGCCATTGGCTACTTAGCCTCGGTCCTACGGTTTGATGATTTCGTTATGTGGCGAGATTGCAACTTAAAAAAACCAGTAGATCAAAACACAGCAGGAAAACCGGATGCCCATAAACCTCTACGGAGCCTTTCGCACTGATACGACAATGACTGACGCAGCCGCTGGCTTCGCCACTTTCGGATCAACATTTGAGATCAGCGCTTACAGCCAAATCACGATTTCAGACGGCGCGGATGGAACCATCATTGATGGTGACAACGTTGTAAATGAAACGCCAAATGACCCTACCCAGACGTATCTGGGAAATGCCATTTTTTGGGATTATACAATTCAAGTCAACGACGGTACCAACACCTACCAGATTGGTATTGTTGACTACGATATCAACGGCGATGGCACGAGCAACGGTGTCAATGCCGAGGATGGTTTCTTCATTGCTTTTATTAGTGGATCGGTGCCACCACTCAACACAACGCTTACATTTGGGCCTATCCTTGACAACGGTCCATCCGTCGATGTTGACACAGTTGTACCGTGTTTTGCTGCGGGCACGATGCTAGATACTAGTAATGGTCCTCGTCCTATAGAAACACTCAGCGTCAGTGACGAAGTTTTGACACTGGACAATGGTCTTCAAAGCATTCGCTGGATTGGATCACGGAGTTTGAACTCTGAAGACCTTGAACTCTAGCCCAAGTTGCGGCCCATTCGGATTAACGCGGATGCGCTGGGTGACGGGTTGCCAAGACGGGACCTGCTTGTTTCGCCGCAGCATCGTATACTTGTTCGGTCACCGATCGCGAAACGAATGTTTGGTGATGCGGAGGTTTTAATATCTGCGCATAAGCTTGTCGCCTTGCCCGGTATTTTTGTGGATGACAGCGCCCAGTCAGTCACTTACTTTCATGTGCTGTTTGACAATCACGAAGTCGTCTTAGCAGAAGGAGCACCGGCAGAAAGCTTGTTCACTGGCCCGATGGCATTAAATAGCATCGGCGAGGAGGCTTATGAAGAAATTCTCTTTCTCTTTCCCGAGATCTCGTCTGCAGATTACGCGCCCTCGCCGGCACGTTACGTACCGTTTAGAGGCAAACAGATTAGCAATCTGATTCGGCGGCATATTCAAAACAAAAGGGCGTTGGTCACCTGACCGTGGAATCAATTCTCCATAGAAGCAATCCATGATAGAGAACAACCTATCCTGGTGTTTTAGAAACTTGGGACAAAAGAAGGTAGTCAAACAACCAAAGCCGTGAGAGGCCATCTCGAAACAGCGAAAACTCAAGGTGCCGACAGAGCGGGGATGCTCGGCTTTGTTGTAATCAGGTAATTCTGCGTATTTAAAAAACACAATATCGCTGACGGAAGCAGTTCGTCGCGATGAGTGTGGATAAATTCGTGGACCTAGATTGGCTCTAGGCTCAGGACTTCGGTAACGGGGGCAGTTCAGTCAAGCGCTTTCGTGCACTCAAATCGATCCGCCAAGGCGGTTCTGTTGGTTCAGTT
>NZ_JBQFSA010000023.1:0-3023 GCF_056537745.1 Ruegeria sp. C12
GCGTATCAGCGCCTGCTGGACGAGATTCGCGAGGGCACTCTTCTGCCCGGCGACCGGCTGCGTGAGATTGAGCTCTCGGAACGGTTGGGCGTCAGCCGTACCCCGGTGCGCGAGGCGATAAGGCAGTTGGAGGCCGACGGGCTGGTCACGCATGTGCCACGGCAAGGTGCCACCGTGCGCAGTCTGGATTACGCCGAGGTCATGGAACTCTATGAGATGCGCGCGGTGCTTGAAGGGACAGCGGCCCGTCTGGCAGCCCGCGCGGCATCGGATGTCGAATTGGATGAACTGGACCTTTTGAACGACCGGTTGGCCGAGGCGGGTACTGGCCCCGATGCAGCCCAAATCAACAAGATCTTTCACGCGACCCTGCTGGATGCGGCCAAGAACCGGTTTCTGGCAAAATCCATGCTCTCCTTGCAAAAGGCGCTGTTGATCCTGGGGCCCTCGCAATTGCTGGATAGCGACCGCGCCGAGGCCGCAGTGGCCGAGCATCGGCGCATCATGGCGGCTTTGAAGGCCCGCGATGGCGCAGCGGCCGAGACAGAGATGCGCGCGCATATCCAGGCGGCACAACGGATGCGCATCCGCGCGTTGCAGGACCGCGACCGCTCAATCGACGAAAGCCAGTAGGTAGACAGGATATGGCCACCCCAAAGGAAGCTTACGATATCGCTGTGATTGGCGGTGGGAACGCAGCCCTCTGCGCCGCGATGACTGCGGCTGAGGCAGGCGCGCGCGTTCTGATCCTTGAGACGGCGCCAAAACCTTATCGCGGCGGAAACTCGCGCCATACGCGCAACTTTCGCTGTATGCATTCGGGCCCGTTGGGCCCGCTCGTCGAGGCGTATGGCGAAGACGAATACCTCTCGGATCTGCTGAAAGTCACCGGCGGCAAAACCGATGAACATCTTGCCCGCCTCGCGATCCGCACCTCCGAGGAATGCCTTCCTTGGATGCAAGAGCATGGGGTCCGGTTTCAGCCGTCGCTTTCCGGCACATTGTCATTGGCACGGACCAATGCGTTTTTCATGGGGGGCGGCAAATCTCTGGTGAATGCCTATTACCGGACGGCGGCGGGGCTGGGTGTAGATGTGCTGTATGAGGCCGCTGTGACGCATCTGGAACTGAACAGCGACCAGATCGAGTGGGTGGATTACACCTATGAAGGCCAGTCTCATCGCATCGCGCCCAAGGCGGTCATCGTTGCCTCCGGCGGCTTTCAGGCAGACACAGATTGGCTCACCCGCGCCTGGGGTGAGCCTGCGAAGAACTTCCTGATCCGGGGAACGCCGTACAACCGAGGCGTGGTCCTGTCTGATCTGCTGGATCAAGGCGTAGAAAGCGTCGGCGACCCGACCCAATGCCATGCCGTTGCCATTGACGGGCGCGCGCCGAAATTCGACGGCGGCATCGTCACCCGTCTGGACTGCGTGCCGTTTTCCATCGTCGTGAACAAACATGCCGAGCGGTTCTATGACGAGGGCGAAGACGTCTGGCCCAAGCGCTATGCGATCTGGGGCCGTTTGGTGGCGGCGCAGCCGGATCAGGTGGGATATGCCATCATCGACGCCAAGTCGCTGAACCTGTTCATGCCGTCCGTGTTCCCGCCGCTAAAGGCGAACACGTTGGACGAATTGGCCGGGATGATGGACCTGCCTGCGGACAAACTGAAAGCAACCGTCAGCGCATTCAACGCCGCTTGCGGCGACATCAGCGGGTTTCATCCGACCGAACTGGACGGGGTGGCGACCTCGGGCCTGATCCCGCCCAAGACCAACTGGGCGCGCCCAATTACCGAACCGCCGTTTTATGGCTACTCGCTGCGGACCGGCGTGACCTTTACCTATCTTGGGTTGAAGGTTGACGAGACGGCCCAGTGCTCGACGCCCAGCGGTAAGATCAAAAACCTGTGGGCGGCCGGGGAAACGATGGCCGGGTCCATCCTTGGGCAAGGCTATCTGGCGGGCTTTGGCATGACCATCGGAACTGTCTTTGGACGCATCGCAGGACGAGAGGCCGCCGCTTATGCAAACTGATCTTATTCAGGAAGCCCGCCGCCAGGCCGAGATCTGCAACGCCTGCCGCTATTGCGAGGGCTATTGCTCGGTCTTCCCGTCGCTTCATGCGGAACGCGCGTTCTCGGATGGGGACATCACGCAACTGGCCAACCTGTGCCATAACTGCCGGGGCTGTTACTACGCCTGCCAGTACACCGCCCCGCACGCGTTTGACCTGAACCTGCCCAAGGCGCTGGCCGAAGTGCGGCGCGACAGTTGGGAAAGCTTGGCATGGCCGCAGCCGCTGGCACGACGGTTCCACACCCATGGCGGGGCCATCGCCCTGGCGCTTGTGGTCGGATTTGCCCTGTTGTTCTGGGCGACCCGCGCCATCGGTTCCAGCGGAGGCGAAGGGTTTTATGCCGTCCTGTCCCACAACGCGATGGTCGCGATCTTTGCGCCTGCATTCCTGCTGCCTCTGTTCAGCATCGCCTTCAGCCTGAGGCGCTATTGGACCGAGGTTGGCGGCAAACCGATCCAGATGTCTGATCTGACGGTTGCGCTCAAACGTGCGGGCAAGATGCAGGATCTGGCCGCAGGCCATGGCGAGGGCTGCAACTTCGAGGACGAAGACCGGTTCAGTCAGGGCCGACGCCACATCCACCACGCCATCATGTATGGCTTCCTGCTGTGCTTTGCGTCGACCTCGGTGGCGACGATCATGCACTATGTCTTCGGAATGCACGCGCCTTACGGGTTCTGGTCGTTGCCGAAACTGTTCGGGATTTCCGGGGGGCTGCTGCTGACGGTGGGATGTGGTGCGATGGCGCTGCTCAAGCAAAAGTCAGACCGAGACCTCGGCGATCCGTCGGCCTGGGGCGGGGATATCGGCTTCATCCTGTTGCTCGGGTTTGTGGGCCTCAGCGGGCTGGTTCTCTATGCCCTCGGATCAACGCCTCTGATGCCCGCACTGCTGGCCATCCACCTCGGATCGGTCCTGACCTTCTTCCTGCTGACGCCCTA
>NZ_JBQFSA010000024.1:0-1462 GCF_056537745.1 Ruegeria sp. C12
GGCTCAGGACTTCGGTAACGGGGGCAGTTCAGTCAAGCGCTTTCGTGCACTCAAATCGATCCGCCAAGGCGGTTCTGTTGGTTCAGTTTGACGCTTCCTGCTTTCTGTCTCGGCTTCCGGCTGAGATCCTTAGGGTACATGCTTCGGTTCGTGGTCAGCGCGGCGGCTGCCAACATGATGCTGGTTCGATGTAATTCCGAAGTGCCCATCTCATAGGCGTGCTTGGCATATGCCTGCGACAGTCCTGACCACGGCATCATCGGAACCACGTCCCTGCGGGACCTCGAAAGCCTGCAATCAGGCAGGCAACGGGAGGGATATCATCCTGTCAGACAGAGTTCGGCGCCGCATCTGGCTGGAAGGTTGTGCCATCTACCCAAATCCGATGAAGAATGACCGCTATGCGGCGTGCGAGTGCGACCATTGCAATTTTCCGGCCTCGGCGTTGTGCGAGTTGGGCTCCCCATGTTCTCAGCCATGTTGATCGGCCACGGTTCATCATGACAGTTGCTGCCTGGCACAATGCTCGCCGCAGATTGACGTCGCCAGCTTTGGTAATGCCACCAGACATATCTCGTTCACCAGACTGGTTGCGCGCAGGCGTCAAACCAACCCAGGGACCAATTCTTTTTGAAGACCGAAAGCGGGCAGGATCATCGACCGCAGCACGGAATGTCAGTGCTACGACGACACCAATTCCAGGCATCGACATAAGGCGTTGGCAAACCGGATCATCCCAAGCCAACTGGCGCACGCGCTTTTCGAGACCGGCCAGTTCTTGTCGCAGGGACGCTCGGGCCCGCAGCATTGGTTCTGTTGCGGTTTCCAGCATCGGATTGCCATCTGCTAATTCCCGAATGCGTGTCTCAAACCTACCGCGGGAGATCGCACCAACCTTGAGGCCAAAGTTGCGCAGCAGTCCGCGCAACGACATTTCCAGAGCGATCATATTCTGCTGGATAGCCTTTCGAGCGCCGAGAACCGCTCGGGTTTCCTGAGCAGAGACGGATTTACAGTGGACCGGTCGGAACCAGCCGAGATGAAGAAGGCGTGCAATCCCTTCTGCATCGCGTCGATCCGTCTTGATCGGCATTGCCTTCAGCGCTCCTTTCACCTGGCGGGTTTCCATGAGCACTGCATCAAGGCCAGCTTCAGTCAGCCCTCGGTGTAGCCATTGCGACAGTGGCCCGGCCTCCAGGCCAATCGCAGCGATGCTGCCGTCAAGTTTATCCAACCAGCGCGCCAGAACTTCGGGTTCACTTTCAGTCTCTGCTTCTTTGATAATCTGGCCATGCTCGCTGACTACGCAGATCGCGGTCTTGGCAAGCGATACATCCAATCCAACAAACAACTTCATCCCGTCATCCTCCATATGGGTTCAATACGGGAATGGCGACAGCGCGATGCTGATCTGACAAGTGGCAACGGCGGTGCGTGACGCAGGCCCCGTTACAGCATCTCA
>NZ_JBQFSA010000025.1:0-704 GCF_056537745.1 Ruegeria sp. C12
TGGAGAGGGGACCAGATCGGCCCTGACAGCCTGCCCGGCTGGAGCGCGATTCAGGTTGAAAGCAACGGTCCGGGTTACCTGCTCCTGCTGCAGCATGAAGATGGCCGCTATGCGGAGTGGACGCTTGACGATCAAGGCGTGCGTGTGAGCGGCCAGCCGATCACCAACGTCATTGATGTCGAGGTGTTCTATGGTGCTGATCTGAACAATGATGGCACGATTGGTCATTTCACGACGACCGTTGAAAATGACGGCGCGACAACGCTGGCCTCGTCGACGCGTGGGGTTTACCTGATCGACGGCAGCACGGAAGTGACATGGAGAGGGGACCAGATCGGCCCTGACAGCCTGCCCGGCTGGAGCGCGATTCAGGTTGAAAGCAACGGTCCGGGTTACCTGCTCCTGCTGCAGCATGAAGATGGCCGCTATGCGGAGTGGACGCTTGACGATCAAGGCGTGCGTGTGAGC
Organism: Ruegeria sp. C12; assembly: GCF_056537745.1. NCBI lineage: Bacteria > Pseudomonadati > Pseudomonadota > Alphaproteobacteria > Rhodobacterales > Roseobacteraceae > Ruegeria > Ruegeria sp. C12. The sequence continues at coordinate 469 of NZ_JBQFSA010000025.1, forward strand.
GGCCAGCCGATCACCAACGTCATTGATGTCGAGGTGTTCTATGGTGCTGATCTGAACAATGATGGCACGATTGGTCATTTCACGACGACCGTTGAAAATGACGGCGCGACAACGCTGGCCTCGTCGACGCGTGGGGTTTACCTGATCGACGGCAGCACGGAAGTGACATGGAGAGGGGACCAGATCGGCCCTGACAGCCTGCCCGGCTGGAGCGCGATTCAGGTTGAAAGCAACGG
>NZ_JBQFSA010000026.1:0-575 GCF_056537745.1 Ruegeria sp. C12
GGGCTGCCCAGACGGATGCCCGACGTGATGGTCGGCTTTTCGGGGTCAAACGGCACGCCGTTCTTGTTGCAGGTGATATGCGCCCGGCCCAGAGCCTTTTCGGTGGCGTTGCCCTTGACGCCCTTGGGGCGCAGGTCGACCAGAACCACATGGGTGTCGGTGCCGTGGGTCACCGTGTCCAGACCACCCTTGATCAGCTGGTCCGACAGCGCCTGCGCATTGGTCACGACCTGCTGGATGTAGGATTTGAACTCAGGGCGCAGCGCCTCGCCAAAGGCCACGGCCTTGGCCGCGATCACATGCATCAGCGGGCCGCCCTGAATGCCGGGGAAGATCGCCGAGTTCACTTTCTTAGCGATATCTTCATCATTGGTCAGGATCATACCCCCACGCGGACCACGCAGGGTTTTGTGAGTCGTTGTGGTCGCCACATGCGCATGCGGGAAAGGAGAGGGGTGTTCGCCCGCCGCCACCAGACCGGCGAAATGCGCCATGTCCACGTGCAGATACGCGCCGACCATGTCGGCGATCTGACGCATGCGGGCAAAGTCGATCTGACGCGGGATGGCCGAGCC